>CAZCQG010000017.1:0-43324 GCA_964500775.1 uncultured Campylobacterales bacterium
CAAAGGTATAGCTCCCGGGCATCATAATGCCAAGCGTTTTTTTTGTGCCATCGGGAAATAGCACCGTGCGACTCGTGACCTTACCCTCAAAATAGATATTCGCTTTTTTTACCACCGTTACGTTCTGAAATTCTTTCATGTACTCCCTTTGTTTTTTAGCGTATTATATAACAAAAGAGAATTTTTCTCCATACTTTTTGTTTATTACGGTGCTATAATGAACCTTATGTGAAATTAATATCAAAAGGAGGTGGGAGATGACGTTTAAATTAAAATTGTATGGGGCTTTTGTGGTTCTCGTCATTTTGTTACTAGGTTCGAGTTTTTTTGTCTCCGCAAATTTGAAAGGGATACAGAAAAATGTCACTTCTTTGGCGGATAATTCTTTTATGGGAATCACCTTTTTGCTAGAGGCTGATAGAGATGCGTATCAATCAAACATAGCGTTATATCGTTTGCTTGTCGAGTACGACGCTCTAGATGCGAACAAGAGAGAAGTTCTTGTGAAAAAAGGGGTATTGGAGAATCTTGAGCAAGTAAAGCAACGTTATGAGAAATTTAAGGCTCGCTTGCAGCCGCTGTTCAGAGATGATATGCAACAAAAATTTAAAAAATTTGAGATAGCTTACGACGGGTTTGCAAAACAAACATCCGCAATGTTGGGGGCGATCGAGGGAGGCGAGACGGAAGAGTTGATTGTGCGATATGAAAACGTGTACGCTCCCGTGTTTGAAGAGACGCGAGATATGATCGATCAGCTGACGAACGATACCTACGCGGTGCTTGATGCCGAAAAAACCGATACGTTTTCGCTCATTGATGCTTCGATCCGAGCCTTTTTATTTGCTTCGGGTACAGGGGTTATTTTTGCTATCGTAGTCTCTTTGATTATCGGTAGATTGATTCAAAGGTCGGTTGGTACTCTTAATAGTAGGTTTGAGAATCTAGCGGGTCAAGATGCCGACTTGAGCATGCGGCTTACGATGAAAGGATTGGAGAAAGAATTTATTGAAATTACCCAAAATGCAAATAAGTTTATCGAAAAACTCCAAGTCATCATCCAAAGCGCAAAAGGGGTTTCTAGTGAAAATGCTGCTATTTCACACGAGCTTTCAAACACCGCTAAAGAAGTAGGCAAGACGGTGGAAAATCAATTGAGCAATGTATCAAGTACCGCATCAAAAGGGAATAAACTCAAAGAGGGCTTGGTCTCTTCGATCGATTTAGCAAAACATAGCAAAGAGGAGCTGTCCGGTACACAAAAACAAATATTTCAACTTAGTGGCGAGAGTCGGAATCTCAAAGATGTAATGCATCAGGCGATGGAGCGGGAACAGGCACTCAAAATCAAACTTGATGCCGTATCTAGCAACACGCAAGAGGTCAAACAGGTACTTGATGTGATACGCGATATAGCCGACCAAACGAATCTATTGGCGCTCAATGCGGCTATCGAAGCGGCACGGGCCGGCGAGCACGGTAGAGGATTTGCGGTCGTGGCGGATGAGGTGCGTAAACTCGCCGAAAGGACGCAAAAAAGTCTTACCGATATTGATGCAACTATCAATACCGTGGTACAGTCAATCGTAGAAAGTAATGAAGAAATATCGCAAAACGCAGGACAAATAGAGCAGATAGCGGAGCTTTCAAATCGTTTGGAAGAATCGATGGATGCCATTTCACAGAGTGTTAGCGCTACGATTCACGCAGTGGAACGTTCCGTCGGAGATTATTTTCGAGTGGCGCAAGAGATAGGCGAGATAGTGGGAGAAATTGAGGAGATAAATGATATTGCCTCCCGCAACGCAAAGTCTGTCGAAGAAATATCGGTTGCATCCGACCAACTTTTTAAAATGACCGAAAAACTTGATAGCGAGCTTATGAAGTTCAAATCATAGTCTTTTTTCAAGCCTAGAGATAGCTTCTAGCACCTCGCTCGGAGCTATCTCCTCCATACATTTGTGGTGTTTGAGGGGGCAAGCTCTTTTTTTGCACGGTGCGCACTCTATGTCGTGTCGTACGATTTTATATGGTGTATCTCCGAATGGGTGGGTCTCGGTGTGATCGGTAGGACCGAATATCGCTACTAGCGGTATGCCAAGGGCTGAGGCGATGTGCATCGGACCGCTGTCGTTGGTCACAAATAAGGATGTTTGTGCGATAGCGTCGATGAGTTCGGAGATGTTTGTTTTCCCGCAAAGATTCTTCGCATCTACCCCTTCGTCTTTGAGGAGTGCTCCGATTTTATCGCAGATTCCTTGTTCGCTGCTTCCGCCGAAAATTACGATTTTATACTCGCTTGCGAGCGCTTTTGCGACTTTGGCGAATTTCTCCTCTCTCCACCGTTTTGCACTTCCGAATGCCGCACCCGGATTTATCCCTGCGATTTTTTCATTGCTTGTTTTGGCTTTGGCGACGATAAAAGGATTTTTTTTCGGGAGGGTCGTATTTGCGGCTATTTCTACGAGCTTATGGTAGCGCAATGCCTGATGGAGCGTTTTTTCTTTCGGAGGTGCGTCGGTTAATAAAAATGAACGCATCTCGCTAGCAAAGCCGATCCTTTTTGCCGAAGCGGTAAAGAATCCTAAAAGTGCGGAGAGAAAAGTGTTTTGGGTAGTGATAAAAATATCTTGCTTTTCTATTTTTTTCGCCAAAGCATACAAAGCAGGAATCCTGAAAAACGCTTTTTTAGAATCATCATTTATTAGCGCGTTGATTCGCTCATCCCGCTCAAAAAGGCTCAACGCGGGATATGTACCTACTAACGTAATCTTTGCATTCGGAAAGAACTCTATAAGTGCTTCTAACGCGGGTGTAAACATCACGGCATCCCCTATCCAGTTGGGAATCCTAATAGCGATTTTCATACACGCTCCTAATAACATCCAAGGTCTCTTGGACGTTTTTTTCCACCGTGAGGGTTTTGGCTATCTCAAGGTTGCGTTTTTTCGCCGATTCTACCAGTGTTTTATCGTGCAAAAATGCACCTAGTCTTTGCGGCGTATCCAAGATTTGCGTCGCATCCAAAAGTTCGCTCACACCATTTTCTCTAGTGGTGAGAATCGCGTTTTGATACCCCATCGCCTCTAGCGTAGCATTTGAAAACGGATCATAGAGCGTGGGGAATAAAAATATATCGCTAAGCACATAAAAGCGCTCTACCTCTTTTTGCTCCCCCATAAAACGGACTTTAGATTCCAATCCGAGCTGTTTGGCGTATCTTTTATACATCGCACTTTTCTTATCTCCGCCTACTATGAGAAAGATAAAATTCTCCTCTTTGTGGGGAGCGAGAAGTTCTAACGCCTCTTTCACCCCTTTGCGAAAAAAGCCGTTTCCGACGTAGAGAATCACCGTTTGATCGGAGATTCCGAGTTCTTGTTTGAGTGATTCGGTTTTGATTCCCTCATGTATTTCGATGCCGTTGTGTACTACTGCGATAGTTTCCGGAGCGATGCCGTAGTAGTGTATGATCTCCCGTTTTATAGATTCCGAGTTGGCGATGATTTTTTTTGCATTGCGGAAAAGACGTTTTTCGAGATACAGATAGACATAATCTTTGAGCGTCAAATAGCTTAGAATCCTACGCCAAAAAGGGAGCTTTGAGCGTTTTTTTTGAATCCAAGAGGCATGCACCCCATCACCTGCGCGGTATATATCGGCACAGACAACTCGCTCTAACGAAAACAAAAAGAATCGCTCTTTTTGCTTGAGCTTGCATACGGCATTGCTGAAAAATAGCGGTTTCAAGAACGATGGAGCGAAACGAGGCAACGCTATTTTTATCGCATTTTCGTAGCCGCTTTTTGCGCTAAGTACTTTGTGCGGCGTACCTGTATCACGGAAATATCGCAAAATCCTAGTGAGATATTTCTCTGCGCCGCCGTAGTTTGAGTAGTTGAGTCGAGCGAGATATAGGGCATCTATTTTTTTTTCTTGCATTCGCAATTTTAACACTTATCTGATAAAATGGATGTATGTTAGTAACAAATAATTTGACCCAAATCGGGGTGGAAACGGCACTTTTGGAGAGGATAACGCAAGAGCTTTGCGATAGAGACGTGGAGTTGGTCTTTGCGAGCAGTGATGAGGTACACGACATCAATCGTGAGTTTAGAGGAAAAGATGCGACCACCGACGTCCTTAGTTTTCCTTTGGAGGATGTGCCGCACGCCCCCTTGGGGACTATTTTGATAAATCTCGAACTAGCCCAAAAAAGTGCGCAAGAGTTTGCCCATACGCTAGAAGCGGAGGTCGGGATATTATTTATTCACGGTTTGCTCCATCTTTTGGGGTATGATCATGAGAGCGATAGCGGCGAGCAAGCGAGTAAAGAAGAAGAGCTGCGCAGTAAATATGATCTGCCGAAAACGCTCATCGAACGAGCGTAAGGGGGGGGTATGAGTGAAGATTTTTTGAGTATCGTTATCGTCTATGCTTTTTTGGAATACTTAGAATTTTCCAACCAAAGAGGCAATAGCCTCAAAGAGCTTTTGTATACCAATTTTTTGATGTATCAAGATTCTGCTTTGCGTTACTTCGCGCTCCATTCGACCTTCTTTTTTCTTTTGTATCTTTCGGTGTCGAGCGGATTTGGAAATATTTGGTTTATGAGTGCGTTATTGTTCAAAGGTTTTGATTTGGGATTGAAGCTCTATGTCATCGGAAAGATTCAGACCGAGGGCGAGAAAGCGGTGCATTCGCTTATCGGAAAGAGCGATATGGCAACGACTACCCCGATGAAGCTAATAAGCTCGGCGATGTATATTTCGCTTGTGACGATTGGATTTTTGGAATAAAAAAGGATTGATATGGCTGATAGTTTGAAAGTGATGATTGCTGCATCGGAGGTGCTCCCTTTTGCGAAAACGGGCGGTCTGGCGGATGTAGCCGGAGTACTCCCTAAAGTGCTCAAAAAAATGGGACACGATGTGCGCGTGGTGATGCCGAGGTATTACGGCGTAGGTGTAGAGAAGTGGAATCTCAAGCTCCTCCCCGCTCCGCTTGGCGTGCCGATGGGCATCATCGGCGAGATGTGGTGTGGGGTGTATGAAGGGCGGTTGCCCGATTCCGACGTCCCTATTTATTTCATAGATCATGAGGGATTTTACGGGCGTGATTCTTTGTATAACGAAGAGGACGGGAGTGGATTTATGGATAATGATAACCGATTCGTGTTTCTCTCTCGCGCGGCTTTACAACTCTGCAAGATGCTTGATTTTAAAGCCGACATAGTTCATGCAAATGACTGGCACACCGCCGCGATTCCCGTGATGCTCAATACTCTTTACAAACACGATGAGCATTTAGGAAATGCCGCCAGTATCTTGACGATACACAATATGCAATACCAAGGCGAATACTACAGCGGACTTATGAACGTGCTAGATGTGGGTTGGGAGCATTTTAATTTTAAAGAGTTAGAGCGTTTTGATCAGGTGAATCTTTTAAAAGGGGGTATCACTCACGCTACTCTTTTTAATACCGTGAGTGAAGGGTATGCGAGAGAGATGCAGACGAGTGAATACGGTTACGGACTAGAAGATACGGTGCGGGAGCGGAATTGGGCATTGCGCGGGATCATAAACGGATGTGATTATGACGAGTGGAATCCAAGCACCGACAAATTTCTCGCAAAAAACTTCGACCTCGGCAAAATGAGCGGTAAAAAAGCGTGCAAAGAGGAGCTGCAAAAATATTTCAACCTCCCGATAAATCCCGATATTCCGCTTTTTGGGGTGGTGAGTAGGCTAGTCGATCAAAAAGGGACGGATGTCCTCGCCGAAGCGATATATAGGATTCTAGAGTTGGATATTCAGTTTGTACTGCTCGGGAGCGGCGATCCTTGGTCGCACTTCTTTTTCGGTGGCATTATGAATGAATATCCGCAAAAGTTTGCTTGCAAGATAGGATATGACCACGCTCTTTCCCACAAGATAGAGGCGGGATGCGACTTTTTCGTGATGCCTTCGCGCTTTGAGCCGTGCGGTCTCAATCAGATGTACTCATTGCGCTACGGTACGCTCCCGATAGTACGTGCCACGGGCGGGCTGGATGATACGGTGGAGAATTTCAACGAGTATGCACAAAAAGGGGATGGGTTTAAGTTTTACGCATTGGATGCGAATTCGCTTTTTAATACCGTAGGTTGGGCGACGTATACGTATTATAATAATAAAAAAGCGATAAGCGCTATGCAAAAAAGGGCGATGGAGAAGCGTTTTACTTGGGAGGAGAGTGCGAGAAAGTACGAAGAGATGTATAATGAAGCGTTAAAAATAAAAAGGGGGTAACGTGCAACGCATAATCGTAGGTTTGGCGAAATGGGAGTTGAGCGACGAAGAGGGATCGTGTGAAAATCTGATGTCGGTGCGTGAGATAGCCCTCTATTATGAGACTATGGAAGGCGGTGAATACGTCAAGAAGAGTTACCCCGTGTTAGCGACGAGCGAGCATTATATTATCACCGATTCCTTTGCTATAAAAAGAGCGTCTTGGGCGGAGAATGGGGAGGGAGAGGTCGGATACCTCAATTTTTACGAGGTATTAGAGCTTTTAGAAAAACGATGAATGAATTAGATTTTTTTAGCAGAGATTATAAGCCTATACCGGTATCTTCGCTATTAGAGGATAGTTGCCCGAGTTTTGACATTTATATCAAACTTAATGACAAGTTTGTTTTGTTTGTGACGAAAAATAGCATTATTAGCATCGCAACACTCGAAAAAATCGAAAAAAACGGGATAGAAGTACTCTATATCAATCGATACGATGAAGCGCTCTATGAAAAATACACCGCCGATCAAATGGACGCTTATAGCAAAGACAATCCGATAATCTTGGAAAAGAAATCAAAAATGCTCTACTCTTCCGCCTCAAACGTAATGAACCGCCTCTTTTCCGAGAACATCACCAAAGAGAGTATCGGGGATGCAAAACAGGCGGCAGAGGGTTTGCTGGAGCAAATCACATCCGATAAAAAAGCGTTTTTGAGCCTGATGAAGGTCTCGTCGCACGACTACTACACCTATACCCACAGTATCAACGTCTGTATGTATGCCATCAGTCTCGGGCAGCAGCTAGGATTAAACAAAGAAGAGATGCGCCTTTTGGCGGAAGGGGCGTTATTACACGACATAGGAAAGAGTGAGATAGATTCTTCTATCATCAACAAAAACGGAAAATTAGACGAAGCCGAATTTGCAGCGATGAAGAATCACCCCGCTTTTGGCGCGGAGATATTGGAGCGAAACGGCGAGAAAAACGAAATCATCCGAGACATCGTTCGCCATCATCACGAAAAACTCGACGGCAAAGGGTATCCTGACGGAAAAGACGCATCGACCCTCGGGAAATTTGCCCAAATCGTAGCCATCGCCGACATCTTCGATGCTTTGACGACGAGACGCTCGTACAAAGAACCTTTGAGTAGCTTTGAGGCGTTTAGCCTGATGCGTAGCAAGATGAAAGATGAGCTAAACGGAGAGATGCTTTTGCAGTTTATAAAGCGGTTTAAGGAGTAGCGTCAAAAAAGGGAAAGCTCTTCTTCGAAGCTCTCCTCCTCAATATGGATAAAGGCCCTCCCCATATAGTTGCTCCCTACGGTGATATTGGCGACTTTGTAGATAGGGGTAAAGCTCTCAAAGCTGTTTTGAAAATCAAACTTCAAAAGCTCATCGCGCAATGCGGAAGGACCAAGGGTAAACTCTAGCTCATAGAAGCTATTGATGTCGCTAAGACTGAATCTCGCAAGGAGTTCGGATTCTTCGAGTATCGCTACCAAAAATTACTCTATGATCTTGGGGACGATAAAGAATCCGTCTTCGCTTTTCGGGGCATTTTTGAGTATGGTTTCGGATATTTCGCTGTTTCTACTCGCTACATCTTCGCGCATCGGCGTGCCGCCCTCTAGTGTGGAATAGGTCGCATCCACGTGTGATACGTCGAGTGAGTTTAGCACTTCGACAAATCCTACGATGTCGTTTAATTGCGCTTTGAGCGCCTCCTCTTTCTCTTTTGGTATCTCTAGGCTAGAGAGGGATTCCAATCTTTTTAAATCTATGCTCAAAATAATTCCTTTATTAAAAATCTCTCGGGTCTACGAGTTTGCCTGCTATAGCGCTAGCAGCGGCTACGGCGGAGTTAGCGAGGTAGACTTCGCTACTTCTAGCACCCATACGTCCGACGAAGTTTCTATTGGTCGTGGAGACGCACCGCTCATTATCGCCGAGTATACCCATATAGCCCCCTAGGCACGCGCCGCAGGTAGGATTGCTCACTACCGCGCCTGCTGCTACGAATATCTCCATAAGTCCCTCTTTTTGGGCTTGGAGGAGGATTTTTTGGGTGGCGGGGGTGATGATCATTCGGGTGTGTTTGGCGACTTTTTTCCCTTTCAAAAAATCCGCAGCGATACGTAAATCTTCGATTCTCCCGTTGGTGCAGCTGCCGATGAAGACTTGGTCGATTTTGAGGTCATCTTTTGCGGCAACGCTGATACTTTTACCGTTGCTAGGCAAAAACGGATAGGCGACTACGGGTTCAAGCTTGCTAACGTCTATCTCGATGGTTTGTGCATACACGGCATCAGAATCGGAGTAGAAATACTTCGGCTCAGCTCTTAGATTCTTATCCGCCAAAAACGCTTTGGTCACGTCGTCCACCGCGACTATACCGTTTTTTGCTCCCGCTTCTATTGCCATATTGCAAAGGGAAAATCTATCGTCCATACTAAGGTGGGGAATCGTATTGCCTGTAAATTCGAGTGCTTGGTAGAGCGCGCCGTCGACTCCTATTTGTCGGATGATCTCTAGGATGAGGTCTTTGCCGTAGACATACTTTTGCGGTTTTCCGCTAAAGATCACCTTGATGCTTTTTGGTACTTTAAACCAGTTTTCCCCCGTCACCATCGCAAATGCCAAATCGGTACTTCCCATCCCTGTCGCAAACGCCCCCAAAGCGCCGTGCGTACAGGTGTGGGAATCAGCGCCGATAATAACATCCCCCGGGATCACAAGCCCTTTTTCGGGAAGCAATGCGTGCTCGATTCCCATGTCTTTTTCGTCAAAGAAATTCTTGAGGTCGTGCTCGTAGGCAAAATCCCTGCTGATCTTGGCTTGATTGGCGCTCGCAATGTCTTTTGCGGGGATGAAGTGGTCCATCACGATAGAGAATCCGTCGGGATTTGCGAGTTTTTTCGCGCCGCTTTCTCTAAATGCCTTTATTGAGATAGGGGTGGTGATGTCGTTGCCTATGACCATGTCGATAGGGGAGCGCACTATCTCGTCGCTATATACTTCTCGCCCGACGTGGGCACTAAAAATTTTTTCGGTTATCGTCTGACCCATTAAGTCTCTCCATACTGTGCAAAGTTTCTATGTTTATGGCAATTTTACAATACAAGCGGTTAAAATGGGGAATTGTATTTGCTAGTCAATTTTCAATATTCTCATCAAGGGTTGGTATGTTTACTTATTTTAATGTCAAAAAAATCCTTAGAATCGCGATACTTGGAATACTTGCAAGTGTATTTATTTCCGGATGTAATAACGACAAAAAAGATGAATGGCTCACGGCGTATTTGGTCGATTCTAGAGTGGAAGGAGCCGATTATACGACATCCTCGGGCGGGTCGGGCGTCACGGGAGAAGATGGAAGTATATCGTATAAAGCGGGTGACCTTATTACTATAAAAGTCGGCAAAGCAACCCTAGGCGTAGTCGATAGCGAAGATATACCGTATGATAGGCTCATAACACCGTTTGAGCTTGCGGGATACTCTCGAAGTACTTCAAACGCCAATATCCAAAAAGTAATAAACATAGCAAGATTCTTGCAGACTATCGATGATGACAGATTTGATGCGGTAATAACGATAACCGACACTATGAAAGACGGATTTTTTTCGAGTGTAAACGTGCAAACCGTTACCGACTTTGAAAGCCTCATCACCACGTATACGAGCATACCTGTGGGGAGTATACCTAGTGAGGCATCCGCGAAGAACGCCTTAAAAGGGAGTTTAGGACTTACGACCAATAATGTTCCCTCTGCGACACTAGAACAGCACTACGGCGTTATTAATGATTCTACTACGGGCACGCTAACCGCAAGTGATACCGACGATAGCACATTTGTGTACTATATAGTTACACCGCCTTCAAACGGAACGGTGACCATCACCAATAGCGTAACCGGAGCTTTTACATTTACCGATACGGGCGGAGTGAGTGCATTTGACAGCTTCCAATACGGCGTGCAGGACGGGGATGACAACAGTACCCCTAAAACCGTTACGGTTTTTGTTTTGGATCAAAAAACCAAAAACGTGATAGAGGATCAAACGGCGACGTTTGCATCCACCGATTTTGCCTTTCCTTTAAGCGGATCTTTGAGTAATCTTCAGATTCTTTCATTGCCTTCTGCCTCATTGGGCGTGCTGAAAAACAATGGAGTAAGCGTAGTGGCAAACGATATTGTGACTGCGGCGAGTATCGCGAATCTCAACTTTGTTCCCGTCGCCAATACGAGCGGTACGGGAAGTTTTACGTATAGAGTCTACAACGGTACGGAATGGAGTGGTACGCTCACGATGAATATAGCCGTAGTTGCCGTCAATGACGCGCCTATATATTACGGACCTACCACGTTTACGGTAGATGCTACCGCTACGGCGATAGCGGATTTAAACGCGACCGATGTGGACGATACTAATAGTTCATTGACTTTCACCAATGTTGGAGGGGATGACAATAATACGTTCATCTTGGCTACCGACGGTACGCTCTCATTTGTGAGCGCCAGTCCGGGAGACAGTAACGGTGATGATATATATGAGCTTATCGTCAGGATAAGCGACACAAACGGTTCAAGCGTAGACCAAGGTATCACGGTGGTCGTGGGTGCCGCAGCGGTGAGCAATACCGCGCCTACTTGTTCGGACAAAAATATCACAATATTCGAAGATGAAGATTACACAACGACGACAGCACTCTTATATGCGGACGCGGACGGTGATAGCGTTACGTTTCACAAAACGGGAGTTGATGCACAAAACGGTGTCGCGTTTTTGGCATCGGAAGGAAACTTCTCCTACTCTCCAAATAACAACGTCTACGGCACGGATGCATTTCAGTTTAGAGTATATGACGGCGTAGCGTATAGCAGTACTTGCGACGTGAATATCACTATCACGCCCGTGCTCGATTCTCCGTTCGGGAAAAACTTCACCATACAAGACACTATCCGAAATGCTACCTTGATAGAGTGGATGCGTTTATCCGAATTCAATATCACAGAAACCAATATGACCGTTAGTGATTTGACTATCGCAATAAGCGATCAACCTACAAAAGGGACGCTAGATATTACCAATATAGACGGCGACGTGGGGGCGAATGACGGGAACGTAACCTATACACCGCTTGCCGATCAAAGCGGAAGCGATGAGTTTAATATCTCTGTGAGCGATGGAGATTTTACTATCGTCGTTACGGTCGGTATAGCGAATGTCGATACGATAGATGCCAATATCACGGGCTTCTATTTGATAGATGCCGATAGCGGCTTGACGATAAGCGATGATCAAAACGTGGGAATCTTCACCCCTTCTATCGTTATCAAGTTCTCAAAAGATATTAATTCTACCGCGGCGACGGATACGGCATATATAGACATCCAAGACGGAGGAAGTGCTTCGATTTGTAATGCCCCGCTCACATATAACAGTACCGATTACACCTTGACTTGTACGGTTAGCAGCACCCTCTCGGAAGACAGTACCTATTCGATAATCGTCCAAAATATGACCGACCACTGGGGACAAACCATGGACGACAACACGACCACGTTTACCACGGGCGATGAGAAGTTCTTAGTCGCTACAGGACAGCTATTGTCTCAGAGCTATACGAACTATGACGACGGTGATTTACAAAAAGGGTGGACAAAAGGGTATAGCGACGCGGGAACCGATTTCGTAGATGATACCGCTATGGAGCTGTATTGGCTAGATGGAGCGGACAATAACAGTGAATCTTATACTTGGTCGCAAGCGAAAACATATTGCGATACCAACGTAACGACGCACGAAGGAGCGGCTGTTGCCGGAGATTGGAGATTGCCTACTATGATAGAGCTTCAGGAGCTTGTAGACCACGGGAAAACATCGGGAGCGCTTATAGCGAGTGAATTTGTATATGCCGATACTATCAAATATTGGACGAGCGATATAAATAGTACAAACGGTGCTTGGGCGGTGTCATTCTCCGACGGTAACGTGTCGCTAGAGACCAACACTTCGACCTATGCGATAAGATGCGTATACGAGACATCGGCTTTCATAGAGCCTTCGCTTTTTGTCAGAAAAAACACGGGAGTCGTAGTCGATACGGGTACGAGCTTGGTATGGCAGGATGACGTCAATACGAGCGCCACTTGGGAAAATGGGATTACCTACTGCGACGGCTTGAGTTTGGATGGTAGGAGCGATTGGAGGATGCCGAACATAAACGAGCTCAATCTCATCACCGATCTCAATAATAGCGTGAAAATAAAAAGCGCATTCCAAACGTTTGACGGAAACGGAAGCTATTGGTCGAGCACTATCAATAGAAAAAATTCGGGTATGACGATTTATTCGTATGATATAAATATCAGTACGGGTGAAATACAATACCACGACAAAGACACTACGAGATATGTAAGGTGTGTACGAGGTGGAAATAGTTAACGACACGGATGGATATATCCGCTCTATAATCGAATTACTCCGTAGCTACGCCAAAGATTCCTATGCAAAGGAGCACGTCGCTCCTTTGGTAGCTCAAAAATCGACTTTACCGAATCACCTCTATGAAGATATGGGCTTTGCATCTAGAGCGGAGATGCATACGTATATGTCTGAACATTTCCCGAATCTAGCCGCAAAAAAACCAAAAGAGATCCGTTGGAAAAAATATCTCTACGACCTTATCGGCAAACGTGCTCCCGCATGTTTTAACTGCCCCGACGAAGACCTCTGCCATAGCTGTGACAAGCTAAACTAAAATATTTTTTCAACAATCATTCAGAAAAATTTATGAAGTGTATCTTAATTATTGTGCTACAATGAATCGCAAAAAACAATACGTAAGCCATTAGGAGTTACGCAATGAAATTTTTACCAAAAATGGCGTTTTTGCTATTTTTCACCCTCTCTTTTCTAAATGCTGCCACATATAACCTCTCTTTAGGACAGTACCCAAGTTGCTCTACGAGTTGGAGCGTGAGCGGTACGACGTATACTTGCACGGGAGACGGGAAAGTAACATTAAGTAGCGGAGATATTGTAATAGCCAATACGGACGCAAACATTGTAGCCGCAAAAGGCTATAGCATCTCTAGGGCTACCATCGGGAATAGCACACACTTAATTAATTTGGCTTCGGACTATGGAAAAATAGATATTGATGGCGTATCGACCCAAATTTATGGTTCTGTCGTAGCAAGCAGTGCGAATATCGATATTAAAGATGCAAATATTACCGGCAGCCTTTATACCGGAGGCAAAATTGACCTGTCGGATAGTTATGTAGGTGGAGATGCAAACTCTACGAGCAATAAAATTACTGCTAGCAGTACGGTATTTTACGGCGATGTTTATGCAGGGAGCAATAAAATTGACTTTGAAGACTGTATGGTATACGGAGATGTCTATGCAGGCGGAAATACCATAACGGCAGATAATACGATTTTCTACGGTGATTTGACCGCATCCGGTAACAACATTAAACTAACAGGAGGAAGCGTAGCAGGAAAATTGTACGCAAATGATCTTGATACCGAAGATACCGATTTGCTTGGCGGAGCTACCATAAATTTTGGAATTTCTATTGATGGCGGTGAACTAAAAGGTGATTTTGTCGGAAACGGATGGAGTACTACGATTAGAAACGCAACTATGGAGAGCGGAAGCATATCTAGCGTAGGCGATGTGACGATCAGAAATAGCGACATAGGCGATAGTAGCACTTTGATAAGTATTCATGCGAGCGGCAACCGAATATATGTTCGAGACGGTTCCTTAGTATATGGCAACCTAACGCTCACGCAGTCATATGCCTGTGTGAGCATTGACAACTCTAGTGCCGTTATGGGTTCTTGCCCGACTATTTGTTCGGGTTCTCAAAATGTATGTACTGCATATTCTACCGGTCCCGCTATCCATTATACCTTTAGCGATTGTACTCCGGGAAATAGCGTGACAAATATTACCGACATCAGCGGCAATAATAACCACGCCACAGCGTATAATAATCCAAAATGTATCGATTTAGGGATGGGTATTAGAGGCTTGCGATTTAATACCGATACCGCGGGAACGGCGTATGAATTGCATAGTCAATACGCAAGGACAAATAATAAGTTTAGTTTCACATACACGCAAGGATATACCGTATTTGCGAGATTTAGATACAACTGGTCGCCTAATCGTATTTGGGCGCTTTATTTTGGGATGGGGTCAGGAGATACTTGTAGCAATAACGGCGCGCATTGGTTGATAAACACAAGGAGTGAGGGGGATTGCGGGCGTCTTGGCAAAGGGGTGACGCAGTTTGGACCTTTTTGCGGTGTGCAGAATCAATTTAACCTCTATAGTCCAACAGACTTTGAACATCAAGACATAACTTTGGCATCGGTGTATTACTCTGATACGAATCAAATGAAAACCTATTTAAACGGAGTTTTGGTAGATAGCGATAGTTCGGCTACCGATCCCGTGAGCGGAAATGATTACGTCTATATCGCGAGACCATGGAGTAATTGTTCGGGAGATTCTTATTTTAGCGGCACTTATCAGGAGCTACGCATCTATCCCCGTTCTTTGGACGAATCAGAAATTCTTGCTTTATTTGCTCCGTTTGTCAACGCTTCGGACAACGGACATCCATCTGCTACAAGCTATACCGACTCAAGAATATATACGAAAGTAGCAGGCACGGGAAAAGAGTTTAATATAAGCGTAGCGTCGTTAAATCAAGACTATACGGGGCTAAAACCTTTTGACGGTACGGATTTGCAGGCTAGGGTGGTGCAGGAAAGCACCTGTCCATACGGAGATGTGGATGAGCTTGCAAGTGCTTGGGTGCAAATAGAAGATCTCAACGTCACAAATCCGCAATTAGTTTTTTTCAACATTGACAAAGCAATACAAAAAGCAAAAATTCAGTTCAAGTGGAAAGTAAGCGGTGCAGATAAAGCAGGTTGCTCATATGATACTTTCTCGGTAAAGCCCGAAAAATTTAATATAAATATCGATGCGATTCCGCCGTATAAATCGGGCGAACACTACGAAGATGAGATGAATATAGAAGTAGTCGATGGGTATTCGCAAACTTATCCGCAAAGCGGCATAGAGATAAATGCTACCGACATAAACGGCTCTTTGGCGAGTGAGTTTAATATTTCTAATTTTACGGCGGCAAACGGCGAAAAAGCAGATTTTAATTACAGCGACGTAGGAAATCTAATCGTGCAATATAGCGATTCTGTTTGGACGAGTGAGGATGTGCGAGGGACGGAATGTATAGAAAACAACTGCTCCGATACTCCCGTGAGCGATAGCGATAGAAGAGTAGGGTGTAACGTCTGCGGCGCTTCAAATTATTTTGAAGTCATCCCTTATGAGTTTAATATCACTACCGTAAATCTTGCAAACGGTTTTGACAACGCTTATACCTACGTCTCAAATAATGCAAGCGTGAGCGGCGCTACTATACAAAGCTTTCTAGTGCAAGCGGTAAATAAACAAGGGGCGCTGACCGAGGGATACAATGGAAGCGCTTATGCAAAAGATACAAACGTGAGCTTTGAGGTGAATGACACGGTGACGACTTTGCCCCTAGTGTTGCCGAGCGATTTTAATATCACCCTTTTTGCAAATATGTTTGCGGGAGGCGAGGCAACCGTAAATGATCGGAACTTTAGCTTTGAACATAACAGCAGCAAACCCGAAATACCTTTTGTCGTAAATGTGAGCGATGTCAATATTACCGCACGAAATACCGATGGCGTAGAGGGAAATAAAAGTGCCCTTGATAGTGGTGGCGCGACATTCTACTACGGACGGCTCAATCCTCTGGATGTATATGCTACTGTCAGTCCAACAAACGGCACAATGTACTACGAGGTCTATTGCGATCCGAGTGTTACCGCAGGTTGCGCAGGGATCGGTGCTCAAAGTCCGAGCAGTGCTCTGTGGTGGATAAACGGGAATCAAAATACCGAGATTTTTGCGACGGATGATACGAAAGTGAGCGACTATACTTGTAATAACGGCGGGAATCCTGCCGCGGGTATCGTGACGTATACTATAAATAGTAACGGCAACACCGGCAAAAAAATGGCAAACGTCGAGCTCAATAACTCTCTGCAATTTTTGTATTACAACAAATACTCTGATTCCAATATCACCCACTATTACATAGATTTTGAGACTGCCCCAAACAAAGCGGTGAGTGATCCGGACGTGGTGAACAACGAGGGCAGAAACAGTAAAAGCATAAAACGCTACTAGGAGGCTGGGATAGAGTATTTAGTTTTAAAGATCGTCCATATTTTTACGGCGATTTTGTTTATGGGGACGGTATTTTTTTGGACGTTTATCATCGATCCGAAATTTAGAAACAGCGATATAGATTCTGAGACCTTAGATAGCGTAGAGACGCTCCTTAGCCGCCGCACGAGGGCTATTATGAGGATAAACGTCGCTATTCTCGCCCTTAGCGGTATCACACTTTTATATTTTCATACGATGGGTGCGGTTTTGTGGATAAAAGTCGTTGTCGCCTTGACGCTCGTTTCGCTCTTTTATCTGATGCCCACTATCCATACGATGCTCCCACAGGCTAGTCGCGCGGCGATACACGACAAACTCCACTATGTGATGTTTGGGGGTATGCTCATAGTCTTGGTTTGTGCGAAGCTTTTGTATTTTTAGCGCATCGCTTTGTCCATATACAAAAAAGTAGCGCAAGCCCCTAGAATGATCTCCTCATTTTTTTGCAAGCTCGCCGAAATCTCCTCAAGCGACCCTAGGTATCGTACCCACATCTCCATTTTTCGCTCTCCGTAAGGATAAAAATAGGTCGTAGGGGTATCTTCTCCAAGCTGTTTTATGATCTCGTTTTTGATGATCTCGCCCCCCATCGTAGAGCCTTCTAGGACGTAGAGTGCACCCACCGCTTCGCCAAAAGTATCTATCTTGGGCGTGTCGGCTTTGCTGCACGTAAATGTCTCTTGCGGTGCAAGGGCGCACAGGTCGTCTTTTAGTTTTTCGACTCGCATTCGCTCCGCTATGTCGATACCGTGTTGCTCAAACATAGGAGAAAAAGCTAGGAGTTTCGGTTCTACGGAGGCGTGAAAAGCGTAATAGCGCAGTAGCCATTCACGGTATTTCGTTTTATCCATCTTCCCTTCAAAGAGTGCCTTTGCGTAGCCGTTTTCCTGTACCGCTTCGTGAAAATGGGCACTCAAATATTTCAGCCTCTCTTGGATGTTTCGTGATGTCGCATCTTTCATCTTCAAACCTCGTGTTTTTTCTAAAGGTATCCTTTAGATGATTATAACATTAACGACAAACTATTATAAATATTTTTATTGTAGAATGTTCTGTAGTTATGAAAATATTTTACTTTTTGGGTGAGAGGTAGTAATGAGCGATGAAGAGATAGAGGAAGCCCTCCGGCGGTGCAATACCGATCCTATCCACACTCCGCAGTTCATTCAGCCCTTTGGGGCGCTACTGGGATATGAGCTAAAATCTAATACGATTGTTTTATATTCGGAAAATCTTACGGAGTTTTTAGGACTAGAACAAGCGATAAAACTCGATACAAAAATAGATGATTACAAAGAACTAGCCCCCTTTTCACCCGATATTGCCGAAAAAAACGGCGACACCCCCAAA
Organism: uncultured Campylobacterales bacterium; assembly: GCA_964500775.1. Taxonomy (GTDB): domain Bacteria; phylum Campylobacterota; class Campylobacteria; order Campylobacterales; family CAZCQG01; genus CAZCQG01. The sequence goes on from CAZCQG010000017.1 coordinate 17,948, forward strand.
GAGATTATTTTTAAAGGTCGTATCGTAAGGATCATACAAAAAGGGGACATCGTCGTAGCGGAGTTTCAAAAAGAGGATTCTGAGGATTCGCCCCTTTCGCATACGGTATTTATAGAGAAAATATCCGATGCGATACTCGATTCTAATAACATCGACGAGATATTTTCCGTCTCGCTCGACGCTATCAGGGAATACACGGGGTATGATAGGGTGATGCTCTATAAGTTTGATAAAAATTTCGACGGCGAAGTGCTGTGTGAGTCAAAATCAGATAGCATAGAATCGTTTTTGGGGCATACTTTCCCCGCATCCGACATACCCGAGAGCGCAAGGAGGCTTTATGAAAAATCCCCCGTCCGCCTTATCGAATCGGTAAAAAACATAGCGGTTCGAGTACTTGCCAAGGAGACGATTCCTAGTTTAAATCCTTTAGATATGAGTTTTATCCACTCACGGGGAGTCGCCCCTATACACGTAGAGTATCTCGAAAATATGTCGGTCGCAGGGTCGATGAGTATTTCTATCGTAGTGCGAGGGAGACTTTGGGGGCTTATCGCGTGCCACGACAACACTTCTAAATACATCTCTTTGGAGCGACGTATGTGGTGTGAGCGTGCGGCAAAAATAGTCTCCGGCGCTATCGAAAACAGAGAGATTTCCGAAATAAACACCTTGCAAAATACCAAAATAGCCGCGCTTAGCTATCTTTACGAACATCTTGATGACGAGATAAACAATAGACTTTTTATGCTCAATGACGCAAATGTGAAAAAACTATTGTTAATGATAATCGAAGCCAAAGGGGTGGCGATAATCTCAAAGGCAAATATCTCCCTTTACGGAATCGACATAGCCAAGGAGCAGATACAAAAGATACTCGACAACGTCAAGAGTAAAATAAACGAAGATGTCTATTTTTGCAATTCGCTTGCCGCGCTCAATCCGACATTTGAAAAAATAAAACGGAAAATCTCGGGTGTTTTGATTTTGAGAATCGACAAAGAAAATTTTATCATATGGCTCCGACCCGAGATGCAAAAAAACATCGCTTGGGCGGGACAGCCGATAAAGAAACTCTACACCAAAAACGGCGAGCTCCACATCTCTCCCCGTAAATCTTTCGAGACTTGGAATCAAGCAGTAAATCTAAGATGCGAAGAGTGGAGCGGCGAAGACATAGCTTATGCGAGAAAAATAAAAAAGTTTTTTTTCAAAGAGCGGCTCAAGGTAGTGAGCGATGAACAGGGTGAGGGCAAAGCCGTTTTTTTGAGCAACGACAGGATTACGCAGGTTTTCTCCGTGATGCCTCAAAGCGTAATTATCACCGATATAGACGGGGTGATAGCGTATGCGAATGAAGCGTTTTTAAAAAGAACCGGATACGAAAAAAATGAAGTCGTCGGAAAAAACGCAAACATCCTAAAATCGGGGATGCACGAACGCTCCTTTTATGCCGATATGTGGGCGAATATATTGGCGCTCAAGGTTTGGAGAGGGAGGGTGACCAATAGAACAAAAGCGGGCGAACTCTATCAAGTGGACGTAACCATCGCCCCGATAGTAGATGAAAATGGCGATATAGTCGCATTCGTCGCCGTCGAACACGAGATGACCGAGTTTGCCGATGAGCTAGCACGACAACAAAAACTCCACGAAGACTATAAAGAGGAGATGCGGCAAAAAGATTTGAATGAGCACGAAGTGCGGGCGATAGAAGATGCGAATATGAAGCACAGAATCAAAAAAGAGCTGCTGATGCAAATAGCGCACCACTGGAGACAGCCTATCACCGTACTGGGGATGCTCGTGGAGGATGTCCGTACCGCGTATGAAAATGACGCGATAGACGATGCGTTTGTAGAGAAGTTTGAAAAAGATACCTTGTCGCTCATCGAGGATATGTCGGAGAAGATTACCGCTTTTTCGGGATATTTCAAGCCCGAGGGATACAAGAGCGATTTTTATCCATCGGCGGTGATAGAAGAGACTTTGGCTGCACTCAAGCCCTCGTTTAGCGAAAAAAATATTTCATTCAAGAGCACTTTGGAGTACGAGGGAACCGTTTACGGTTTTAAAAGCGCACTTAGTAGAATAATAATCGAGATAATGAACAATATACTAGACGTAGTCGTCGTGCGGCGATTGGCATCTGCGGATGTGAGCGTCACCACCTTTTTAGCGGGAGATTTTTTGGTCATAGAGGTGAGTGATAATTGCGGCGGGATAGAGGATTTGGACGCGGTTTTTGACCCCTATTATTCGACGAAAAAGTCGTTAAATAACGTGGGATTGGGGCTTTTTGCGGTAAAGACTATCTTGACGGAGCATTTCGGCGGCAGTATAGATGCCCAAAATACTACGCTCGGAGCGAAGTTTACGATGAAAATAGATACCCGAAGGGGGGAGTAAAATGGCGTATGATTTTAAAGACTTGTATTTAGTCGGTATCGGTTCGAGTGCCGGAGGGATCGAGGCGCTCAAGGTGTTTTTGCCTACGCTAAGCGAAGAATCTCTCCCCGTGAGCTACATAATAGCCCAACACCTCAACCCGCAATATAAAAGTATGCTCACCGAGATACTCTCGCGTAACACGGGTCTTGAAGTACAAGAGATAAGTCAAGGACTCCACATCCAGTCAAACAAGATTTACGTCACCCCTTCCAATGCGAACGTTACCGTCAAAAACGGCAAATTCGAGATCGCTATTCCCGAGCAACTGATAGGTCCGAAACCCTCTATCGACACCCTTTTTATCTCATTGGCACAAGAGAAAGGGGAGAGGGCGGTAGGGATTATACTCTCGGGTACGGGGAGCGATGGTGCGAGCGGACTAAAAGCCATCAAGGCATCGGGAGGTTTGACGATAGCCCAAGACCCTAAAAGCTCTAAATACGACGGTATGCCCGTGGCTGCAATAGAATCTAAAGCTACCGAAAAAATACTCCCTCCCGAAGAGATCGGCGAGTATATCAAGCGGTATGTTTCAAACGAGGAAATGCACGACGAAGAGATAGAAGACGTAGCGTCTATTAGTGAATTGCACGAGGTTTTTAGTATCTTAAACCACTCGTTTGACATAGATTTTTCGGCGTACAAAACCGCCACTATCGCACGAAGAATCGAGCGGCGTATGAGTTCGGTCAAGGTAAAAACCCTCGGCGAATACCTCGAATACCTCAAAAGCAACGCTTCTGAAATATCCTTGCTTTACAACGACATCCTCATAGGAGTGACCTCCTTTTACCGAGATTCCGAAGCTTTTGAAGCCCTCGGGAACGTATTGGACGGATATATCGAAAATCTAACGACCGATGAGATTCGCGTGTGGTCGGCGGGATGCGCTACGGGAGAGGAGGCGTATACGATCGCGATGGTGATTTCCGATATTGCCGAGAAATACAACAAGACGCTGAATATCCATATCTTTGCCACCGACATAGACGATACCTCTTTAGGGCAGGCGAGAAGCGGACTCTATCCTGAAATCATCGCCGCAAGCATCCCGAAAAAATACATCGATAGATACTTTAAAAGGAGAGGGAGCTACCTAGAAGTGGTGCGCGCGCTGCGAGAGAAGGTGATTTTCTCCAAACACAACCTCCTAAGAGACCCGTCGTTTTTACGACTAGATTTGGTTATATGTAGGAATCTTCTTATCTATTTCGAAGCCGAAGTACAACAAAAGACATTGCTCAATTTCCAACACTCCCTAAAACCGGGAGGAATCTTATTTTTGGGAAAATCCGAATCACTCGGAAAATCCTCGGTATATTTCTCCACCCTCTCCTCGAAGTTTAAAATCTTTAAAAGCAGACCCGATATTAAACCGCAACTATTCGACATCCTCTTGCCCGTGACCAAGAAACCCTCTATGCACTCAAAAACGGTAGCAAAAAAAGAGGAGGGCTTAGAAGACGTTATCAAAAAAACCCTCCTAGGATCATTTGTCCAAAAGTGCGTCGTAGTCGATGACAACGCGAATTTGATGTTTGTAAAAGGAGATCTAGGCGGTTTAGCTTCTTTGCCCAAAGGGGCGATAAATCTCAATTTTACGAAAATGATCAATACAGACCTCTCCGTTGATTTTCGCTCACTCCTTTTTAAAGCGGCAAAAAACAAAACGGAGCAAAAAAGCAAAGGGAGGGTCATAACCCTCAACGGAACGCAGGTCAAAATCACCATATATATTTTCCCTATCCCAAATCCTTCTAGCGGATACTTGGTGCTGTTTTTTGAGGATGAGGTCGGCGTGAGTGACATAAAAATAGACGAGAATGCCGACGAAGCCAATAAAATCAAATACCTCCAAGACGAGCTGGATGCGACCAAAGAGCATCTCCAAACCGTCGTCGAAGAGCTAGAGACGAGCAACGAAGAGCTCCAAGCGACGAATGAAGAACTCCAAAGCTCCAACGAAGAGCTCCAAGCGACGAATGAAGAGTTAGAGACGAGCAACGAAGAACTCCAAAGCTCTAATGAAGAGCTCCAGACGGCGTATATCGAACTCAAAATGGTGTATGAAGAGCAAAACAAACAACGCACTATTTTAGAGGAGGCAAACAGAGAGCTAGTACGACTCAATAGCGAGCTAAACTCCCGAGAAAAATATATCTCCGCACTCCTCGATGCCGAGCAGGCGATCGTAGTGGTGACGAGGGGAGGGGATGAGATTCTTGATGTCAATCAGGGCTTTTTTGATTTTTTCAGCGATTTCCATACGCTAGAGGAGTTTAAGCTCAAATATCGATGTATCTGTGAATTGTTTGAAAACGTCTCCGGCGATCCGAGTTTTTTGAAAAAAGGGGGCATCGAAGAGGATGGGCAGAGTTGGGTCGAAGCGATAATAGGGGGGCAAAAGAGACAGAGAAAAGCACTCTTCGTAAAGAATGAAAAACAATACGTTTTCTCCGTAAACGTGAATCAACTCGATGTTATTAATAAAAAATTTGTCGTAGTGTTTAGCAATATCACCGAGATAGAATCGGAAAGAAATCGTAATCTCGATCAAAGACAAAGGGAGATAGATAAAATTGCGCAACTCGAAAGAGTCCACATTCATAGATCGACTATTTTCGGAATCAACGGATTTTTACAGAGTGCTACGGCACAATGGAGAGCACCGCTCGTCTCGCTCTCCAATAATATAAAAGAGCTGATAGAGGATGCCGAATACGAGCCGATAGACAAGCAAAAACTCTTAGGATTCCAAAAAGCGAGTGCCGCCTCGTTGCGGGAACTGCTAGATGCTATCGATAATACGAAAGATTTTTTTGCGATTTCAAAAAGTAGAGAGTATTTTGATTTAGGAGAAGCTATCGCATTTATCCAAGAGGTCTACTCCTCTAAAAAAGGGAACGGCGCGGTCATAAAATCGTTTGAAAACAAGGAGAAAATCGAGTATTACGGCTACATCGACGAGATACGCTATCTTTTTCAAAGCATATTCGGAATCTACGATAACTATTTTATAAACGAAGAGACGACACAGCTTGTTTTGGGACTTTGTAAAGAGGGCGAATATATAAAGTTTAGCGTTTCGGCAAACGACGGGCAGGGGGATTTGTATAAATACCTCCAAACGCTACTCGTAAAATCAAACACCTCGGAGATAGACGAAGATGACTTTAACGCAGTGCGGATAAAAATCGTCAAGTCGATTCTCGATATTGAACTGCACGGCAAAATAGAGCTGAAGAGTGAAAAAAATGAGACCCGCTTATTTGTGTTTATCAAAGAAAAAAGATTTTAGATGGAAGATAAATACGCCATACTCAAAAAACTCGCCCAACAAAAGGCAAAAGACGAAATAAGAAATATCGCGATGGGCAGTCTGCCCGAGATCGAGAAGTCGTATATCGATCTAAAGTTGAGGGTTTTTGAGCAAGAGATAGTCATCGAAGAGCTCAAACACGACAAGGTAAAAGTGGAGTCGCTCGTCTCGAAGTACTCGGGAATCTTGAATGCCATCTCCATCGGATATATCGTTTGCGATATAAACGGTACGATTATCGAGACGAATATATCGGCGCAAAAAATGTTTTCCCTCCCCCCTTTGGATAAAGCGTTCGGGAGACCGCTCTCGCTTTCGATAGCGTTTGAGGACAGGGGACGATTCTTGGAGTGGCTCTTGGCGTTTAAGATGCAAGAGGGGATGAGCCAGTGTCAAATAACGAGTATGTCCGAGAGGATTCTGAATATCGAAGGTTCGCGTATATCTCGGGATGAGGTGCTTTTATCGATCATCGACATCTCGAAAAATCACAAAGAGACGCTCTTTTTGCGCCTCATCAAGGAGGCTTTTGATAAAGCGAACGATGCGATTATTATAACTGACGGAGATATTAAGGTTATTTACGCCAACAATGCGTTTAGCGCCATCACCGGATACGAAAAGCACGAGATTATCGGACACAACCCCTCAATCCTCAAGTCGGGAATCTACGGCAAAGAGTTTTATGAGAAGTTTTGGAATGACCTCTTAAAACAGGGGAGCTGGAGCGGGCAAATAGCCGATAAAACCAAAAGCGGCAAGCTAAGCGTACACCAAACCACCATAACCGCCATAAAAAACAAAGGGGAGATTACCCACTATATAGCGATCTTTTCGGACGTCACCAAGCACAAAGAGATGAGCGAAAAAATATTGGAGATCTCGATATACGATAGTCTGACGCGACTACCCAATAGACAGATGCTCATGCACAAAATCGAAGAGTTGTGCGTGGCAAAACATACCGATACGAGCGGTTTTGCGGTGCTTTTCGTCGATTTGGACAATTTCAAATATATCAACGATACCTTTGGGCACTCTTCGGGGGATGAGCTTTTGATCGAGGTGGCAAAAAGGCTCAAAGGGTGCACGAGAAAAACCGATACTGTGGCGAGATTCGGCGGAGATGAATTTATCATCATCCTTGAGGAGCTGAAAGAGACGCTCAAAATCCAAGTGGTCGCCGATGCGATCGTGAGTGCTTTGCAAAAAGACGTACGCCTCAACGTCGGTCACGTCGTGAATGTAAGCTGTAGCGTCGGTATCTCCGTGTATCCGCTCGATACGAGGAATCACGAAGAGCTTATCAAGTATGCCGACATTGCGATGTATAAGGCAAAAGATGAGGGGAAAAACAGGTATAGATTCTACAACAATGAGATGAGTAGTCAAAGTCTTCGAATCTCCAAGCTCAAAAATATCCTCAAAGATGCCGAAAAATGCGGTGAGATATATCTGAAATATCAACCGATAGTTTGTGCGCAAACATTGCAGGTAAAGGGGCTAGAGACGCTAGCGAGATGGAATAACGTACATTTCGGCGAGATTCCTCCGATAGAATTTATCGCGTTGGCGGAGCAAAACGGGCACATAAAAAATCTCGGCAGATGGATCATCGAAAGATCGTGCGAACAAATCGGAAAGGGCTACTTTAAAGAGTACGGTCTTGATGAATTGGCGATAAACATTTCGGGACTCCAAATAAAAGAATCTGATTTTATTACCTACGTCGCAAACGCCGTGAAAAACGGGGGGCTTGAACCGAGAAATCTTTTGCTTGAAGTGACCGAGACGATGCTTATCGAGAATTTATCGCTTGCAAGCAGAACCTTGGGCGCGCTTCGGGAGATGGGGTTTAGAATCGCGCTTGATGACTTCGGTACGGGCTTTTCCTCTCTTTCGTATCTCCAAAAACTTCCGATAGACATCGTGAAGATAGATAAAAGTTTTATAGATTTGATACTTGATGATAAAAAGAGTATGGATATAGTGCGAACTATCATCGATTTGTCCCATTGTCTAGGAAAAGAGGTGATAGCCGAGGGGATAGAGCATCAAGAGCAGTGCGAGCTACTCAAAGAGGCAGGATGCGACAGACTCCAAGGGTATCTATTCTCAAAACCGATAAGCCCTAAGTATTTCGTACATCATCTAGGAAAATAGGCTAGAAGAGTTCTAGCCCCTCGTCATCGTCGCTCTCTTCGACGAAATTCTTGTTCTCTAGCAGCATCTCTAGTTGCAGGCATGAGCTATAGAGAGAGCTATCGAGATAGTAGATATTTTGCGCCTCTTTCGTCACAAACACACTCTTCCACCAACTTTGGAGGTCATCTTCGATGGTTTTTAGCATCACGGAGAGGGTTTTTTTCTTTTGAGAATCAAAAGCACTCACATCCATCCTGCCGAGCATCGAGGTGAGGTATGCCATCGCATAGCCCAAAGACATAAAGTCATAGAGCTGATTTAGAATCGATGATACACTAGATATGTGCTCTAGGAGGCGTGAAAACGAGGCGGCATCCCCGCTCTCTTTAAAATCCTCAAGGGCTAGTTGCCACTCGCCGAAAATCTCCTTGAGGTCATACACCTGATCGGGTATCTCCCCTTCGAACTCTTCCATATACTCTTTTGCGCTTACGAGGTGGTCAGTAGAGCTTTTCCGCAAGATTTTGACATCACTCTCTTGCAACGCCTCTTGTTTTTGCTCCGTTTTTATTTGTTGAGGCTTTCTCTCTTTTTGAGTGAGTGAGATTCTAAAGTAGACAAATCCCTCTTTTTGGATACAGTCATCGGCGATCTCTTCGAGTATTTTTGCGTTGTTTGTCTCTATTTTTCTTGCGTCGATACAGATATAGAGGTATTCAAAATCTTCTTCTAGGACGATTTGGGTCATCTCCCCTTTTTTGAGCAACAGGTGCATATACGAATATATCGCATCGAGTATGTCGTCAAAGCGGAAGGTGCCCGCGGCGTGCCTTTGTGAGTAGGCATCCAAAATCCAAGTGCCGAAATCCATAAGATTCTCTTCATCGGCAATCATAAAGTAGGTTTTAAAGCATCGGACGTTTTGATTAAAAGGGTTGATACCGCTATGTTTGGCTTTGTGAACACGCTCCGCATCTTTTGACGTGAGCATCTTGATAAACGTGCTTATCTTGTAGCGGAGTAATTTTCTATCGATAGGTTTTTTGAGATATGCACTCGCACCCACGCTTAGCATCTTCTCTTCGGTTTGAGAATCTTTCAATGCGGTGATGACTATGACGGGTACTTCGGGGTAATATTCTTTGATGATCGCGGTAGCTTCAAATCCGTCCATCACCGGCATAAGGACATCCATAAGTACGATGTCGGCTTTGTTTTCTTGCATCAGTTTGATAGCTTCGGCACCGTTACGCGCCTCGAATATCTCTATCCCTTCGAGAGTTCTTAGAGAGGATTTGATGACTAATCTATTATCTTCGATGTCATCGACTATCAAGATTTTCGTGAGTTTTTCCATATGTCGCCTTTATTGTGTATGTTTCTTATCGCATCGCGGGAGAGTCAATCGAAACGTCGTCCCTTTTCCTACGTCGCTTGTGAGTTGTAATTCGATGTCCATTTGGGCACACAGTCGATGGGTGATATTTAGCCCTAGTCCCGTCCCCTTGTCATTTTTATTTACCTGCGAGAAAGGCTCAAATATACGCACTTGTTGCTCTTTCGGGATTCCTTTGCCGCTATCTCTCACCTCTATGATAGGATCTCCGTTTTCTTGGAAGCAGACTATCTCCACAAATCCCTCCTCGGTGAATTTAATAGCATTTGAGAGGAGGTTGTAGAGTATTTGGGTGAGCCGCTTTTTATCGACGAAAGATACGAGATGCTCTTCTTTGGTGTCGATGGTATAGGCGATTTTTTCTAGCGTCTCTTTGGAGGGTTTGTAGTCACGGTAGACTTGTTTGGTGAGCTCCGAAATATCGATACATTCTAGTTCTAACTCCACCTTGCTCGCTTCAAGTTTGGAAAACTCCAGGATGTCGTTGATGAGCGAGAGGAGATGGAGGGAGTTTTTGTGGATTCTTGCAAGGTAATCTTTCGTATCTTTTTGTAACCCTTCATCTTTGAGCATCTCCTCAAAATCCTCGATGATAATATCAGAAAAATTGATTATCGCATTGAGCGGAGTTCGAAGCTCGTGCGAGACGCTACTGATAAACTCCGATCTTGCTTTGAGTGCCACGAGCGCCGCTTCTTTGGCGGCGGCGAGCTCGTGGTTTGAGCGTTCTAATTGACTGACGGTATTTCTTAGATCTTGCGTCCTGTTGTTTACCTCGACTTTGAGCGACTTATTCATCGCATCTAAAAACGTGTGGCTTTTTTGGATGAGCTTATCCATCGCGTAGAATCTTTGGACAAGTATATGAATCTCATCGGATTCCTGCTCAAACTGCTTTGGGTCAAATCCTCTGCTCGGGGTGTAGCGCTCCATCTCCAAACCAACATTCTCTATGGGTTTTATAATGTGCTTTTGTATGAGTAAATACCCTTGAAGCTGCGATAAAAAAAGGAGGACAAAGCTAATAGCTATGACGGAGTAGATCAAAAGATCGTACCATTTTTGATAGTACGCCGTCGAAAAATCGACCACGAGTCGCCAATCTAGGATATTGAGACTAGAGATAACGAGATAGCGCTCCTCTTGCGATGCGTCTACATAGTAGAGGTGCGAAACGTCGTTTTTTAGACTGTTTAGAATCTTCTCCGCGCTTATACTTGAAAAAAGTCCGGAATCTTGCAGCGGTTTATTGACGTATTCACGGGAGAGATTCGTGAGTTTTACGACGTTATCTTTGTCGATGAGCATCGCTTTGGTTCCTAGCCCGATGTCGATATGTTTGAGATGTCGTATCGCCTCGGATACGTCTATCCCAAATCCCGCCGCTCCGAGTACGCCCCCGTTATCTTGCACCACGCAATCCACCCAAAGATTGAGATTGCCCGTCATCGCGCTATCGATATTCATCGAGCAAGTCTTGTTTGAATTGATCGTTTTGAGATACCAATCATTACTCGGATTATTTATATCGAGGCGGTTTAAAAAACCGTTTTGGGTGTAGTAGTCGAGTGTTTTGGCATTTACGAAATAGACGTTATTGAGATCGTAATATCTTTTGGTGTGGCGTAAAAATTCCCAAAGTTCATTTTGCTTGGAGTGCGTGCTTTGGGTATTTTCCTCTCTGATGAACTCCTTTAAAGGGGAGTATTCCGAGATATATTTTCCTAGAAAGATTCCTTCGCTTAGGGTATTTTCTATCCGCTCTTTTTCCGATTCGATCACTTTATCGACTTGATAGGGGAGGATGTAGTGCTCAAATGCGTATTTTATTGAGTAGTTGATAGAAAAAAAGAGCGCTGCCAAGGTAAAAATAGACATAAAGACGGCGGGCAGAAGTATCTTGTCGGTAAGAGAATTGAGCTTTAATCCGAAGATTTTTTCAATAAGTCGGTTGAGGAGCACCATAATAATATCCCTGTCCCATATCACATCCTAGCTCTTTGACGATAGTATGTATCGTTTCGTTGTGGACAAATTCCGCAACCGTTTTTATCCCGAGTTTGGAGGCGAAGTCTACTATCGCTTTGACTACTTTTACGGCGTTTTTGTTGGTATCTAGATGTTTTATTAGCGAGCCGTCGATTTTCAGAAAATCGACATCAAGCTCCATAAGGTGGCTAAAGTTTGAGTATCCCGATCCAAAATCGTCAATCGCGATTTTTGCGCCGCTTTGTTTGATGCGGGAGATAAATCTTTTTGCCTCTTCGTAGTTTTCAAGCCCCTCGGATTCGGTTATTTCAAACGTACACTTCTCGGCAGGGATTTTGGCTAGAGAATCGAGTATTTTGTCGACTACTTTTTTGTTTTGTATATCTAGTACCGAGAGGTTGAGATTGAGACATACCCCGTCTTTTGGGAAGTGCTCAAAGACTTTATGTATAAGAATCTCGGTGAGTTTCGGATAGAGACCGCTACGCATCGCTATGGGTAAAAAATATCCCGGTGCGACGATATTTCCCTCTCTATCTCGCATCCGCATAAGGCATTCGTATTTTTTCCCCGTATGATTTTGGAGATCGACAATGGGCTGATGATAGACGAGAATACCGTCTTGTTTGATAGCGTTTTTTATCGTTTCTATCATTTTGAGATTCGAGATGCTTTGGGATGCGAGAGTGCACGCGTTGTCGTAGAGGTGAATCTCGGTATTGTTTTTCTTCGCATACGATAGAGCACTTGTAGTGTTTTGTATCCCTTTTGGGTGGGCGTGCGCACCGCCGATATAGATTTTCGGGTAGATTTTTATCTCTTCTAAAAGGATATAGGGATTTTCGTCGAATAGTTTGAGCATTTTTTGGGTGAGCCGCTCTATATGCTCTTTGGAGTGTTCGCCTCTGATAAAAAACATAAAAGCGTTACTCGAAAATTTAAATGCGAGATTACCCGTCTTTTGGGCAAAATCTTTGAGAAGATTTGCGAGATGGAGTACGAGCATATCGCCGGGTTCGTGACCGTAAAAGATATGCAAATCGTCAAGTTGGCTCACTTTTATTTGTAATAAATACCCCGCTTCCCCGTTCTCTAAAAACTCATTCAAAGCGACACGATTGGGCAGTTCGGTAAAAGTGTCGATGCGGTAATGTCTGATAAGAGCTTCACTTTTTTCAAGGACTTTTTTTTCGAGCTGTTCATTGAGGCATTTGAGTTCGTTTTCTCGCTCTAAAATAGAACCGTGTAATGCAAGAAGCGTCCTGATACGTTGTTTTATCTCTATGGGATCGATGGGTTTGGTGACAAAATCGATCGCTCCTGCGGCGATAGATTCGAGTTTGTCTTGGGTGCTATCTAGTGCGGTGACTGCTACAATGGGAATTCTTGAGGTCGCTTTATACTCTCGTAGCTCTTTAATGGAAGCTAGCCCGTCTTTTACGGGCATCATAATATCCATCAATATGAGATTGGGGATGTGTTTTTTTGCGAGATCTACCGCTTCTTGTCCGTTGCACGCTTCGATTATCTTGATGTCGTCTTCTTTTTTGAGGATATTTTTTAGCACGAGTCTATTATCTTCAAAGTCGTCCGCGACGAGGATAGTTTTTACGGTCATTCTTGCTCCTTTAGGATGGCTAGTAGCTCTTTTTTACGAAAAGGTTTTTCTAGGATATGGGTAAAACCCGCCTCTTTATAATGCGCTTTCATCTCTTCAAAAACCGATGCCGTCACCGCTACCAAAGGGATAGAATCCCATTTACGCTCGCTACGTATATATTTTGCTAGTGCGATCCCGTCCATCTCGGGCATACCGATGTCCGAGAGTATGATGTCGGGCATATAGCCCTCATCAAGGAGATTTTTTGCCTCCAAGCCGTTTTTTGCCCAAACAAGCTCGATACCCTCTACTTTTTTGAGATTTGATTTTACGATATAAAAGTTATCCTCATTGTCTTCGACTAGGAGTACTTTCACTTATCTCCCCTCACTGTTTTTGTTTTTTCTTAGTATGTTTATTGCGATGAGTAATAGTATGACGATAGCTAAAGTCGTTATACCCGATGCGGCGAGACTTGAGATGACGGAGTGGCGAATCTCTTTAAGGGTATTCTCTTTGGAGGTGAGCACCAAACGCAACATCTGCGTTCCGATATGGAAAGGCAAGACATAGCTCAACGTATGGACATCTTCTGTAGGGACTACCGCATTTTCTGCCATAAAACGTATATCTTTTTCAAATAACGTGTAGATACTGTGTTTATCCGTCCCATACCTACTCCAGCAATTTTGGGCTTGGGGATGGAGAATAAAATATCCCTCGGAATCGACAAGATAGACATCGTAGATTTTGCTTTCGGAGATTTTTTTGAGGAGAGATTTCATAAAAATATTGATTATCACATACCCTTGGTATTCGCCGTTTTGGTAAAGTGGAGAACCGACACGTATGACGGGTCTATACGGAATGTCGAGTTTGCCGTGTTCGATATTGAGATCTAGCGGAGAGACCCAAACGCTCCCTTCTCGCAAGCGTTTGACCTCTTGCGTATAGTAGCGGTTTGATTTATCTTGGAGCTGTGATTCGGGTATGATACTTACAAAGCCGTTTTCATCTTGTCTGTCGATTCTTATGCGTTCCATACCGAGTTTGTCTAGTAGGCGCACCTGCATATAATCGAGGTTAGATTCTGCTGCGTCTTGCAGTCTCTTTAGAGCGATGGCGCATGATTCTTCATTGCTATCTATAGCGCATTTTCGGACATCCTCGTCGGACAAAAGTTTGAGTACGTTTTTTTCCACCCCTTTGAGCTTAGCCTCGATGAGTTCTCTTTTAAAGTCCCCGTTTTCTGCCATACCTAAAAAAAGTGATTGCTTGCATATCTCGCTTTTTTCAGTATAAGCGAATACCGCAAAAAGGAGAAGGGTGAAAAATGCAACGATGATTCCGTAAAATGTTTTCATAAACCACTCTAATCTTTAGGATAGGAAAGGATTATACAACATAAAAATATTAAATTAAATAACGATACTAACGAAATTGTAAAGGAAGGAAGCTCGCGCCACTTTCTATTGACAAAGCATTACAAAAGTCTACGTTTTTAGTCGAAAATCTTAAATTTCTTATTTTTCTTCAATACGTCTCGCTTGGTACTATAAAACCATAAGGACTGAATAGTGAAATATCCGATAATAGAGAGGGTGAGCGCGGTGACAAAAGAGCCTAGAAAGAGGGGCAAAGCGATGCCGTCAAGTTGCGTCATAAGCCAGTTGAAAGAGAGTTCGAAACTAAAGGGAAGCTCCTCTCTTTGCAAAAGAAACGCTCCGATTTTATAGCAAATATAAAAGAGTATCGGCATCGTCACGGGATTGGTGATCCATACCATAGAGAGGGCGATAGCTACGTTGCCTCCGAGATACAAAGCAAAAAGGGTGGAGAAAACCATCTGAAAAGGGATGGGGATAAATGCCCAAAAAAGTCCTATGGCTACCCCTTTGCTGACGCTATTTCTATTGAGATTCCAAAGTTCGCGCCTATGGAGCGCGCTACCGAAGATTTTGAGGTATTTATTGTTTTTGATTTGGTGCTGGTTTTTGGAGACCGTTTTGGACCATCTTCGTATCAAATCTACCGTTCCTACGCTTTTATATAGCCGTAAATATATACTATCTATTCTAAAAAAGTACCTATGAAAAATAAGGAAATTCACAGCAAGATTAATGAATAATTTAACAATTATGTTAAGAAGGAATCTAATGCGATACTTTTTGGTGATTTTATTTCTATTTTCTACCCTCTACGGTGAACGTATACGCTATGTCGACGTGAGGGATGCCGCAAGCGGTGAAGTCATTCAAAAAATCCAACAAGCAGATTTGGATGCGGGTATGGAGGAGTTTGTCCTTTTTGATCCTTATGTAAAAAAAGATACCCGCTTTAGCGGAATACCGCTAAAAGATTTCGCCAAAAAATATTGCCCGAACGCTATGGGTATGACTATGACTGCGGTCGATTATTACAAAATCGATTTTGAGAAGAGCGAATGGGAGAATGAATCGATATATGTAGTCACAAAAGAGAACGGTAGCTATATCACCCCAAAAAATAGAGGTCCGATGCGCATTGTATACAAAGATTACGATAAGGATAAGCTAGGGGATTTGGGGCATTTTATCAAGTGGATATGGATGATAAAAGAGGTCAGTTGTCGCTAAATAAGAATTTTTTATCGAGTAATATCAAGTCTTTTGTACTTGTGTTTCTTGCCGTAGTGATGCTTGGAGTGTTTGCGTATACTTCGCATAGCACGCTAAAAGAGAGTATCGAAAGTGTGCATCTCGCCTCTTCGGAGCGTGATAATTCTAGGTACGCGTTAAAATCGGCGATAGTCATACAAAAGGCTTACGCATCGTATCTAGAGGGTGTGAGCGGAGTCGAAACATCATTAGAAGAGAGTTTGGATGGATTAGAAACTTCCATAGGTTTTCTCGAAGTCTCGGTGGCGAATTTTGACCCTTGCGTGGCACAACTAAGATACGAAGTCGCAGACGTATTGGCGCGCTTGGAGGCTTCGGATAACCCTTACGGTACGGAAAATTCAGATTTGTTCAAGAAGCTTTCGGAGAATTCGATGCGCTGTATATTGCGCGGAGAACTCTCCTCTTGGGAGGCAATAACCGAAAATTATCACCATCTATTGCAAGAGTACGATAAACAGTTAAATCTCTTTTTTGTTTTAGATATTTTGGCGGTGACGCTATTTTTTGTTTCGGTATTTTTGTATCTTATGCAAAAGGCTAAGACGCTAGAGATAAACAAACAAAAAGAGCTTTTCCAAAGTCTATTGGATTCTCTAGATTCGATGCTCATCCTCACGGATGGACATCGACTACGACAATGCAATAAAAAACTCCTTCAGTATTTCGGATTTGAGAGTTTGCAGGAATTTTTAAACCATAAAAACTGTATTTGCGAGTATTTTGTCGACAAGGAGGGGTATATAAAATACACCCCCGATTGGATAATGACGGTAGAAAAAAATAAAGAAAAAAATATCAGCAGTAAAGTCGCCATACAAAATGAAAGAACCGGCAAAGAGGATGTATTTTTATTGTCTTTTTCAAAGGTAGGGGAATTAAAGCTTATTGCTTTGGTGGATATAACGACCGAAGAAGAGAAGATGTCTTCTATAATGCTTTTGGGTGAAAAAATGAAAGATATGGCGAAAAAGGAGCTTGAGGCGAGGATGCTTAGCCAAAAGGCGCTTGAAGCCATAACCTCGGGTGTGTATGACGGAGTGATAGCATTTAATACATTCGGGAAAATAGTGGTATACAACGAGAGTTGCGAAAATATTTTCGGCTTCAGTCCGGCAAAAGCGCTCGGAAGCGATTTATCCGCGATTCTCGACGATGCTGCAATCACCGCTCTTTTTCTAAAAAAAGAGGATAATGACACGGTATTCGGTGCTCTGGGAGAGCTTGAATATTGCGGCAACGGAGCAAGAAAAGTGCTTGATGTCTCCCTTTCAAAGATTACCTTGGAGAGCAGTGAATTACGTTTGGCGATTATCAGAGATAACACCGAGAAAAAGACTTTGGAAGCCGAGAAGCTCTCTCAAGAGCGGATGCTCGTCCAACAAGCCAAAATGGCTTCGATGGGGGAGATGATTAGCGCGATAGCCCACCAATGGAAACAACCGCTCAACGTAATCGGAATCCTTTGTCAGGGGTTTGATTTTGAAAGGTGCGACATTTCCGAATCTGCCGAAAAACAGCTCAATGAGGTGCTAGAAAAAATACTTGCGCAAATCGATTTTATGTCCAAGACGATAGATGATTTTCGAAATTTCTTTAAACCGGAAAAAGAGTTTGTCAAATTCTCGCTATTTGAGGCAATATCCGAAATCGTTGCTATTATCCATCCCCTCGTCAAAAAAAGCAACATAGCAGTCACCGTAATCGGCGAGAAAGAGCACCTTGCATACGGTATGAAGAATGAATTTAAGCAGGTGATTCTCAATCTCATCAATAACGCAAAAGATGCTATTTTGGAACAAAAAATAAAGACGGGCGCTATCGAAATTTCCGTACATTCTACGGAACAAAAAAACATAATCGTCGTCCGTGACAACGCGGGCGGGATACCCTCACACCTACTTCCGGACAAAATTTTCGAATCATATGTGAGCACCAAGGGAGAAGCGGGAACGGGTATCGGTCTGCAAATAGCAAAAACCATAATACATACCAATATGAAGGGGAGTATTTTTGTCCATAACGATGAACGGGGCGCGGTATTTACGATAGAGCTTCCGATTCCGTAAAATTGATATAGATCAATTTATTTTTTCATCTGTTTTGCTATATTCCTTAAAAAAAAGGAGTAGAGCGGATGAATTTCAAAGATTTTATGGTGCAAGACCACAGAGATTGCGACTCGCATTTTAGTGAGCTGGAGAGCTATGTAGAGAAGGGTGATTTTGTAGCGGCAAATGAATGTTTTAGCGCTTTTAAAAAAGAGATGGAGACCCACTTTGGAATCGAAGAGGAGATCATCTTTCCCGAATTTAACAAAAAAAGTGCCAGCGGTTGTAATCCCACAGGCGTGATGATTATGGAGCACGACCATATGCGAAGAATGTTTGCCGGGATGGAGCAAGGGATCGAAAAAAAGGATAAAAACGCTTTTTTGGGACATTGCGACACGTTTATGATGATATTGCAACAGCACAATCTCAAAGAAGAGCAGATAATGTACAACCTCGCCCTCGATGCACTCTCTAGCACCCAAGAAGAGGTGCTCCGAAATATCGTGCAGTATAAACAAGAGCGGAGCAAATAGAGGTGGAGAGATTCCTAGAAATACATAACGACGTGAGTGAACTCCCCGCCCCCGAACCTTTGATACGGACGATCAATATGCTCCATAAAATCACCGAAGGGAGCTATATGAAGATGATTCATAGGATGCGCCCGTGCAATCTCTACGCTGCGCTCGGGAATCTCGGTTTTGCCTATATCGAAAAAGAGCGGCAAGAGGGGGTGGAGATATATATTTTCCTCGCAAATGATAGCGAGTGCGAGAGATATTTGAGGGAGCGGTATGAATCTTAGCGCCCTAAGTCTTGAGCAAGCGCCCCCTTATAGAGCACTCCTCTATCTTTTCCTCCCTGCGACTTTTTTTGGGATAGCGTTTGGGGCGGCGCTCCTTATTTTTTCTACTGCGGAACTCACCGATCGCTATTCGCCCGTAGCGGTGGGAATCTTACATCTCGTGAGTGTCGGATTTATGCTTAGCGTGATGTTTGGAGCATTGTTGCAGATGCTCCCCGTTTTAGCGGGGGTAAACTTCAAAAACCCCCTTTTATTAGCCCGTTTTCTTGCGGTGACTTTGGGAGCGGGAAGTGTTTTTTTGTCGCTTGGATTTATTTTATACGAGCGAGTTTTATTGATTCTTGCGGCGATTTTTCTCGGGGGTGCGGTGCTAGTTTTTTCCCTCCGAGCGCTCTATATCCTCCAAAAGGCGAAGTATACAAATCACACGATTTTGACCTTCAAGCTCTCACTCGTTTTTTTAGTATGCGCCCTTTTTGTAGCACTACATCTACTCGGAGGACACATTAGCGGTAACCTCTTGGCGCACCATTATGCGTTTGTAAATATACACGCCGCTTCGGTGTTTTTTTGCTGGGTGTTGCTTTTATTAAGCGGCGTGGCATTTCAGGTGATTCCGATGTTTTACGTCGCATCCGAATTTTCGCGGTGGATAAAAAGAGGATTGCTTGTCGTTCTCTTTTTGGGAGTGGCGGCAATGATCTTTGGTGTTTTTTACGAGGGATTCTTTGCGCTATCTAGGATATTCTTCGGAATCTACGCCGTGATTTTTTCACTCGTCTCGATACGGAAGCTTTTTTATCGAAAGAGAAAATCGTATGAGCCGACGGTCGTTTATTGGTATTTTGGATTAGCAAATATTTTTCTTTTCGGCGTGCTTTTAGCCCTTAGCACCATCTTCACCGTGCCGGAATATATTTTTGCCCTCATAGCCGGAATCGGAGGAGTGGCGGCGATAATACAAGGGATGCTCTATAAAATCATCCCGTTTTTGGCGTGGTTTCATTTGAGCTTCGAGGGGTATTTCGATGCTCCGAATATGCGTGAGATTATCGGTTTTGATACGATAACATTGCAGATGCGAATCTTTTTTGCAGCCTATGTCGCGCTCTTGGGCACTCTTGTGAGCGATGTGGGATTTCTTGTAGCGGGGATTCTATTTATCGTTTCATTTGGTTTGTTGTTTCGGAATCTCTACATCGGTTCGCGAGTCTATTTTAGCCATAAGGAGAATCATGCGGTTTTCGGGGATAAGTAAAGAACTTCGTACCCGCTTGGAAAAAAACGCTCAAGTGAGAGCATACTCCAAAGGGTCGATTCTTTTTTTCGAGGGAGAGAGGCCGGCGTATTTTCACATACTCCTTGAAGGAATCTTGAAGATATACAAAACAAATGAAAAAGGGGGAGAGATCGTACTCCATTTCATTATGGGAGAATCCTTTATCGCCGAGATAGCAAACATACAAAATATCCCATTTCCAGCGACCGCCGCGTTTGAGAGCGATGCCAAGGTGATGCTCATACGGCAAGATTTTTTTCAAGAGGTGATGCTAGAAGAGAGTGAGATATTGCGGTATTTGCTCCTCTCCGTGAGCAATAAAGCGCGAGGATTGGAGAATGTGATAGCCCACTCAATGGCGATGAACGCCAAGTCAAAAATCGCCAGTTTTCTTTTGAATAACGAAAAAAATCTCCATGATCTCGCAAATAAAAAAATCGCTCAGATTCTTAACATCACTCCCGAGACGCTCTCACGAGTTTTGGCGGAGTTTAAAAAAGAGGGGAGCGTAGAGCGAGACAAAGGGAAGATAACGATCAAAGATCGCTCCGCCCTAGGCAGGTGGGCTCTACTCTAATTCGAGAAAGTTGCCCAATATCACTTCCGAGCTTCTGTGGAGCTCGTCTCGGATTCTTTTATAATGATTGATCGTATCATGCTTGTCTAGGTGTGCGAGTGAAGATTCTCGCTCTAGCCACTCTTTGAGTTTGTCCTCTTCGATCTCGATATGGGCTTGTATACCGTAAAACTTCTCTTTGTGCCGTATCATCTGCACGGCATACCCGTTTCCTTTGCAGAGGATGTCGTAATGAGGGCTTGGCATAACGCAGTCGTTGTGGAGCTGAAAGACTTTGAAAGTGCTTCGATGTAAGCCGTTAAAGATTTTATCTTGCAGAAGTATCGTGTTTGTGTAGTCTCCGAATCCTATCTCCCCTTTATCGCATCTTTTGACCTCGCCGCCTACGGCTACGGCTAAGAGCTGCATCCCGAGGCAAACGCCCAAATACGGCTTATCGGCTTTTATAACCTCTTGGATAAAGCTTATCATCTCGTGTATTTGCGGATCGTCGTCGTAAGCGCTTTTAGGTCCGCCGAGTACTAATACGTGCGAGAAGCGTTCAAGATCGGGAATCTTGGTGTTTTTTTCTCTGTCGACAATGACGCAGGAGATATTTTTGTATGTCAAAATTTTTTCAAAATACGCGGCATTTTCTAACGTGGAGTTTTTGATAATCAAAACATTTTTCATTTTTGACCTTTAGTGTGCCAAAAGGCATTTTATCGATAATAGGTGTCTAGGTGGCGTATTCTATTCAAAAAAACTTTATTTTGGGCGTTTTACTCCTAAACAAGATATGTTTGTATAGAATATGACGATAATGTTACTTAATTTTAAGGAAATGCGATGGTTAAGGTCGATTTTCTAGGTCCTATAGGGCGAGAAAGCGCACACTTGGAAGTGAAATCCCTAAGAGAGCTTTCGGATGTATTAAACAAAGATGCGACGCTTGTAAAATGGCTAGAGAACTCCGCTGTGGCAGTAAACGATGCGATTGTTAACACATTGGATTTTGAACTAAAAAACGGGGATGTGGTTTCGATACTACCCCCTGTTTGCGGCGGTTAATAAAAATGTTAAAAATCATTGATATATTAAATCCTACCACGACGAAATTAGAAAAAAGCGCAACTATTCAAGCGGCTTTTGAAAAAGTCTCGCAAACAAGAAAAGGGGCTGCGGTCATCGTGGATGAGGACAAGCCTATCGGAATCATCACCGAAAGAGATGTGTTGCATATCTACAAAAGACGCGTGCCGCTCGACTATAAGGCTATTGATTATGCAACAAAGCGGATGGTCATAGCTAAAGAAGACAGGGATTTGGATTTTTGTATGAATCTTATGCTCGATCATGCCATTAGGCGGGTGATCGTGGTGGATGAAAATCGATTTTACAAAGGGGTCGTCACGCAAGATATGCTGCTTCCTTTTTTTGAGAAAAAAGGGTTGGCAAACTCTATTTTCGCAAAAGACGTGATCGCTGGACATGAGGTCATCGCCGCAAAAGAGGAGGATGCGCTTAGTGAGATAGTGGCTATGATGAGCGAGCACAAAATAAGCATTATGCCTATAGTAGATGACAACAACGCTCCCCTCGGGGTGATCACCGAGAGTGACATTTCGAGACTTGCTAGAGATCAAGCCTCTTTGGATATACAAGTAAAAGAGGTGATGACGAAGCCTGCGATTTGCGTAAATATTGAGAAATCGCTCAACGATATTATTTTGTTTATGAACGAAAAAAACATTCGCCATATGGTCGTGACCGACATCGAAAACAAGGTGCGCGGAGTGATGACCAATAGGGATATATTGCGCAGCCTAAAAGGGGACTATAACACCTTTTTGGAAGAGAAGATTAGCCATGTAAAAAAGTCGCTCGATCTCCTTTCACAGATCGTTATCGAGGTGACGTGTTTTGAAAACGAAACCGCTATCCACTGGGGGAACACCAAGGCATACGAGACATTCGGGGAGCGCCTCATAGATTTCCCCATCGAGATGGTTTTGCCCTATAATATTTGGAAAAGTCTCTACGACGGACTAAAAGAATCTTCGTTTGTGAAAAAGAGAGGGATAAATATCGGGGGAAGCGTCTATGACGTGACGTGTGCAAAAAGCGGCATACGAAATGTCCAGATAATCCTAAACGATGTAACGACGTTTAACGAAATATCCAAAAAATACAAAGACATACGAGAACTTAGTGACGGTATCAAGGTCAATCTCGAACTTAGCGAAAAAAGATACAGACAGATAATCGAATTGGCAAAAGAGGGGTTTGTCTACTTTAATGCAGAGGGTAAAATCGCGGATATAAATTCGTCTTTGGCAGGGATGCTCGGGTATGAACCGAGAGAACTCATAGGGCTAGATTACGGTCATATCATTGAAAACAAAGGGGAGATGGGATTTTCCGATAAGCATTTTGCAAAGCAATTTATCAGCTGTGAAATAACGATGAAGCACAAAGGGGGGCATATCATCCCTGCGCTTATCAATGCGAATTTTCTTTTGGAATCCGGGGTAAAAGAGGGGTTATTTGCTTTTATCAACGACATCACCGAAATAAAAGAGCTCCAAAGAAAAATCTATACCGAACGAGAGTACTCCAAAAACGTCATCGATTTGATGCGAACCCCGATAATGGTCGTAAAACACCTCAAAGCGGTGCGAGCGAATAAAGCGCTTTTAGAGCTTGTAGGGATGGAAAATATAGAGGAGTTTAACAAGTGTTATAACATCGTGTGCGACCTTTTAAAATGCTGTGATGACGATTGTACGGACGAATCTTGCAAAGTGGGGCGTTTTGAGAAAGCATCAAATGTTCACGCAGAACTCCCCGAGCAAAAAATCGAGATTTTTGATAATAGATTCCAAGAGAAACGGGTCTTTATCATCAAATCAGCACTCGTGGATAATAAAGAGTACATACTTACGTTTAACGACGTAACCGAGATACAGCGACAAAGAGATCTTTTTGAAGATATGGCGAACTTCGATGAATTGACAAAGCTCTACTCTCGGGCAAAGTTTAAGATTATCGCCGAAGAGATTTTGGAGATTTGCAAGATAGAGCAAAAGCATTGCTCGATGATAGTCTTTGACATCGATAATTTTAAAAACATCAACGACACCTACGGGCACTCCCAAGGTGATTTTGCTCTGAAAGAGGTGGCAAAAAGGGCAAAGCATATCGTCAGAAAAGATGATCTCATAGCCCGTTGGGGCGGTGAGGAGTTTGTCGTGCTGATGTGTGATGCCGATTTGGAGGGAGTTTTTAAACGTGCCGAAGCAATACGCGAAGAGATAGCAAAAGAGCCTATCAATAAAGAGATAGGGATACTAACGTGTAGTTTCGGAGTGGCGCAAATGCAGAGCGGCGAAACACTCAACTCACTTTTTAGCAGAGCCGACACGGCGATGTATAGAGCCAAACGCGACGGTAAAAATAAAACAATGAAATAAATTTATAAGGAAGAGGGATGAATGACGTATTGAAAATAGGCAGTAAAGAATTTAAGTCTAGACTCATCGTAGGGAGCGGTAAATATCCCGACTTTCAAAGCACGTATGATGCGACGATGGCAAGTGAAAGCGAGATGATAACCGTAGCGGTGCGCCGAGTGAATATCACCGACAAAAGCAAAGAGAATCTGATGACTTATTTCAAAGAGAGCGGGATTCAGTTTTTGCCAAACTCCGCGGGATGCACCACCGCCGAGGATGCGATAGCCCTTTTTAGGCTCACGCAGGAAGCGACGGGGATAAACTTCATCAAACTCGAAGTCATAGGCGACACCCAAAAAACCCTTTATCCCGATGTGATAGAGACAATAAAAGCGTGCGAAGTACTGGCGAAAGAGGGCTTTGAAGTCCTCGCCTACACGAGTGATGATCCGATTATGGCAAAGCGTCTCGAAGATGCGGGCGCGGTGGCGGTGATGCCGCTAGCAGCTCCTATCGGAAGCGGTCTTGGAATCCAAAACAAATACAATGTCGTTTTCGTCAAAGAGGCGATAAAAGTCCCGGTAATAGTGGATGCAGGCGTAGGATGCGCGAGTGACGCGGCGATAGCTATGGAGTTAGGTGCGGATGCAGTACTTACCAATACGGCGATAGCGCAGGCTAAAGACCCTGTGCGTATGGCATTGGCGATGCGTGATGCCGTGAGGGCAGGGCGAAATAGCTTTTTGGCAGGGAGGATTCCGAGGAAGCCGTACGCTACGGCGAGTTCCCCTGTGGGAGGTTTGGCAAATTTAACATAAATTTGCGCGGAAACCGCTAAAAATTCTTGACAAATAAGACGTATTTCATTACAATATCGCTCCCAAAAAGAGATAAGCCTGTTCGGGGCGTAGCGCAGTCTGGTTAGCGCACCTGGTTTGGGACCAGGGGGTCGAAGGTTCGAATCCTTTCGCCCCGACCACTTACGCTTTTTTTAGGTATAAATGGTGGGTGTAGCTCAGTTGGTTAGAGCATCAGATTGTGGTCCTGAGGGTCGTGGGTTCAATTCCCATCATCCACCCCATTTACAGTTGTCTCATCGTGCCGAATTTGTGCGCTTGTAGCTCAACTGGATAGAGCATCAGACTTCGGATCTGAGGGTTAGGGGTTCGACTCCCTTCAGGCGTACCAGGTCACGAATTTTATCATTGTGCGCTAGTAGCTCAGCTGGATAGAGCAACGCCCTTCTAAGGCGTAGGTCTCAGGTTCGAATCCTGACTGGCGTACCACTTCAAAACTCTCAAATAAAAATTTCCAAGATTTTTCTACTGCATTTTTTTGTTGATACATTTATCGAGCAGTCAAGTATTACAACGTGTAACCCTCCCCAAGGTCTATCCGTGTACGAAACTTCATGAGCATATTTTAAATAAAGAGTTTAGCGATACCACCAAGTTTATCTTCCAATTCACTAGCGCGTTAGGCGTCTTTTTTCACTCTTTGTAATACGCTTTGAGACGCTGTTGGTAGCTCTATATCTGTGGAGGAGAGGAAATACGACATCTAATAAAACAATGGAAAAACGAGAAAACTAAAATTCTCGTTCTGACACTTTTCCTTAAAAACTCCTACTAAACATAAGCATCACTTGCCGTCTGTCATAATCAAACGCAT
>CAZCQG010000018.1:0-2034 GCA_964500775.1 uncultured Campylobacterales bacterium
TATAACCCTTTCTTCATCTTCGCTTGGCAAGTAGAGCAGATTCCCACTAACGTCATATCGTGGTCAATGAGCTTAAAGCCTTGAGATTCACATACCTCTTTTTGGAGTTTTTCAATCGTTTCATTTTGAAATTCCACTATAGAGCCGCAGTGCATACACACGAGATGGTCGTGGTGGATATTGCAATTTATCTCGTAGCGTTTGACCTCTTTTGATATAGAGACCGTATTTACGAGATGTGCCTCCTCAAAAAGTATGAGGGCGCGATACACCGTCGAGACTCCGATACCCGGGTCATATTTTGTACGCACTTCGTTGTATATCTCATCGGGGGTGAGATGCTTACCGCTATCGTACAGAAAACGGAGAACATTTTCTCTGCGCTCTGATTTTCGGAGTTTTGGATTACGTGCGAGATGACTGTTGAGCTTTTGCAACAACTCTTCAAAGCTAACGTGTGATTTGCAGTTCATTTGTATACCTGTATATTTTTCAAAAATAATAACACAACATCTTTTTAAAAAAAAGATTCAAAGAATCGCTTGACAAATCATAATGAATATCGTTATCATTATATAAAAGATGTGTATACTGCGTCTTATATATAATGATATTTAGGAGATTTTCATGTCGGTATTAGTTTTAGGCGGGGATGACATCACGCAAGTAAAGGGGGTGCTTTACAACTTCGGTTTTGAAAATGTGACACATTGGGACGGCAGAAGAGAGAGCGTAAATGGCAGAAATATCCCGCAAAAAGCGGAGTGCCTCGTGATGCTCACAAACTACCTCAACCATAACACGATGAAAAAATTTAAAAATGAAGCCAAGAAAAAAGGGATTCCGCTTATTTGCACCAAAAGCGGTGCAAGTTGCGTTTTTGGTGAATTATGCAAACTCAAGGGAGAATGTGCGTTAGAAAATTGCCGATACGCCAAAAAAAAGAAAGAGTAAAAACAGGGTCGTACGGTACAATCCCGAGTAAAAACGGGATACTATGAAAAAAATACTCATCGCCTTTTTTGTCTATTTTTCTACGCTCTCAAACCTCCACGCCTGCGCGTTATGCTCGATGTACGATCCGACGATACTCGTGGGGATGGAGATAAGGATACAAAACGACACGATCGAAAGACTCGACATCAAATGGGAATTTAGCGAACTTTTTACAAATCAATCGATACTCCAGTACGACGAAAATAAAAACGCCAAACTCGACGAAGGGGAGCGTTCTAAGCTCCAAAAAGAGTTCAACGCCGCGCTCTATGATCTCCACTACTACACGAATATCAAGCTTGATGATAAAATAATCGGCATACGATTCCCCGACATACTTGCCAATACCGTGAATATCGAAAACGGCAAACTTACTTTGCGCTACGTCGTGGTGCTTCAGGGAAAACTCCCGCAAAATGACCACGTACTCCAAATACAATTCCGCGATCCAAACAACTTTTACGGTCTTTTTTTCCAAGAAAACTCCGTAACGATAAAAAGCGATGCGGACTGGAAACTCGCTAGCGATACAAATCTCTACAGTGCGGTAGCGACGCTCCATTTGACACGCTCTGCAATCACAGCCGAAAACAATATCCCTGATTCTAAAGCGCCGCATACACAAGATAGCGCGCTGCTCTCTCTCGCAAAGCTCCTTAGCGACACACTGCTAAAACTCCAAAATATGCTCTATCAAACCGAAGAAGGGGCTGGGATAGCCGCGTGGATGGGGTTATTGGGATTCTCATTTTTTTATGGGATGCTGCACGCGCTAGGACCGGGGCATGGCAAAAGCATCGTGGGCGCCTACGTCCTCTCTAGCGACAAAGGGCACAAAGAGGCGTGGTCGATGGCTGGATTTATCGGCATCATCCACGTCCTCTCGGCGTTTTTGCTCACCTTCGTAGCGACATTTCTAGTGCGCACCTTGGCTGACAAAAGCGCGGCGGAAAATCAGAATCTCATAAGCGCGGTATCGGGAATCCTTATCGTAGCACTCGCACTCTATCTCCTCTATAGCAAGCTCATCAAGAAACA
>CAZCQG010000018.1:2134-7273 GCA_964500775.1 uncultured Campylobacterales bacterium
CGGGGACGGTGCTGGTATTTATGGCTGTCTTTAGTATCGGCGCAGTGCAGGGCGGGGTGCTCTCTGCGATTTTTATGAGTCTAGGGATGAGCTTCGTGATAGGATCGAGCGCCTCGTTTGGCGTAGCGCTTCGGGGGATTTTTGAACAGAGATTGACCTCGCTCTTACGCTTCGTAGAGATCGGAGCACTTGCGGTGATGCTGCTATTAGGAAGCGCCCTCGCGCTCCCGTTTATTTTTGGGTTATAGAATCGGCTAGACTATAAAACATCTGCTCCCAGTCGGGGTTGAGGGGACTTATTTTTATTACCTTGATTCCGAGTGCATCGGCGATTATTTTGGCACTTTTGTCGGAGAATTCAGGTTGGGTCACTATCGCTTTGACCTGCTCCTCTTTTGCTTCGTCGAGGATGTGTTGCAATGTCTTTGGTTTTGGCTCTTTTCCCTCTACTTCGATAGGAAACTGGGTGAGATTATATTGCTTTGCAAAGTAGCCAAACGCAGGATGAAACACCATAAACTTCGCCCCTTTTGCCACACCGCTTAGCCTTCTTTGCACCTCGGTATCGACGGCATCGACTTTTGCGATAAATGCTTTGTAGTTCTTCTCATACGCATCCGCATGGCTAGTATCGTTTTTGACTAAAGTTTCGTAGATATTTTTGGCTATGATTTTGAGATTTTCAGGCGATGTCCAGACGTGGGGGTCTTTGCCCCCGTGTTCGTCCTCATGCTCATCGTGTGCTTCGTGCTCCGCCTCGTGATCGTCGTGACTATGTGCCGCCATCTCTATTTTCTCTATCCCGCTAGAGACGTCCACTATCGCCATATTTTTATTTTGATCGGCAAATCGCTCTAGCCACACCTCTTCAAACTCCACGCCGATAGAGAAATAGACATTCGCATTTGCCATCTCTTTCATCTGCGAGGGTTTTGGCTCGTAGTTGTGCGGGGAGCTGCCCGCAGGCACCATCACCGAGACCGTGACGTTTTCGCCGCCGATAGTTTCTGCGATACTCTTTTGCGGGACGATACTCACAATCACGCTTACTTTTGCAAAAGCGGAGACGCTCAAAAATAGTAACGATACCACAAGAATCTTTTTCATTGCTTTCCTTTTTTGCGACCTAGTCGCATTTATAGATGGCGATTATATAGCCCGATTTATTAATCGCGACTTAGTCGCAAAAAAAGAATCAGCCCCTTTTGGTTAGAATCCTCCCCATGGAAATAAAACTGACAAACGCAAGAAAAGAGTTATTGGAGATACTACAAAAAAGCGCCAAGCCGCTAAGCTTCGAGGATATACGCCACGACATCTCGATGGACAAGGCGACCTTTTATCGAAACATCACGATATTTGAAAAAGAGGGGATCGTCGATAGTTTTGAATCCAACGACAAAAAAAGATACTACGAACTCCACGACACCCCCCACGCCCACTTCGTCTGCGTAGCGTGCAACGCCATAGAGTGTCTAGAATCCTTGCCGCATATCTCGCTGGAAAATCACACGATAGAGAATATCATCATCAAGGGAAAGTGTCCGAGGTGCATAGGAATGGAGTGATCTCTTCCTACTTTTTTAATTCAGTAAGGCTTCGCAATTTTTCATATAGCTTCTTCTGTAGTGAAGCACTTCCTGCTCCTGCAAATTCGCTTTTCACATCAAAAAGCTCTTTTTTCTGCACTTTGATTTTTTCAAAGTGCTTATCTAACTCAATATAAAAATGATTCTTATCGTAATTAATCGATTCAAATTTTTCTAAAATATCATTCAAAAGTCGCAATAACGCATAGATTCCCGTAGTTTTAAACATAATGGATTTGTAGTGATACGAGGAAAAAATGTCTTCTCCGTCTTTCTTTGTTTTTTTGGGGTAATAATCTTTAAAGTTCTCTTTTAAATATGTAAAATAGTCTATAAATACCATGGGAAGTACTTTGTAGTTTGAACCTCCGTTGGTTTCATACTCGATGTAATACCCATACAGACTGTTTCCCTTGCTTAGCATATTTTTCTTGATAGTCTCAACCATAAAAGCTAGAGAGATTATTCCCTCTCCCGTCCCGAGCATTTTTACTATTCCTTGATGTTCTTCGCTTTCATTTATTGCTTTTACGAGAAAATGGGCAAAGGTATCATAGTTTTTATCAAACGGCAAAACGCCAAGTATGTCATACATCAGAGACTTATTAACAGGCTTTTGATTGAAGTTTACATCCGCAAAAACGATAGACTGCTGATATGTATCATTACCAATCATAAGCGTTACCAAAAAATTAAAATCTTCTTTTTTATATGCCCCGCTCTCATCAAAAAAGCTTTTTGCGCCAACGAATCTATGTTGCCCGTCTATAATTAGAATGCTGTTTTTATCTTGATTGAAACCGTATCTTGGTACATATAACGCTCCTTTATCTTTGTAAAAAAGTGCCTTTGCTTCTCCATTTTCAACAAAATAATTTTTTATCCAAACTTCATCGTCGGTATACTCGGGGCAATTATCCGACTCTATGTCTATGCCTAGAATCAAAGGGGTTGGAAATATGGGAAGGTCTTTTTTGTAATCAGTCTCTACCCTCTTTTTGATAAACTCTTTTATCTTTTTTGTATTGTTTTCGTCAATATCTCTTTGAAAATTCTGATCATCTTCACGTCTGCTTGTTAACTTAATGGATTCTTCGAGATTGGCAAAACTCATCGTGGAAAAGAACATCTCTGCAGTTAGCTGCCGTATACCTGTTAAATGTATTACTACATAGTTCATATGCTAGCCTTAAAAAGGGTTGTCATTTTTTGGGTTCTCATCATGTGGTTCGCCAATATTGTTGTGTGAACCTTCAGCATTTCTTATATCAGCTAATTTTATTAATTCTGTTATTTTTTTATCTACCGCTTCTATAGCGGTAGATTCAATCATTGGCTTAATGTCAGCAGTTGAGGATTTAAACATATTCTTTATTTCATTTATTGCATTATCTTTATCTTCTTTTATAGATTTTATTGCTTCATCGATCCCTTTTTTTCCTCTAAATCCTAAAAAAGTCAAAATTATGCCAACAACAATGGATGTTGCCGTAATAATAGCTCCGAATATTTGAACATAATAATAAAGATGTTCAAGTTCGCTATTTTTTGTTGTCAAATCAGAAATCTGCGTTGTATATATTCTTCTATTTTCTTCAAGTTGTCTATTTAAAAACTGTATGTCGGATTCCATGTTTTTAAGTTTGTAAGTTAATTCCAACTCTTTTTGCAGCTGTTCTGTCGAGTTTGTTTCGGCAAATAGCCAAGAACTCCCAAGAAACAAGAAAAAGCAAACTATAAACACAATCTTATTCATTAAGCTAGTCCATTGCATTCTATATTTAAATTAGCACTTCTCTAATAACTGCGCACATCATATACTATTTTGCATTGAATGCAACAAAAGGATAATCTTATAGTGCGAAATTATTACCCTTTTTACTCCTCCAGCCCCATTTCCTCCACATACGCTTCATAATTCCCTTTGAAGTCGATCACTTTGTTGTCTGCTTTGAACTCTATGATTCTATTGGCAAATGCGTCGATAAGCTCGCGGTCGTGGGTGACGCAGATGACGTTGCCTTTGTAGTTGTAGAGCGCTTCGCCCATGGCGACGATGGCTTCTAGGTCGAGATGGTTGGTCGGTTCGTCTAGGACGAGGAAGTTTGCCCCTTCTAGCATGAGCTTGGAGAGGAGCATTCTGTGTTTTTCGCCCCCGCTTAGGGAGTTGACGCTTTTTTCCTGCTCTTCGCCGCTAAAGAGCATCCGTCCGAGGCAGCTTCTAATGTCGGTGGCGTCGCGCTTTCTATCAAATCCCTCTAGCCATTGATAGAGATTCTCGTCCCCCTTGACGATGTCGGTGGCGTTTTGGGGGAAGTAGCCACGCTGTACCGTCACGCCCCAGTCTACCTTGCCGCTATCGGGTTTGATCTCCTCCATAATGATCTTGCAAAACGTCGTCTTGCCGATACCGTTTGCGCCGATGAGAGCGATCTTGTCGCCCGGCTCTATGAGGATAGTCAGCTCTTTTAAAACTTGGAGGTCATCGTATTTTTTGGAGATATTCTCGATTTTGAGCGCTTCATTGCCTATCTCCCTATTGGGGCGAAACACGATGCTCGGGTCGCGTCGACTGCTCATTTTTAGGTCTTCGATGTTGAGCTTTTCGAGTTGCTTTTGTCGGCTAGTCGCTTGCTTTGCTTTTGAAGCGTTCGCGGAAAATCGCCGTATGAAGCTCTCTAGGTCTTCTTTCTCTTTGAGCTTTTTATTGCGCTCCATCTCTTGCTGTTTGGAGATGAGATTTGCCGCGATGTACCAGTCGTCGTAGTTGCCCGTAAACTCTCGGATATTTTGGAAGTCGAGGTCTAGGATATGGGTGCAGACGCTATTGATAAAGTGCCTGTCGTGCGAGATGACCACCATCGTCCCTTCGTGGAGTTTGAGCTTGTGTTCGAGCCAACTTATGGTGTGGATGTCGAGGTTGTTGGTCGGCTCATCGAGGAAAAGGATGTCGGGATTTGGGAAGAGCACTTGGGCGAGGAGCACTTTAAACTTATCACCCCCCGTGATAGTGCGCATCAGATCGTTGTGGATAGCTGCAGGGAATCCAAGCTCTTCTAGCATCTTCTCGATTTGTATGTCGTACTCATACGTCGGATCCTCCTCTACGCACACCATCTCTAGCTCGCCGAGGCGATTATTCACCGCATCACTTTCAAAATCCCCCTCCATATAGAGCTTCTCTTTCTCTTTGATCGCATCATAGAGCCTTTTGTTGCCATAAAGCACGGCATCTTTGATCGTGAAGTCCTCAAACGCGTATTGGTCTTGTTTGAGCACCCCGATCTTCTTGCCGTTTTCGACGATAATATCGCCCCCCGTGTGCTCCATCTCGCCGCTAAGTATTTTTAGAAAAGTCGATTTCCCCGCACCGTTCGCGCCGATAAGACCGTAGCGTTTACCGATGTCGAGTTTGATATTTACGTTTTCAAAAAGTTTTCTGGCTCCAAATTGCATGGTCAGATTCATAGTTTGTAACAATTTTTGCTCCTGCGTATCGCGTTATTTTTATCGGAATCTTATCTGAAAATCTATTTTGTTATAATTACTG
>CAZCQG010000018.1:7373-42918 GCA_964500775.1 uncultured Campylobacterales bacterium
TCGGAGCCGCTTTGAAGATCGCATTTCTCTCCCATCTCGACCTCAATCTCTACCTCTTCCGCCTCCCGATAATGAAAGCATTGGCAGACTTAGGGCATGAGGTGTATGCGGTGTGCCCGCGGGGGGAATATTTTTGCCGCTTTGAAGAGGAGGGGATCCATGCGGTGAGCTACGAGATAGAGCGGGGGAGTATCAATCCCTTGAAAGAACTCCAAGCGCTCAAAAATATCCTCGAAGCCTTGCGCCCTTTGAATCTCGACGTCCTCCACACTTTCACCGCCAAACCAAATATCTACGGCGCGCTAGCGGGGAAAAAGCTCGGTATCAAGGCTATCGTCTGCTCCGTCACGGGACTTGGGAGCTTCTATATCCAAGAAGGCTTGAAGGCGAGATGTATCCGATTCCTCATCGAATCGCTCTACAGAATCGCCTTTGCGCTCGCCAAAAAAACGGTATTTCAAAACAGTGAGGATTTGGAGCTTTTCATCCGCAAAGGAATCCTAAGGCGCGAAAAAACCGCCCTTATCCGAGGAAGCGGTATCGATATGGAGACATTTTCCCCAAATCCAAATAGAATCCAAAACGACAAAACAGTCGTCCTCATGATCGCCCGCGCTATCTGGGATAAAGGGGTGCGAGAGTATTACGAAGCCGCTAGGATTCTCAAAGACAAAAGGGTGCGATTCCTCTATGTCGGCGACGTGGACAAGGGGAATATCAGCAGCGCGGATGAGGCGTTTATGCGGAGCGGCAATGTAGAGTTTCTCGGGCATAGGGACGACGTCAAAGAGCTATTAGAATCTTGCGACATCTTCGTGCTGCCCAGCTATCGCGAGGGACTACCCCGCACGCTATTAGAGGCGAGTGCGATGAAAAAAGCGATCATAACGACCGACACGACAGGATGTCGCGAGGTGGTGGGGGACGGGGTGAACGGATTCTTGGTCCCCGTGCGCTCAAGCGAACCTTTGGCGGAGAAGATAGCGATGCTAGCAAATGACGAGAATCTAAGAGTGCGATTCGGAGAAGCGGCGTATGCAAAGTGCAAAAATGAATTTGACGTGAGAATCGTGGTAAAAAAACATTTGGAGCTGTATGAAGCGCTTGTATAACGGTTTTGTCAAACGAATCCTCGATTTTTGCCTCGCGCTGTTTTTGCTGCTATTGCTCTCTCCCGTATTTTTACTCGTCGCCTTGGCACTCTTTTTCACCATAGGTAGCCCCGTATTTTTCGCCCAAAAACGCCCCGGCAAAGACGAGAAAATATTTACCATCTACAAATTCCGCACGATGAGCAATGAAAAAGACGCAAACGGCGAACTTCTCTCTGATGCAGAGCGGCTCAAAGGGTTCGGCAAAATCGTCCGTTCGCTTAGTCTCGATGAGCTGCCGCAGCTCCTCAATGTCCTCAAAGGGGAGATGAGCTTCGTAGGTCCACGACCGCTCCTCATCGAATACCTTCCCCTCTACGACGCACGTCAAAAAAGACGCCACGAGGTATTGCCGGGTATCACGGGTCTAGCACAGGTAAACGGGAGGAATGCCATAAGCTGGCAGCAGAAATTTGCATACGATGTCGAATATGTGGAGAATCAGAGCTTTTTACTCGACCTAAAAATCCTCATGCTCACGGTAAAAAAAGTACTCAAAAAAGAGGGTGTCTCCTCCGCCACAAGCGCCACTATGGAGAAGTTTAGCGGAAACTGAATATAATCATTAAACCGTTAGCGGAGTAAACAATCATGATAAAAAATATTTTAATAACGAGTGCGGGACGCAGAGTCTCACTCGTCAAAAACTTTCAAAAAAGCCTCGGACGATACAATCCCGACGCCAAGGTATTCTGTATAGACGCAAACCCGAGACTAAGCCCCGCGTGTCAGGTGGCGGATAGGTTTGAGAAGTCACCCGAGGTGGACGATCCCTCTTTTTTTGATTTTTTGCTCAATTTTTGTAAAAACAACGATATTTCAATCGTAGTTCCTACCGATGACGGAGAACTCTCTATCTTGTCGGGTTATAAAAAAATATTCAAAGAACACCGTATTTCCATTGCCATTTCAGACAAGGTGTTTTGCGATATTTTCTATCTCAAAAGCAAGACCAACGCCTTTTTTGAAAAAGCGGGATTCCTCACCCCGAAACTCATCACTGATCTCAACGAAGCCTATTACCCGATATTCGCCAAACATAACAACTCTAGCTGTTCGGTAGGAGCGGAGGTGGTCAACGAAAGAGAACGAGCCATAGAGCTGATCATGAAAAATAAAAACTATATTTTTCAAGAATATCTTGAAGGCGAAGAGTACACGGTGGACGTGTTTTTCGACAGAAACTCCGAGATAAAGTGCATCGTCCCGAGACGTCGCCTTGAAGTTCGTGCGGGGGAAGTGAGCAAGTCGCTCGCCCTCAAAGACCCGCTCATAGAATCACAGATACAAGCCCTCACCCCCTTTCTCAAAGGAGCATACGGCACGCTCACTATTCAACTTTTTAAAACCGGCGATAACAGGATATTTTTTATCGAGATAAACCCGCGGTTTGGCGGCGGCTATCCGCTAAGCTACCTTGCGGGTGCCGACTTTACGGATATGCTCATACGTGATTTTTTAGGCGAACACATAGAATATTATGACGACTGGCGCGACAAAACATTGATGCTGCGGTATGACGCCGAAGTAATCGTGTATAATTTCGAGGAATAATGCAAGAAATCGCAATCTATGGCGCAAGCGGGCACGGAAAAGTAGTAGCCGATATAGCTGAGGCATTAGGCTACAAGATAGCGTATTTTATTGATGACGATATGGGCAAAACCGACTTTATGGGGTGTGCGGTAGAGAGAATGAACATCAATAAACTGCCCGTCGCTCTTGGAATCGGCAATAATAAAACAAGACAAAATATCTTCTCCTGTTTATGTGAGGAGAACGTAGAAATACTCACGCTCATACATCCAAGTTGCGTAGTATCCAAGAGGGCGACCTTCGGCATTGGAAGCGTCGTAATGCCAAATGCCGTAATCAACTCTTGTGCGAAAATAGGCAAAGGCGTCATTGTAAATACCGCAAGCGTGATAGAGCACGATAACGTCATAGGGGATTTTGTCCACATCTCTCCCAATGTCGCATTGGCGGGAAACGTCAAAATCGGGGAATTGAGCCATATCGGAATCGGAAGCACTGTGATACAAAATATCACTATCGGCAAAGAGGTCGTCATCGGAGCCGGCAGCGTAGTGATAGATGATATTGCGGACTTTTCTAAAGTCGTCGGGAATCCGGCAAAAAAATATTTAAATAACTAAAGGGGTATATCGATGGATAGCGGAAAGATATTTGTCATAGTATTTGGGATTCTTATTATCGCCGCAGGGCTTATCGCCAAAAAATTTCAGAGTTATGAGAAAGAAGAAAAATAGTCAATGAAGATTTTTTTGTCTCCTCCCCACATGGGAGGCAATGAGCTAGAATATATAAAAAACGTTTTTACTAGCAACTACATAGCGCCGTTGGGCGAATATGTGAATAAATTTGAAGCAGTCACCAAAGAGTATACGGAGAGTAAAAACGCCCTTGCGTTAAATACGGCTACAAGCGCATTGCACCTCGCGCTTCGGGTACTCGGCATAGAGGAGCACGACATCGTGCTAGCGAGTAGCTTTACATTCATAGGCTCTATCAATGCGATACTCTATCAAAAAGCCGATCCCGTTTTTATCGACAGCGAGTTGGATTCTTGGAATCTTGATCCAAATCTCCTCGAAGAGGCGATACAAAAGCTCTATAAAAAGCCAAAAGCGCTCATCCTCACCCATCTTTATGGGCAATGTGCCAAGATAGACGAGATTAAAACGATCTGCGACAAATACGACATCGCCCTCATAGAAGACGCAGCGGAATCGCTCGGAGCGACATATCACGGAAAGCACACGGGGACGTTCGGTATCCTAGGCGTCTACTCCTACAACGGCAACAAGATAATCACCACGAGCGGCGGCGGGATGCTAGTCTCCGATGATGAAACACTCATCAAAAAGGCGCGCTTCTACTCCACCCAAGCACGAGAACCGGAACTCCACTATGAACATATCGAGTACGGTTACAACTACCGCATGAGCAACGTCTTGGCTGCTATCGGCGTGGGACAGATGGAGGTACTCGAATCGCGGGTAGCGAAAAAACGGCAGATTTTTGAATGGTACAAAGAGGAGCTAGAATCCGAAGAGGTCGCCTTTATGCCTGAACTCGCAAACACCCGAGGCAATAGGTGGCTCACCTGCATCACCCTCAAAAATACGCCCCCTCGAAAAATCATCGACGCGCTTCAAAAAGAGGGAATCGAATCACGCCCCCTTTGGAAACCGATGCACCTCCAAAAGCTTTTTGAAAACAATATCTCTTTCGCGAACGGTGTAAGCGAAACTCTTTTTAATAATGGGCTATGTCTCCCTAGCGGCACGGCTTTGGAGCGGGACGACATAAAAAATATCTGCTCGATAGTGCGGAGCTGCTTGTGATACGAACGCTACTCAAGCCCACAAACGGAAAAAGAATCCTCTTTTTTATATTTATAGACGTCCTCGCTTCCTATATTTCGCTCTACACCGCGTACAACCTGCGATTTAATTTTGAGGTACCGTTTGATTTTAACGAACAAATCTTTACCATCTTTGCCATCATCACGTCGCTAAAAATAGCTTCGTTTTGGTTTTTTAGAATCTACCAAAGCGTGTGGCGATTCTTCGGATTGAACGAAGCCAAAAAGATCGTCTTCGGACATATTATCGCCTACTCGCTCTTTTTGGTCATCTTCTTGCTCTTTGCCGGATATTTCAATCCCTTCCCGCGAAGCATCATCGTCATCGACCTCTTCTTATCAACGATACTTATCGGTTTCATCCGCATCTCCAAGCGTATCTATCTTGAAAATAGCATTGAGAGCAGTAACAACAAAGCGCTCATCTTCGGTGCAAACTCCAATGCGCAGAATCTGATCAAAGCATCGCTAAGCGGCGACATCAACTACTATCCCGTAGCCATCATCGACAGCGGTGAAGTGGTAGGCAACTACATCTCAAACATCAGAGTGTATGATGAAAGCGCACTAGAAAAACTCGTCGCGCTCCACACTCCAAACTCCGCCCTCATCACCGCCAAATATGAGAAAAAAGCGCTCGACGCACTTTTTGAAAAGCTCCAAAAGTTAGGAATCAAACATATAAAACTTGCCGATTACTTCAGCGACGGCAACGAGATAAAAGAGATCACCATCGAAGACCTTTTGGCACGCGAACCAAAAGACCTTGATCCAATCACCGTTGAAAACTTCATCAAAGACAAAACCATCCTCGTAACGGGAGCAGGCGGTAGTATCGGGAGTGAGATATGCAGGCAATGTGAGCGATTCGGCGCGCGCGGTCTTGTCCTCGTGGATAACAGCGAATACAACCTCTACGCCATCAACGAAGAATTGCAACTCCCTAGAATCGCCAAACTCATCTCGGTGACCCAAAAAGAGGAGCTCGAAAACCTCTTTCTTCACAATAGCGTAGACATAGTCATCCACGCCGCGGCGTATAAACACGTCCCGCTCTGCGAAGAAAATATAAAAAGTGCTATCACTAATAATATCTTCGGCAGTATCAACGTTATCGACCTCTCTATCAAGCACAATGTAAAAAAAGTGGTCATCATCTCCACCGACAAAGCCGTCCGCCCCACAAACGTGATGGGAGCGACAAAAAGGGTGGTAGAACTCTACTCCCAAAATGTCGTTACCGAAAAAACCGAAATAGTAGCGGTGCGATTTGGTAACGTCCTTGGCTCTAGCGGAAGCGTGATACCGAAGTTTAAAGAGCAGATAAAAAAGGGGGAGGATCTCACCGTCACCCACCCCGAGATTAGACGCTATTTTATGCTCATCCCCGAAGCATGCGAACTCGTCCTCCAAGCTGCCGCCATCGCCAAAGGAGGCGAGATATTCATCCTTGATATGGGAGAGCCCGTCCTCATCGCAGACCTCGCCAAAAAACTCATCAAGCTCTCAAATAAAGAAGATAGCATAGGAATCAAATATACGGGGCTTAGACCGGGGGAGAAACTCTACGAAGAGTTATTGCTAGATGAAAGCGAAGCAAAAACGAGATACGAATCAATCTGCGTGGCAAAACCGACACACTACGACATCGTGCAACTCAAGCAAGACATCATCAATCTTTTACAGTCATTTTCACTCGAAGACTTGCAAAAAATCGTCCCTGAATTCAAACACGCACCTAATAGATAATTAGTGTGTGTGCCCCGTATCATGGTTATGATGGTGGTGGCACTCTTCGCCCTCGCAAAACTCCGCTACTTTGGAGAGGCTAGAGTAGCGCACCCCTTTGAGACCGCCTATTTGAGTGGCGATCTTTTCGATCTCCTCTTGTTTTCCGCGGATGATGATTACTTCCAAGCAGTCGTGATGACTTAGATGGATATGGAGATTGCAGGCGATATTTACGAGCTTGCTGTGTTGCAGTGCCGTCATCTTTTGGGCAAGCTCTCTTTGATGGTGATCGTAGATGATGGAGAGTACGCCTATGGCATTCTCCCCTTTCTCCCACTTCTCCTCAACCATTTTTTTTCTAATAAGATCCCGCAAGAACTCGGAACGTGAAGCGTACCCGTATGGGAGCATCCGCTCATCTACGAAATTGAGTAAACCTTCCTCTAAAGAGATAGAGAATCTAACAAGCTTCTCTTTTTCCACTAATAGTTTTCCCCTTCGGGAGTCATACTCTCATCAAATCGTTCAACTCTGTTTCTACCGCCGTTCTTCGCCTTGTAGAGGGCAATATCTGCGTATTTTATCGCTTTCCACAAGCTCTGCGCATCATCGGGGAACATACAGACCCCGATACTTACCGTCTTCGTCAACTGTTCTTTACCGACGTTAAAGCTTCGTTTTTCAAAACTTTTTCGTATCTTATCGGCTACCATCATCGCACCGTAGTGGTCGCTATTGTAGAGCATAATGATAAACTCTTCGCCGCCAAATCGTATCGCCAAATCGCTATCTCTCGTGTTTTCCCTTAGGGTATCGCTAAGACCTTTGATGATGAGGTCTCCGACATCATGTCCATAGGTGTCATTTACCATTTTAAAATAGTCGATGTCAAGCATTAAGATACCGTAACTGACGTTCGATCTCGTCGCTTGTTTGGTCGCTTTATCGATATACTCTTCGAGGAATTTTCTATTATAAAGTCCCGTGAGCGCATCTTTGAGAGAAGATTCTCTAAGTATCTCCATCAATAGTTTGCTCTCTATCATCGGTTTCGCCGCTTCAAAATAGCTAAGGATAGACGGGACTAAATGCTTGATTCTCCAGTTATCGTCAATATCTATAGGTTTGATAGTCAAAATAATTCCCGTTTCGGTATTTATTTTGAATGGAATACAAATATAGCACTCGTTGTTTTCTAAGGTACAATTTTCGCATATGCCGACAAAATCATCCGCATACACAATCGTATCGGTTCGGTGGGCTCTGCACTCTTTGATGCTATCTTCTACTTTCGGATTACACCAAGTGCTCATACCGCCTTTGAGATTGACAAGCTCTCTTGTGCTCGTACTTCTTTTTGTCTCAAAAAACGCGTACTCTCGTATCTGAAATTTATCTTCGAGCACGGTAAACATCCTTTTGTAGATGTCGTATTTATTTTTATCCAACTCGATCGTCTTTTTAAATTTATAAATATCGCTCAAATCCGAAATAATCTCTTTAGTTCGGATAAGAGGATTTTTGTTCCCCATCCTTTTATCGTACGTGAGCAAAATAGTGATCTTTTCATCTATCTCGTTTATGGTCTGCATCAATTTTTCATGGAGCGAGTTTATCCACCTAGCGGTATCACCCGCCTCGTCTTTGAGTTTGGTGACCACCCTATGGGAGAAATCCCCCTCTTCGGCACTATGGACTACGTTTTTAATAGATTCGAAAAGTTCCAAATACGGGTTGATGAAATAGTTTGTGATAATGATCGCTAGCACGAGAAAAAATATCGCAGTCGAGAGAATCCTAATAATAGTAAACATACCCGTTTGTCGTATGTCGCTTATGTCAAACACCATACTTATCGCCCCGAGCACTTCTCCGTCTTTTGCTTGATGGCAATCAAGACAGTTGGGATTGCCTAAAGAACTCGCGACATAGGGAATCGTTACCCGAAGGACAACCTCTTTTGGATTCTCGTCCAAAATCTCCGCAGGCACTCCGTTTTTTATTACCTCATTGTCTATTTTATCTCGCGCCACTTCGTTATACAAACTCGGTCCAAACTGCTTCACTACGCTCTCTGCCCGCACTAGCCAAATATCTTTTATATTTTGCGATGAGCTTATCTGTCCTAAAAAATAACGTCTTTGATCCATCATACCGTTTACCATGTGCGCCGTTAACGCATCTCTGACTAGCTCTGCGGTGATGTAGGATTTTTGTTTTGCCCCTACGATTCCGTAGTCTCTAAAGTTTAAAGCAACGATAAAAACCACTACGGCTGTGAGCACCGAAAGGGTGGAACCGACGACCATTAAAATCTTTTTCTTTGCTGACATCTTATTAGTCCTTCCGAAAATTAGTATCGTTTATACAGAAATTATTCTACCGTGACGCTTTTGGCGAGATTCCTAGGCATATCTACGTCGTTCCCTAGGCGTATCGATATTTCTAATGCGAACATTTGCAGCACGACCATCATCTCAAAAAATTCGATCATATAATGACCGCTGTCGCTTACGTAAATTTGGTCGTCGCTTACGTCGATAGTCTCCGAGGATATAGCCAGTATGGTAGCATCTCTGGCTGAAATCTCTTCGATGTTGCTTTTGACCTTATCAAAAAGCAAATACTTAGGTAAAAGCGCCAACGTAAAAAGTTCACTGTCGGCTAGCGCGATAGGACCGTGCTTCATCTCTCCGGCGGGATACCCTTCTGCATGCAGATAGCTTATCTCTTTGAGTTTCAAAGCACCCTCTAGTGCTAGCGGATAAAATATATCTCTCCCTATAAAGAAAAAACCGTGCCCATGGAGGTATCTTTTGGATAATTTCTTCAATCTTTCATGCAACTTATCGTCAACTTGTGTAATTTTGGCAGATTCTACCATCGCGTCTATCTCTTTTGCGACAAAAACTTCATCTACCGCACCTCTATTTTTTGCGCTAAAGAGGGCAAGCATCCAAAGTACCATCACCTGTGTCGCAAACGCTTTGGTGCTTGCGACCCCTTTTTCTATACCCGCTCGGGTCAAAATAGTCGCATCTGCTTCTCGCACTATGGAGCTATTATCCACGTTGCAAATCGCTAGCGTCCTCGCCCCCATCCTTTTTGCCATTTTGAGTGCTTCTAGCGTATCGGCGGTCTCGCCGCTTTGGCTGATGACCACAAACAACTCATGCGCCTCAAGGATAGGCTCTTTATACCGAAACTCGCTCGCTATCTCACAGCGCGCCGGAATCTTTGCAATGCGCTCAAAGAGATAGGTCGCCGCCAAAGCGGCATGATAGCTCGTGCCGCACGCACAAATCCGAATCTGCGAAATACCGCTAAAAAAATGTCCGTCTATCTCGTCAAACTCGATTTTCCCGCGACTCGCTCTCCCCATCATCGTCTCTAAAAGTACGGCGTGCTGTTCATATATCTCTTTTTCCATAAAATAGCGATACCCGTCTTTTTGAGCATACACCTTGTCGCTACTTAGTTTTTTGTACACAGGCGTTTTGTTTACCCTTTTTTCGCGCACGACAAACTCGCCTTTGCGCGCATAGCCGTATTCGCCGTCATTGAGATAGACTACTTCGTTTGCGTGTCCGATAAGCGGGGCATCGGAGGAAGCGAAAAAGCTCTCTTCGCCATTTCTTCCGAATATCAACGGAGAGCCGCTTTTTGCAAAAAATATCTTCTCTTCTTCTTTTTTGCTCACGAGCAA
The DNA here is from genome assembly GCA_964500775.1 of uncultured Campylobacterales bacterium. GTDB lineage: Bacteria > Campylobacterota > Campylobacteria > Campylobacterales > CAZCQG01 > CAZCQG01. The sequence goes on from CAZCQG010000018.1 coordinate 17,350, forward strand.
TATCGCGTATGCTCCCTGCAAGCGCTCTATACATTTTTCAAACGCTTCGAAACAATCTTTGGATTCTTTTAAAAGCTCTTCAAAAAGGTGGACGATCACTTCGGTATCCGTTTGGCTTAAAAAGCGCACCCCCTTGGTCGATAAAAACTCTTTAATTTCCTTGTAGTTTTCTATGATTCCGTTGTGTACGACATAGCTAAACTCCGCAAGATGCGGGTGTGCGTTGGCTTCCGTGGGTTTGCCGTGCGTCGCCCATCTCGTGTGCCCAATACCTACTCCAAACCCACTAGATTCGTATTCATTGCACTTATGTACGAGATTTTCAAGTTTTCCCACCGCTTTGAAGACCTTGAGGTCTCCTTGCTCCATAACGGCGATACCCGCAGAATCGTATCCCCTGTATTCCAACTCTTTTAGTCCGTCCAAAAGTTTGGTTTTGATTGTGTTATTCCCTATGTATCCGACTATGCCACACACTTATTTTTGCCTTAAAATTGATGATAGAATATTGTCTTTATTATTCCAAAATGATTCATTCTTTTCTATTAAGAACATATCTTTTGCCCTATTTTTGTGGGTAAAAATCTTAGCCGCCACGATGTCCATCCCTAAATCGTCAAAAATCTTTGAAATATATGCCAAAAGTCCTTTTTGATTCTTGGCGTTTAATCGCAATTCTGCCCGCTCCAAAGAGTGGTCAATATTCAAAATAAGATCTTTTTTGTAGATTTCCGGTGTTTTGAGATTGATATTTTTTGTCATATCAAACGATCCGTTTATGATCTCTTCTATATCGTACAGCTCTGCATCTTCCGCTTTTTCGGTAAATTCGATACGAAAATATTTTAATCCTTCGTAGAGCTCGTAAATATCCATCGAAGCGACGCTATAAAGGGTGAGTCTCCCGAGTAAATATCCGAGATTGAGCGGAGTTTTTCGCACAATCTCAAGCGTGAGAATCTCTGCATTGCTTATTTTATAGCGGAAACTCTTTACTTCTTGCGACATCTCGGCAATATCGCATATCTCCTCATTGGTAAAACGTACGAAAAAGAGGCTGTTTTTGATTGAAAAAATCGCTTTTTGAATGCTTTGCGAGAGGGTATTGAAACGTTCGTATTTTTTTAACGACTGCTCCCTTTTGAGTCGTCTTTGCGTTTCATTGAGGAGCTCTTTTTTATCTATGACGTTCAAAGCGTTATTGTATAGCCTAAACAAAAGCCGCTCTAAAAATTTCGTGAATTTTTCCCCTCCCACGCCGTTTACATCGGCATACGTCAAAAGAAATAGCATATTGAGCGTCTCGATATTTTGGACTTTTGAGGTAAAGACCAAAAGGGTATCTTCGTTGTATATGTCTTCTCTGCTCGCGGTGTTGTTCATCACTAAATGATTCTTGATAAGCTTTGCCCCCATCTCTATCTCGCTAGGGGAAAATTTCAGCTTCTGCGCATATTTTTTAAATATCGACTCCCCGACTAGCGAGTGATCCCTATTTCTCCCCTTGCCGAAATCATGCATCAATGTCGCGAGTTTCAATACCGCACGCTGATTGGGGGCGAGGGATGTGCAAAGCGAAGATAAAAAATCATTTCGGATATTTTCTAAATGGCGCACACACTCTAGTGAATGAATATCCACGGGATAGTGATGATAGCCGTCGAACTGGGGCAGGTATTCGATGTGTTTAAACGAAGGGATAAGCGTTTTTAGAAGTTTCGTATCGTATAAAAAGAACAATATTTCGTAGGCATGATTCCTAAAAAATAGTTTTTTAAACGCCTCAAAAAGGGCATTGGGTATTGTTTTTGGGATGTACGCACTCTTTGCCGCCGACAGAAGTGCCGGGCTAAATTCAACCTGCACGTCGGGAAGTTTATTAAGTATATTTATGAGATTTATAAGTTTTATTTTTTTATTAAAAGCGCACGTGAGAGTGTTATCGAAAAAATAAAAACCCTCTCCGATGTGAGAAGCGCGCAAAAGAGGGATATGCTCTTTTGAAAAAAGGAGCGATTTCGCCGCTTTGTAGAGATTTATATACGAAAAAATATGGACTTCGTGCATAGAGCTTAATGTCTTCCTCGCGCACTGCATATGGGAATCTTTCTCGCTTTTTCCCCCAAAGCCTAGTTTTTCGGAGACGCAAGGGAGGAAATCTAGTATCAGCTTGTCTTGTTTTTTTCCGGCGCAGAGATGAAGTGCCGCGCGCACTCGAAAAAGAAACTCGATAGCGAGGCGAAACTCTTTGTACTCCTCTTCGCTAAACACCCCTTTTGCCTGAGAGATAGACTGGATATTTTGGAGAATATGGAGAATCCAATAAAGGGTGTTGGCATCTCGCATCCCGCCGATTCCCTCTTTGATGTTTGGTTCCATATTGATGGGATTGTTTTTGATTCTATTTTTATACTCTTCGATCTTGGCGCACGCGTAGGCTTTTTGATCACTTTTTCGGATACTCATAAAGGAGTTTTCGCATTCAAAAAAGAGGGTTTTGGAGCCGCAGATGTAGCGTGATTCAAGAATTGCGGTTTTTATCGTAAGATCTTCGTTGACCACTTTTGTCAGCTCTCCGACTTCGTGCACCCTGTGTCCGAGTTTTAGTCCCGCATCCCAAGAGATATAGAGCATTTTCTCGATTATGGGCTGGATGTTGTATCCTTTTATATCCTTGTACACGATCATTAGGTCTATGTCGGAGTAAATCGCAAGCTGTTCGCGCCCGTAACTTCCGAGGGCAAATAAAGTGATTGGGAGTTGATTGGTGATGGGGATATAGTGTTCAAAAAACGAACGGAGCGAAGCTTTGTAGATGATTTTTATAAACTCGTCCACCGCTTTGGTGTGTTTGTAGAGAAACTGTTTTCCTTGGGTTTTTTCAAACACCTCCGGCAAAGAGGCGTTATAATCTTTTATCCCTTTTTTTATCGCCTTTGAAATAGAAAACTCGCTAGCATCCTCGACCAACATATTTTCAATTGTTAAAGCTAAATTGCCTTCCAACACGCAACCTTAGTGAAAAAATGTGACACCGTTTTGATACATCATACTCCTATAATGTTGAAAATTCACAAAGGAGTTTTGATGCATCCGCCCAAAGAAGTGAGCTTTGACCCAAATAAGCAAATGTGCACCCTTTTGCGAGGGAGCAAAGAGATAAAAAAATATCTCAAAAGCAAAAAAAAGGCGCTCTAAAAGACCTTTTGGTCTTGCACCGACACGATACAGTCAGAAAAAATATCGGGTTTTTTTATCGCGAGCGTCAGTTTTTTTATACTTTTAAAACGTGCCGCGATCTCGTTTTGTAGTGCCGCTATACACTCTTCGAGCAATAAAAACTTCCCTTCCGTCACAATTGTTATTATCATACTTCTAATGTGTGAGTAGTCGACAAACTCTCCGTCAAAATCGTACTCGAAAACACAATCCACAAGTATCCTCTGCGGATTCTTTCGCTCGTGCTCTAAAATACCGATAATCGCCGTAATCTCTAAATCATTGATAGAGACGGTCATATCACCTTGGCTTCCGCTCCGCTAAAGAGTCGCAAGATATTTGGGATATGTTTGTAAAGGACGACGATAGCTATCATCACGATAGGTGCATGCGTGCCGATAGAGGGGATCTCTTGATGAAGCAAAAAGCTAAGCGCCACTAATGCCATCAACCCTGCAAGCGAAGAGAGCGAAGAGATTTTTAGAATCTTCCCCACGCCAAACCATACTCCCAAAGCGATGAGTGATTCTAACGGGAGGAGCACCATAAATACGCCAAATCCCGTAGCCACACCTTTGCCCCCTTCAAACTTTAAAAACGGGCTGAAACAATGTCCGAGGACACTAAAAAACGCGATCGCCCATTGTGTCTCGGGGGAAAGACCGATAGCTTTGCCAAGCAGTATCAAAGCCGCCCCTTTTATCGCATCTAGTGCGAGTGTCGCCGCGGCCAATTTTTTACCGAGCTTTTCATCCTTTGCCTTGACGACACGCAGCACATTCGTCGCGCCGATATTACCGCTGCCGCTCTCTTTAATATTTACGCCGGCAAAGATTTTTGCAAGGATAAACCCAAAAGGAATCCCGCCGATTAGATAGGCGAGAAGATAGAACTGTATATTGATATTTGCGAAAAAATCCATTGTATCGACCGTTTAAATGTCTAGATTCTTGACATCTTTTGCGTGGAGCTGGATATACTCTCTCCGCGGCTCAACATCATCTCCCATAAAGAGCGAGAAAACCGTATCCGCCTCCTCGAAATCCTCGATTTTTACTTGCAAAAGCGTCCTGTTTTCCGGGGTCATCGTCGTCTCCCAAAGCTGGTCGGGGTTCATCTCGCCGAGACCTTTGTAGCGTTGGATCATCGCACCTTTTTTCGCACTCGCCTCTATCTCTTCGAGCTTTTCGATAAAGTCTTCGTTTGTGAAGATTCCGATATTTTTTTCGCCGATGAGTTTGTAAACTTTGAGCGCTTCAAGGAAATAGTTGTTGCTAAAGAGCTCTTCATCGATAAACAACTCTTCTAGTCCTTCATTGGTTTGGACGTAGAGATGGATGCTTGATTCCGTACTTGAGCTATTTAAGATGTTATAGCCGAGAGTTTTGAGGTACGCCTCTATCTCACCGTACAACTCTTTAAATCCGAGTTTAATAAGTTCGCTATTTTCTATTAGATGGCGTACGGCCTCTATAAGAGTAAATCTATTTTTTATGGAGTTGAGAAGTGATCTATATTTGGAGATGAGCTTTAAAAATTCTATCAAGTCGGGTGTTCCGATCCCCTCAAAGCTGTAATTCTCTATTCCGTTTTCTATCAAAAACTCCGACAATGCCCGTTCGTCTTTGAGGTATATCTCTTTGTTCCCTTTTTTGTATCTAAAAAGAGGAGGTTGCGCGATGTAGAGATGCCCGTTTTCGATGATGCTTCTATAATATCTAAAAAAGAAGGTCATCAAAAGTGTTTGGATATGGCTACCGTCCACGTCCGCATCGGTCATGATGATGATCTTGTGGTATCTTAAGCGCTCCAAGCTTAGCTCTTCGCCGATGCCGCATCCAAGAGCGGTGATCATATTTTTGATCTCATCGCTTTTGAGAATCTTATGGATGTTGCTTTTTTCTACGTTGAGGATTTTTCCTTTGAGCGGGAGGATAGCTTGATAGACCCTGTCTCTCCCCTGCTTCGCAGAACCGCCCGCAGAATCTCCCTCGACGAGGTAGAGTTCGCTGATGCTTGGATCTTTGCTTTGGCAGTCGGCAAGTTTCCCGGGGAGCGTCCCTACACTAACGGAATCTTTTCTCCTAGAGAGCTCTCTGGCTTTTTTTGCCGCTTCTCTACCGCGTGCGGCATCGAGCGATTTTTGCATAATATTTTTTGCATCGTTTGGATTCTCTTCGAAGAATTTTGCGATTTGTTCATATGCGAGTTTTTGTACCAACGGTTTGACAAACGAGCTTCCGAGCTTTCCTTTGGTTTGCCCTTCAAATTGCGGCTCTTTTATCTTGGTGCTGACGATGGCGATAAGCCCTTCACGCACGTCTTCGCCGCTGATTTTAAATTTCTCGCGCGCACTGGCGTTTTGTTCTATGTAGTTGCTGATAGCCCGCGTCAATCCCGCGCGGAATCCCGCCTCGTGCGTACCGCCATCAGGTGTGTTGATGTTATTTACGAAGCTATAGAGTTTTTCATCGTAGCTTGTGTTATAGCCGAAAGCCACTTCCACTTCGGTCTCGGTCTCTTCGTCGAAGGTATTGAAATAGACGATGTTGCTGACGAACTCTTTGTGGTTGAGATCTTTGACAAATTCTACGATCCCTCCCTCAAAATGGTAGGTTTGGGAGAAGTTGCTTTTTTTATCGTTGAATTCGATCGTAATTTGTCTATTGAGATAGGCGAGCTCTTTAAATCGTTTGGCAAGAATCTTATGGTCAAATTCGATAACTTCGGTAAAGATCTCTTCATCGGGATAAAACTCGATAGTCGTACCCCTTTTTCTCGTACTGCCGGTTATATCCAATCCCGTGACGGGTATCCCTTTTTCAAACGATTGTTGGTAGACGTTACCGTTTTTGTGGATAGTCATATTGAGTCGTTTAGCCAGTGCGTTTACGACCGATACGCCCACCCCGTGCAGACCGCCGGAGACTTTGTAGCTGTCTTTGTCAAACTTACCGCCTGCGTGGAGCACCGTCAAAACAACGGTGGCAGCAGGGAGATTCTCTGTCGGGTGGAGATCTACGGGTATCCCTCTTCCGTTATCGCTAATAATTGCTCTACCGTCTTCTTCGAGAGTGATTGTTATCTTATCGCAGTATCCTGCCATCGCTTCGTCTATGGAGTTATCCACGACTTCGTATATGAGGTGGTGTAACCCTTTGACACTCGTGTCTCCGATATACATCCCCGGTCGTTTTCTGACCGCTTCAAGTCCTTTTAGGACTTTAATATTACTGGCATCGTATTGTTTTTCCATATTCTCTCTTATTACGTTTAGGATTTATTTTATAGGATTATCGGCATTACGATAGTTTTAAAATTATCGCTCTCTAAAACAAACGGAAGATTCCCTTCGTTTATAAGAAGTGCAAATTCATTAGATTCGATTTGTGAGAGGAAATCTAACAAATATCTTGAATTTACCGCGAAAGTGATAGGCGTTTGGAGATTGGAAGCAAAGCTAAACTCCGTTTTCGCTTCAGAATTTTCATTACTCATCGATTCGAATTTAATATTTTCACTGCCTATTTCAATCTTGATTTCATTTGAGATTGAGGTGATGAGTTTTATCGATTCTACGACTCTATCTTTTGGGACAAGAAGTCTATTTTTTATCTCTTTTGGGATGATTCTCTCATAATCGGGATATTTGCCGTTTATGAGCTTGGTGTAGAAAAGGTAGTTTTCGGATCGGATGATGAGATTGGTATCGTCATAATAAAGTTCTATATCTTCGAAGAAAAGTTTTTGTATCTCCACTATCGCTTTTTTCGGGATGATAAGGGAGAGTTTTGAGATGGAAGGATTGTCAAATTTCACAAGTGCCAATCTTCTTGTATCGGTAGCTACGAAGTTTAAAGAGTACTCTTTTATATCAATCAACGCACCGTTAAGTTCATATTTTGGATTATTCGTATCTATTGCTGGGATGATTTTTTTTATGGATTGGATGAGCTTGGCAGATTCTATTTCTATCTTGGGTAAATGGGTGAAGTCGGGAAATACGGGAAACTCTTCGGCATTAAACATCGGGAGTTTAAATCTGCTTTTTTCTTGGATGATGACAAGATTATCGTTTTCGCATTTAAGGGTTATTTCACCCTCTTTCAATCTTCTTACTACATCAAGGAATTTTTTGCCGTTTGCCGTTGCTCTCCCTTGAACCATCGAGAAATAATCGCTACTTTTTCCCAAAAGCCCTATTTCATAATCGGTGGCATAGAACTCCAAAGAATCGTTTTCGTTTTTTATAAGAATGTGAGAAGTGATAGCAGTAATATCTTTTTTTTCCAAGAAGGGTTGTAGATTTGTCAGGATGTTATCCAGTATCTGCTTCTGTACCTTAAGCTCCATAGTATCCCCCAGTTAATTTATTAAAATAAATAGTAGTTAGTAGTAATGGACATTGAAAACGTGAATCTTCTTTTTGCATCCCCGTATTTGCGCAAATAGGAGGTGAAAACAAAAAGGAACTCTATTCACGCCAATTCACATCCTATTATAACTAAATAATTTTTAATCTTTTGATGCGATTTTATTCTTTAGCTCTTCAATGAGCAGCCCGAACTTCGCGTCTTCTTGGATTTGTAAGTTGATTTTTTTCATTGCGTGACTCACCGAGCTGTGATCTTTCATCCCGAAAAATTTTGCGAGACTCGGCATCGAGTTTGGCGTGAGAGTGCGCGCGAGGAAAATCACTATCCGTCTAGCATCACTTATAATCTTACTGCGGCTTTTACTTTTTATCTCGGAGGGTTTGACGTTCATCTCTTTGGAGACGGCGGCTATGATGTCATCGATACTCACGCTCTCTTTGCGCTCTTTTATTTGCTCTTTGAGTACGCTTTTGGCGAAGTCTAGGGTGATTTGTTGATTCATAAGATTCGCATAGGCGTTGAGTTTGATGATGATTCCTTCGATCTCTCGGATGTTGTTATCCATGCTAGTAGCGATAAATTCGATGATCTCATTATTCAGATATATACCGTCTAGTTCACATTTTTTCTTGATGATAGCGATTTTGGTTTCGAGTTCGGGGGGTTGGATGTCTGATATTAGCCCCCATTCAAAGCGGCTTTTGAGTCGTTCTTCGAGACCTGCGATCTGTTTTGGAGATTTGTCGCTAGTGAGGATTATTTGTTTGTTTTTGCCGTGGAGTTCGTTGAAGGTGTGGAAAAACTCCTCTTGGATCTGATATTTTCCGCTAAAGAACTGGACATCGTCGATGAGGAGATAATCGCACTGTCGGTACTTTTCTTGGAATCTATCCATCGTTTTATTGCGGATGTTGTACAAAAAGTCGTTCAAAAACTGCTCGCTCGTGACATAGATGACACTTTTTTCTTTGCTCAAAGCATAGTTGCCGATGGCGTTTAAGAGGTGGGTTTTCCCTAGACCCGTACCTCCGTAGATGAGGAGCGGATTATACGCCGTCCCTTGTTTTTTTGCTACCGATTGGGAGACCTCAAAAGCAAACTTATTACTGCTTCCCACGACAAAGGAATCGAATGTGAAAGATGAATTTAAAATAGTTGACTTTGAGCTTTTTGGTGAAGTTTTCACATAACTTTTGGAAAATGAGATATTTTGTTGATTTTTTATCTGAATCTCCACCTTGGGTTTGTTTCCCGTCTGCATCTCAAAGATAGCGGCAATTTTTTCCGCATATTTTGTTTTTATCCAGTTTGCGATAAAAACCGACGGTGCATCAAAAACCGCCAAGTCCGATCTAGAGGCGTTTTCATTATATTTTACGTGTTTGAAATAGCGCTCATATTCTATCGGCGGAATCTCTTCTTTAAGTTTGTTTAGAGTAGTATCGCCGAGCATTATTAATCCTTCTTAAGTTTTTATTCACTATGTGAATTATATGTGAATAATGCTTCATTCGATATGAACTATCTACCAAAAACGGCGTAAAAAAGATGGTTTTCACGATGTGAATAATCCGTGAACAAATGTGAAAATAGAGTGAGTGTAATTTGAATATTTTAGGAATCGATCCGGGCAGTAGAAATTGCGGGTATTGTATTTTGAATCTTGAACGGGGTTCAATGAAAATAATCGAAGCGGGTCTGATAAAAATGAAAGAGCGGGAACTCAAACACCAAATCATAGAATTTCTTGAAGGGATAGATTTGGTATTGAAAGATAAAAAAATCGACCAAGTCGCCATCGAAGACATCTTTTTTGCCCACAATCCAAAAACTGTTTTAAAACTCGCCCAATTCCGAGGAGCACTGTTGGTCAAAATCCTCCAAGAGATAGGCGATTTTCACGAGTACACCCCCCTCCAAGTCAAACGTGCCCTCACCGGAAAAGCCAAAGCGGGCAAAGAGCAAGTAGCTTTTATGGTAAAAAAAATCCTCAATATCACGGGCGAGATAAAACCCCTAGACATAACAGACGCCATAGCCATCAGCATCACCCATGCTCAAAGGGTAAAATTGGGTATGAAAATATGATTTTGAAAGAACTATTTAGTTAATATCTTCTCAAACGGCTTCGTTGCGGTGCCCTGTTTTTGTACCAAAAACAGACTGCGACACTGCAGATGTTTTCGTCGATATTAACTTAATAGTCTTATAATTTGGAGATTCTATGCAAATCACGCTACTACACCATACGCCGCTTTATATCTGTTCGCACGCGATTCGTACTTGTTGGCAAAGTTTTGACAAGAGTGACGGAGGCGGAGAAAAGGATAGAGACCTGATAGACAGAGTGGGCAATAAATTCAAACACGCAAGCACACTAGAGCATCTCAACTACACGTTTTATATCAAAGGTATGAGCCGTGCGTGCCTGCAAGAGGTTGCCCGCCACAGACACGCGAGCCTAAGTGTGAAAAGTAGTCGCTACACGTTAAAAGAGCTCAAAGAAGAAAAAGAGCCGCTCAACATTGAGCGCGGCGAAAAATACCTCGTTTACACAAAAAATGAAGCCGTCGATACCGCGAGTCTCAATGCCCTCAATGCCCTGCGGGAGATTCTCCTTAGCGGAGCGAGCAACGACATAGCCAAATACTGTCTCCCCGAATCCTACAAAACGGAGCTTACCTACACGGTAAACGCCCGAAGCCTTCAAAATTTCATTTCGCTTAGAAGCGACAAAGCCGCACTTTGGGAGATACGCAATCTCGCCAAAGCCCTTTTTGAGGCACTACCCGAGGAGCATAGATATTTGTTTGAGGGGTGTATGAAGATAGAGTTGGCGTAGACCTTCGGTTTTCTATAAAACTATCGTAAAACACGCCCCGTCGTTTTTGTTTTCCACATACATCTCGCCGCCGTTTTTTTCGATGATGCTTTTTGACATATAAAGACCGATACCGCTCCCGCCGTTTCCGCTGTTAAAAGGGGTGAATATGTTTTGCAATACCTCTTCTCTTATCCCGCCGCCGTTGTCGCATACGGTCACTTTTGAGCGATTTTGTTCTTTGGTTATTTTTATGGTCACGCACGGTGCTGCGATCTCGTTTTTGAGGAGAATCTCTTTTGCATTGGTGAGGAGGTTAAGTATCACTTGCGCGTATTCGTTTTCGTTTCCACGCACGACATTCAAATCGGATTTATCGATGTTGATGGCGATGCCGTGATTCTTGAAAGAAGCATCAACAATGTCGGTCGCTTTTTTTATCGCATCGCAAATTAAAAAAGGTCGGTCGTGTTGCTCGGGTTTGTAAAAATCTTGGAACGTCTCCATGGTTTCGGACATAAAGCCGAGAATCTTCTCTATCTTTTTGGCGCGCTCGATGATCTCTTCATCGGTAAGTTCTACTCCGCCTTGGAGTGTGACCATCGTATTGAGGTTGATAGATCCTAGCTCGCTTAGGGGTTGTTTCCATTGATGAGTGATATTCATCAAAAGCTCTCCGAGTGCGGCTTGTTTAGACTTTTGGAAAAGTATCCCGTCTTTGAGTCTGTTTTTTTCTAGCTCCTCTTTCACCCGCTCTTCTAGGCGATGTTGATAGGTACGAAGTTCTAGATGGGTATTTACCCGAGAGAGGAGTTCTATGGGGTTAAAAGGTTTGGTGACGTAGTCTACCGCTCCCGCTTCAAACCCCTCTTTTATATCCGCTTCGGTATTTTTCGCGGTGATAAATATGATAGGGATATTTTTTGTTCTCTCCCTTTTTTTGAGTTCTTTTGAGAGGGCTATGCCGTCCATATCGGGCATCATTACGTCCAAAAGGATGAGATCTATATCTTCCTTCTGCGCTATTTCCAACGCCTCTTTGCCGCTAAGTGCCGGAATCACGTCGTATTTTTTTAAGATGCCTATTAAAATATCAACATTCAATTCGGTGTCGTCTACCGCAAGGATAGTAGGTTTTTCCTTGGTCATAAATGTAACCTTTACTATTTTCGAGATAGTATAATTATAATAAAAAATTCATACGTTCGCACGTCAAATTTGAATATCGGAGGGAAAATGTTGTTTTTTCGAATCTTTTTGGTGATTTTATTGTCATTTTCCGTTTCGATGTCGGCGGAATTAAAAAAAGTCTCTTTGCAGCTCCAGTGGAAACACCAATTTGAGTTTGCCGGTTTTTATATCGCGCAGGAGAAAGGGTATTACAAAGACGCAGGATTTGACGTAGAGATAAAAGAGTATCAAAACGGCATCGATATTACCGAAGAGGTACTTCAAGGGAGGAGCGATTACGGGATTTGGGGGAGCGGAATTATCAAAGAGCGGCTGGAGGGGAAAAACGTCGTATTGCTAGCAAATTATTTCAAAAGATCCCCCTTGGCGATAGTGACAAAGCCCGACGTAAGGCTACCGTCTGATTTGCGCGGAAAAAAATTGATGTTAAGCGATGCCGACAAATACAGCGCGAGCTATATACAGATGTTTAAAAATTTTGATATGAATATGGAAGACGTGAATCTCGTTTCGACGAGTTTTAATATCAATGATTTTATAGAAGGGAAGGTCGATGCTTTTAGCGTATTTTTGACAAACGAACCGTATGAACTGCAAAAACGGGGAATATCTTACAATGTCCTTGACCCAAATAACTACGGCATAGAGATGTATGACGTCAATCTCTTTACCTCCGAAGATAAAGTTAAAAACGATCCTCTGTCGGTCAAAGCTTTCATAGATGCGAGCAGCAAAGGGTGGCAGTATGCCTTGGAGCATCAAGAAGAGACCGTGGAGCTTATCCTCAAAAAATACAATACACAGAAAAAAACTAGAGATTCCCTTTTGTTTGAGGCGAAAGAGAGCGCTATTATGATGCTCTCAAAAATCTATCCCATCGGGAGTATCAATACCGAAAAAGTGCGAAAAATGGAGGAGATTTTCGTCGAGACCGGAGTAGCGAAAAAAAGTGAAGAAAGTGAAAATTTCGTCTTTGATTTTAGTAAGACGTTTGGGGGTGAGCTAAGTGCGGTAGAGCGGGAGTATATTAAAAACCATCCCGTTATCAGGGTGCACAACGAGCTTGACTTTGCGCCGATGAATTACAACAAAAACGGCGTTCCTCTAGGGTTTTCTATCGACTACATCAATCTTGTAGCGAGCAAAGTGGGGCTGGATGTCCATTTCGTGAGCGGACCTACGTGGGATGAGTTTTTGGAGATGATGAAAAAAGGGGAGCTTGACGTCATGCTCAATATCGCCAAGACCTCACAACGCGAAGAGTACTTGGCGTATGCTTCAAAATATTCCGAGCTTATAGATTCTGCGTTTGCGAGGGCGGATAGAGCAAAAGAGTTTAAAAGTATATTTGACTTAGAGGGGAAAAGCGTCGCGGTCGTGAAAGGATTCTTTGAAGAGTATTTGATGGAGAACTACTATCCAAATACCAAGCTCTACAAGACTTCGGATTCCATCGAGGCACTAAAAGCCGTGGCGTTCGGTAAAGCCGATGTCGCGCTCAATAGCTTTGAAGTGGGAAATTATCTCATCAAAACCCAAGGGCTTAGCGACATCGTTCCGGTTTTTGAGATGGACGACAAGCGCTTTAATCTCGATCTCTATATCGCTACGGCAAAAAACAATGCGATACTGCGCGACATACTGAAAAAAGGGCAAGCGCTTATCACCGAGAGCGAATACCTCGGAATCTCGCAAAAATGGTATTTCGCAAAAGTCAACGACGAAACGGCAAACATCCCTTTTAGCGAAGAGGAGAAGGGGTATATGGAGGAGAAGAAAGGGGTGAGGGCGTGTGTGAATTCCGATTTTATGCCTTTTGAAGGGATCGATGATGCGGGCAATTTTGAAGGAATCATCGCCGATTTTTACGCGATCGTAAAAAAACGTTTCCCGCTCCCCCTAGAAATTGTCCCCGTAAAGAGTGCCGATGAAAGTATAGAGAAAGTGGAGCGGGGCGAATGTGATTTGGTTTTTGCCCTCAATCAAACCAAAGAAAATGAAAAAACCCTCGCTTTTTCGGAGACGTATCTCAAGATTCCCGAGGTGGTAGCCACGAAAAACGAAGCCCCTTTTATCGACGATATAGCCAATTTTTCGGATAAAACTTTCGCTATCTCTAGCGATTACGGAATCTTTGACGCGTTTAAAGAGAAATATCCGCAGTTGCGATTGGTACAAAAAACAGACCCCAAAGAGGGAATCGAAGCGGTGCAAAAAGGGGAAGCGGATGGATATATCGGTATGCTCTCAAGCATCGTGTACACGAGAAATCTTTTGGGGACGGTCGATATAAAAATCTCCGGAAGCGTGGGGCTAGATAGCGAAATAAAATGCGGCGTGAGAAGAGATGAGCCGCTACTACTGAGCATATTGCAAAAAGTGCTCGATAGCGTCAAAAACAGCGACAAGCAAAAAATCCTCAACGAGTGGGTTTCGGTAAAAACGGAGCAAGTGTTTGACTATTCTCTCCTTTGGAAAGTCGGCGGCATCGTCTTTGTTCTATTTGCAGTCATCACCTATTGGAATCGCAAGCTCTCCTACTACAACAAACAGCTCCAAGAATCTAAAGAACGCGCCGAAGCGGCAACCAAAGAGAAGTCAAACTTTCTGGCAAATATGAGCCACGAGATACGCACCCCGATGAACGCCATCATAGGTATGACCTACCTCGTCAAACAAACCGACCTAAGTCCGGCACAAATAGACTACATCAACAAGATTGAAAACTCTTCCAACGCATTGCTTGGAATCATCAACGATATTTTGGATTTCTCCAAGATCGAAGCGGGTAAGCTAGAGATAGAGAACATAGACTTCGATCTCCACAGCGTCATAGACAACGTCACTACCCTTGTGGGTCTCAAAGCCAATGAAAAGAATCTAGAATTTATCGTCTCCTACGATCAAGATATGAATATGAATCTCCACGGCGACCCGCTGCGACTCGGGCAGATTCTGACCAATCTCTCCAACAATGCCATCAAATTTACCGAAAAAGGGGAAGTGGGAATCTACATCAAAAAACTCCAAAACGATAGATTCCGATTTGAGGTGCGCGACACGGGGATAGGTCTTAGCGAAGAGCAAAAAGCCAAACTCTTCCGCTCGTTTTCACAAGCCGATGCGGGGACGACGAGAAAATACGGCGGCACGGGACTGGGGCTAGCTATCAGCCGCCAACTCGTAGAGATGATGGGTGGAAAGATTTGGGTAGAGAGCGAAGCAGGGAAGGGGAGTAGTTTTATTTTTGAGCTTCCTTTGGAGGAGCAGAGAGGGGGAGAAAAAGAGCGCAAGGCATTTAGCGATAAAAGGGTGCTTGTTGTGGATGACACCCCTTCTTGGCAGATGATTCTCGCCAACCATTTGAAGTCGTTTAATATTAGCGTCTTTGCCGCGAGCAGCGGTGAAGAGGCGTTAGAGCTTTTGGGGAGCGGAGAGAGGTTTGACTTGGTGCTTATGGATTGGAAGATGCCCAAAATGGACGGAATCGAAACGGCAAAAAAGATAAAAGAAAAAGGGATAAGCGTCCCTCCGACTATCATAATGGTCTCGGCATACAGGCAAGATAGCATAGTCGCCGCCGCAAAAGAGCAAGGAATCAACATCTTTTTGCAAAAACCGATAAACCCCTCGCTCCTCTATAGCGTCATAATGGAGATATTCGGAGAGGGGATCAAAAAAGAGTACAAAGAGAGCGTGGAGAACAACTCCCTCAAAGACGAACTCACCACGCTCAAAGGGAGTAAGATACTCCTTACCGAAGATAATACTATGAATCAAGAGATCATCCTCGGGATGCTTTCTCATAGCGGGATAGAGATAGATATAGCTCAAAACGGCGCGGAGGCGGTGGAGAAATTTGAAGCCGATCCCAAAAAATATGAGCTGATATTTATGGATATACAGATGCCCGTGATGGACGGCTATGAAGCCGCTAGGCGGATACGAGCGATTGATAACGTCGTTCCTATCGTGGCATTGAGCGCGAATGCGATGACTGAGGATGTGAAAAAGACTCTTGAGTGCGGTATGAACGAACACCTCAATAAACCCATAGACGTGGAAAAACTTTTTGCCGCACTCCTTAAATATTTGAGCAAAAAATGTGAAAAAATATCTGCACAAGAGGAAGGGAAAGAGGGCGTCGATTTATCGAGTTTTGTAGCAATAGACGTGAAAAAAGGGTTATCGCATATGGCGCACGATACGGTGCTGTATAAAAAAATCGTTTGCGACTTTCTAAATAATTACGAGAATGTTTGTGAAAAAATAGAAAAATTGCTACAAGAAGACCTCGAAGAAGCCAAGCGAATCGCCCATACGCTCAAAGGGCTAAGTGCCAATATCGGAGCAATCGCCCTCAACAGAAAAGCGATTCTCTTTGAAGAGCATCTCGATGTGAGCTCGCTCAAAGAGATGGAAACGGAGCTAGAAAAAGTACTTCGCGAGATAGCGGAGAGCAAAATATGCGAATCGCAAACGGATACGGGAGAAAAAGAGGAGATACAAAAAGAGCGGCTTGATGCTCTCTTTTTAGAGCTACAAGAAGCTATCGGCAAAAGGAGACCGCAATTATGCGCGCCGATAATCGAGGAGCTAGAATCGTATGCCTTGCCCAAAGAGACCCAAGAGGTTTTTGAAAAGATCAAAGAAGCGATAAAAAAATATAAATTTAGCGATGCGCTAGAACTATTCAAGGAGAATACAGATGGAAAATAAGGCGACGATTTTAGCGGTGGATGACACGGAATCAAACCTCGATATGATGTTGGCGATATTAAAAAACTACGACGTGATCCCGCTCACAAACGGAGAAGATACCCTCAACATCGCAAAAGAGGAGAAGATCGATCTTATACTCCTAGACATATTGATGCCGGGAATGGATGGATTTGAGGTGTGCAGAAAACTAAAAGAGGATCCAAAGACAAAAGAGATTCCTATTATTTTCATCACGGCGAAAAGCGATGAAGAGAGCATCGAAAAAGCTTATGAGATCGGAGGTATCGACTACGTCACAAAGCCGTTTCGTCCCGTGGAGCTGAAAGAGCGGGTAAAGACGCAGCTAGAATTACGGGCGATGATGCACCATCTAGAGTGGCTCGCCTCAAGAGATACCCTCACGGAGGTTTATAATAGACGGAAATTTTTTGAGCTAGGCGAGAGACTATTTGAAGAGGAGGAGAATCTCTACGCGGTCATCATCGACATCGATAAATTTAAAGAGGTGAACGATACGTGCGGGCATTTCATCGGGGACAAGGCGCTCCGCTCTATCGTCAAAAACGTCGTCGATACGCTTCCTGAAAATACGATACTCGGACGTATCGGCGGGGACGAATTCGCCGCCCTTTTTACTTTCGGCGGAGAGATACGTCCGCTCATAGAAGAGCTGACGCAAAAAGTCGCCGCTACGAATATTATGCTTGATGAGGGAGGCTCTATCACTTGTACGATAAGCACCGGCTCTGCACGTAAAGATTCCGAGATGAAAAATATCGACACGCTACTAAAAAAAGCGGATGCGGCGTTGTACGACGCAAAAAATATGGGGAGAAATAGGGCGATATTTCGAGACGGCTAGGAATCCCTATCCCTCTCTAAGACGTATTTAAATTTAATCGGCTATTATGAAACGACACCCTGAATAAAAAAGTATGAGCGCGGCTCTGCTGCGCGTGGGCACTCCGCCGAGGCATTGTGCCCCTTGCGGGTAAGGCACAGCGTCAGCGTAGCCCTAGGGAATTTACTTCCCTAGGACGTATAAAATTAAAAAGGAGTACGGAATCGTTTTTAGAAAACCGAATATTGAAGACGCAACCAAGATATATGATCTCATCAAAGATTCTCCGCCGTTAGACTTAAACTCAAAGTACCTCTACCTGCTCATCGCTACCCACTTCAGTGCCACCTCCATCGTCGCCACAATGGACACAAAGCTAGTCGGTGTAGTGAGCGGCTATCGCCTCTCTGAATCGCCCGATACGCTCTTTATCTGGCAGGTCTGCACCCATAAGGAGATGCGAGGCAAAGGGGTAGCAAAACAGATGGTGCGCGCACTGCTAGCGCGGGAGAATCTACAGGATATACGCTCCCTCCTCACTACCATCTCTCCATCAAACACCGCTTCAAAGAATCTCTTTCTCTCGCTAGCCGAAGAATCTAGCGCGAAGATAGAAGAGGTCGGAAAGTTTGATAGCGAGAGCTTTGGAGGGGATGGGCATGAAGAGGAGATTATTTATAGGATAGTTGTTCGTAAGGACGGGAGTGAAACCTAAGCGCGGTTTTACTGCGCGTGGGCTTGCCGCCGAGGTCATTGTGCCCCTTGCGGGTAAGACACAGCGTCAGCGTAGGCAAAGGGGAATTTATTTCCCCTGCCGTATAAAACAAAGATGGGGTACTGCGCGTGGGCTTGCCGCCGAGGTCATTGTGCCCCTTGCGGGCAAGGCACAGCGTCAGCGTAGGCAAAGGGGAATTTACTTCCCTAGGGCGTATAAAATAAAAATAAAAAGGAGACAAATGAGGGTATTTGAAAATTATGAATCAAAGGTACGAGGGTATATACGGTCTTTTCCGACGATATTTGACACGGCTAAGGGGTCGATACTAAAGGATGAGAGCGGGAATGAGTTTATAGATTTTTTCGCCGGAGCGGGGACGCTCAACTACGGGCATAACAACGACAAGATAAGCAAAGCGCTTATCGAGTATCTCCAAAAAGACGGCATAGTGCATGGGCTCGATATGGCTACCATCGCTAAAAAAGAGTTTATAAAATCATTCCAAGAGACGATTCTTTCCCCTAGGAATCTCGAATACAAGATGCAGTTCACCGGACCTACGGGGACAAATGCCGTGGAGACGGCGATAAAACTCGCAAGGCTAGTGAAGAATCGCTCCAATATCGTGGCTTTTACAAACGGCTACCACGGGCTTAGCCAAGGTTCGCTCTCCATCACGGGCAACAACTACTACCGCGATGAATCGCACATCAGCAGGTGCAACGCCTCGTTTATGCCCTTTGACGGGTATCTGGGCGAAAGCATCAACACCATTGAGGTTTTTAGAAAATACCTCGAAGACGGCAGCAGCGGGCTAGATACGCCTGCGGCGGTGATCGTGGAGTGCATACAGGGCGAGGGCGGCATCAACGTCGCATCCGCAACGTGGCTCAAAGAGCTAGAGGCGCTGTGTCGGGAGTTTGACATATTGCTCATCATCGATGACATTCAAGTGGGCAACGGCAGAAGCGGCGATTTTTTCAGCTTTGAAGAGGCGGGAATCTATCCTGATATGGTGACCCTCTCAAAGGCCATCGGCGGCGGTTTGCCGCTAGCGATACTCCTTATGCGTCCCGATCTTGATCAGTGGAAGCCGGGTGAACACACGGGGACGTTTCGCGGGAATAATCTCGCTTTTGTCGCGGCACGTGAGGCATTGCGCTATTGGGAGAACGAAGATTTAAGCAAAGCGGTCAAATACAAAGGGGAGATCATCCAAGAAGAGCTGATGCGAATCGCAAAAGCCTACCCCGAGCTAGAAGCGGAAGTGCGCGGCAGAGGGATGATATGGGGTTTTGAAGTGCTAAGCGATAAAAATCTCGCAAGCGAAATATCGGCAAAGGCGTTTGAAAACGGTCTCGTGGTAGAGACGGCGGGGTCGGATTCGCAGGTGGTGAAATTCCTCCCTTCTCTTTTGATCGACGAAGAGACGCTGCGTACGGGGCTAAAAATATTTGAAGAATCGCTTGATTTTTTGATGGGGGCAAAAAAAGAGAAATTAAGCAGGAGCTTTTAGATGCTAGTAAAAAATATCAATGAAATACTCGGAAGCAAATACGAAGTACACGCACCAAACGGGAATTGGATAAGTAGAAGGATGCTTTTAAAGGAGGATGCGATGGGATTCTCATTCCACGAGACGATCATCAAAGCGGGCACCAAAACCCACATCCACTACAAAAACCACCTCGAAGCGGTCTACTGCGTCGGGGGGAACGGCAGGATCGAAGACCTCGCAAGCGGCGAGACGCACGAGATACAAGACGGCACGATGTACGCGCTCAATAAAAACGACGAACACTACCTCTACGGCGGAAGCGAAGATATGCGCCTCATCTGCGTCTTCAACCCGCCTTTGCGAGGCGATGAGGTACATAGAGAGGATGGGAGTTACGAGGCTTAAAGTAGTGCTATTATCTCCTCGACTCTAGGCACCCTCCCGCTAATCTTTACCTCCCCGTCTATCACGAGTGCGGGGGTGCTCGTCACGCCGTAGCTCATTATTTTTTCCATATTTTCGACCTTCTCTATTTGGACGAATTTCCCGCTTTTTCCTACCGCCTCTTTCGTGAGCTCAAAAAGTGTTTTGCACTTCGCGCACCCCATACCGAGAATCTCGATTTTCATAGTTATGCTCCTAGTATAAAATTAAATACGTATCCCGTGATGAGAATCCCAAGTCCGACGATTCCGAAAAAGATACCGATAAGTTTAGTGTGCAAGATTTTTTTGAGTATCATCGCTTCAGGCAGGCTAAGGGCGGTGACTGCCATCATAAACGCTAAAGCACTTCCTAAAAGCATCCCTTTATCCGTCAATACTTCTACTAGCGGCAGCATCCCTGCGGCATTGCTATACATCGGGATCCCGAAAAGTACTGCCAAAGGGACGGCATACCACGCATCCCCTCCGGCGTATTTTGCGATAAATTCCGCGGGGACGTAGCCGTGGATAAACGCTCCGATTCCCACCCCTAGCATTACGTAGAGATAGATTTTTTTGAAAATATCTTTGGTGTAGTCCCAAGATTCTCTTCCCCGTTCGCCCGCACTCATCCGTATCGCAAAGTCTTGCAACTCCTCTTTTAACGGAGTGACAGGGATGAGGACATAGTTTTCTAGATGTTTTATTTTGCCTATGACATATCCTCCGAGAATCGCCACAAGCAGTCCAAGCCCGATATACAGGGCGGTGATCTTCCATCCAAAGAGTCCAAAAAGCATAGCGATCGCTATTTCGTTATTGAGCGGGGCGGATATGAGGAAGCTAAACGTGATACCGATGGGGATTCTTGCTTGCATAAATCCTAGGAAAAGAGGTATCGCCGAGCAAGAGCAAAACGGGGTGATGATCCCAAAGAGGGCGGCTAGGATATTGCCGCTCAATTCGCTTTTTCCCTGTAGGTAGACGCGCACTTTTTCGGTATTGAAATATGTCCTCAAGAAACTCACAAGAAAAATAATCACGACAAGCAAAATAAAAATCTTTATCGTGTCGTAAATAAAAAAGTGTATCGCTTCACCGAGACGCTCCCCTTTTTGCAGTCCAAAAGTATCAAAGACTAGGAAAGTTGCTAACTCAAAAAGCCAATCAAACATCAAGCACCTCTTTGATTTTTGGCAACAACACCGATTCTACCTCTTCGTACGTCTTTATAAATGCCGCATATCCTTTGCCATCGGGATCTTCAAATCCGATATGAATCTTTGGAATGGGTTTGGGGAACATCGGGCAGGTCTCATTAGCGTGGTCGCATACCGTCACTACGAGGTCAAACTCCTCATTTATGACCGTATCGAGTGTTTTGCTATGGTATTCCTCTCTCCAGATTCCTTTCTCTTCGAGGAGCCTTTTGGCATTTGGACTGACCTTGCCGCTTGCTTTCACACCGCTACTTTTTGCGACTACCCCTTGTAGTTTCGCGTTTATCAGCGCCTCGGCGATGATGCTGCGGCAACTATTTCCCGTACACAATATTAATACTTTCTTCATATTTCACACCCTTTATCCGAGAGTTTTTTGAGCGGTGGAAGTTCAAATGGGAGGTGGCGGATCTCTTCTAATATCTCTAGTCGGAATCTATCAAGCGGAGAGCGGATAGAGTAATACGCCCATGTGCCGCACCGCTCCACTTTGAGAAAACCTCCCTCTTTGAGAATCTTTAGGTGTCTTGAGAGGCGGGACTGAATCATATTTAACGACGTTTGCAAATCACAGACGCAAAGCCTTCCGTGCGTATCTAAAAACCTCAAAATGAGAATCCTCGTCTCGTCGTTGAGCGAGGAGATCGTGCTTAAAAATGTTTCCATAAAGCGATTGTAACGAAATAAGATAAATATATCAAGATATATTGATATAATAACACCACTTTTAATCCGTAGGAATCTAGTATGTTTGTAGCAATCACCGTTTTTTTGGTCACTCTTTTTTTTATCATTTGGCAGCCGCGAGGTTTACGCATAGGGACTAGCGCGGTGCTTGGGGCGATTATCGCATTATTGCTCGGCGCAGTCTCTTTTGGCGATGTGCTCACCGTGACGGAGATTGTTTGGGATGCTACGCTTAGTTTTATCGGGATTATCCTCCTCTCGATGGTGCTTGATGAGATAGGATTCTTTGAGTGGAGTGCGCTCAAAATGGCACGACTAAGCCGAGGAAGCGGACAGCTTCTTTTTGTTTATACGCTTATTTTGGGGGCTTTGGTATCGGCTTTTTTTGCCAATGACGGTGCGGCTCTCATTCTCACCCCGATATTGATAGCGAAGATGAAATATCTCAAATTAAATCCTTTGGCTCTTTTTGCGTTCGTGATGGCAGGGGGATTTATCGGCGATAGCGCCTCCAATCCGCTCGTGATCTCAAACCTCACCAATATCGTGACGGCGGGGTATTTTGGAATAGGATTTTGGGAGTATGCGCAAAATATGTTTCTTCCGAATCTCCTCTCTATTATTGCTTCGATTCTTGTCCTTTGGCTCTATTTTAGAAAGTCCATCCCGAATCGTATCGACGTAGAAAATCTCCAAGCGCCCGAATCTGTGATCAAAAATATGACGATGTTTCGATTGAGTTGGTTTTTTCTAGCATTTTTGATGGCGGGATATTTTATCGGCGATAGCTACAAGCTCCCTATTTCCGTGTTTGCCTTGGGCGGAGCATTGCTCTTTTTGGCAATCGCGACATATTTTAAAGCGACCAAACCGATAATGACGATAAAGAGCGCTCCGTGGCAAGTGGTGTGGTTCTCTATCGGACTTTATATCGTCGTGTTCGGTCTGAAAAATGCGGGGCTGACAGGCTATATTGCCGAGATTCTTATCGCATTGCAAAAGCAGGGTGATTTTATCGCCGTGATGGGGACAGGATTTTTGTCGGCATTTTTGAGTAGCGTGATGAATAATATGCCTACTATTATGGTGATGGATATAGCCATCGCAGAATCGGGCAATAGCGCACTAGCGTATGCAAATATCCTCGGATGCAATCTAGGTCCTAAAATGACTCCTATCGGATCACTCGCTACGCTCCTTTGGTTGCACGTTTTGTCACAAAAGGGGATTAAAATTAGTTGGCGAGAGTACTTCAAAGTAGGTATCGTCATCACCCCGCCCGTGCTGTTTGTAGCACTTTTGGGGGTAGTATAAATAAGGAGTAACAAATGGGTGTTAAAGCAAAAGTTTTATTTGTTTGTATTCACAATAGTGCGAGATCACAAATAGCGGAAGCCTATTTGAATAAATTCGGCGAAGGAGAGGTAGTTGCCGAGAGCGCCGGATTTAAACCGGGGAAACTCAACCCGCTAGTAATCAAGGCGATGCAAGAAGAAGGAATAGATATTTCGCATAATAGCTGCGATAGCGTGTTTGATTTTTTCAAAGAGGGGAAAAGATACAGCCATATCGTGACGGTATGCGACGAGGGAAGTGCTGAACAGTGCCCCGTTTTTCCGGGGGTAGTACACAGAATCCACTGGAGCTTTCGAGACCCAAGTGCGCTTGAAGGGGATGATGAGGAGAGGATGCAAAAGACTAGAGTCATCAGGGATGCTATAAAAGGGAAGGTTTTACAATTTATAAGCCTTATGAAAACGGGTAATCTAGCGGAAAACGCTCCGGTTGAATGGAGGTTTCAAAGATAGGGGCTAGTTTTGAAAAATCCCGCTATCAAGATTTCCCGGGAGCATCTCTCCGACGTTGTCAAAACCGAGAATCATAGCGCCGTTATGCTCTTTTAAAAAAAGTTCTGCTTGGGATTTTGAGAGAAAGGGGATAAGTTCGTGTCCCATAGGACCGATGATGTCGCTCCCTATAACGTAGTATGCTTTTTTGGCATCGATAGCTTCTAGGGTGTAGTAGTCGCTGACGATGAGGGTGTGTATAGTGCTAAGATTTGCAAAGTAGTATTTAAACATATCCTTTGCGCCGTCGAAATAGTACTCCATCCCATCGCTACTCACCCCTTTTGCCGCCCACTTCTTGTATTTATATACAAACATCCCGCAAACGGGACACTTCGCATCTTCGGGGACATCGAGGACGTGGCGATGAGATTCCTCTAATGTATCTGTGTTTGTTAGGTAATTCGACACGGAATATAAAAGAATCTCACCCATCTCTAAGCAGGTATCGTTTGAGCGAATATATGTTGCGATCTCGTATGCAGAGCCGTGCGGGATTTCTGTTTTTTTACAGATTTTTTCATAGAGGTTTTTTCCTCGCTTTAGCTCTTGCTTGTATTCAAACGATTCCTGAAAACTATCAAAATCTCTCCCCCCCATATAGAGGGCAAAATCAAAACTTCTAATATCTCCACCGTACTTTTGTCGGTATTCTTGTGCATCGCTTTTCTCTTTAAAAGCGAGCTTTGAATAGCGCGAATACCCCCCGTCTACGGAGCTGTTGGTGAGATAGAATGCATTTTTTGCATCTATAAACGCATGCGTTTTAAAGTCCTTTGCGCTTATAGATATAAAATCTTTTACGGTGTCAAAAACCTTCGCAAAGGTATCCAGTGAACAAAAATAGCGCTTTTCGCCGTTTGAAAGTGTTAGTACGATCTCTTGGTTATTGCAAGAAGCGATTGGCTTTGCGCTTTTGTAGCACGCTTCGTAGGCGTTCGCCCCGCTCCAAAAGAGGAGCAGCGCAAACAGGAGAGATTTATTTTGCTTTTTTATACTCATTTATATATTTTTGGACTTCTTCGTTTTTCCCGAATGATTTTTCAAAATTTTGCATTTTGACATCCCAATAATATAGCATTACAGCTTGAAGTTGTCCGTCTTGTAGACCTGCGCCGCAAGCATTAGATTCTTTTATCATTTGTTTCAAATCACCCATAGTGTGCGCGTGGAGTTTTTCGATAGCTGCTTTGTCACATTGCTCTTCAAACATTTTTTTACCCATATTGTACATTTTGGTACTTCTGTTGTTGTACACAAGCGCGGTATCTTTTGCAAAATCTTTGAGCGCTGTTTGGTATGCACCGTCGAAATTTGTCACCGTTCCGCCGTTCTCTTTTGCAAACGCTTCCGCATCTTCGGCTTTTGCAAACGCATATTTGCTTGCCGTAGTCATAGTGCCGGGTTTTTTGCTTCCTACGACGTAATGCGCAGTTTTCGCATCGATGAATTTAAGTGAAGGTACGTCCACGACCATGATTTGTTCGATTTGGTCTTTTTTATCTCTTAGCACAGTGAGTTCTGTCTCTTCTACCAAGCAGTAGATAGAGCAATATTGTCTCACTTCACCGTCTTTGAGCTTAACGGCATGGTTTGTTTTGTAAAACTTAGGAAGATACATACCGCAGTTGGGGCAGTACTCTTTGCTGTCGTTTTTCATAAGAATCTCAGCATCTTTTTTATCTACGCTCTGATACATCGCCATACCGCCCATAGGCTTTCCTTCGCTTTTCCCTTTCTCCATACCACCGTTCATTTCGGCATAAAGCATACCGCTAAGTAGCAAAATCGCTAACGTCAACTTTTTGAACATTTACATCCTTTTGTTTTGATTTGTAAGTAGCACCGAATGTTTTTACCTCCTAAAAACATTAGGCGACACTTATACCCCTCCGAGGCAGTGGGAGGGGTTTGTGTTTGTTGTTGTTTTTTGGTTAGGTATTCTCTCTATTTTGTCAAAGGAGATTAACATTGTAAAATATCACTGTTAATGGAGTGTTAATT
>CAZCQG010000019.1:0-42745 GCA_964500775.1 uncultured Campylobacterales bacterium
GTAATCGAGTGCTTTGTAGATAAAATCTTTTAGATCTCCTTGCGCGTGATTGCATCTAGGGGTATGATTGTGCAGGTCGATTTTCATAAGGTTTTTTCCGTATAAATTGAATTTGGTTCAAAAATATGCTATATTAGTATAGTTTAACTATAAAATTTTTTAACCTAACGGAAGTCGTATGTTCGGTAACAAAAAACTCATCGTATCTATCATGGTGCTTCCTCTTATCGCCAGTCTCGGGGTGATGTTTTATCTTAAAGCGCTTCACGGCAAACTTGAAAACTCGTTTTACGAAAAAAGTGCGTTTGAGATGGCGGAAAAATTTCAAAGCGCAAAACAATCAGACCTCGTAAGTGCCCAACTTTTAGCCGTCTCTCTTGCCAATAATCCTTATATCCTGCAAGCGTTGAGCCAAAATAGTCTCAAGGGAATCGAAGAGCATTTGGATTATATCTCCAAAGATGTCAATGAAAAAAGCGGTATCGGGAAGATATGGATTCACGTCGTGACCGCGGATCTCGTCTCTTTGTACCGCTCTTGGGATAAAAAACGGGGAGATTCGCTCACATTTCGGGAAGATTTAAAAACCATCGCTAGAGATTTACTTCCCGCACAAGGGATAAGCGTAGGGAAATACTCTATCACCTACAAAAATACGATACCGGTTTTTGAAAAAGGGAAACTGATAGGATTCGTAGAGGCGATCACCTTTCCAAACGACACGATGGAGCGCATAAAAGATCATTTTAAAATAGACAGCGTAATGCTTATCCACGGAGAAAAAACAAAACAGCTCACATCAAATATCCATGATAAGCAAGTTGGAGGGGAAACGGTCGTTTTTAGTAGCAGTGATACGCTTTTAGAAAAAGCAAAAGAGTTGATGGAGGCATGCGATAAAGGTGTCGCGTATGTCAAACACGACGGACATCTTGTCAAGAAAGTGGATATAACCAATCTCAACGGTAAGGTCATCGGGCACATCTTACTCTCGATGGATCAAAACATTTACGGCGAAGATTTGGACAATACGTTACGATTAGTCGATATTTTGACCTATATCTCCATAGTGTTTTTTATTGCGTTGTTTGCTTTTACGATGTTTTATTATTTTACGATCTCAAAAGAGATGACTCTCGTAAAGCTTCTCAATGAAGATATGCAACGCATCATCGACGAAAATAGGGCAAAGATACTGGAGCAAGAGTACACCATTTACGAACAAAACAAACAAAAAGCATTAAGCGAGCTTCTCGTCAATATCGCTCATCACTGGAGACAGCCGCTCAATGTCATATCGATGAGCCTCTCTATGATAGACGATGCTTTGCGGTATGACAATGGAGATATGAAAAAAGTGACCAAGGCGATGGAGACGGCGTATAACGAGCTAGACCAACTCTCCGCCTCTATTTCGAGTATCACCTCCGTTTTTGAAAAAGAGGGGGATAAAAAAGTCACGCTGAAAGAGGCGATAGAGGTCGCGAAAAATACTATTTCCGATACGCTTAAGGTTCATAATATAGAGATATACGGAGAACATCTTGAGGATATACATTTGAGTGCGACCAAATTTCAGATGCACGAGATTCTTACGACTTTGTTTATGAACGTCAAGGACGTAGCGGTGCAAAGAAAACTCTCCGGCGCTCAGGTAGTCATCACGCAAAGGGTACAAAACGACAAAGTGATTATCGAAGTCAAAGATAATGCCGGAGGAATCGATAAATCGATGCTCCCCAATAAGATTTTCGAACCCTATACGACTACTTCGTTTAGATCGAGAAACAAAGGACTCAATCTCTATCTTGCGCATAGAATCGTAAAAGAGCATTTGGGGGGAGATATGTGGGCGAAAAATACACAAGACGGCGTTGTTTTCGGCATAGAGCTACCGATGCAAAAAGTACTCATAGAAGATGTTTGAGATTCCTTGTGTGATTCTTAGCGGAGGGAAAAGTTCCCGTATGCAGGAAGATAAATCGCTACTCCCTTTCGGCGGGTATGGAAGTTTGGCGGAGTATCAATATTCTCGCCTCAAAAATATGTTCAAAGAGGTGTACGTCTCGTGCAAAAATCCTTCAAAATACCTATTTAAAGGGGAGTTTATCGAAGATGTCGAGGATGCGTTTAGCCCATTTTTGGGGATTAGGAGCGCATTTTATTCTTTGGGAATCCCTTATATTTTTTTTATCACCGTAGATTCCCCTTTTATCTCTGAAAAAAGTATAAAAAAAGTCGTAGATGCTATGGATTGCAAATGTGACGGGGTGCTTATGCAAGAGGGGGAGCGAGTCCATAATCTCATCGGTATTTACACAAACACCCTCCTTCCAAAGATAGAAAAACTCGAACAAGAGGGAAATTACAAAGTCGGAGCGCTGGTTGGGCAGAGCGGCTTTAAGTATGTTTCGTTTGAATCTAGCGACGAGTTTTTGAATCTCAACCGCAAAGAAGAGTATCAAAAGGCATTAAAAGTAATAGATTTATTATAAATCATCGGTAGAATCGCAAAATCCACTACAGGGAGTCATTAATGTACGTACGACCAAATCCGCCGAACGACGACAAAAGATACAAACTCATCCAAAAAGAGATGAAAAAACACGGGTATGCTAGAAACTCACTCATTGAAGTGCTACACGCCGCACAGGAAGCATTTGGGTACTTGGAGGATGAGGTGATGAAATTTATCGCCCTTTCGCTCCAGTTGCCGCTTAGCAAAGTTTACGGCGTCGCGACCTTCTATTCATTCTTCACCTTGAAACCCCAAGGGAAGCATACTTGCGTCGTGTGTACGGGAACTGCTTGCTATATCAAAGGGGCAGACAAAGTGATGCATGCGATAGAGAAAGAGTATGGAATCAAAGAGGGGGAGACTACGCCGGATAATGAGCTTTCGCTTTTGACGGCGCGATGTTTCGGTTCTTGCGGTTTGGCTCCGATGGCGATGATAGACAACAAAGTCGCTGCCCATTTGGACGAAGAGAGCATCAAAGATTGGCTCAAAGGAGTACTCAATGGCTGAAATGAGAAACGTGCATAGCGTAGAAGAATTAGAAGAGCTAGCAGAAGAGATCAAAGGGCGCGACGGGGGAATCCTTCATAAAATCACCGTGTGCGTAGGGGTTGCTTGTTCGTCTTTGGGAAGCGATGAGTTGATAGAGGAGCTGAATGCCGAGATAAAGGCAAGAGGCTTGGAGGGGAAATGTGCGATAAAAAAAGTGGGCTGTAAGGGGCTTTGTGCAAGAGGTACGCTGGTAGAGAGCGGCGAGAAGATGTATTGCTCCCTCAAAAAAGAGGATGCTAAAAACCTCCTTGATACGATAATTAATAAAGAGGCGGCAAAAGTCGAAGAGCTTGATAAAAACATCCCGTTTTATGCCAAACAAAAAAAGATCGTTCTCGAAAATGCAGGGAGAATCGACCCCGATTCTATCGAAGATTATGTCGCGGAGGGGGGCTACCAGTCGTTGCTCAAGGCAATATTTGAGATGGAGCGCGGTGAGATTATCGAAGAGGTCAAAAAAAGCGGTCTTCGCGGCAGGGGCGGAGGCGGCTATCCTACGGGGCTGAAATGGAGTACCGTCGATAAGGCGGTGGGCGATCAAAAATACGTCGTCTGCAACGCCGATGAAGGGGATCCGGGTGCATTTATGGACAGAAGCGTGATGGAAGCCGATCCCCATAGAGTACTGGAGGGGATGGCGATAGCCGCATTTGCCATAGGGGCGAGTAGAGGATTCCTCTACATTAGAGCCGAATATCCCATCGCGGTTGCTAGAATCAAGCAGGCGATCAAGCAGGCAGAGAAGTATGGATTCTTGGGCGAGGATATTTGCGGTACGCGATTCTCCCTCAAACTCGAAGTTCGATTGGGTGCGGGAGCGTTCGTGTGCGGTGAAGAAACCGCGCTTTTAAACTCTATCGAAGGGAGGAGAGGGATGCCGGTTCCCCGCCCCCCTTATCCTGCGGAGAGTGGACTTTGGGGCAAACCGACCCTCATCAACAACGTGGAGACCTACGCCAACATAGCCCCGATTATCCGAGAAGGGGGCGATTGGTATGCTAGTATAGGCACCGAGGGGAGTAAAGGGACGAAGGTTTTCGCCCTCACCGGACGTATCGCAAACTCCGGTATCATCGAAGTTCCGATGGGAATCACATTAAAAGAGATCATCTTTGATATGGGCGGAGGAATCGCTACGGGCAAGAAATTTAAAGCCGTACAGACAGGCGGACCAAGTGGGGGGTGCATCCCTGAAACGCACCTCGATTTGGAAGTGGACTATGAATCATTAAAATCCCTCGGTTCTATGATGGGGAGCGGCGGTATGATCGTCATGGATGAGACTAGCGATATGGTCGAAGTGGCGAAATTTTTTATGGACTTTTGCAAGAGCGAATCGTGCGGTAAATGTGTCCCTTGCAGGGTAGGGACGGTGCAGATGCACAAGATTCTCACAAAAATAGCCGATGGCTCCGCGACAAAAAGAGACCTTGCACTCCTCGAAGAGCTTTGTGAAGTGGTCAGAAGCACATCGCTTTGCGGATTAGGACAAAGTTCACCCAATCCTATTAGTAGTACATTGAGATTTTTTAGAGACGAATACGAAACAAAGATCATTGACAGTGCGTGTGCGCTTAGTCTTGGAAGCGAGGAGTAAAAATGGCACAGGTAAAAACCCTAAAAATAGACGGCATCGATATAAGCGCCGTGGAGAAACAGACAATACTCGAAGTAGCGCGCGAGAACAACATCTCTATCCCTACGCTTTGTTATGTTGATGGACTTTGTGCGGTGGGTGCGTGCAGATTGTGTCTTGTTGAGATTGAGGGGAGCAACGGTAGACTTTTCCCCGCGTGTACTACGCAGATATACGAGGGGATGCGTGTCATTACCGATAATGAGCGACTCCTCAAATATCGCCAAATGATACTTTCGCTGATGTTCGCCGAGCGGAATCATACCTGCGCAGTGTGCGTGAGCAACGGGCATTGTGACCTCCAAGCGATGCTCCAAACACTCAAAATGGATCATATCAAAGTCCCGTATCTTTTCCCCAAACTCGAAGTGGACGCGACACATGAGCGGTTTGTGATGGATCATAATAGATGTATCCTCTGCTCCGCATGCGTGCGGGTATGCGACGAGATCGAAGGGGCACACACTAAAGACGTGATGGGAAGAGGGGTAAAATCAAAAGTGATTACCGACTTTGCCCAAGAGTGGGGGAGCAGCGAGACCTGTACGACGTGCGGCAAATGTGTGCAAGTATGCCCTACGGGTGCTCTTAGCGAAAAAGGGAAAGCGGTTAGTGAGCAGCTCAAGAGACGCTCTTTTGTCTCATATCTAAAATCGATGCGGGAGGACGTACAATGAGTAAAGTAAAACTTGCGACCGTTTGGCTGGATGGCTGCTCTGGATGCCATATGAGTTTTTTGGATATGGATGAGCGGCTTATTGATTTGGCGCAAAAGGTAGAATACGTCAGCGGTCCGTATATTGATAGGAAGTTTGAAAACTACCCTGAAGACGTGGATGTTTGCCTCATAGAAGGGTCGGTCAGCAATGAAGAAGATCTCCATAAAGTGTGCGTCATCAGGGAACGGACGAAAAAGATTATTTCATTCGGCGATTGCGCGGTCACGGGGAACGTGAGCGCTATGCGTAACATCTACGGTCCGAGGGAGTGTATCGCGCATGCGTACGGCGAGCTTAGCGATGGGGACGGCGTGGCAGAGCCGACGGATATACCGAAGCTATTGCCGAAGGTACATGCGGTGCATGAAGTGGTGCAGGTCGATTATTTCCTCCCCGGATGTCCGCCGCCCAATGACGCGATATTTTACGTACTCACCGAAATACTAGAGGGGCGGGAGCCAAATCCTAGCCATCTCACGAGATTTGGAAAATAAGGAAGCGCTATGACACAAAATATAAATTGCGATGTAAATCCGAATGAGTTAGAAGGAAAAAACCTTAAAAAAATAGTCATAGACCCCGTCACCAGAATCGAAGGGCACGCCAAAATCACCCTCAAAGCAAACGAGAAAGGGGATATTGAAACGGCACAGTTCCACGTCACGCAGTTCCGCGGATTTGAGAAGTTTTTACAAGGACGCCCTTTTAGTGAGATGGCGAGCCTCACGGCGCGTACTTGCGGTATCTGTCCTATCAGCCACGAGATGGCGGCGGGCAAAGCGGGAGATAAACTCCTCGCGGTGCACACCCCAAACGTCGCGCGAAAACTGCGACGAATAATGAATCTCGGACAAATCGTCCAGTCTCATGCGCTAAACTTTTTCCACCTCTCTAGCCCAGATTTTCTTATCGGATTTGATGCCCCTATCGAAGAAAGAAATATCTTCGGCGTGATGAAAAAAGACCCCGAGATCGCTAGAAAAGGGATACGCCTTAGGCAATGGGGGCAAGAGGTGATAGAGACGCTAGGCGGTAAGAGAATCCACCCTGCGTGGGTAGTACCAGGAGGAGTAAATGCTCCGCTCACCGAAGAGAAGCGCCAAAAAATTCTTAGCGGTCTTCCCGAAGCCAAAGCGACGGCAATTGAAGCGTTGAAACTTTTTAAATCGATAATGAACAAATTTGATGCGGAGATTCGCTCACTTGCCAATTTCCCGACTCTTTTTGCGGGTCTCGTCGATGAACACGGCAACTGGGAACACTATGCTGACGGCAAGCTAAGATTCTGCAATGAAAAGGGTGAGATCATCGCCGATATGCTAGAGGCGGACGACTACCAAGACTACATCGGCGAATACGTCGAACCCTATTCTTATCTCAAAAGCCCGTACTACAAGCCTTACGGGTATCCTAAGGGAATCTACCGCGTAGGACCGCTGGCACGCTGCAATATCTGCGACAAAATGACTACCCCTCTAGCCAACGAAGAGCTCCAAGAATTTAAAGCCATCAGCAGAGGTGCGGTAAATGCGAGCTTTTACTACCACTACGCACGGCTTATCGAGATATTGCACGGTATCGAGAAGATCGAAGAGCATTTGAACGAAGAGGATATTTTGAGTGAGCACGTCAGAGCCTATGCGAGCGCAAACGCATTTGAAGCGGTAGGGATGAGTGAAGCCCCGAGAGGGATGCTATTGCAC
This sequence comes from uncultured Campylobacterales bacterium, assembly GCA_964500775.1. Lineage (GTDB taxonomy): Bacteria > Campylobacterota > Campylobacteria > Campylobacterales > CAZCQG01 > CAZCQG01. The sequence goes on from CAZCQG010000019.1 coordinate 7,129, forward strand.
CACTATAAAATAGACAAAAACGGTCTAGTCGAGTGGGCAAACCTCATCATCGCTACGGGTCATAACAACCTCGCGATGAACAAAGGAATCTTCCAAGCCGCCAAAGCCTTCGTCAACGGTAACGACATCAAAGAAGGGGCGCTCAACCGAGTAGAAGCCGTCATACGATGCTTCGACCCATGCCTCTCCTGCTCCACGCATGCGTATGGCAAAATGCCTATGAGTCTCGATCTCCTAGGAAGCGACGGACAACTGCTAAAAAGAGTGGTGAAGTAACAGATGTTACGTGCTCTGCGAGTGCGAAGCCTTATCTCTCCCGCGACAAGCGGGTAGCTTTAGGGGATTGCAAAGGACACGCGTGTCCTTGCCAAATAGAGGAGCTCCGCCCCTCTATTTGCGTAACATTAGCGAAGTAACACTTCACCCTCTACCGTAACCAATAATAAAATTTCCCCATTCCTACGATAAACATCAATAAGAATCCGATTGCCATTATATCCATAGCGATATTGTAGCATAGCAAACGAAGTTTCAACCCCGTATTTTCATTTCGCAAAGCGCCTCAAACAAATTTGATGTATAATCTTTTTGAATACTTGCATGGAGTGGATATGATTATTTTTTCGAGATTATTTCCTATTTGTATCGCTGTTTTTTTCTTTTTTACTCAGAGCGTTTTCGGAGAGACGAAGATAGTGCTTAGCGAGAGCGAAAAAGAGTATTTGAAGAATCTAGGGACTGTCAAGATGTGTGTCGACCCTGATTGGGAACCGTTTGAGAAGATAAATAAAAACGGTGAGCACGAAGGGATAGGTGCCGATTTGGTGCGGCTAGTTTTTTCACGCGCAGGGGTGGCACTAGAGCTGTATCCTACGAAAGATTGGGATGCGTCGATCGAAGCCTCTAAAAGCGGAAAATGTCATATTATGAGCTTTCTCAATAAAACAGTAAAAAGGGAAGAATGGCTCACGTTCACCGACCCGATTTTTTATGACCCCAATGTCCTTATCACTAGAGAAGAGCACCCTTTTATCTCCGATCCCCAAAGTCTCTATGATGAGACGATAGTATTTCCCGTGGGCACCTCTATGGAAGAGCGGGTGAGGCGAGACTATCCGAATCTAAAGATTTTCCTCGTCCAAAGCGAGGCGGAAGCCATAGATGCGGTTTCAAACAAAAATGCCGATATGACGATGCGTTCGCTCATAGTCGCCGCATACACCATAAAAAAAGAGGGGCTTTTTAATCTCAAAATAGCGGGACAGCTCCCAAATTATACCAATGAGCTTCGAATAGGCGTACTCAAAACAGAACCGATGTTACAAGAGATACTCAATAAAGCGGTCAAGACAATCACTCCGCAGGAGCGGGAACAAATCGTAAATAAACACATCTCTATCAAGGTACAAAAAGGGATAGATTATAAACTCATCGGCGAGATTATCTTTGTATTTCTACTGATTCTTTTAGCGGGATATTATTGGAATCGCAAATTGAAAAGCGAAATAAAAAAAGCGACGCAAAAAATAGAGGAGCAGAATAAAATCATACTCGATAGGACGAGAAAAGCGGCGATGGGGGAGATGATAGCGGTCATCGCACACCAACTCAAACAACCGCTCTCTTCTATCGGACTGCTTACCGAGCTAGTCAAAGAGAGCGAGGATGCCGAAGAAAAAGGGCAACACGTCGATAAGATGAGTGAGCTGGTGGAGTATATGTCGCAGACTATAGACGGGTACTTGAAGTTTTTCAATCCCAACCAAAAACCCGAAATATTTTTTGTCGCGCACGCTATTGCTTTGGCGATAAAAATGACGCAAAATAAACTCAACAGAAGAAACGTAACCCTTGGTACGGAAATCGATGAAACAATCCAAGTGTTTGGTTTTACAAAAGATATAGAGCAAATCGTCTCAAATATCGTCTCAAATGCGAGCGATGCCGCAGAGGAGAGAGAAGTAAAAAATCCTAGGATAGAGGTGAGACTCTCACGGCGCGGGGAGAATGCGATTTTAGAGATTCATGATAATTGCGGCGGGATAGAAGATTCGATTTTAAATAAGGTGTTTGATCCCTATTTTTCGACCAAAGGAGAAAAAGGGAGCGGTATAGGTTTAAGTCTCGTAAAAATGCTCGTCGAGGAGCGGCTCAAAGGGGCTATAAAGGTGTACAACAATAATGAGGGCGCAAGCTTTGAGATAACGTTACAAACGGCAAAATAGCTACTCTTTTACTATCTCTCCGCTGCCGAGTTTTTTTATCTCTATGACTAGCTCTTTTTGTCGGGAGTAGATGTACTCAAGCAACACCTCTTCGTTATGCTTTTCGGGTTGGATATTGACGACGACCTTTTTGTATCCCTCGCCGTTCACTATCGCGATCACTTCCCCCGCGCTCTCCATAACGACGGTGTCGTTTTTGTACCCTTTGATGGGAAGCTTGCAAGAGATCCAAGTTTTTGCATTGAGGATCCCCGCCCCTATGTTGCTACGAAATCTTAATGCTATGGCTTGCACGGATACATCCATTAGCTCACCGGTGTAGGCGAGTTTGGCAAATTTCATCATCACGGGAATCCTAAGGTCGCATTGCACTCTGATATGGGTACGCGCATTAGCGCTAAAATCGATGAATTTTGGTTCATGGATTACGGTAAAAGGGCTTTTGGCATCGACGTATTTTACTTTCGCCTCCATATCTTTTGGAAATGATGCCGACTGGATAATGACGTTTTTTTCTATATTCATCACACACTTTTGGGTGTTTTCCGAAAAGATGTAGAAATTACCGTCTTTGATTTTTAATACCTTGGAAGAGGAGTTGATGCTTAGCCCTTTGTAGGTATTGAGTAGTTTTAGCGGGTGTTTGTTGACGAATATATCTTCCAAGTACGCTTTTGCCCGCTTCGTATCGTCTTGTCCATACTCTTCGAGTGAAGATTTTTTATAGTAGACGTAGAGCGAATCTTGTTCGGTGAATTTTTTTTGATATAGCCTCTCGATAATATTTAACGAATCATCCACGCCGATCTCTTGAAGAACAAGGATAAAAACATCCAAAAACGGAATAATTCCCGCGGAGAACTTGTGGGAAAAAACGGCTTGGAAAAGTAACCGTATGTTTTGTTCGGATTGTTGGATGGATTCTTTGGTCGTGATAAAAAGTAGATAATCTTTGTACCAGTATGTATAAGGGAGACGGGGCATATTGGCTTCAAGGACGTTATTGAGCTCTTTGAGAAAATCAAAATAGACTTCGCTTCCGTACTGATCGATGATTTTTTGAGAGTTGTCGATTTTGAGGCAAACTACCGGAGTACCCGCCTCTTCAGAGCTATCGTGCGCCAAGCGTTTTTTGAGCATTTGGACGAACTCGATTTTGCTTAGCATATCGTGCTTGTCTTGGATGCGTATGTTTTCCCCGAGCTTGATGAAAAGCTCTATTTCCTCATCCGTATCGGCGAGGATTTTTGTTTCTCGAAGATAAAGGGTGTCGTTCAAATCGTTTTTTAATGCGACCAAGCGGTTTTTTAGAGGAGTTTGCGCCGTTTTTTCACTGTCTATCGCCTCGTCGATAGCGCTCAATTCACTTGCTTTGAGGTACTCTTTGAGTGCCGTGTTAGCAAGCAGCGTTTTATTATTTTTTTTGACAAGGAGAAAATGTCCGAGGTTTTCAACGATTTTTTTATTGAGGTCGTTTTGGATTCTCTCCCCCCGTTTTTGAGACATCGAAACAAGCGATTTTTTCAAACTCTCCAAGATTATTTTTTTATCCGATTGCGTCGAGAGGACATCGTTTATCCCCTTTTCAAGGGCAAATTTCATTATTTCGTAATTCTTATGTTCGTCGCAAAAAAGTATAATATACAAAGACGACGCACTAGAGATGATTTTTGCGATCTTTTCTGCGAGGGAGTTTGAGAGGGTTTGTATGTCAAAAACAAGTAGATGCGTTTTTATCGCGGGGCACTTTTCTACTCCTATCTTGAGGATTTTTCCCGTGTGCGAAGCGAAAAGCTCGTAGAGCGTTTCATTTGGCTGTTCGTCGAAGACGTACACGGTGTGAAATGTTTTAAAATGCTTTAAAATTGCATCCATTTGTTGACAATCTCGACTTTTAAGTGAATAGAATTTTTACTATTAAATAGGATTTCCATTATAAAGTAAAATCATAAAAATAAAGGATTGACGATAGAGAATATGAATGACAACCGAAAAAAAACCTTTGTATTTTTTTACGGCAATACGCTGCGCGAGGATGATGGCATAGGGTATTGTTTGTATGAAGCATTTCTAGAGGAGGGGTTTGCGCAAACCGCGCTTTACTACTCTTTGCAACTGCTTCCCGAGGCAGCCGAGCTGTTTTGCGAATTTGATGCCATAGTATTCGTAGATGCCGCTATGGGCGATGAGGTGGGGAGGGTGATGACAAAAACACTCGAAAAAAGCGGTGAGGAGACGATACACGAACTCTCCCCCGAAGGGCTAGTGCAGTTATCCAAAGAGCTTTTTGGATTCCGAGGGAGCGGCTATATTTTCACGGTACAAAGTGATCGGTTTGCATACAAAGAGGAGCTTTCAATGCCTATGTGCGAGCGGTTTCCCGCGATTAAACGGGCATTGGCGACATTTATTTCGACCCTTTGAGCATCGCTCCGCCGAGTTTTTTTATCTCTAGGATGAGCTCTTTTTGTCGCGCATAGATATACTCAAGCATATAGGTGTCAAACGGCGCTTTGGGGGCTATATTTACGATAGTTTTATAATGACTTTCGGATTCTATGATCGCTATGACTTCGCCCTCTATCTCCATCCTCGCTATGCCGTTTTCATGCCCTTGCAAGGGGAGATTGAAGGCGAGTTTAACGCGCGTGTTGATGATGTTTTTGCTGATTCTGCTTTTGTATTTTATCGCGACGGCTTGGATGGAAATATCGAGAATCTCGCCCGTGTATGCGAGGCGTTGGGCTTGGAGCGTGATGGGGATTCGTATATCGCATTGGACTCTTACGTGCTGCCTTTCGTTGGCGCTAAAATCTAAAAATCTCGGGTTGGTTAAAATCGCGAACGGCTCTTCGTGGTCGATATACTTCACGTCCGCCTCCATATCTTTTGGAAAGTCGACCGACTGGAGGACGACGCTTTTTTCTATGTTCATTACGTATTTTTGTATATTTTCGGTTTTTACGTAAATTGCCCCCTCTTTGATTTTGAGAATCTTGGAGTGGGTGTTGATGCTAAGACCCTTGTAGATGTTGAGAAGCTTCAAAGCATGCTTTTTCAAAAAGACGTTTTCGAGATAGAACATCGTCCTTTTCTCTTCGTCGCAGCTATAGGTCATATGGGAAGATTTGTGGTAGACCAAAAACTTTGTGTCGCTCTCTTGAAATTTTTTATAATACAACCTCTCTAAAATTTCCAAGGTATCGTTCAGGGTAAGCTCCGTGACGCTCAAGACATAGAGCTCCAAAAAAGGGATGATGTCGTAGGGGAATTTAAACAAAAACAGTTTTTCCAAAAGTACGTCACTTTGCTTTTCGAGATTCTTCGAAGTGGAGTTATCGGCGATAAAGATGATGTAATCTTTCTCCCAATATGTTTGCGGCGTATCCCCGAGATGCTCTTTTAAAAAAGGGTTGAGCGCGTTGAGAAAATCAAAATAGCCGTCATTCCCGAATTCCCCGATTATTTTTTGGCTATTCTCTATCCGCACACAGACTATGGGTGTTTCTTTACGATCTATTGCTCGGGTGATGAGGGTGTTTTTGAGATGCTCGACGAATCGTAGCTTACTAAGCGCATTTGCGTCGATTCCGAGTTGAAAAGATTTGTCGATTTTAAAAAAAATATCGATCTGCTCGCTCTCATCCCCGAGTATTTTCGTATCGTGCAAAAAAAGATCGTCTTTGCCGCTATTCTCGATGGACACTATAGCTTGATTGGTATAACTCCCTCTGCCGTACTCTTTGAGGCGTATTCCTTTGCAGATATGTTCTATGTCGTCGGTGTGCAAAAATCGCTTCATAGGGGCGTTGGCATGGATAGGTTTTCCATTTTTCTTGAGGACGAAAAAGTGCTCGATATTTTCAATGAGCTTTCTATTGAGTTCCTCTTTGAGCCTTTGATTCCTTTTTTGAATCATCCCCGAGACGATTCTCTTTATCGATTTATATACCGTAGCTTCGTCGCTCTCTACATGGAGAATATCTGAAATATGATTATTAAGACCGAATTTTAAGATTTGGTAGTTTTTATGTGCATCGCAAAAGAGGATAGCATTGAGATACAAAGAGTTTGCAAGGAGTTCCTGCAATTTTTGGAGATATTCACTCGTTATCTTTTCTATGTAAAAAATAGCCAAATGCGTTTTGAGCGAATCTACCGTCTCAAACGAGTGATCCTCGATATTTTCAGATATTTTCCCTATCGTAGAGCGGATAGAGATTTGTTTTGATTCGGTACTCACGTAAGAGACGTGAAAATTTTTGAGCGATTCTACAAGTTTTTCCATACGTTTCCAAGGATAATATGATTCATAAATTAAAATATAATATGAGAAAATATTTATAGTTTTAATTATAAGTATATTTGCTAAAAAAATCTTATAGACAAGGGGAGTTTTTAGGGGAGATTTTGTAATCTTTATTTAAAAGCTAGACCTAAAGGGTTGATTGGATGCAGGGTTTAAACGATAAAGAGATTTTGAGTATTTTGGACAATACTCCCGATGCCATAGCGCTCGTGGATTTTGAGACGAATTTTTTGGCGGTGAATAAAGAGTATGAGATTCTCACCGGATTTAGCGAGAGGGAGCTTTTAAAATTATCGTGCAAGAAGCTCACGCACCCCGAAGACCTTCCGTTTGTCGAAGAGAATAACGAAATACTTCGTAAAACAGGGATCGTGCGAGGTTTTAGAAAGCGGTGCAGAAACAAACAGGGTGAGTTTATCCATGTGGAGATGAATCTCAAGGTCTATGCAGACGACAGGGTGATAGTCTCAACGAGGGATATTTCCCAAGGTGCGCTAGCGAACCAAAAAATAAAACTTTTTAGAAAGATGCTCGACCACTCTCAAGATACCGTTTTCGTCGTACGGATAGAGGATGCGCGAATAATTGACGTGACGCTTGCGGGATGCCGAAAGCTCGGATACGACAAAGAGGAGATGCTGAAACTCTCCGTTCGAGATATTATGCCCTATGACCTAAATCTCACGGAATGGAGCGGTTTTGTCGAGAATCTTCAAAAAAAACAAATGAATAAATTCCGTGATTTTCACAAGAAAAAAGACGGATCGCTTTTGCCCGTGGAGGTGGTGATAAATTTTAGCGAAGAGGATGATAGTAGCTACTTGGTATTGGTCGCGCGAGATATTAGCGAGATAGTCGAATCCGAAAAAAAAGAGGAGATGGCGCGGATGGAGGCGGAAGAGAGCAAGAGGATAATGCTTTTTCAGTCAAGACAAGCCGCGATGGGGGAGATGATCTCGATGGTGGCACACCAATGGCGACAGCCTTTGAATGTTTTGGCGTTGATGTTTTACAATCTAAAAGACGCTTTTGCCGATACGAATTGCATCAACGAGGAGGCAAAAAAACTCTACGTCTCTATCGATGAGCAGATAAAAGAGCTCTCCGGTACGATAAACGACTTTACCCATTTTTTTAAAATGGAGAAGGAATCAAAACCCTTTGAAGTGGGGAGTGTTTTTAAAAAAATCAAGAAGATATATTCAAGTACGTTTCACGGTAAGAACATCACTTTAAATATCGTCTGCAATGAAAAAATCTATCTCAAAGGGAGGAGCGGCGAGCTAAGCCAAGTCCTCGCAAACCTCATAACCAACAGCGCCGAAGAGCTCTTGGAGGCAAACTCTGCGTCACGGATAATCACACTTGATGCAAGAATTCAAAATGATGAAGCGCTTATTTCCGTGAGCGATAACGGAAGGGGCATACAAGGGGAGAATCCCGACTATGTATTTGATCCCTACTACAGCACCAAAGGGCAAAACGGCACGGGACTAGGACTGTATATGTCTCGAAAAATCGTAACGCAGTATTTTAACGGTGAGATGTATGCGATGCCCAGCGAAGAGGGGGCGGTTTTTGTTATTAAGATTCCTTTAGCGGAAACTCAAGGGTAAAAAGCGCACCCTTTTGGGTGTTGGAAACGGAGATGTTTCCGCCGAAGTGCTCTTCGATGATGAGTTTGCATATCGGCAATCCCAAGCCCGTCCCCGCACTCCCTTTGGTGGAGTTGTATTTTTCAAATAGTTTTGAGGGGAGCAGATGCTCGGGGATTCCCCCGCCGTTGTCTTCTATAGTGATGATTCCTTTGGATGCGCTTGCAGTTATTTTGTAGGATATGTTTCTCTCCTCGGGCGCGTTGTTTTCGACGAGAGCATCTTTTGCGTTGCTGAACAGATTTAGGATGATTTGTTTAAATTCGTTTGGTGCGCCGTAGAGCGCAAAGTCATCTTCCGCTTCCCCTTCGAGGAGTATCGATTTAGACATAAACTCATAGCGGAACAACTCTTGTATTTCTAAAATCTCTTTGTACACCGTAAATCTCGTAAGCTCACTTGAGGGCTTTAAAAAACCTCTAAAGGTATTCATCGTCTCATCCATAAAACGGACGCTCTCTAGAATCTTTGTATTATGACGCAGTATTTCCGCCTCTTTTTCGGGGGTATTTTCTTCGATCGCCTCTTCGATTAAAGAACTTAACATCGAAACGGAGTGGAGCGGTTGTTTCCATTGATGCGCGATAGAACCCATCATCTCGCCCATTGTCGCGAGTTTATCTTTTTGGAGAATGAGATCGTTTTGGAGTGCTTGCTCGGTAGCGTAGAATTTTTTCTGCTGTTTTGCGATGAAAAATATCAGCGAGTATATCGCTACAAAAACCAAAAAGGTAATGGCGGAGTAGAGGTAAAAAAGAGTGTTCGCCTCTTCAAGCTCTTTTTCCAACGGTACTTTGAGTGTCAGAATCGCACGAATATCCCCGAGTTTTTCGTGGAAACCGTTTGTATCGCCGTACATATCCACCAGCTCTTTAGGGGCGTTATTCGGGTCACCGTGACACCGCATACATTCAGGCTCGTTTGTCCCCAGCGGCGTGGCGTAAAAGAGGTAGCGCACCCCGTCTTGCTCGATGATGTCTTCATACTCTTTGATGACCCCGTTTTGCATTTTTTTCAAAATCGAAGTTTCAAACACATCGGCTTTATTGAGCGGATTCCTAGGATTTTGCGCGGCGAGTTTGTAGATGTAGGGTGTCATCCCTTCGTCTTCGATGAGCTTTGTATTGTATTCGTAGATTCTCTTTACGATAAAAGTAGAGGACATTATGGCGGGATTAAAATAGTCTTTGGTGATGAGTTTGTTGTTTTCTTGCAGATCGTAGATGATATTTTTTTGGACGTCTTGGATGTAGTTGCGTTGCGCTTTGAGATAGAGGAGATTGAGCTTCAGCTCCTTGTTTGCATCTTTTACGGCAAACTCATAGGTGTACTCTTTGAGGTTTATCACTAGCACTACGTACGCTATAACAAATATGATGGAAACATAGAGTGAAAAGCACCCGTAGCCGCATAATTTCAACTTCATCGATAAAACTTCATCTTCTTTTTTGTTTTATCATACCATAAAGTTACAAATTGGATTCTTCAACTTTTTTTATAGGTAAATAGACTGAAAAGTATTTTTTTTGAGCATCGTCGCTTGCGTAGGTTATCTTTCCTCCGAGTTGCCCGCAGGTTGTTTGTGCCACAAAAAGTCCCAAGCCGACCCCTTTTGCTTTGAATTTCGTAGTGAAATAAGGCTCGAAAATTCTATTTTCGAGATTTGGCTCGATTATCTCCCCGTTGTCTGAAAAAGTAACGCTAAAAAAATCCTCATTGACCCTTTCAATCGAAACGGTAATACCCCAATCTCTTTTTTCGCCGTTTTTTTGCGCCCGTTGTATCGCCTCTTTCGCGTTTAAAAAGATGTTTGCGAAGATGTTTTTTATCTCGGAAGGTCGGTCAAACGTCCGTATATCTCCTCCGTTATCGATCAACTCGATTTTAATATCGTTCGCGTCCGTCTGTACTTTGTAGATATTGAGGAGATTTTCCAAAAGGGTTTTTATATCAATCAACCCTTTTTTTTCGTTTGATTTAAAGAATCTTGAGAAGCTGCTAATGGTATCGGAGAGCTGTATTATCTCTTTTTTGCACTCTTCTAAAAGCATATCCGTTTGATTGAACTCTTTTTCGTCGGTTGTTTTGAGATTCTCTTTGAGGGTAGTGATGATGAGCATTATTACGTTTAACGGTTGCCGCCAATGGTGGGCGATATTTGTCATTAGCTCCGTGATCACCGCCCCTTTGTGTTGTTCTAGGAGCATTATCTCGGAGCTTCTTCTTTTGTCTATCTCTTCGTTTACGAGTGCTTCTAGGTGTGCTGAATGTTTGGCGAGTTCTTCGTGTGCATTTTTATATGCGGTATTGAGTGCGTTGAAGTCGGAGATATAGAATAGATTGTCGAAGCGTTTATTTTCGACGGAGAGTTTGAGTTTTTTTATCGGACGAACGACGAGATTGTAAAAGATAATCCATTGTAACGGAAGAAAACAGAAAACAAAGAGCGAGATGTAAGCGACGACATTCCAAAAAGTCTCGTCATAGAGAGCTTCTATAAATTTTTTATCCAAGTGGAGGAGTACTTTGTACTCGCCCTCTTTCTCAGGGGTAATAATATCCGTAAGTAAAAAATCTCTTTTCCAAAATAGTGTCTCTATCGTGTCGTTGTTGCCGTGTATATTGACGATATTTTCTACATAATCGTCAATAGAGCTGTATATGGTTTGCTCCCCTTTGAGTATGCAAATATTATCAATAAGTCGGTGGACGTTTTTCTTTGCGTCGATAAATGGTTTTATGGTCTCCGTCGTCCCTTCTTTGAGGGATTTTTCTACAAAAAAGTGAATATCTTTTTGGAGGTTTTCGATGGTGATATTGAGATATTTGTCAAGTTTATTGTATTCGTGTTTTACGAGGACGTAGCTTAAAATCGTCGCGAGTACAAGGAATACGATACCGTTCAAAAAAGTACCTTGCGTCAGGCTTAGGTTTCTCATTTGCCGGTTCTCGGAGTTAAAAATAGCGCTCTCATTATCCACCATAATAAATAATTTTTTTACCTATCTATGATGGTATTCTTTAATTTCTTATACCTTTATAAAATATACTTATAGTAAATAGTCTTTTCGGAATCTCTTGATTTCCCCGATCCTGCCCAAGACTACGAGGGTATCTCCGCAGTTGATAATATGCTCTAATCCTTTGGTGATAAACGTAAAGGTGTATCCGTAGGCATCATCCACTATCCCTAAAATAAGGATGTCGTACTCCTCTTTGATGTCGAGCTTTCCTAGCGGCATCCCTTCGAGTTTAGAATCTTGCGGGATTTTTATCTCCATCGTTTTAATATCTTTCGAACCGAATATCGATGTCTCCATCACCTCTGAAATGATAGGGCGCACTATGGTGTCTACGGCTTTATGCGCGGCTATTTCATAAGGATCGATCACTTTATTCGAGCCTGCAAAGAGCAGTCTTGCTTTACTATCGGAAGTCTCCGCAAATGAGATGATGCTAATGTTTTTATCCATATTTCTGCATGAGAGGACGAGAAAGAGATTTTCATTATCTTCGGGCATAAGGCAAAAGATTTTCTTTACGTGTTTGGCTATGCCGATAGAGGCGAGGTCGTCGTCATTGGCTATATCGATGAGATACGAGATGAAACCGTCTTGTTCTGCCTCTGCTATCCTTTGTTGCTCATTGTCCGCTATGACAAATGCATCACCTTTTGCTTTGAGATTCTTCGCGAGTTCTTTGCCGAAAGTGTCAAAGCCGAATATGACGATCTCGCTCATTTGAATATCGCCTTTCTTGTCGTATTTAAGAGATGCTCGATGCCGATTTCGGGTCCAAAGACTATGATGAGGTCGGATTCATGCAGGAGCATATCTCTTTTTGGATTGAAATAGAAAAATCCGTTTTTGAGGGTATTGGAATCTCTGTTTTCATAATTGATATTCTTCACCACGCCAAAAAGGATGAGTTTGTATTTTTCGATCTCTACTTCGTGTAAGGTTTTGCCCACCAATGTCGATTCCGCATCGACGCTGATGAGCTCTAACGTCGCGTCTTTGGCGCTGGTGAGTATGGAGTAGAGTGCTTCAAACGCCATCGGCTGATCGATAAATTCACTCGCCATAATCGAAGCACTGCTGTAAGGATAGATGACGTGATTCGCTCCGGCGAGGGAGAGTTTTTTCTTGTGTTTTTTATCGTTGCAGCGAGCGATGATATTGATCTCTTTACTTAAGAATCGCACATTGAGCGAAATCGCGGCGTTGATGAGATCGCTATCGGTGAGGGCGATGACGTTTTGAGCACATTCTGCGAGGCGTATATCTTCGAGAATCTTACTCCTTGAGGCATCCCCTTCGATGGCGACATAGCCCTTGGAGAGGGCTTTTGCGATGTTTTCTTTCTTAATGTCTATGACGATAACGTCTTTTCCTTCGTCGCTCAATCTTTGTGCTACAAACTCCCCCATCCGCCCGTATCCGCATACGATACACGCTTCGCTCAATTTTTTTGCTTTGGAGATAAGTCTGTCGTTTTTGATGTCATCGAGCTTTTCTTGAAATGCCGAAACGATGATGGAAGTGAGAAAAGAGATGAGGGCGATACCGATAAAAACAAGGATAATGGCGAGTACTTTTCCCTCGTGCGTCTTTGGGGTGTAGTCGCCGTATCCTACGGTAGCGATAGTGATGGCGGCGAGATAAAAGCCGTCAAAAAGGCTTTGTACCGAATTTCCGTTATCTTTCGCTTCAAAGAGATAAAAGACTATCGAAGCGATGGAGATGGTAAAGAGCACGCCGAGTGCGAGGGTGCTTATCTCGAAATTTCTCTCTTTCAAAACCGAGGCGTATTCTCCAAGTCCTCGCATATAGCGGAGAACCTTCAGAATCCTAAAGACCAAAAAGATACGGAGTATCCTAAGCGGACGATAGCTTGGCATAATCGCCAAAAAGTCGATGATGGCATAGAACGAGGAGACGTATTTCCACTTTGCGCGCAATATCTCCATTAGCGCTTTACTCGCATCAAACTCTATCCCGAGAAACGTCGCGTTTTTGTAGTGCTTGATGATGGTCGCGTGCATATCGTCGTGTACCCAAAGACGCAAGAGATATTCGATGATAAAAAATGCGGTGATGACTAGCTCTAGATAGTAGATCTTGTGCGAAAGTTCATTTTTTACTTCATATATCAAAATCCCTACACTGATAAAGACGAGAAGAATCATAAAGAGATCAAAGAGGAGTTTTCTTTTTGAATTCGGGTCTTGGAGTATCTCTTTGCAGAGATTCTTAAAGGCGTTATACCCTTGGGATACTTCAAGTCCAAAGGCGAGTTTGAGTAGTAGCGTGTTTATCGGTTTTATCATAGTTTGATGAGTTTTGCTCCATATCCTCCCATATGTGGGGGCGCATCTTCAAATCCTTTGATTCTCGGATGTGTTTCTAGGTATTCTCTGACTGCTTTAGAGAGTTTGCCCGTGCCGATTCCGTGAAAGACGAGTACCTCGTCGAAATTCGCCAGTAAAGAATCGGATATAAAAGCATCGAGCTTCTCTATCGCCTCATCTACCCGCAATCCGTGCAAATCAAGCTTTACACCGACGTTTTGCGGTCTTTGGTATTCTAGTTTTGTTTTAGATACGACGCGCTTTTGATTGTGTCCTATCTTGGTGATTGTATGCAAAGGGAGGCGCAGTTTGTATCCTTCGTCGCTTAGAATCGTAGCATCTTTACTTGAAATCGAGACGACTTTCCCTTTTGTCTTGCCGCTTTTTACTCTATCGCCGATGTCGATAGTATCCTCTTGCGGCGCTATTTCCTCCTCTTTGAGCGCGGAGAGTATTTTATTGGCGTTATTGATGTCGGTGCGAATCTCTTTGGATTCACTTTTCTTCGCCGCCTCTTTTGCGAGAGTTATCGCCTCCTGATACTCTTTTTCTAAGGCAAATCTCCTTTTGTCATAGCGCTCTTTTTCCACCTCTTTTTGCTCTAGGAGCGATTCTTTGATATTTTGTATTTTGGAGAGCTCAGATTCTAATGCCTCTTTTTTGGCGTGGAGCTCTAGCTCAAGAGATGCCGATTTTTCGATGAGATCGTTGAGTTTCTCTTTGTCTTCGCCGTGTACGAGGAGTGCTTCTTCGACGATATTTTTGGGCACGCCGTAGCGTTTAGCGGTCTCAAATGCGTAGCTCTTGCCGATAGTCCCTTTGAGGAATCCAAAGGTCGGCTTTTGCCGCTCTAGATCATACATCGCCGCGAGGAGTTCCACGTCGCTATTGCCTGCTAGTAGGGCGGCGAGGCGTTTGTGGTGGGTGGTGATGATGATCTTCATATCTTTTTTGATGAGATTTTCTAGCATCACTTTAAAGAGCGAAGCCGCTTCGTCGCTATCTGTCCCTAGCTCTATCTCATCCACCCCGATGAGGGCGTTGTCGTATTGAAAAAGTTGTGAGAATGAGACCATCCGTCCCGCAAACGTCGAGATGTCGTTTTTGACGTTTTGGGGATCGTCGATGATGGCTTCTATTTTTTTAAAATTGCCTATTACGGAGTTTTGGGAATCGACTCTAAAAGGGATGATGTGTTTGGCTAAAAATACTGCGCTTAAGAGTGTTTTTAAGAGCATCGTCTTTCCGCCGGCATTTACCCCCGTAATCATTAGAATCTTCTTTTCAAAATCAATATCGAGGAGTTTTGGTTCTTTAAGGGCGGGGTGGGCGACTTTTTTGAGACTGATAACGCTTTTGTTTGAAGGGATGATAAACTCAAAATCGTTATGCTTGGCAAAGAGGGCGCGCGCACAGTAGGCATCGATCCTGTCAAATTGCTTTTCGATAAATTTCAAATAGGGGAGCGCTTTTTGCAAAATCGCGCTTAGCTCTTTTGCGATACGGTATTCTATCTCCTCTTTTTTTGCGTACGTCGCATCGTATTTGTCGTTTAAATCCTTGACGCTTTCAGGGGCGATATAGAAAAAACCCCCGCTTGATCTTCCCGCTACTTTTCCTTTGAGCACGGTGCTAAATCCGCCGCGCACCAAAAGTGTCTCTTCGAGATTGATGAGGTGGATTTGCCTATCGACGAGGTAGCTTTGGATTTTTTGGGAGCTAAGGATGCGTTGGAATCGTGCGTGTATATCGCCTTTTATCCTAAGGAGTGATTCTTTTATGCTATCAAGCTCTTCGTACACGCCGCTCCGTATCTCGCCGCTTTTGTCAAACACCGCGCAAAGATCGCTTACCTCTTTTGGAATCTCTATCTTTTGGAGCATCGCGAGGAGAGCGGGAGATTCGTGGTCCTTAAAGTTTTGACTTTGGAGCTTTTGAAAGTAGAGATTGACCTTGACGAGTTCATATATCTCACCGAGGCGTAAAACACCCATTTTAGAGAGCTTTAAAAGTTTTTCGTGATTCTCTTCTGTTTTTGGCGGGGCGGGAATCTCACGGGTAAAAATCTCGCGGATGATTTTATAATGGAGGTGATAATCGCCCTCTATGTAGAGCGGTTTTTCTCTCGCGAAGTAGCCTTTGAGCCGCTCTATAAACTCAACTAAATCAAGCTTGCTTAACGTGCTTTGATTCTGCAATCTTTGAGTTCCAAAATAAGCCCTTCTCTTTTATTCGGGTCTTTTGAGATGAACGTGAGCGTACCGCTTACGAAATTAAAATGTTCTTTGTCTACCTCTATTTCGTTGCATTGGAGGGTTTTTCCCTCGTTGAAAGCGAGTATTTTATGGAGGTTGTCTTCGCCGCTTTTTTCTTGGTTGAGACTATAGACTGCACCGAGCACGAGAAAAGCTATCGCAAAGCCAAACGTTATGAGCCGTCCGGCGGTATCTAGCCGTGAAAAAACGCTCATCACGGTAGGGAGCATCAATACGATAAGAACCAATAAGACCCCGAGTATCAGATAGCCCATCAGCTCACCCCTCGTATTTGGTACGTGATGTCGCCCGCGCCAAACCCTACGATGAGACCGCTCTGGAGCGAATCGATCACTTCGTCCCCTTTGATGATAAGGAGCTTGTCGTTTTCGCGCTTGATTCTATCGGCGAGGGTGGGGTTGTAGCGTTTGAAATTATCTTGGAAATCTATATCGACCGCATCCTCTCCCGCGCTCCATACGGGCAATATGATGAGTTTGCCGCTCCCTGCGAAACACTCGATAAATTTATTGAGGTTGAGAATCGTACGGGAGTATTTGTGCGGCTGCCAAATGGAGATGATCTCTTTTATCCCTTTGAGGTCGGCGTATTTTTTTATAGAGCTTAACGTCGCGGCTATCTCGGTGGGATGGTGGGCGTAGTCGTCTATCATTACCGAGCCGTTTTTGTGGATGATGTCGAAGCGTTTTTTGATTCCTTTAAAGTGGAGCAAGCGCTCTTTTATCATCTCAATGTCTAATTCATTTTTTGCCGCTAAAACAGCGAGTGCAGCATCGATAGCGATGTGTTCGCCAAAGCCCCACACGCAAAACTCGCCGAGATCGAGCAGCTCGAATTTCGTGTGCGGCTCGTCTTCTATGAGGACGAATTCGATATTTTTTATATCTTTGCTCGGATAGAGTTTCACGGCATCAATCTCCAATGCCCCTAAAAACTCGTCTTCGGCGTTGATGATGCGGATTTGTGCTTTATTGAGGAAATCGATATAGGCTTGGTGGAATCGCTCAAGATCGTAGTCGTAGTGCTCCATATGTTCGGGCTCGGCATTAGTCACTATCGCGCAGTACGGGTTGGAGTTTAAAAAACTGCTATCGCTTTCGTCCGCCTCAAATACGACACACTCGCTATTTTTAAAACGGATATTGGATTTGAACTCTTTGGATTCTGCACCGATGATAGCCGAACACTCGCTAAAGATAGAGGCGAGGATCGCCGTAGTGGTGCTCTTGCCGTGCGCGCCGCAGACGGAGTAGACTTTTTTGTCTCCGAGTATCATCGGGAGGGCTTCTTTGCGGCTTAGCGTTTTTATGCCCAGCTCTTTGGCACGGGCGAGTTCGACGTTTGTAGGTTTTGCCGCGGCGGTGTGTATGACTATCTCTTTGTCTTCCACGGCACTTGATTCGTGCGGGATGCTTACGGTGATGCCCTCTTTTTGGAGCGTGTCGGTGATGACGCTTCGCTTCATATCCGAGCCGCTGACGCTATGCCCCGTAAAGTTCATAAATCTCGCTAGACCCGAGATGCCTATACCGCCTATACCTACAAAATGTATTTTCAAGTGTTCTGTCCTTATAAAATTTCTTTGAGTCTGTGGAGCGCTTCTACACATTTTTTGTTTTCATACACGAGGGCAAGCCGTACATAGCCTTTGCCTATGCCCTCTCGCCCGAGATAGCTTCCGGGGAGGACTTTTACGCCGAGTTTTGCAAACGCTTTTTTCGTAAACTCCAACTCATCGCCCACGTGTAGCCATACGTAAAAGGTGTCGGGCGCTATATCCACACCGAGAATCTCGCGTGCGCTTTTGAGATTTTTTTTGTATTCGTTTTTACTTTTTTTCGTATGTGCGGTATCGCTCCAAGCAGCTGCGGCTGCGTGTTGGAGCGGGAGCGGAGAGGCGCATCCTACGTACGTCCTGTATCTTAGATACTCTTTGAGGATGTTTTTATCCCCCGCGATAAATCCGCTTCGCAGTCCCGGCGCGGAGGAGCGTTTGGAGATGGAGTTGAGCGCGAGGATGTTTTTAAAATCCTCATTGCCGCATTTGATGCTTGCCTCTAGGATGCTAGGCGGGGGCGTATCGGAGTATATCTCGCTATAACATTCGTCATTGAGCAGCACAAATCCGTATTTCTGCGATGCCTCTACCCAGAGGGCGAGTTCTTCGAGATTCATCGTCGCACCCGTCGGATTGTTTGGTGAGTTTAGAATCACGAGGTCACATTTTTTGAGGATTTTTTTATCGAGCAGGGGTTTAAATCCGTTTTTTGCTTCGAGATTGAGATGGTAGACTTTCGCACCCGCGGCGATCGCCGCTCCCTCGTATATTTGGTAGAAAGGATTCGGGAATGCCATTTTCGGATTCTTTACGCCGCTTAAGAGAAATTGGGGGAAATTAAAGAGCACCTCTCTAGTCCCGAATGTGGGGAGGAGATCACCTTTTTGCAAAATATCTACGCCGAATCGATTTTTGATAAATGCGGCTTGCGCATCTTTGAGGAAAGATTCTCCGCTACTTTTGGGGTACTTTCTTAGGCTAGCGGTGTTTGCTTTGAGTGCGTCTTGGATGATTTTGGGTGTCTCGAACTGCGGCTCGCCGATGGTGAGATCAAAGAGTTCTAAATCGTTTTCTTGTTTGGTATCTTGGAGTAAAAGGGCGAGTTTTTCAAACGGGTACGCTTCAAATTTCAAGTTCAATTTCCTTTAATAAAGGGGCGATTCTAGCTAAAAAGTACTAAATATAGAGATTTATTTTCGTTCCTAGTCCCGTGATTTGGCTGAGTTCTTCGGGGGTGAGGGTCACTTTATTGTCTGTTTTTGCTATTGTAGCTTTTCTTTGGATATTTTGGTTTGCGTCACTGTCTTTGTATTTATCCATATCGAAAAAATTATCTTTATTTTTTATCCCGTCAAAATAGGGGTCTCTCGAATACAAGCCGTCTTGTCCGTAAGCGCTAACTCTCATGTCATCTCCTTTGACATAGTATCTGCGCAAGCGTGAGCAAAAGGCGTTCCAGTGAGTGATTTTGACGGTATTTCAAATTGGGACTTTTTTGTATAATAGTGCAAAAGAGCAATCTTAAACCTAGGGTGCGAAAATGTACAAACCGCCGTATACGATCACAAGCAAGATGGTCGATTTTGTTTCTAAAATCAGCGAGGAGATAACAAGAATCGAGATAGACGAAGAGAGAATCCTCTCTCTGCAATTACGAAAAAAGAGTCGCATCAAAACACTGGCGGGGACTCTTGAGATAGAGGGAAACTTTTTGGGCGAGGAGAAGATTACCGCGATACTTGAGGGAAAAAAAGTGCTAGGGACATATGTAGAGATTCTCGAAGTCGAGGGCGCTATAAACGCATATAAAGAGTTTGAAAATTACGATTACGCGGAATTAGGAGATATTTTAAAGGCACACAAGATTCTTATGAACGGAATCTTGCATACCGCAGGGAATTTTAGAACGGTAAACGTGGGTATCGGGGGCGAGGGCGGTGTGACCCATATCGCTCCGCAACCCCATTTTGTCCCAAACTTGATGCGAGATTTGTTTCATTGGCTCAAA
Source organism: uncultured Campylobacterales bacterium (assembly GCA_964500775.1). Lineage (GTDB taxonomy): Bacteria > Campylobacterota > Campylobacteria > Campylobacterales > CAZCQG01 > CAZCQG01. Next base: position 26,510 of record CAZCQG010000019.1, read on the forward strand.
AATAGCGATGAACATCCATTGATAAAATCGTGCGTGTTTCACTATGAGTTTGAGTTTATCCACCCTTTTAGCGACGGCAACGGACGAATCGGACGGCTTTGGCAAAGCGTGATTTTGTATAGTTGGAGAAAAGCATTTGTTGCGATTCCGACGGAGAGCATCATAAGAGATCATCAGGAGAGGTATTATCAGGTACTCGAAGAATCGGGAATTATGGGTGAGAGCACCGTTTTTGTAGAATTTATGCTCGAAGTGATACTAGAAAGCATCAAAAGTTCGGTAAAAAGTTCGGTAAAAAGTTCGGTAAAAACAGAAGATAAAATCTTGGAAATAGTAAAAAACAACCCAAAGATAACCGTGCCGCAAATCGCTGAAATCTTGAGACTTACTTCGAGGGCGGTGGAAAAGCAGATAGCAAAGCTCAAAGAAGAAAAAAAGCTAGACAGGGTAGGTAGCGCTAGAAAAGGGGAGTGGAGGGTATGCCCGATACTCCGTTAAAGATCCCCGCTTGTAGAAAATTCCCATCAAGATAAAAGCTGATTCCAAGAGCGAATAAGACTGCCGCTATGACGAGGCACATTATTGCTCCGAGTAGATTTGAGCGGCGGTTATTGCGGCGGTCATACTATTGCAGAAATTATTTATACGAGGCATCGGTTTTGCTTGTTAACTTCACGTATACTTTGCATTCATTCACCCAAGGTAGAGTTGCTAAAAGTTAATGATAAGGAGAAGATAAAAATGTCAAATACGATAGATACGGCTAGTTCCGTGAGTGCTTCGCTCTATGCGCAAAATCTCCAAACGCAAGCCCAAAACACCGATACTTCAGCCGCGCTCCAAGAGGACAAGGAATCCGATAGTGTGAGTTTGGCTTCGGTCGATATAGACGATATAAGTAGCGAAACGAAAAGATTTACCGTCCTCCAAGCGCTCTACAAAGAGCTAGAATCAAGTAAAAGCGGCACGTCTACCCAAAACGCCGACACGTCGGATGAAACGGAAACTACAACGGAATCTGCGACGGAGACAGCGGAATCTACGGCAGACAGTAGTGCAACCGACAGTAGCGAATCTACAACCCAAGGTGCGCAAAGTGCAAGCCAAGGAGAAGCTTCAGGCGGCGGTGGAGGCGGCGGAAGTTCGGACAGCGATAGTCAGATAGCCGAACTTGAAGCACAAATAGAGGAGCTAGAGCAGCAATTAGCCAAGCTCGATGAAAAAGCATCCAAATCAAAGTCCAAAGAGGATAAAAGCGACCCCTATGCGCAAAATCAACAGATGGATGTAGCATCTCAAAGGGCTTCGATCATGAGCGAACTCCAAACACTTTACGCCGAACTTTTAGAAGCGCAACAAGGAGCATAAAGGGTCACTAAAAACTTTTCGGAATTCATAGTGGTTGGTTATATTTCACTTCATCTCGTCATGCGGTAGCATACACTAATTCGAATAGACAACCAGAGACGGTTATGTTAAAGCGGTTTGTTTTTCTTCCTCACAAACCCATACACCCTCCAAACAAACACCCCAAGTAGCGGTGTCGCTATCCCTATAAAGATCCCCGCTTGTATAAGATTCCCATCAAGATAAAAGCTGATTCCAAAAGCGAATAACACGGTCGCTATGACGAGGCACATTATTGCTCCGAGTTATTTTCCGAGTAGATTTGTGTAGCGGTTATCGTGGCGGTCATATTATTTGTTTGTGTGATTGCGATGCTTTGGGAGGAGAAAAGCATCTCTTGTGTTTGGGCTACACGCTCTTGTGCTTCTGCTTGCATTTTTTCTATCGCGTCTTCGTCGGGTTTTTTGTATCCCTCTATTTTTCTATTGACCAAAATGTCTTCGTTGGGCTTGATATTGTTCTCTTGCATATAGCGTCGGTGTAGTTCGGCGGTCTCATTTATTATCTTTTCGTAGAGTTGCCCATCGCCGCCGGCTTTATAGCTTAGCCCCTCTTGGAGGGTGATGATTTTATCGCCGTTTTTGTCGCTTTGGAGAGCGACATCTAGCTCCTCTTCTATCGTCTCCTCAAATCCCAAGGTTTGATTAAAGATATACGTTCCGCCTAGCCCCTCTTCTTCATTTAAAAAATCGAGCGTATCGGAGTACTTCATATAGGTCTCGCCCGCGATGTAGGAGTGGGCGTTTACGATCTTTTCGCCGATGTAGTCGTAGTCGAAATCACGCTCAAATCCCACCCGTAGATTCTCCCGCTCACTCCCCTCTATTTTGCCGTTTTTGTCGGTATCCGCGGCTGTATATCCTCGTCTGTTGGCGATGTCGTTATACCAGCTCGCGACGTATTTTTGGGCTTTGCCGTTCAGGCGCATGATCCCGTCTTCTCGGTCGTAAAAATCTTTGTCGTCAAATTTTTGCCGAAGCATCGCCACCGCCTCAAAACTTAGCTCCAAGGTGATAGGTTCTTTCTTGCCCGATGGGTCGTCAAAGGTCACTACCGTATGCCCTTCGGAGACTTTTTTGTCGTAGGTTATCTCTTCGTTTAAAAGTTCGGTTTCGCTTTTTTTCTTGACGTTTACGCTGTATGCTTCGTAGACCACCCCTTCGAGATTGAGTTTCGCGTCTTGGTGTCGGAGTTGCTCTATATCCTCAAGAGAGGCTTCTTTGCGTACTCTTGTGCGGCTGCTTAGGTTATTGATATAGCTTTGATTGGTATTGTCGGCACTAAGAGCGTTTGTCATTACGGGTGATCCCTTGTGTTTGAATGCTATTCAAACATCGGCGGATTCGCTTTTTTATTAAATAGATTCCTCTAAATACCCATGCGATACGCTTTGTCCCGACGGGTCGAAATCTTTGATTTCGGGCTTCCCGTCGTGCGGCAACCGCGAGGAGTTTGGGTATTTAGAGGAATCATTGTGCCGTGTCTCAAACACCGTTTAACCGCAAAAAAAGGGCATCTCGACTAAAATTTTGGAATCTATCGCAATCAAGGAAAATTACCAATGGAATCAACCCTCTTTGAGTTTTTCAAACAAGCTCCGTATGCCGTCTCGTTACTAGCGGGGATTCTCACGTTTTTTAGCCCGTGCGTACTCCCGCTCATCCCTGCGTATCTCTCCTATATCTCGGGCGTATCGGTAAAAGATCTGCAAGAGAGCGAGGGGAATGCCTTGGGGCTAGTGGAGCGACTCCGCATTATGCGTGCTTCGTTGCTGTTTATCGCAGGATTCTCTACCGTGTTCGTATTGCTCGGTGCTTCGATGGCGAGTATCATCGGGGATATATTTTCTTTTGCGTGGGTCAATTATCTCGCGGGCGGCATCATCGTGCTATTCGGTCTCCATATGGCAGGGGCGCTCAATATTAGATTCCTCAATTACGAAAAAAGGGCGGATTTCGGTACGTTAGAGCAAAAAAGTACGGGAGGTATCCGCGCGGTACTCCATTTTTTTGCGCCGTTTTTATTGGGACTTTCGTTTGCGTTAGGTTGGACACCGTGCATCGGACCTATTTTCGCGGCGATCATCTCTATGGCGGCGACCGAACAAGCCAAAGGGGTAGCGCTTATGAGCGTGTATGCTATCGGGCTTGGGATTCCTTTCTTTCTTACCGCACTTTTGACGAGTAGAGCGATGAACTTCTTTAAAGTCGTAAAGAGAAACTTCAAGATAGTGGAGATTGTCGCAGGCGGACTTTTAGTACTTATAGGCATAGCCGTCGCTACGGGCGGACTAGGGAAAATATCGGCATTTTTTAGCAAACTACTAGGATAAAAAATGGTAATCAAGAACGCAACGATTTGTGATGCAAACGGCGAAAAAAAAGGTGATGTCAGGTGTGAGCGGGGAAAGATAGCCGCTATCGGATCGCTAGAGCCAAAAGAGAAAGAAGAGGTGATAGACGCGAGCGGATTGCTCCTGCTCCCCTCTTGTATCGATCTCAATATCAGAATGCTCAACGACAATCTCACCCATAGGAATCTCGCCTATCTCTCCACAAGCGCTCTCAAGGGCGGCGTGGGGACGCTTTTATTGATGCCCGATTCTACGCCCGAGATAAGAAGTGAGGCGGTTTTGGAGTTTGTCTTTTCGTTTGATTCGAGTACGGGGGTCAATATCATCCCCTCTGCTATGGGGGTAAAAAAAGACGAAGAGGGGATGTATGACATATCCATACTCCTAAAGCGCGGAGCAAAAGCGATCTATGCGCACTCACACAATAGCGGCAATATTATGCGACGTGTCTTTGAGTATTCCGATCTATGGAAAGCGCCCGTGATGTGCAGGTGTGAAGATCGAAGTCTAAGCGGCGAAGGGGTGATGAACGAAGGGTATCTCTCTTCGGAGCTAGGGCTTCCGGGGATCCCCGGGATGGCGGAGACCAAAGAGGTGGCAAAAATCATTGAGGTCGCTTTCGGTACGAACGCTACCGTCGTGATACAGACCATCTCAAGCGATAGAAGCCTCACTCTCATCAAGCGGGCAAAAAAAGAGGTGGCGAATCTAAGTGCGGAAGTCTCTATAAATCATCTCTTGCTCAATGAAGATCTTTGCCGCGGATTTAACACGAGCGCGAAGATAAAACCGCCGCTCAAAAGCGAGCAGAGCAGACAAAAGCTCATCAAACATCTCCAAGCAGGGGACATCGATTATCTCACCTCCGCACACGCACCCAAATCGGTGACAAAAAAAGACTTGGCATTTGAAGAGGCGAGTTTCGGCGTGGAGCTTATCGACGACTATCTCTCTATCTGTTATGGCGGATTGGTACACAGCGGGATTATTTCGCTACAAAAACTTTGCGAACTCACCTCCTACAATCAAGCTAAGCTTTTGGGGCTAAATAAAGGGTTGATACAAGAAGGCTTTGATGCCGATATGGTGCTCTTTGATCCGAAGGCAAAAACTCTCGTGAAGAAAAATTTCTCGCCGTACGACGGGATGGAGTTTGTAGGCGAAGTGCGCTGCAATATCGTAAAAGGGAAATGTGTTTTTGCAAAAAGTTAAAGTATTAGCCGCACCGTATGTTTTGGCGTGCGATGAGCGTTTTAGCGTTTATAAAGAGTATGCGGTTGTGTTTGATACCCGCATCATCGAGCTACTTCCTTTAGAATCCGCAAAAGAAAAATACGGCGAGGTAGAGTATCTAAGCGATACGATCCTGATGCCCGGACTTATCAATCTCCACACCCATCTAGAATACGGTGCAAATAAAGCGACGCTCCGCTACGGCTCTTTCGGTAAGTGGCTCGATAGCGTCATAGAATCTCGCGATGCGTTGCAAAAATCTTGCACCGAATCGGTGATGCAAGAGCAAATAGACGCACTTATCAAAAGCGGTACGACGACGATAGGGGAGGTGAGTAGTTTCGGCGAAGACTTGGAATCTTTGGCAAAGAGTGCTCTTCGTGTCATCTATTTTAATGAAGCGATAGGCTCAAATCCTAGCGCGATAGATTTTCTCTACTCCAATTTTTTGGCGAGATACGAAGCATCGCTCCGCTATAAAAGCGGGCGTTTCTATCCTGCTATCGCGATACACTCCCCGTATTCGACCCATCCTATTTTAGTCAAAAAAGTACTTGAGCACGCTAGTGAAGAGACGCTCCTCTCGGCACACTTTCTGGAAAGCGAAAGCGAGAAAGAGTGGCTGGATGCGCATACGGGATATTTTAAAGAGTTTTTCGAGCGGTTTTTCGGGATAAGTACGCAGGCAAACTTTAGCGCCGAGAGCTTTATGGATATTTTCAAAAACAAAAAAGTGCTCTTTACCCATATGCTCGAAGCCGACGACGAACTGCTGCGAAGGGTCGCAAAAGAGGGGCATAGCATAGTGAGCTGTCCACGTTCCAATAGACTTTTGAACAATAAAATCCTCGATCTAAAAAAACTGCAAAACTTAGGAATTTCCACCGCGTTAGCGACCGATGGATTAAGCTCAAATGCTAGTTTAAGTATGTTTGATGAGTTGCGGTGCGCCTTGTTTGCATATCCTTTGGAAGAGTGTGAGGAGTTTTGCAGAGAGCTTTTATTGCTAGCAACGAGCAAAGCGGGAAATTGCGCTAAGCTAGGAATCGGTGAGCTAGCTACGGGAAAATGCGCGGATATGATTCGTATAACACTCCCCAGCGGAGCAGACGAGACGAATATCGCAAGCGCAGTCGTCCTCCACACCCAAGAGGCGCTAGAGAGTTACGTCGAGGGTGGGCGGATTCTTTAATTACTACATAAGACTTTTTATGTAAAAATCTTTATGTAATACTATTCTCATACAAGGATTTTTTATGAGCGCAAATGAAGTGAGAAAGAATTTCGTCTTCAAAAAAGAGGTCGCCGAACACCTAGAAGCTATAGCCAAAGAAAAAGGGAACTCGATGACGGCGGTGGTGCAGGAGATGATCGAAGAGCGGTACAAAGAGATAGAGAAGCAAAAAAAGATCGAAGCCGCAAAAAGTATATTCGGCAGTGCAGCGGGCGTCTTTGGAGATCTTACGATTCAAGAGATCAAAGGGATGATGGATGTTTAAAAAGATATTTGTGGACGCAAATATCTTAGTTGATTTTATCGATGTCAAAAGAGCAACCCATAAAGAGAGCGAAAAAGTAATCATCGGTTCTTTGGACAAAGGTATTTCTTTGTGTACCAGCTGCGACATCACCACCACCGTCTATTATTTGAGCGCCAAAAGCGACAAGAAAAGGGCGCTCCGCGAGGTCTCGAAAATAAGTCGATTCTGCGACATAATAGACTTCTCAAATAAAGAGGTGGATGCCGTGTGTGCGCTGATGGAAGAGGATGGCGATTATGCCGACTTGGAGGATACGCTCCAATACATACTCGCCAAAAAAGAGCACTGCGATGCTATCGTGACCAATGACGAGAAATTTGTCGCAAAAGAGATTAAATTATTAAGCGCGCAAGCATTTATAAAGGAAGCGAATCTATGAGATTCTTAAAAATACTATTCTATCCGTTTAAAGCCATAGTTGATTTTTTCCAAAATTATTTCAAAGCGACACTCATTATTATTTTGATTCTTTGGCTGTTTTTTCCGATAGATTCCGAACAAATCGAGACGGCAAATCTCAAAGAAATACGCCTAGAGGGGATGATAGTCGACGCGAGCGGGATTCTCAAAGAGCTCGAGGATGCCAAAAACGAAAATATCAAAGGGGTGCTCTTCGTAGTCGATAGCCCCGGAGGTCTCATCGCCCCCTCTATCGAGCTAAGTATGGCGCTCCATGAGCTAGCGATGCAAAAAAAAGTGGTGGTTTACTCTAGCGGGACACTGGCTAGCGGGAGTTATTATGCCGCTATTTGGGGGCAAAAAATCATAAGCAATCCCGGAAGTATGGTCGGCTCCATCGGCGTGATATTTAATGGCGCGAATATCGAAGAGATCGCCAAAAAAATAGGAATCAAACCCCAAATCGTCAAAGCGGGCGAGTACAAAGAGGCGGGGACGTTTTATCGAGAATGGAGCGAGAAAGAGAAGTCGATGATGGAGAATCTCGTCGCCAAACAGTACGCGATGTTTATAAACGACGTGGCGCAGGCGAGGGGGCTAGACGTGACAAAAGAGAAAGAGTTTGCCGACGGCAAGGTCTTTACCGCCGCAGAAGCCAAGGAGCTAGGACTCATCGATGAAGTCGGGTCGTACGGCTATGCGAAAGAGGAGCTAATGAAACAAAGCGGCGTGCAAATACCCGTATGGCAAAAAAAGGATAAGGTTGAAGAGTTTTTAGAAAAAATGGAAGGAAAAGTCGCTAGTATGGTGACCTCTAAAATTTTTATGAATACGATTTTTTAAAAAGGACTATTTTGAATCGGTTTATTTTGCTTATCTCTTGCAGCGACAAAAAAGGGCTCGTGTTCGGCGTGTCGCAAGTGTTATTAAATTTCGGAGTGAATATCGAGAAGAACGACGAATACGTCGATGTCGAAAACGGAAAATTTTTTATGCGTACCGAATTTGCGGGAGATGTGGATACGCAAAACCTCAAAAAAGAGCTATTGTCCGTTTTGCCCGAAAATGCAGACGTGAATCTCAAACAAAAAAAGAGAAAAAATATCGTGATTCTTTGCACGAAAGAGGCGCACTGTCTAGGGGATATTCTTATCCGCCATCATAGCGATGAGCTCGATGCGAATATCTTGGCGGTAGTTTCTAATTATGCGGAGCTTGGGAGTTTGGTGGAGAAATTTAACATCCCGTATCACGCCGTTTCACACGAAGGAATCTCAAGAGATGAGCACGAAAACAGGGTGCGAGAAGTTTTAGCGGGGTATGATTTCGACTATATGGTGCTAGCAAAATATATGCGGATTCTCTCTCCGAATTTCGTAGGACACTACCAGCATAAAATCGTCAATATCCACCACTCTTTCCTACCCGCATTTATCGGCGCAAATCCTTATAAACAAGCCTACGAGCGGGGTGTAAAGATCATTGGTGCGACGGCGCATTTCGTCAACGACAATCTTGATGAAGGTCCGATCATCGCCCAAGACGTCGCTCATATCGATCACAGTTATTCGTGGAAAGATATGCAGAAAAGGGGACGGGACATCGAAAAGATAGTCCTCGCGCGAGCACTAGAAACAGTGCTCCAAGATAGGGTATTCGTCTATGGAAACAAAACAGTCATATTCTGAAGAAACTAAAGAGGAAGCAAGACGTAATGTTATGCTTTTTCAGTTTCGCAATATGACTAAAGCCTATGCAAAACAATTTGCCCTCATACTCAAAATGCTTTTGCGTGAAGACCAAAAAAATAAAGAGCGCGACAGAATAAAAAAATTAAAAGAGATGCTAGAGGATAAATATGTTTAACATCGTCCTCTTTGAGCCGCGCATCCCGCAAAACACCGGAAATATCGGACGGCTTTGCGTCGCTACCGATTCTGTGCTCCATTTGGTACATCCCTTAGGGTTTGATATCGATGAAAAAAGCGTGAAGCGTGCGGGGTTGGATTATTGGAAAGATTTGAAGCGTGTCGAATGGGAGAGCGTAGCGGCGTTTTTTGATGCGATAGAGCGAGAAAATATCCATATTCTTACGACAAAATCTAGCAATTCTTACCTTGCTTCGAGTTTTAAAAAAGGGGACTATCTTATCTTTGGGCGTGAAGATGCGGGAGTAGGGAGCGCGATAGTAGAGATGTACAAAGAGCGATGTTTTCGGATTCCTATGCAAAAGGAGGCGCGCAGCATCAATCTCGCTACCGCGGTCTCCGCCGTGCTTTTTGAGGGAATTAGACAAAACATACGAAGCGATGCAATAATCTTGAATTGATATTGGGCATATATTTTTACACCCCTAAAGTCAAGCCAAACTCTAGTCCCGGTTATCCACGACGGGAACCCCAAAACTAAAGTTTTGACCCATCGGGATAAAGGGCATCGTTCGGCTAGACTTTAGGGGTGCACGTAACACCAATTTGTAATATAAGTTTCGGGGAATATAATTTTGTGATTGAAAATTTTTACCAATATATCAGGAGGATTTGAATGAAGCAGTTAGGAAAAGCTCTTTGTTTGGGTGCGTTAGTCGTGGTCCCTTTGTGTGCGGGTGAGGTCAAAATCGGCGTTATTATGCCTATGAGCGGTGCTATCGGCGGATTTGGACAGTCGGCAAATAAAGGTATCGAACTTATGCACGAACTCGCTCCAAAGCTCAAAAACGGCGATGATATTAAACTCATCCTTGTGGATAACAAAAGCGATAAAATAGAATCTGCCAACGCGATGGATAAACTCGTCTCAAGCGACGGTGTTACCGCAGTGCTCGGTGCGCTCACTAGCGGCAATACGCTTGCCATCACCAAAAAAGCAGATGAATCCAAAACTCCCGTCGTAGCGCCCGTAGCGACCAACGTACGTGTCACAAAAGGGAGAGAGTATGTCAGTAGGGTGTGCTTTATCGACGATTTCCAAGGGGTCGTAGCGGCAAACTATGCGTTTAAAGAGATGGGAAAAAAGAATGCGGCGGTCATCATCGATAGCAAAAACGATTATTCGATCGGTCTAGCCAAAGCGTTTGAAAAACAATACAAAGCACTCGGCGGAACAATAGTTACAAAAGCCCTCATCACGGGCGGTGATAAAGATTTCAAAGCGCAGCTTTCAGCCATCAAAGGCTCAAATGCCGATTTCATCTATATGCCGCTCTATTCTAATGAAGCGGGTCTTATCGCATTGCAAGCCGCACAATTAGGCTTGGCGCTTCCTGTTATCGGCGGGGACGGTATCGTTGCGGATCAGGTCTTTTTTGATGTAGGCAAAGATACGATAAATGGGTACATGGCGACGAACTACTACTCTGCCGAAGCGAAGCAAACACCGGAGGGCGAAGCGTTTATGAGCGCGTATGAGAAAAAATACAGTGAAAAAGTGCACGTATTTGCCGCGATGTCGGCTGATGCCTATAATGTAATCGTGGACGCGATGAATAAATGCGAAGACCCAAAAGACAAAGTATGCGTCAATAAAAACATTCGCGCTACGAAAGACTTTAGCGGAGTGACCGGAGTTATTTCGATCGATGAAGAGGGGAATGCTATCCGTTCTGCGGTCATCGAAGAGGTACAAAACGGCGCAACGAAGTATAAAGCAACCGTCAACCCATAAGACGGAGTACTTTTGGACAGTATCACTTTTTTACAACAGCTCATCAACGGAATCTCATTAGGTTCTATGTACGCCCTCATCGCCATCGGTTATACGATGGTGTATGGGGTGCTAAGACTTATCAACTTCGCCCACGCCGATATTATGATGGTGGGGGCGTTTGTTGCATTTTTTTGCCTCGCTTCATTTGGGATGCCGTTCTTTGCGGCGGTGATTTTTTCTATCGTACTATCGGGATTATTGGGATACTCGATAGACAAGATCGCGTACAAGCCCTTAAGGGAAGCGCCGAGAATCTCGGTGTTGATAACGGCGATCGGTATGAGCTTTTTTTTGGAAAACCTATTTAACGTCCTTTTTGGTTCCACTCCAAAGGCTTTTCCCGTCCCCGAGTTGTTTGAAAAATTCATCATTATCGGCGGTATCTCTTTTAGTTTTTCGGTAGTCGTCGTCCCGATAGTGACTGTTTTGCTTTTACTCTTAGTGCTCTATATCCTCTATCGTACCAAACACGGAATGGCGATACGAGCGGTCGCGTTTGATGTCAATACCGTCCGTTTGATGGGGGGTCGATGCGAACGCCGTTATCTCATTCGTTTTTGTTTTGGGGAGCGTGTATGCGGCAATAGGTGGGATATTTTATGCGATAAATTATCCCACCATCGAGCCGCTTATGGGGGTGCTCATCGGTCTCAAAGCATTTGCCGCGGCGGTACTTGGCGGGATAGGAAGCGCTACTGGGGCAGTGCTCGGTGGATTTATCATAGGGTTTACGGAGGTGATAGTCGTAGCCTTTATGCCCGAGCTCGGCGGCTATAAAGATGCGTTTGCTTTTTTGTTTTTGATACTCATACTCCTTTTTAGACCTACGGGCATTATGGGCGAAAAGCTAGAAAGGAGTAGATTTTGATACAAAAAATACTCCCTCCGCAGTCGGTAAAGACTATCGCTTTGCACGCTTGTATCTACGCTACTATGATCTTTTTCTTGTGGATCTCCGATCAAATTTTCAACGACTATGCGATTCGGATTATGAACAATATCTTTGTATTCGTCATTTTGGCGGTGAGCTACAATCTCATAAACGGCGTGAGCGGACAATTGTCGCTAGAGCCTAACGGATTTGTCGCCATCGGAGCCTACGTCACGTCGCTGATGCTGTTAGATAGCGATGCGAAATGGGAGATGTTTCAGCTAGAAGATCCAAGCCCGTTTATTCTGCTTATGCACTCCGATTTTGTGAGCGCATTACTTCTTAGCGGTGTGTGTGCGGCATTTGTGGCGCTGATGCTCTCATTTCCTGTTTTTCGCGTGCGGGGAGATTATCTCGCGATCGTGACCCTTGGGTTCGGCTTTATCATACGTGTCCTAGCAGTCAATAACCCGAGTGTGACAAACGGCTCTATAGGACTAAACGACATTCCTGACACCGCAAATCTCTACTGGACGGGTATCGGCGCTACCGTGGCGGTCATAGCGATTTTAAACGTCGTTTATTCAAAGTTCGGTCGCGCGATGAAAGCGGTGCGCGATGACGAAGACGCGGCGATCGCTATGGGGGTGAATACTTTTGCGATAAAAACCACCGCATTTACCACGAGTGCATTTTTAGAAGGTGTGGGCGGCGGACTTTTAGCGTCGGTGCTTACGACTATTTCACCCGATCTTTTTTCGTTTTTGCTTACATTCCAACTCCTCATCATAATAGTTTTAGGGGGACTTGGAAGTACTACGGGGGCGATAATAGGAACGATACTCGTCGTGGGCGGTGGCGAATGGCTACGGTTTCTTGATGACGAGATCACGGTATTTGGTCATGAATTCGGTGCACATCCGGGGATGCGTATGGTGGTCTTTTCGCTTTTGTTGCTTTTTATGATGCTCTTTTATCGTAGCGGATTCTTCGGCAAGAAAGAGATTTGGGATATAAATTTTTTCAAAAAATGGAGAAAAGATGCTTAGCGTAGAGAATGTAAGCATCAGCTTCGGAGGATTGAAAGCGATTACCGACCTTTCATTTTCTATTGAGAAAGGGGAGATATTCGGGCTCATAGGTCCAAACGGTGCGGGGAAAACGACGATGTTTAATATCATCACCGCAAATTATATCCCTAGTAGCGGTACCGTGCGCCTTGATGATTCTAAGCTCACGGGACTAAAACCGCATAAAGTGGTACAAGAAGGGATTGCTAGGACTTTTCAAAACATACGACTTTTTAGCTCGATGAGCGTTTTAGAAAATGTCTTGATCGGTTTTCATAATCAGGCGAAATATACCTATTTTGAGGCGATTTTGCGCTTTGGAAGATTCTACGGCGAAGAGCGAAGGATACGACAAGAGGCGATGCGCTTATTGGAATATCTAGGAATCCAAAAGTATGCGAACGTCGCTTCAAACGCCCTAAGTTACGGGAATCAAAGAAAAGTTGAGATAGCGCGTGCGTTGGCGACTTCACCGAAGCTTTTATTGCTCGATGAGCCCGCCGCGGGGATGAATCCTGCCGAGACTGAAGGATTGGCGGAGATTTTGGAACGTATACGGAATGACTTTGATCTTACGATTCTGCTCATCGAACACGATATGAAATTTGTAAACAGGCTATGCGATAGGGTTCTCGTGCTAGATTACGGTAAGAAGCTTTTTATGGGTACGCCAAGCGAGGCCATCAACCACAAAGAGGTCATCGCCGCGTATTTAGGGGATGTAACGTATGCTGAAAGTTAAAAATTTACGGGTCTATTATGGACTGATTCAAGCGATAAAAGGGATAGACCTAGAGATAAACGAAGGGGAGATACGCACCATCATCGGCAGTAACGGCGCGGGTAAAACCTCTACGTTAAACGCTATCGTAAATAGTGTCAAAGCAAAAGGGGAAATCGATTTTTTCGGTATCAATATCTCCAGCCTTCCCACGCACAAAATTATTCAACGAGGAATCGCGCTCGTGCCCGAAGGGCGCAAGGTATTTGTAAATCTCACTATCGATGAAAACTTGCGGATGGGAGCGTATCATAATGATGAAAATTATGAACGGTTGCGGGAATTCGTGTTTGAGAATTTTCCCCGTCTCAAAGAGCGAAGGAATCAACTCGCAGGCACTATGAGCGGCGGCGAACAGCAGATGTTGGCCATCGGGCGTGCGCTTATGGGGGAGCCGAAGCTTTTGATGCTCGATGAACCGAGTCTCGGGCTAGCTCCCAAGATAGTCGGAGAGGTGCTAGGAATCATAGAGCGGTTACGTGAAGAGGGGCTTACGATATTGCTCATCGAACAAAATGCGTTCGCCGCCCTTAGAATCTCGGATAAAGGCTATGTGATGGAAAACGGCGAGATAGTGTTGGAAGATGATTCTAAAACCCTCATCAATGATAGCAATATCAAAAAAATGTATCTAGGCGGATAAATTGGGGGCGGAGCATTTTCTTTTTTCGGCACTTTTTCTTTTGGGAGTCGTGACGTTTGCCGTCGCGTTTTCAAAAAAACTTGGGCTAGGTTCGATACTGGGACTTTTGGTCGCAGGCATCATCGTAGGTCCCTATTCACCGGGTCCGGTACTCACTCAAAACGTCGAAACCGTGCGCCATTTTACCGAATTCGGTGTAGTGCTGCTTTTATTCCTTATCGGTCTAGAGATGCAGCCCAAGAAACTTTGGGAGATGCGGCGTGACGTGTTTGGATTGGGGATGGCGCAGATACTCCTCTCGGCATTTTTTATCTTTGCATATTCGCTTTCGTATGCCCTCAATTGGAAAAATGCGCTATTGATAGGATTGACATTTTCTCTCTCGTCCACCGCGTTTGTTATGCAGATACTCCAAGAAAAGGGCGAAAGCGCCACGAAATACGGTCGCGCATCGTTTGCCGTCCTTTTGATGCAAGATCTTTGGGTCGTCCCTTTATTGGCATTAGTTCCTATTCTCGCAGAGAAAGGGACGCTTTCCAAAGACCACTCTATCGGGATGCAAGTAGCCATTGCTTTGGCGATGGTGGGTGCGGTTTTAGTGTTGGGCAAATATGTGATTCCTAGGATATTGGAGCGCTTTGCTAGAGAGCGAAATCACGAAGCATTTATATTTTTAACGATGCTTTCGGTCTTTTTTTCGGCTTGGGCTATGGAGGAAGCGGGGCTTTCGATGGCTATGGGGGCGTTTTTGATGGGGATGATGCTTTCAGAATCACGCTTCCATTTGCAGATACAAGCTTATATCGAGCCATACAAAGGGCTTTTGATGAGCCTTTTTTTCGTTGCGGTGGGGATGAGTATCGATCTGAATGCCGTCGCGAACGATCCTTTGACGCTAGGACAACATGTCATTGTGATTATGTTTATAAAAATCGTCGTACTGCTATTTTTATTTCCTTTATTCGGCTACACCAAAAGTGTCGCCATCAAGAGCGCGTTTTTGCTTTCGCAAAGCGGCGAGTTTGGTTTCGTGATATTCGGAGCGGCTAAAAGTCTCGGGCTTATCGGGGATAATACGTTTGTAGCCGGCGTAACCGTCATCTCGGTGAGTATGCTTCTCACGCCTGCGGTTACAAAAATGGGAGAACGTTTTGCGAGGCGATTTGAGAAAGAGGACGATGATAAAAGCGTCGATAAAAAATCGCTCCATCACGAAGAGGTCGCGGTGCTTATCGCCGGTTACGGTAGAGTGGGGCATATCGTAGCCTCTATGCTCACCGAGAGCGAAGTAAAATACGCTGCGTATGATTTAGACGTGGAGCGGGTGAAGCTAGGACAAAGAGAGGGGCGAAATATCTACTACGGCGATATGAGCGATTATGGATTTTTATCGCATATCTCGATGGCGGGGGTGAAGCTTATTATAGTGACGGTGGATAGCCATTCGGTAGCTGCAAAAATCGTTTCGCACATAAAAAATACCTACCCCGAAATAAAAGTGTTTGCCCGCTCCCGTGACGCGAGAGCAAAAGAGATGCTACTTTTTAAAGGGGCGGAATGGGTGCTACCCGAGGTCGTCGAGGGGAGTCTACGCCTAGGCGAGGAGGCGCTCAAAGAGCTAGAAAAACCTCAAGAGGAGATAGACGCACTCCTCTCTAGTTTGCGCTCCCAAGATTATAACGGACTGAAGGTATTGCACGATGAGTTGTTACGGTAATTAACTCCCCATTTTCCCGATTGCGCATGAGACGAAGCTTTTGGCTTTCATCCCCGTATCGCTGAAAAATCCGTGCTCTTCTCCGACTAGCGGATAGCCGAGATTCCGAAGGAGTTTTTTTGCCTCCTCTTCTTTGCTCGCGTCTTCTAAATCAAAAGAGACAACCTTCTTCTCGACGTCTACACTGACATTTTGAAAGTGCTTCTCCAACTCTTTAGTTATTGTATTCGCGCAACCGCCGCATTTGAGATTCTGTACTTCATAATTTACTCGCATTGTCTCCTCCTATGCAAAATAACTACAACAATAATCACTCACCTCTTTGACTTCCATCGTAAACTTCGAATTTGCGGGGATAAAAAAAGATTCACCTGCTTTAATGTTTTTGTATCCGCTTGCATCGGGTAAAAATACATCAAGATTCCCTGCTAATATCTCCATCTCCTCGGCGACTCCCGTATCAAAGGTATAGCTCCCGGGCATCATAATGCCAAGCGTTTTTTTTGTGCCATCGGG
>CAZCQG010000020.1:0-42090 GCA_964500775.1 uncultured Campylobacterales bacterium
CGAAGAAGCGGCAGCTGCTGCAGAACAATTAAATGCGCAGGCTTTGGCGATGATGCAAAGTACCCTTGATATAGCAAAAATCGTAGGCTTTGACGTAGAGAGAGAGCTAGGTCACGGTGCTGCTCCAAAAACAAAAAAAGCTCCGGCAAAACTAGCCGCCCCCCATCCGCACAAACCGCTTATAGAGAAAAAACCAAAAAGCAGCGCACCGAAAAAAGAGGTAAAAAAAGGGGGAGATGATGAGATTTTCCCGCTCGATGAAGATGATATGAAGGAGTTTTAAAAATGAAAAAAGTCGCGCTTACCGGAGCTAGCGGATTTGTCGGTACAAATCTCAAAAGTACATTGGAAGGGCGCGGCTTTGTCGTGCGAGAGATAGAGCGAGCAGATCTTAAAAACGGCGATAAGATTTTGGAGATAGTCGAAGATTCCGACATACTCATAAATCTAGCCGGCGCTCCCATCATCGCTAGATGGAGCGAATCGTACAAAAAAGTGCTCTACTCTAGCCGTATAGATACTACCAAAGCCCTCGTCGAAGGGATAAAGAAAGCTACCAAAAAACCCTCGCTTTTCATCTCTACTTCTGCCGTAGGACGGTATGACAATAAAAAAACATATACCGACTACGAAGAGGGGAATGCGACCGACGTGCTCGGCAATATCACTAAAGAGTGGGAAGAAGAAGCGTTGCATGCCCAAGAGCTAGGGGTGCGTACGGTGGTATTCCGATTTGGCGTTGTGTTGGGATACGGTGGCGGTATGATGGAGAAAGTCTACCCTCCCTTTAGCCTCGGTCTAGGCGGGACTATCGGCGATGGGAGTCAATATTTCTCATGGGTACATATTCAAGACCTTGTAAATGCCGAAATGTTTGCTATCGAAAATGAGAAGATGCAAGGCGTCTACAATCTCACCGCTCCCGACACGACGACCAATAAAGCATTTACGAAAACTTTCGGTGAGGTTTTGCACCGCCCTACGATATTTCCCGTCCCCGTCTTTGTGCTGAAATTGCTCTACGGTGAGGGTTCCGTAGTGCTAAGCGATGGGCAAAGCGTAGCACCGAGGAAGTTATTGGATACAGGGTTTGACTTCACGTACCCCGATTTAGAATCTGCCTTGAGAGAGATAGTAGCGAGGTATAAAGGCAAAAGTTAGTAGCGAAAAAGTACCTTTTGTAAGTCAAGCGACATCACGCTTACGCTCCCTTTTTCTTCTATGTCTTGGTGGCATGCTTTGCAATTTGCGGGGCTTTTAATCTCTTTGCTTTCGAAAACATCCTCATCCATCCCCCTATGATGTCTTTTCCAAAAACTCGATTTCGTGATGCGTTGCCCGCCGTCTAGTTTTGATGAAGTACCGCTGTATGCTAGGAGTAGGTCGGTTATGGCGGCAGTATCTTGTGCATCCAAAGAGGCATCGTCTCCGAAATGGTTATCCAATTCCCCCATCATTTCGCGCCAAGAGTTTGCTTGGAGCATTTGCGGAGGATAAAGGGTGTGACAGCTTGCACACTCTTGTTGCAATAGTGGGTAGTTTTTCTCTAATGCCACGGGGTTTGAACGTTTGTCGGCAAAAAGGGGATTCTTCGGATTTGCGACGGTATAAATAAACAGTACGATCGAAACACCGATCCAAATAAGTAAATAGAGACTTTGTAAAAAGTTTGTCTTGCTTGGGGCAGCATCCAAGTTTTTGTACCCGTCAAGCATCGATTTTGCAATACCGCTCTTGTGGTAAAAATGTTCAAACAAGACACCGGCTATATGCACTAGGACTATCGCAGTAAAAAGATTAGCGCAGATTTCGTGTGCTTCTTTGTAAAATTCACCCCCTTTGTATAAAAAACCAAATATTCCCGCACCCTCTTCGCTTCCAAGTGCTACGAGTCCCGTGATGCCCGTTAGGATTCCCAAGAGCAGAATCCCTATCATTCCGTAGCTGCTAGCCACATTATGCCCGGGCACTTTTTCTTTATGTCCGAAGATTCCAAGCATATATTTTTTTAACGATACAAGACTAAAATCAAAATCTTTGAATCTGCTATACAGAGGACCGAAAAATCCCCAAGGGATTCTGAAGAGCAGCAAAAGCGCAACAAGTATCCCAAAGGAGGCGTGGAGACGCAATAATGCGTCGCTATCGCTTGTCATATACGCAATTATAAATGAGAATACTAAAAGCGCATGAAATACTCTCGTCCCGATTCCCCAAATATATGTCCGCTTTTCCATTAGTCGTCCCACCTTCCATAGTTAGGTATTTGTATGCTTCGTTCACCGTAATCACCTTGTTCGGCACGTATATGGCACTTTTGGCAGTTGCTGATAGAGCCGACCTCTTTTTGCGTCACAAAGCGCTTCGGAATCTCTCTATGTTCTCTTTGAAACCAATAGAGTTCGCTTATTCTTTGTGTCGTTCCCGTACCCCGTCCCGCGTTATTTACGAGATAGTCTTTAAGCGTGAGTAACGTGGCACTATCCAAACTCGCGTCAGTACCGAAATGCTGCTCCAACTCTCCCAACATTTTACCCCACGATTCTTTCCCCAAAAATTGCGGTTGATATGCAAAATGGCAACTGCCGCACTCGCTAGTATATGTGGGATTCTCCACTTGCGCCACTCTCCCTTCTTTTCCCATAAGAACCGTCCCTAGCATAACTATCAATAATAACCGTTTCATTATAACCTCCTATTGAGCCGAGATAAAAGTAAGCACGTCACCCTTTTCCCGCGCACTACCTTCTCTGCCGTAAACATCTTTGAAATTCCTTCGTAGCCATTTTTGCACCTCTTTGACATCGGTGAGTCTAGTAGTATTTGCGCTCGGAGCCAAAGGGTCGATGACTTTACCCGTCTTTATATTTTCGCCTGCAAGAGTCAAGTTTTTATTATGGCAAGAGGCGCATGAGATGGGCTTTCCCTCTTTTTCCATAGCGGCATAAAATAGTGTCTCTCCTCGTTTTGCATCAAAATCGACAAAATTTGAATCGTTACTTTTTACCTCTTTACGTAATGAATCGAGATATGTGTTCATTTCGGCATTGAAATCAAATGCAAAAGCACTCACAACGGAAAATGTGATTAAGAGTGTTATTTTTTTCATAGAAACTCCTTTAAAATATTTCATCGAAGAAAATTTGCCTTTTTTGTGTTAATGAATCATCAAGAAGTGTTAAAAATTGTTAAGATGGAGGAAGTTAACACTTTTTAACAAATGATTAACACTTTTTAAAAAAGGTAGACTACACTTAGTGAAAAAAATAGGAGGCGTTCATTGCGATGGCTTTTTGCGGTATTGGCTCTATGTATTTTTGCGTTTGCCGATGATCACGAGCATGACGGACATGAAAGCAGACATTTGATTCCTATCGATATACGTTATCTTGATTTGAATACGTCACAAAAAACTATGCTAAGCGAACTCATCGTAAATATGAGACAAGAGCTTAAAAAAGTAAAAAAAGAGGAGCGTGTTTTTGAAGAGAAAGCGGTGGAGTTATTTTCCGATACGCACTTTGAAGAGAAGCGGTATGTCGAAACATACTTAGAATACAAAAAGAAAATCGCATATATCCAAAGTGGATTTTTATCCAATTTGCACGCTATCTTGGATGTGCGCCAACGGAAGATATTCGCGAAAAAAGTCAAAGAGTGGGAAATAGAGTGAAGCGGGTACTACTTATCGAAGACGATGCGCAAATGGCGGAATTGATATATGAATATCTGCTGAAGTACGATATACGCTGTGAGATAGCGAAAAACGGCAAAGATGCAATAAAGGGGCTAAAAGAGGCGGGCTATGACTTGATAATTTTAGATCTTAGTCTCCCAGATATTGATGGAATCGAGCTTTGCAAAGATATTAGAAACCGTTATAAAACCCCCATTATCATCTCTTCGGCGAGAGGTGAGCTAAGCGATAAAGTGCTCGGATTTGAGATGGGGGCAGATGATTATTTAGCAAAACCGTATGAGCCTAGAGAATTGGTCGCGAGAATAAAAGCTAGATTGCGCACATTTGAGGATTCCGGAAAACAAGAACGACTTAGAATCGACGAAAACGGTATGGATGTTTATTTGCAAGGGGAGAAAGCGAATCTAAGCGGTACGGAGTTTCAGATATTAAAATATTTAAAAGAGCATCCGAAAAGAGCGATAAGTAGAGAAGAGATGCTAGATAGTATCGATACTTTGAGATATGAAAGTCTCAATCGCACCATAGATGTTCATATAAGTAAAATACGACAAAAGCTAAAAACTCTCGACAAAGAACAAGAGTATATCAAGTCGGTTTGGGGTGTGGGGTATATGTATTGCGGCGAATAAAATATTACGATTCTATATTCTTTAAACTCTCATTACTGTTCACGCTTGTCTTTTTCACTATGCTCTATTTGGGACATAAATACGATTCGTATATGTATGAGAAAATCACTCTACTGGAGATAAGCGGCTACAAACAAAATGCCAATACGATCTTGGATCTATTGGCAAAAGAGGATCAAGCTGAAATGGAGGCTTTACTCGCAAAGCTTCAGTATGCGCAAGTCTCAAAGCACCAACCCGATGAAATCCTCTACTCTTATGAGCTACTTTTGGGAAAAATAGAGATTTTTACCGCAAAAAAAAGGGTATACCTCAAAATAGAATACATCGGGAAGGAGTATACGTTTTACGATGAAATCCAAGAAGAGTGGCTTGAACAAAAAGGGTTGCTGGATGTTTTGTCGGCGTTTGATATTGGGCTATCCGTAGCGGTATTTATCTATTTTATATCGCTTCTGCTTCCGCTTAGAAAGATACAAAAAGGGCTAGAGCATTTTGGTAGCGGAGAGCATAAATATAGACTGGAAGAGAAGAGAAAAGACGAGTACGGTGCAGTAATTGAGAGTTTTAATGCGATGGCGGAGAATGTCCAAAAGAGCTTTGAGAACTCAAAAGAGCTTTTGCGCAACGTCAGTCATGAGCTCAAAACACCTATCGCCAAAGGGAGATTTGCCGTAGAGATGCTCGAAGAATCGGTAAACGGGAAACGCCTCAAAGAGATCTTCATCCAAATGGATAAGCTTACCGACGACCTATTGTTTTACGAACGCCTCAACTACCTAGACGAAAAATCGGCAATAGAAGAGAAAACAAGTGCGCAGAAAATGGTTTTGGCGGCGTTAGAGCTATTGATGCCCAAAGATGAGGAGATAGCAGTTGAAATTATAGATGACTTTGTTTTTGGGTGTAATACAAAAATTTTTCCGATCGCGATAAAAAATCTCATAGACAATGCCATCAAATATAGCGCGGATCATAAAGCCCATATACTATTAACCGACAATAGGATAGTAATTAAGAGCGCAGGGGTAAAGCTTGATAAAGAGCTGGAATTTTATCTCAAGAGTTTCAACCGAGAACAAAGGTACAAAGAGATAAAAGGGTTTGGGTTGGGGCTTGGAATCGTGGATAAAATCGTAAAACTGCACGGGTTTTCACTCAAGTATGAGTATAACGAGGGGAAAAATATTTTTGCTATCTATTGCGTTAAATAAGCTTGTATTCTAGCGCGAGGGTCACCTCTCCCATCTCGGAGCGTAAAGCTTCGGGTATTTTTTGCGGGAAGCTTTTTGCGATCGCACTTTTTGCGCTTTCAAAAAATATCTTCTCCCCCGAAAGTATTTGAAGCTTATCAAGCTTGCCTTCGGGAGTGATCATAAAGCGCACCTCTACACTCCCTTCCATCCCCCTTCGTCTTGCCGCTTTCGGGTAGTACTTATTGGAATCTATCTTTTTTTTCAGCTCCGAGAAAAACTGCTCTTTCAATGTGATGAGAGCGGCATCAGGAAGTTTTTTGACCTCGTTTTTCTCGACGTTTTCTATCGGCTTTGGCGGCGGAGGTGCTTCGGGAATAGACTCTTCTTTTACGATGGGTTCGATTTTTTTCGGCGGTAATCTTTTTTCTATTTTTTCAATTTTAGGTTCGGGTTTTTTTTCTATCGGTTTTGGCGGTGGCGGGACGACCTTGGGCTGTTCTATCACCGGCTTTGGAATCGTGACGGTGGCAATTTTTATGATGTTTTGTTTGAGGATGATACGGTCGTGGAAAAGCTTGGTGCTAAAAAAGATGCTTGCTAGTAAAAATCCGTAAAAAAACAGCGTGATGGAAAACGATTTCGCGTAGCGATTCATTGTTTGGTCACAATCGCGAGATTTGTAAGATTCTGCGCTTTGAAGAGATCGAGCACGGCGACGAAATAATCAAACTTCGCCTCTTTGTCGCAGCTAATTTTAAAAAGCGTTTTGTCATTGAAGTTAGCTAGTTGCGATTCTAGCGCATCTTTTTCTATCTCTAAATCGTTTAAAAATATCTTATTGTCCTTGGTGATGGCGACATTTGCCTCTTTGTCGGGCTTTTGGATGATACTAGCACGAGAATCGGGGAGCTCTAGCGGAATCTCCCCTTTGGCGATGAAACTAGCCGTTGTGAGCACGATGACTAAAAGGACGAGCATGATGTCAATAAAAGGGACGACGTTTATCGTGTCGAATTTCTTGATCGTCATTTTATCGCGCCGCTTCCCAGCGTGCTAACAAAACTTCGATTTTCCGCGAGAGGTGGTTGTAAAAAAACACCGAAGGGATAGCCACCACAAGTCCCATCGCCGTAGCTTTAAGCGCGAGTGCAAGCGAACTCATTATCATCTTGGCTTCTATATTACCGCTCTCTCCCATAGTGTAAAAAGTGATGATGATTCCTATGACGGTACCCAGCAGTCCGATATACGGGGCATTTGAGCCAAAGGAGTAGATGATGTTTATGTGGTTGGTGAGGGCGATCTCGAGGTCTTCCTTTTTTTCAAATCGCTCTAAAGAGAGAGAGCGAAAATAGAGCAACCGCTCTATCCAAAACCACACCGAAACAAAGCTCATAAGCATAAGTAGTCCTATGATGCCATAGTCTACTGCTTGTTTTAACAACTCAATATTCATAATACAAACACCTCATAAATTTGGCGTATTGTAAAAAAAGGAGTGTTAATGGAGTGTTAATAGTGGCGACTTAAATGAAGTGTTAATTCGCAATTAACACTTAAAAAGTACAATTACGCCACCAACTAGGAGGGGTACCCGTCTGCAGTTTATCTATTGGCGTAGTGAATGCAGACGGGAAAGGTGTTGCTAAGCAACGTGTCGATTATAGCATCAAAAGAGACAACGCTTGGTAACTCTTCTACAAAATCTACATACCATAGGAGAAGAGTTTTGAGTTATTTTCCACAGGACTATTCGTGTCCAAAAAAAATCCTATTTTCACTACTAGCGGCATCTGTTTTGCTGCCGACTTTGCAAGCTGAAGACCTCGGTACTATCACTATCGATTCGACCACCATCGATGATAAGTACGCTTCAAAAAAGACTGAGGTGTCGAATGTCATGGTTATCACCAAAGAAGAGATAGAGAAAATCAACCCAAAAAGTCTTATAGATATACTAAAAACAATCCCGGGGATTACTGCGGCAGAAAGTGATACCGATAGCGTGAAAGTCCATATTCGCGGCGTCGACAATCAAATGTATATGGGTGAACAGCCGGGTGTCGCGGTGGTGATAGACGGTGTGCCCGTACAAGAGACGGCAGGAAAAATAAATGTCGATCTTGACAACATCGAATCTGTCAAGGTCATCAAAGGAGGCGCCTCGTACCTTTACGGAAACGATGCAATAGGCGGAGCAGTAATCATTACCACAAAAAGGGCAAAAGCACAAAACTACTCTAAGGTAGAAGTCGAGGGCGGGACATTCGGCAGTAGTAAAATACTAGCTACCACTAATCAAAGTTTTGAAAAATCTTCACTACAAATACAAGCAAGTAAAAGAGAGACGGATGGGTATTGGGACGATGCGTATGTACGAACAAAATCTATTAATGGAAAATACCAATATTACATCAACGAAACAAGCGACATCACATTCGGATTGGACTATTCGTATAGAAAGACCGGAGACGGTAGTAGCGTCACCGGTGTCACTCAAGCGGCCACCAACCCTACTGCGGCCGGAGTGTATTCATATGCGGGATACTATGATACAAAGCTGTTCAAATCATTCATAACCTACTCTAAAGATATATCCGATACTTCAAACTTTATGACAAATATCTATAAATACAAAGACAGCAAAAATTCGTATACCAATAGGCTCAAAAATTACAATGACGAAGTGTGGGATCAAACGGGTATAAAAAGCGAGTATAGAACATCTTTTGATTCTCTTGCGTTATTGGGCGGTTTTGACATCCAAAGAAATAAAGTAGACGCAAATAGTATTACCGTCGCGACAGGAGCTATCCGTTCTGATAGTACCACGAGCGAAGAGATAAACGCACTCTACGGAGAGGCGAAATATCAGATTACGAGCGATCTTACCACGACATTGAATGCCCGCTTTGACAATATAAAATATGATCTTAGAAACAGACTTAATACTGCTTATGACGTAAGACCCGAGTATAACGTCGGGAGTTATAGGCTAGGTGCAGCATTTCTATTATCCGACAAGGATACGCTCTATGCAAGTTTTGCTACGGGGTTTCGTGCACCTACGGCGAGCAGTATTAGTAGCAATTTACAACTATTACTCGCAGATCCTACAAGAAACCTATCGATGAGTATTAGTCCTGAAACCACATACAATTTCGAACTAGGGGTAAGGGGAAGCGAGGGAATTTTGGATTACGATTTTTCATTTTACCAACTCGATAGAAAAGACTACATAGGAAAAATAGCGGGTAGCTATATCACAAGCGATGACGGCGAAGAGAGCGGGTATGCAAATGTCGGCGATATGCGAAACAGAGGTATGGAGTTAGCGTTACATAGTAGATTTAATGAGATTTTTACGGCAAATTTGGCGTATACGTTCTTGGATGCTAGATTTACACGCTATTGGATATCTCAGCAGCTCACCGATGACGGCGACAATACGACGAGCGATGAAACTTTTCAACGGGTCGATCTTTCCGGCAACGTTGTACCTAGGACATCTCGACATACGATCAACCTAAGTACGGACATCCATTTAAGCAGTGCGCTTACAATTACCCCCGAGTTTGATATCAAAAGTAGCTATTACGCCGATGAGGTGAATAAATTTAAGATGGGCGGATATACGCTAGCCAACGTTCGAGCAGAATATAAAGCGAGCGATTCGCTAGAGTATTTCGCGAAGATAGATAACTTTTTTGATAAAAAATATTATCTCTTTGCAAAAAACGGCTCCTCTGCCCTCGCGACGGATGAGGATATGACCATCCGCGTCGGAGCGCCGCGAGCCTTTTACGTGGGTATGCGATATAAGTTTTAATTCTCAACGCTAGTATTTTAAGGAATATCCATGGTCACGTTTGTCAAAAGGGATAACAACGATTTATTCAATAAGCCGATTCCCCGTTTTTTATTCAAGAACAAGAGGTTTCTTCTTGTTCTTAGAATCGTAGTTGCGGCATTATTTTTCTATGCCTTGGCGTTTGGTTTTATAGTCCAAGGAGAGGACAACATCTTTACCGGTGCTCTCTTTTGGGGATTGTTTTGGTCGCTCTTTATGGTGCTTACCTTGCCTAGCTTCGGACGTATTTTTTGCGGCATCTGTCCGCATGGATTTCTCGGAAAGTACATCACCCGATTCGGGCTACGAAAAGAGATGCCCAAAATCTTACAAAATCGCTTTATCGGCGTTGCAGTTTTAGTGATCGGCTGGTGGGCGGTGTATTATACATTCCCCGGCTTTTGGCGCTCTCCGATTGCTACGGCATCGATGTTTGGCGGTATGACGGTAATCGCGTTTCTTTTTTATTTTCTCTATAAAGATATGGGATATTGCAAAAGTATCTGCCCGATCGGGACGCTCACGAGAGCTTACGATAAACTCGCGTTTACCAAGCTAGAAACCTACACTACGCACTGCAAAGAGTGCCGCACTTTCGAGTGTGCGAATGCTTGTCCGTATAATCTCAAACCTTTTACGTTTGCCAGTAAAAATAGCAGCGAAGATTGCACCCTCTGTATGGACTGTGCCCAATCTTGCGAATCGGTCAAGTTTAGCCTCACCGCTCCGGCGGGAAAATTGCAGGGCAAATTCAAAGGGCTCGGTGTCGAGATTTGGGCGTACATATTGATACTCGCCTCTATCCCTATTTCTATGAGTTTTGCACACGGGCTTGATAGAAGTAAGATCGCCGATTCTATGCTATGGAACAAAACTGCCGCACTACTCGGGCTCAGTCAATATGCCGGAGGATTCGCGTTTTTGTACGCGGTGGTTTTTAGCACTATCGCCGCTACTTTAGGAATCTGGCTCGCATCCAAGATTCTCAAGCAGGATTTCAAAAGCACGTTTCTCAATCTCGGCTATGCCTATGCGCCGCTTTTTATTTTAGGCTCTCTAGGGCACACGTTACAGACTTTTTTTACAAGCGATAGTAAAGAGATTATCGAAGGCTTCGCGCAAGCTTTCGGGATGGCGGCGGAAGTCGCGCCGCTAGCAAAAAGGGGTGATGCGTGGCTCAATTACTTCGAGCTTTTAAAATGGATCGGGGTTTTATGGGCGTTCGCGATTCTTTATAAAAGATTGCGGCTTGTCGACGCTTCGAAATACAAAAAAGCGCTTGCCTATTTCTTTGCATCATTTTTGATTCTGTTTTTTATCGGAGTGAATCTTTACCGTTCGTATGTATTTACCGCATACGGCGCAAAAGAGCGTACTTCGCATAACCACGGCGGTGCTACGGAGCTTTTCCAAAGCGTGCCGTTTAAAAATGCGACATTATTACAAGAGGGGAAAGGGAAGGTCTCTGGAATCGTATGCGGGATGAATCTCCCGATGTATTACAAAACGAATCATAGCGCCGTTTTGGATGGGAAGGTGCGACAATATTGTTCCTTGCATTGTTTGACCGAAGATCTATTCGTAAATAAACTGCCGCTCACCGACATAAAAGCGGTGGATGTCTCAAGTCTGAAGTTTATCGACGTAAAAGATGCATTTTATGTCGTAGGAAGCTCTAAAGGCGGGACGATGAGCAGAACAAGCAAGTATGCGTTTGCTAAAAAAGAGGATGCCCAAAAGTTTGTCCAAGAGTTCGGCGGCGAAATTATGGATTTTGAAAAGGCACTTGAAGTTGCCAAAAAAGATTTTATGAGAGAGAGAAGAGGCGGCGGCGAAAAAGGGACATTTGAAGTAGGCAGCAGAGACATCCTCTATTTTACGACGGAGAATCCGGCCGCCTCCAAGTCGGGCGATCGCCAAGGTATGGGACATATGATGGGCGGCGGGGAAGGTGGAGGGAGACCTTCGATTCCAAGTAAAAAAGTATGGCTTGCCTACGGCAAAGATGTTATGACTAAAAAATGCCTCGGTGAAATAAAGGGGGAATTGCAGGCTTATGATACAAAGCGAGAAAATAAAAACGTAGCGGTGTCGGATAAGAGGGGATGCAATGAGATAAGTTTTGAGATTCCTACAAGCGGCTATTACAATCTCTACTACACCCAAAGCGATACCAAAGAGGATACGACCTACGTCAATATCGCAAAATACGAATTTTTGAGTGGAAGACACGGAAGCAGCGATAAATATAGTGATGCCGTAAAAGAGTTTTTCTCGCCTAGCACACAACCTTTAGACTTGGTTCGTATAAAAGATGAAACCGAAAATAGCTTTTTTTATAGGCACAAGACGGGAGAATTGCTCCGCTTTAAAGCACTCTATCAAGGCGAGCCCCTAGCAGGAGCGGAAGTAGTCGTACAAATAGGAGAAGGGTGGCAAAAGCGTATGAGGACATCCAAAGACGGAATCGCCGAATTTCACATTATCAAGGATTATTTCCCCGAGTGGTCGGAATTTGACAAACGGCATAAAGAGGATTTTTTGGTCGTTTTAAAATACGAAGAAAACGCGACCAAATATGCGCTCACCTATTTCGATAGTTTTTATCCCGCAGAGGAGGAGTATGCCTCTTATAGCGTGGCGTTGTGGATGGGGCTATTAAGCATATTTGCGGCGGGGACGATCATCTACATCTACCGCAATAGACGCGTGAGACCTTATAAAGAGTTGCACTTATGATGGAGAGAATTAGAAGCAAGATCAATAACGGCGACCTGCGCCGTTTTCGCTTTTGGGTACAGATAGTGAGTTTTGTGATTTTCGTCTACGGCGGCTATTTTGCGATGGATTTGGGATCGAGTTTTCCCATTTTCACCTGCCCGTATAACGAAGAGAGCGGTGCGACCTGCTATCTCATCTCGTTACAACACCAACTCTCTCGCCCTACCGAGATGCTCTTTTCGCTTGCTAGTATTTCCATCCTCATAGGATTCCTCACCTTTGCGGCGTGGTTTATCTTGCTTAATAAAGGGTGGTGCGGTTTTGTCTGCCCTATAGGCACATTGCAAGATTGGCTTACCGCGCTTCGCGCAAGACTTGGGATTCGTTTTGGCAGATACACGCAGACGCAATTTGAGAATCTCTCTTGGATTAAATATATTCTTTTGATTATCGCTGTGATGTTTCCTCTTCTTATGGGGCTTGGAGTGCTCGACAGAGAGTGGTCTGCCGCCTTTTGTCAGATGTGCCCCGCACGGATTCTCTCCCCGATGTTTATCGGCGATTTTTCACAGTTAAAGATTGATTTTTCATCCGTCACGATTATGGTACTTACGACAATAGGGATGCTTTTTACTGCCCTGTTTCTTGTCGGGAGTTTTATCAAGAAACGATTCTTTTGCTTCTTTTGCCCGATGAGCGCACTCCATTACATCTTTTCAAACGCTTCGATACTTAGACTAAGAAAAGAGGGAAGTAAATGTACCAAATGCGGCGACTGTTACGCCGTGTGTGATATGCAGATAAAAGACATCGCCGATGACGTAAAAAGCGTAAATATCTTGCGAGACGACTGTACACTGTGCCTCAAATGTGTTGCGGCGTGCCCCGAAGACGATGCGCTTCATTTGGATATTTTAAATATAAAAGCATTTAGCTCTACGAAAGAGGGATTTAACAAAAGGATGGGAATAGAGAATGAGCAACGCTGAACACACGATAGAATCGCCGTCCCAAAGACAGAACAGACACAAAGCGATGGAAGCGCAGAGAATCCTTGATGTACTCAAAGAGGATTTTAAAGCGCCGATAAAAAGTATGGAATATTTCTACGATCTCTATGAGCGGGTCTATTGCAAACACGAATCGTTGCACGCCGATAAGGTCAAGATCGGGACGATGTGTATACAGATTCCAAGCGAGATTATCTATGCGCTCGATGCAGTGCCGTTACGGCTTTGCAATGGATTCTATACCGATGACGAGATAGGGAGCGACCTGCTACCGCAGAAGGCGTGCCCGCTCATCAAAGCGACCGTGGGGCATTTCGCTTCGGGGAATTTCAGCGACAAGCCGGACATTGTTTTCTCTCCTACGACGTGCGATCAAAAAACCAAGGCGGGGAGCATTATCGAGCATTTCGGTTACGAAGTGCGTGACGTGGGTTATCCCCGCACCAAAGAGAGTGAAGAGAGCCGAGAGTATTGGCGGCGGAGCGTGAAGCACTTCACGTTGGAATTGGCAAAATTTCGCGGTAAAAAACTGAAGCGGAGTGAATTAAAAAACGCATTACGTAAAGTAGGCTATGCCCAGTCGCTCTACCACAGACTCAATGAATATAGAAAAAAAGGGACTGTTCCGATACTTGGAAGCGATATGTTTCTCATTACGAATGCCTTTTTCTTCGACAAAATAGATTCGTGGATAAGCGCTATGGAAAAGCTCCTCATCGAGACCGAACAGCGAGCCATAGAAAAGATACACGTCGCGGGCAAAATAAGCCCGCGTATTATCTACACAGGCTCTCCGCCAGTATTCCCGAACTACAAAATCCCTCTCATCATAGAAGAATCCGACGCCGTGATCGTGGCGGATGAGACGTGCAGCTCCAATCGGATGTTTAACGATATGGCGGCGGTGGATGAGTGGAATATCTACGATATGATCGATTCTATTTCGGATAAATACCTCAAAGCCTGCACCTGCCCTATTTTTACAAAAAACGACGACCGCATTAGACGCATCGTCCATCTCGTGAAAGAGTATGCGGCGGATGGCGTCGTGTATCAGGCATTTGCGGGCTGCAGCGTGTATGAGCTGGAACAAAGAAGCGTACTAGAAGCGATGGAGAAAGAGGGGATTCCTATCCTTTATCTAGAGAGTGACTACAGCCCTTCGCAACAAGGACAGCTCACCACAAGAATCGAAGCATTTGTCGAATCACTAAAAACTAGACGGAGAATGAAAAAGTGAAATATTTCGCAGGGATAGACATAGGCTCCACCGCCATAAAAATAACATTGGCGGATGAGGAGAAGAATCTCGTAGGTTATAAGATAAGTGCGAGCGGCAGTATGTTTTATAAATACGCCCAAGAGACGTTGGATGCCCTTTTGAGCGAAAAGGGGATCGCCAAAGAGGATGTCGCCTACACCGTCGCGACGGGATACGGACGCAAACTCTTCAAGGAGGCGGACGAAAACATCAGCGAGATCACTGCCAACGCCATAGGGGCGCGCGCCGCAGCAAGGGAGCACGGCGAGATACAAACCGTCATCAACATCGGCGGACAGGACAGCAAAGCTATCTCGCTAGATGCAAGCGGCAATGTGGTGAACTTCGCGATGAACGACCGATGTGCGGCGGGGACGGGGAAATTCCTCGACGTGGTGGCACTCAAACTTGAGATAGGAGTGGAGGAGCTAGGCGCATACCATTTCAAAGCAAAAGGGACCCCGCTCTCGATAAATAGCACCTGCGCCGTCTTTGCCGAATCTGAAATCATCGGACTTCTGGGTAACAATCACGGTATCGAGGAGATAGTCAGCGGTGTCCACTACTCCATTGCCAAGCGTATCGTCAAACTCGTGAAGCGCGTCGGGATAAAAGAGGGTATCTATTTTGACGGCGGTCCGGCGCTCAACGGCGGACTGGTAAACGCCATAGAGAATGAGCTGGGCAAAAAGATTTTTATCCCCGAGTATCCGCAAGTGACTACATCCTACGGTGCGGCGATCATGGGGGTGGATTCTTACGCCTACGAAAATGCTTAGATGAGCCTTTTTTTCGGCATATTTCTTTTGGGATTCCAGCTAGGGGCGAGTGCGTGTGCGGTGAGCTGTATGCCCGTGATGACACCGATACTTTTGGCAAATAGTGACGGAAAAAAAGGAGCGCTTGCGATATTAGCGCGCTTTTTTAGCGCAAAGATTTTAGCCTATGCACTTATCTCCCTAACGGCGTTTTTCGGGGCGGCGGTGTTTAAAAGCGCCTTCATAGACACGGAGCTTTTTCTCCGAATCGGCGCTCTTTTTGTCGGAGGAATGGGTGTACTCATATTGTATAGAGCTTTTGTCCCTAAGCGCGCTTGTTCTAGCACCTGCACCCAAGAGAATCGCCTCGGAATCTTCGCTGCGGGATTCTTCGGTTCGTTTAGTTTCTGCCTCCCTATTTGGTCGCTCATCGCTTTGAGTTCTCTCTCGGCTTCACCGATAGTATCGTTATTATATGGATTTTTTTTCGGTCTCGGGACGGTGTTGGTGCCCTTTATGCTTTTCTATTTTATGATTTTTAGAATAGCTTCGGAATCGGCAAAAAAACTAGCGAAATACAAAAAGGAGTTGGAGATTTTTTCGGGAGCAGTCCTCGTTTTTATCGGTGTCGCGACCTATTTCGGATATTACCGATTCTAATTCTCTTTTTCCTCTTTCTTCGACTCTTTTTGAACGACTTTTGTTTCGGGAAACAGACCTTTGCTCAAAGCCTCCCGTTCTTCGCTACTCATATTTAACAATCGCTTTCGCATCTCTTCTTGGAAGGCAGGGCGCTCATCTTCCGAGATTTCACCTCGGATTTGCAGCAGAGTTTCGGTAGGCATAGAAGAAAAATTCGTTGCGTTTGCTAAAGAAAATAATAGCGATAAGAGCAAAGCAACACTTTTCACGTTAGCCTCCCGTTTGTATATTTTTAGTATCATAATCCTCAAAAGTGAACGTAGTGTTAACGAAATCTAAATATCGGAAGTGCGGCAATGGATAAAAAAATCATAAAATCGTTTTTCTTTAGGGCTACGTTGGCGACCCTTTTCTTATTGAGCGTGGGGGCATTGACGATTGTCTATTATATGCAAGAGGATTTCGAATCCTATCTTAGCCAAAAGATGGGAGAGTATATATCCGAAACAAAAGCAAAATATACCCTCTCTTTGAAAACGGAGTACGAAAATAATAAAGAGATGCTCGAAGAGGATGCGAGAGGTTTGATGCGAGAGATGGAGTTTATGTTGCTTGAGCTTTACGATGAAAATCACGAAGAGGTGCTAGAGCTTACTTCTAAATCAAAAAGATTTACCGAAATGCTCAACGATATTCAAAAGAATCACGACGATCTCATCATCCACTCTTTTCCAAAAGGGGAAGAGCTTTTGTATAATTTCTTTCAAATCGAAAACAACGCATATATACAGATATTCTATCCCGTGATAAACAACGGCGAAAAAATCGGATACGTCGAAGGCATATCCCATGTGAAGCCCATCGTAGTAGAGCAGTTTAAGCGGGGTCTTTATGCTACCCTTCTTGCAATATTCGGTAGTACAACGCTTCTCACGGCTATCATTTTTCCACTCGTTTACATCGCATACAAGCAACTTCAAGCAAAAAGGCAAGAGCTACTTTATAGCAATATCCAAATTATCCGTTCTCTCGGAAATGCCGTTGCACAAAGAGACAGCGATACCGACGAACATAATTACAGAGTGACGCTCTATTGTATATCTTTGGGCGAGTCTTTGGGGCTTGAAGAGAGTGAGATGCGCCGACTTATCAAAGGCTCTTTTCTGCATGATGTCGGCAAGATAGGAATCAGCGATGCCATATTATTGAAGCCGGGGAAACTTAACGACGAAGAGTTTGAGATTATGAAAACACATGTCTCGAAAGGCTCACAAATCGTAGAAGACATAGAGTGGCTAGAGGGGAGCGATGATATTATCAAATACCACCACGAAAAATTTGACGGAAGCGGATATACGAACGGCTTGAAAGGGGATGAGATTCCTTTGGTAGCGAGGATTTTTTGCATTGTGGACGTATTTGATGCACTCACCTCCAAACGTCCGTACAAGGAGCCTTTTTCTTTTGAGCGGGCGATGGAGATATTGCTCAATGAGAGCGGAGGGCATTTTGACCCAAAAATAGTTGAGGTATTTCAGGTGGTTATTAAAGAGCTCTATATGGATGTCAAAGAGAAAAATAGCGCCGAGTTAAAAAGCGCTCTCTTTGAAAAAATACACAAATATTTTCACTAAAATAAAAGAGGGGGAGGAGGGGAGATTAGTTTCTCCCTTTGCCGTTTCCGCCTCCGCCTCCGCCACCGCCGTTTCCACCGCCGTTACCGCCACCGCTTCCGCCTCGATTGCTTCCCATGCTCATACTGCCCGCTCCGCTACCGTCTCGAAGCATTTGTCCGTTACCTTGACCCTGACCCTTTGCCATTGCCGCACGCTCTTCGGCGCTCATAGTTTGTATCCTCTTTTGCATTTCGGCTTGAAAAGCTGCTCTTTCTTCCACGGGTACCGTTCCTCGCATTGCTTGCAGCTCTTCCGTGGTCATAAGGGAATAATCGATCGCCAACAGGCTTGATGCCGCTATCGCTAAAGTCACAAGATATTTTTTCATCTCTTCTCCTTTAAAATAAATTATCTCAATTGTAAAGAAGAAACGTAAACAAAGCTTAAATTCAAAATTTCGTACAGCTTCACAAAAGGCACCCTAGGGACGATAGACCGAAATATCTAATATTTCACCGAGACCTAAATGCGTGAGCATATCAGCCGTCTCTCGCGATTTTACTTCTATTTTGAGTTGAATATTATCGATTTTGACGAGCTTTAAAAATGTACCGAGTAAGGAAGAGGGGATAAAATCGGCATCTTGAAAAACGACCGAGATATTTTTTTCTTCCTTCAGTCCGTAAAGCAGATCTTTTAAGTCGTGTACATCGGTAATGGTATTTACTTGACCTTTTATGATAAGCACGGATTGATTATTTTCGACTTCCATCTCTTTCCTTATTTATTCGATTTTATATTGTTTTTTGCTTCGTGCATTAGATCGGAAAGTATCTCAAACAACATTTCACTCTCCATCTCGGCACTTTTAAATTTTGCAACTACCTCTTGACTTTTGGTTAAGCAATCACCTTTTTTGAGACATTCGAGCACTTCTTTGATCATTTTGTGCACGCTCATATGGGGCTGCTCTATTTTTGGATACGACGGGAGATGCGAGAACATCTGTTTTCCGTCGCCTTGATAATACCATTCCCCGAATCTACACTCCGTATGACTTGCGAAGTCGGACGTAAGTTTATTTTGGAAAATAGATTCGTATCCGCGTATTTTGTAGAGTGCATGATCGAGTTTTATAAGATCGATAAACGTCTCTTGTGCCAATAGTGCAATGACGTTGTTGGAGGTTTCCGTTTTTTCGATTATCGTATCCACCCGTTTTTGGAAATCGTAGATTTTTTCGGCGGAGCTTCTTACGATATATTCCATTTTTTCGTTATTCCCTAGCATATTGGAGGAGTTTTGCTTGAGAAGATTGATATTCATTTCCACCTCGGAAGTGGCTTTTTGGGTGCGCTCCGCGAGTTTTCGAACTTCGTCGGCAACTACGGCAAAACCTCTGCCGTGTTCTCCCGCGCGCGCGGCTTCGATGGCGGCGTTTAGGGCGAGGAGATTGGTTTGGTCGCTTATGTCTTTGATGAGACCGATAATATTCCCTATGTCTTCGACACTTTTTCCGAGATGCTCCGCGTCGTTATAAGAATCGGTGCTTATGGCGGTGATTTGATCCATCGAAGCGGTGATTTCACCCATTTCATCCTTGAATAAGTGCATCATTTTTTCAGATTCTCTATTCTCGGTGATAATCTCTTTATGCTTATTGACGCTCTCAAGCATACCGTCTTGTATGCTTCCCATCCCGGCAGCCGCACCGTCTACTAGCTCTTTGGAGATATTAACAAAGAGTTCTGACTTTTGCAAACTCGCCTCCGCCTCCGCCTCGCTTTTTTTTGCCGCTTCGGCTTCAAGTCTTGCGGCGTTAGAAAGCTCTTCGGCTTTTTGGATAAATCTATTAAACAGCAATGCTACCTCGGCGAGTTCATCTTTTGTTTTTAAGCGTACCCTTTTACTTAAATCTCCTCCCCCTTCAAGAAGCTCGGAAACCGTTTTTTTCAATTCGGTAGCGGAATTGATAATAGTGCGCATCATAAGGTAGAGAAAGAGCATAAAAAGAACCAACCCTGTGATGGAGAAAACGGCTATCAATGTTTTCATCCTATTTTGTGTCGCTTTGTAATTTGCTTTGGATTCTTGGGCGTGCAACGTCGATTCTTTGAGTTTAGGCTCAACCTTGAATTTAAAATCCCTCCACAGAGCCAGAGATTTTTTACTTTCCCCCTGGGGCGGAACGGTATTTTGCATCACGGTGGCATAGAGTGATTTTCCGTGCTCGACGAAAGCGGTAAACTCATTTTTATAACTTTCAAAAAGTTCGCTATCCAAAGCGTGCAATTTGCCGAAATTATCTTCAAGTCCTTTGATAGCATTTGCCATCGTCTCTTTTGCTTGCGGTTTTTCTATCTCTTGAATCGCCACCATTCTTGAGCTATTAAATAAAAGTCCACTCATCATGATGCTTTTTAGCGTGCTTTCAATGCGGAGGATTTTATCGGTTTGGTCGTAATAGTTGCTCAATTTATTGATTTGGAGATAGGTGATTAAAAAGTTGAAAATAAACCCGAAGAATACTACACCTAGTAGAAGATTCTTTTTTGCGTGAATAGTGGAAAAAAGCATACATACCCTCTCTAAATTTAAAAATATCGATAGGATAATATTAGTATTTCTTTACTTTAATATTAAAGAAAAGAATACTCACACCCTTTTGCTAGCAAATAACGACGCTTTTTATCTCGGTAAACTCTTCTATGGCAAATCTCGGTCCTTCTCTCCCGATGCCGCTGTATTTGACCCCGCCGTAGGGTTGGATGTCAAATCGTAGGGTGGGGATGTCATTTATCACCACGCCGCCGCAAATAAACTCTTCTATCGCCCTTTTTGAGAGGGCAAGGTCATTGGTAAAGATGGAGAATTGGAGCCCATAGGGGGAATCGTTCATCTTCTGCACTGCCTCATCAAAATCACGCACTTTGACCAAAGAGACAATGGGGGCGAAGACCTCTTCACAGACGATTTGCATAGAATCGGTGACATCGGTCAACACGGTGGGCAGAAATACCCCCTCCTGCACTTCACCGCCGCAAGCGAGTTTCGCCCCTTCGCTTATCGCCGATGATACCCAGCTTTGCGCCCTTGTATTTGCATCGTCGTTGATGAGGGAGCTTAGGAACGTCTCTTTGTCATACGGCGAGCCGACGCGGAGTTTTCGGGTCTCCTCTACGAGTGCTTGAGCGAACTCCGCATAGATCGATTCCTCGACATAGATTCGCTGCAAGCTAATGCACACCTGCCCCGAATTTGCGAATGCACCGAATGCGCAACGTTTGGCAGCGTATTTGATTTCAGCACTCCTTTCAACGAAAGTAGCGGCATTTCCGCCGAGTTCAAGGGCGACTTTTTTGATCCCAGCGTTTTGGGTGATGATCTTTCCGACCTGCACGCTTCCCGTAAAGCTGATAACTCTAGGAATCTCGCTTGTCACTAGCGCATTCCCCACCTCCGCATCGCCGTATACCAATGAGAGGGCATCTTTGATCGCGTAGGGTGATTCGATAAAAAGCTTGGCAAGTTTATAGGCACATAGCGGTGCTTCGGGAGTTGGCTTGAGCACCACGCAGTTGCCGCTCAAAAGGGCGGGGGCGAGCTTATGGAGGACAAGGTTTACGGGGAAATTAAACGGCGTGATGGCGACGACCACGCCGACGGGTTCTCGCTTGAAAAATGCAAGTGTTTTTTTCCCGCTAGGCATCATCGTACTATCGAAGCTCTCCCCTTCCAAGTGTGATGCGTAAAGAATCGTAGCTCGCAATGTCTCGATACCGCGCTCTACCTCTGCTATAGAGAGCGCGATAGGTTTTGCTACTTCATCCGTGATGGTCTTGGCGAGCTCTTCTTTGCGGGATTCCATCTTTTGTGCGACCTCTTCTAGCCAAGAGATTCTTTGGTGTAGCGGTGTATTTTTTGCCGTTTTCGTAGCGTTTTTGGCGATTTCGAGCGCCCTTTTGACATCTAGCGTATCACAAACGGGATACTCCGAAACCGTATTTTTCGTGTAGGGATTCACCCGTTTTTTAAACTCTTTTCTACTCTCTTCCGTACTTCCGAAAAATATCCCAGCCTGCACGCATCCCCCTTATTTCAACTATTCTTTGATAAAATCATAGCCATTTTTGTTAAAAAGCGGAGAAAAGAGCAATGAAAGAATCACAGTTTATTTGGATGGACGGTAAATTTGTACCATGGAGCGAAGCAAAGGTTCACGTCTTGACGCACACATTGCATTACGGTAACGGAGTATTTGAAGGGACGAGAGCATACCAAACGGAAAAAGGTTTGGCTATTTTTAGACTAAGAGACCATACGAAAAGACTTTTGAATTCGGCAAAAATCGTTATGATAAAATCGCCTTACGGTCTTGAAGAGCTTGAAAATGCGCAGATAGAGCTTTTGAAAAAAAATACGTTCGCGGGGAATGTTTATATTAGACCTATTATTTACCTCGGATACGGCGTTATGGGCGTGTACCACGCAAAAGCACCGGTATGCG
Source organism: uncultured Campylobacterales bacterium (assembly GCA_964500775.1). Lineage (GTDB taxonomy): Bacteria > Campylobacterota > Campylobacteria > Campylobacterales > CAZCQG01 > CAZCQG01. Next base: position 21,894 of record CAZCQG010000020.1, read on the forward strand.
CTTCGATAGCGGCTTGGGAATGGGGCGCATATTTGGGTGATGAGGGATTAGAGCAAGGAATCAAAGTTAAAACTAGCTCGTTTGTGAGAAACTCTATAAAATCCAATCTCGGAAAAGCAAAAGCGGTTGCAAACTACCTTAACAGCCAAATGGCTAAATACGAAGCGATCACTTGCGGGTATGAAGAGGCGTTGCTGCTTGATGACAACGGCTTTGTGGCAGAGGGTAGCGGTGAATGTTTCTTTATCGTCAGAGACGGAAAGGTCATCACTCCGCCACACGATAATAGCTTGGAATCTATCACGCAAGATACCGTCATAATGCTAGCCAAAGAGCGGGGTTATGAAGTAGTAGAGCGCAGAATCACGAGAGATGAAGTGTATGTCGCCGATGAAGCGTTCTTTACGGGAACTGCTGCCGAAGTCACGCCCATCAGAGAGCTTGATGGCAGGATAATAGGCAAGGGCGGCAGAGGCGAGATCACCAAAGAGTTGCAAAGCGCATACTTTGACGTGGTACACGGCAGAGATAAAAAACACGAACATTTGCTAACGTATATAAAATAATTTAAGGAGATTACGGAGTTATGCCAATAGATTTTAACGAACATTTAAAAAACAGAAACAGCGGTAATAGCGGCGGCGGAAATGGAGACGGAGGGTATCAGCCCCCGTTTCAACCGCCTGAGTTTATGAAAAATTTCGGGAAAAAAGCCGGAGTTATATACGCGATTATCATCGTTTTGGTTGTTTTGGTGCTTACAAAACCTTTCGTAGTGATAAACTCCGGTGAAATCGGTATCAAAGTGACCGGAGGTAAGTTTGATCCCGTTCCTTTGGAGCCGGGAATCCATCTGTTCGTACCGATTATCCAAAAAATAATAGTCGTCGACACAAAAGTAAGAATCATAAACTACAGCACGACCGAGAATACCGTCAGTTCTATTAGAGACGGTATTGGTGCAAATTCCGCTATTACGGTGCTTGATAGCAGAGGCTTGCCTGTCGGGATAGAGCTAACCGTACAGTACAGATTAAAACCGCTCGGCGCGCCGCAAACGATAGCGACTTGGGGTCTTGGATGGGAAGAGAAGATCATTAACCCCGTCGTAAGAGACGTAGTCCGAAGTGTGGTGGGAAGATTTACCGCCGAAGAGCTGCCGAGTAGAAGAAATGAGATAGCGGATTTGATAGAAACCGATATTAGAGCAAAAGTAGATAAACTCGAAAATCAACCCGTTGAATTCACATCCATACAGTTAAGAGAAATTGGTTTGCCTGCGAAAATAAAAGAGCAGATAGAGCGCGTACAAGTGGCGAGACAAGAGGCAGAGCGAGCAAAATATGAAGTCGAGCGTGCAAAACAAGAGGCAGAAAAAGTAGCCGCCCTTGCAAAAGGTACTGCCGATGCACAGAGAATAGAGGCACAGGGGAAAGCCGATGCAGTTATTATCGAATCAAAAGCCAATGCTCAAGCGAATAAACTTATTAGCGATAGCCTTACAAGACAGCTTCTTGACCTCAAGCAAATAGAGGTGCAAGGGAAATTTAACGAAGCGCTCAAAGAGAATACGAACGCACAAATATTCCTAACTCCGGGCGGAGCAACCCCAAATATTTGGGTAGACACAAAAAATAAACAAAAGACCACAAGTGCAAACAACTAACGAAAGCTGTACGATAGACTGGGAGAAGTATCCGCTTCTTCCTGCTATCGTGCAAGATGCCGCATCCTCCAAAGTGCTTATGCTAGCTTATATGAACAAAGAGGCGTATGAGCTGACAAAGAGCACGGGCTATGCTCACTACTTCTCACGAAGCAAAGGGAGAATTTGGAAAAAAGGGGAAGAGAGCGGCAACGTCCAAAAGGTGCAGGAGATTTTTCTAGACTGCGATTGTGATGCGATTCTTCTGCAAGCGGAGCAAGTAGGAGGGGCGGCGTGCCATACGGGACGCGAGAGCTGCTTTTTCACCAAAGCGAGCGGAGAGATAGTCGGAGAGCAGGTATTCGATCCGAGTGAAAAATACAATATCACCGATAGACTCTACCATTCTATACTTGAAAAACGTAACGGAGACCCCGAAAAATCATACACCGCCAAGCTCTACAAAAAAGGGGAAAATACCATCCTTAAGAAAGTAGTCGAAGAGGCAGGAGAGTTTTGCTTCGCCATCAAAGACAATACTCCCGAGGAGATAATATCCGAAGCTGCCGATTTGGCATACCATCTATTGGTCGCCCTTTCATACAGAGACATTTCCCCGTATAAAATCGAAGAGAAGCTCAAAAGTCGCTTCGGTGTCAGCGGGATAGACGAGAAAAAAAGCCGCAAGGAGTAAATATCAAAGAGCTACTTGCGGAGATAACCTATAATTTTTCCCTCATAAGTATATTTGACATTATTGCCCTTATTGTTGCTTTTCTTGCGTTTCTGTTTTTCTTTCTTCTTTCTGCGCTTTTTAGAAAATCACTCGCCCTTTCGTTTATTTGTATCGTTCTCTCTTTTGCCTCCATCGGAGGAGCACCGTATGCGGCTTCAAAACTCATTGACGGGTATGTGATAAAGGAGGAATTTACGGTAGAGGAGAATAAAAAGCTCACGTATCTCAATGCGATCTTGGCCTCGGGAATCATAAAAAACAACGGTAAGATTCCTTATAAAGAGTGTGGCGTGGTTTTGGAGGTCTATAAAAACGGCAACGATAAAATAGCGAATATCAAATCCTATCTCGATCCGCTCGCCAAGGACAAAAAAATCTTAAAAGGTCCGATTATGCCGGGCGAATCTATCCGTTTTGACATATTAATCGACAATTTTAATTACGAAGGGGATATAAAGCCCTCTCTAAAGTCGAAATGTTTTATCGGTTTAGACCCCAAGCATCTCAAAGGCTAAACATTATTCTCTTCGACTATCGGAAGCCTTATGATAAACCGAACTCCTGTTTCGGTGTTTATCGCCTCTATTGAACCCCCCATACTATCTCTGATTATGGTTCTAGCGATATGTAATCCTATACCCGTACCGTTTTCCCCCTTGGTGCTGACGTAGGGCTCGAATACTTTATCGAGAATCTCGATAGGAATCCCTCCTGCGTTATCTTCAATAGTGCATGTCCCGATGCCGTCTTTTACGATAAAGTTTATATCGACAACCCCTTTTTTTATCCCTTTCTCAACAAACGCATCCCGTGAATTATTGAGTATATTTAAAATCACGTGTTTAAATTCATTTGGGTAGCCTACCGTGTAAAAATGGGTATGCGGCTGTATAGTCACTTTCATACCTGCTTGTAAGTACTGTTTATTAAACATCTTTAGCACCTCCTCGAAGGTTTCACAAGCTTTAAAAATGCGCTTCTCCTTTGAGGGTCTGAAGAAATTCTTGAAGTCACTCATCGTAAGTGCCATGAACTCCATTTGTTTACTGATGTCCTTTAACCCGCTTTTTATACTCTCTTGTTTGATTTCGCCAAACTCAAGCTCCTCTTCGAGATTTTGGACTAAAAGCGATACGACGTTGATGGGCTGTTTCCATTGATGAATTATGGCATTCATCATCTCTCCTGCCGATGCCATTTTTGATTGTTGCGAGAGAATATCTTCTTGTATTTTCTTCTCTTTTTCTAGGGCAATCCTTTCTGTCACACCCTCTTCTATCCTTTCGAGTAGATGTTCATTAATAGCTTGCAGTTCATCCCTGTGTTGTTCGATTTCATTGTCTAAGTTGTGTATCTCTTCCTCTTTTCTTTTTATATAGATTCTGCTAAGTACTGCAAATATCACAAAAGCAAAAAGGATAAATAGTGCAAGGATTTTAATTATGTTGTAGGTTATTTGATACTCGAGTGTCGAATCGGTTAAAAAAATAAAATACCCCAAATCCCTCTTTGAAACATCTAAAAATGGTGAGGCGTAGAGATGGTACGTCTTATCTCCGTATTTGAGACTCTCGGATCGCGTATCTTCATCCAAAAAGTAGGTGTTGAGATTCTTTGGGATAGTGCCCGTATTGTAAGTCACTATCATATCATCTATCGCGTAGAAAGCATCTAGCTTTTCTTTTGAGAAGTCCTTAGAGTTTTCGTAAAACTCTTTTTTAACGGCGACATAAATCTCTGTTTTGAGCAAAAGAGAGAGATTGTTTATAATTTTATCCATCTCCTTCCCTAGCTCTAAATAGCCCACTACGGTATTGTCGATTATTACGGGTTTTACTACCCTTAGCGTATGATTCCTTTTTACGCCAAACTCGATGCCGTAATAGGTCTTTTTGCTTTGTTGCGCACCTCTAAAGGTGTATCTATCGGCATAATCGCCGTATCTTTTCGTATCGTGTGCCCGAAATAGAATTGTCCCGTCTGTTCCGATGAAATAAAAATGGGTAACGTCCACTTTTGTATTTAAATCCGTATAAATATCCTTTGAGAGCATATCTAAAGCTTCTCGGTCTTTTTTGGTCAGTGCTTCTACAAGGGGACGATTTTCCATAATGAAGTTAATGTAGCCCTCAAGCATAGCCGCTTGCTCTTGGATTTGGGCGTTAAGAATCTCTTTGAAATTGGCTACCGTTCGAGATTTTTCTTTGTAGATCGCATTTTTTTGGAGGGTGTATACGATAAATATCAGAGAGAGCGCAAACATAAACCCTATGAGTAGCATAGGGAAAAGCATATTGAGCTTATAATCTTTTTTATCCATAGCAAAATGCCTTAATGTTAAATAGCTACTTGCGAGCCATATAACATTTTACTGACATTTCATTAAGGAAAAATAAAAAAAGTACAACTATTATTTTACCGTAAGTTCATCTAATGAGCTAATTAGCGCCCCCATTTTGTTGTTTACTTCGAGGTATTCAAGCTCATCGATACTATCCGCTACCACTCCGGCACCCGCTTGGATATAGACTTTCTTGTCTTTAAAAAGGGCGGTGCGAATAGTGATGGCGCTATCCATATTGCCGTCGAATCCAAAGTACCCTATCGAGCCACTATAGAATCCGCGCTTGTGTCCTTCGATCTTTGCGATAAGCTCCATCGCCTTTACTTTAGGCGCGCCCGTCATCGTCCCTGCGGTAAAAGTAGAAGCAAAGAGATCAAACATATCTTTAGAGCTATCAAGCTCTCCGACTACGTCGCTCACCAAGTGCATCACATGAGAATAGCGCTCAACACGCATCATCTCGGGTACTTTAACCGTCCCTTTTTTGCTAACTCGACCGACATCGTTTCTACCGAGATCGATGAGCATCAAATGCTCAGCTAGTTCTTTTTTATCGGCCTTGAGTTCTACTTCCATCTCATGGTCTCTTTTTGCATTTTTGCCCCGTTTTCTAGTCCCTGCGATGGGTCGCAATAGAATCTCGCCGTCTTGCAAACGTACCATGACCTCAGGAGAGCTCCCCGCAATGCTAAACTCGCCGAATTCCAATAAAAACATATAGGGCGAAGGGTTTTTTCTCCGTAGTGTTCTATAAAAACAGAAAGGGTCTATATCGGTCTCTCTCGTGTATTGACTAGAGATGAGTATTTGGAAAACGTCACCGCATTTTATGTGCTCTTTTCCGCTTTGCACTTTTTGGAAAAATTGTTCTTTATCATCACGCAAAAAGCCTTTCCCTTTGCACCCTTTTATCTCTATAGGGAGGTACTTTTCATCGGCTTTGAGTAAGCTCTCTATCTCTTCAAATTGTTTTTGAAACGCAGGAAGTGAGCTAAAAAGGGTGATAGTCGAATCTTTATGCGAATAGGCGATGACAAGTTTTGGACGTATCATATATAAGTCGGGAAGATGCATATTGTCTTGCAATGAATCCATAAGAGGCTTGAGTGTCGGTTCAAAAAACTTTACCGTGTCGTATCCTATATAGCCTATAAATCCATCAACATATCCGATGCCCGATTCTTCGATGAGATTCTTGTAATGGTTTTGGTCGATTTTCGCGTAGTAATCTTTTAATACTTCAAACGGAGTTTGCGAAGTTTCTTCGATCGTGCCGTCGCTTTTGTGGAGAGAGGTTTTAGAGTTTATAGAGATGAGTTTTTCATTTGCTCCGATAATGATAAAACTATAGCTCCCGCTACTTTTATTGACACCCGATTCAAAGAGGAAGCTTATCTCCTCTTTGAAGTGTTCTTTCGCCTTGTGATAAATAGAAACGGGGGTAAATTGGTCTAAAAGAAACTTTTTAAACTGCGCCATTTACAGACTTTTTATAAAGGCGCCTTTGGCGATTTTTGCCCTTACGTCATTAATTTTTTGTGATGCTTCCGTCTTTGAAGCAAACGGTCCTACCAACACTTTTATCCCTGTATCAAGTTTGAGTATCTTATAGTTATATCCGTTTTTTTCTATCATAGACAAGAATGCTTTATCGGGATTATTTGAAAATGCACCGACTTGAATATAATAGCCTTTCGGGACATTGCCGCTCGGCGCAGAAGCAGCAGGTTTTTCTACCGTAGCGGGTTTTGCAGGGGCGGGTGCCGGAGGCGGAGTGGGTGTAGCTACCTCTTTTTGCTCGACTTTCGGCGGAGCAGGGAGCTCTTTTACTTCATCCGCCGTTACGGCTGCCTCTTTCTCTTTTATTTGGCGTACGATCTCTTCAAACTTATCTGCGCTTTCGGGTTTCGCTTCCTCTTTTATAGGCACTTGTTCAAATTTCGGAGCATTTGCTTCGGTGTTCGGCTCTTTAGCATCAAGTTTTTCTAAGCCTTGCTTATTAAGTAAGGCTTCTTGAGAAGATTCTTCGGCGCCCGCACCTTTATTGCTCATAGAATAAAAGGCAAAAAGGATAATAAGCAGCAACAAAATGGCTGCCGCACCCAACAGAATCATTTTCTTAGTGTTGCTTGTATTTGTAGAAATATCTTCGGTTATCAATATATCGCCAAGTTCTTGTTTTTCATCCATCAGGGCCCCCTTAATAGTTTATAGATGTTTTGACCAGCTGGCTCCGCGCTCTTTTGCATAGACTTCATACGGAATAGCAAGTATGTTGTACTCTCTAGGCAAATCTTGATTTGGAAACATACGCCACTCTCTCGGTAGTCTTTGGCTAAGTTTCATATCAATAGTTTTCCCTAAAGTGTACGCTTCCTGCAAGGTTGTGTGTCCTTTGTGGATATAGAGGTGCAAATGTCCCGACGTCTTTGATTCGTACGCCGTGAAGTTTATAAACCCCTCTTCCCTAAGCAATAATTGTGCCCTATGCCAAAACTTTTCGGTATTGCGACCGTTATAATCGATAACGATATTTTCAACCTTGTCCCTGCTATTGATGAGAGAGTGTGCGACATCGATTTTTTTAGCCAAGTGGTCGGCGATGACCTGACGCGTGAGCTTTTCGTTCACAAGTTTATACTTGTTGTAAAAAGTTCTCCCTTTAAAATCTAGCTTTTCCGATGATGCCGTTTTGAGCCAGTAATGGTCTTCGAGCATCTTTATAAGTTTTAAATCCATATCGGTCACGCCGAGTTCCCCCTTGTTATATTAAAATGTCGATCTATCATACACCTTGAATCTGCTTGCAAGTGTTTTCATATCTTCAAATACCTTTTTTTGCAATTCGGCATCGTTTATATTATCCAGCACGTCAGCTATAGCATTTGCTACTATTTCAAACTCCGCCTCTTTGAAGCCTCTGCTTGTGAGCGCAGGAGAGCCGATTCTTACGCCGCTTGTGACAAAAGGGCTTCTTGTTTCACCCGGAACGGTGTTTTTGTTAACCGTGATTCCTGCGTTGCCTAGTGCGAGGTCGGCATCTTTGCCGCTGAACTCTTTTTTCAGGAAGGACATAAGGACGAGATGGTTGTCGGTCCCTCCGCTAACAAGATCGTATTTGCGCTCGCTTAGGACTTTTGCCAATACTTTTGCATTAGATTTTACCTGTTTTGCATACGTCTTCCACTCGGGCTTGAGGTTTTCGCCGAAACCTACCGCTTTTGCGGCGATGACGTGCATGAGGGGTCCGCCTTGCATACCGGGGAAGACCGCTTTATTTATTTTTGTATGGAGTTCTTCGTCATTCGTCAGTGTCAAACCGCCTCTTGGACCTCGCAATGTCTTGTGTGTGGTGGTGGTGACTATGTGGCAGTGAGGGAAAGGATTGGGATATTCGCCTGCCACCACGAGCCCCGCCACGTGCGCTACGTCACCCATGAGGAGTGCTCCTACACTGTCTGCTATCGCACGGAATCTCGCGAAGTCGAGCTCTCTCGCGTAGGCGGAGAATCCACAAACAATAATGTTGGGTTTGACCGTTTTTGCGATCGCTTCGACTTTGTCGTAGTCGATATAACCGTCAAGCTCTACGCCGTAGAAAAAGCTCTGGTACATCTGCCCCGTGAAGCTCACTTTTGAACCGTGCGTCAAGTGTCCGCCGTGGCTTAGATCCATCCCTAGAATCTTATCAAAGGGTTTGAGGAGCGCGCCGTATACTGCTGCGTTTGCTTGAGAGCCGCTGTGGGGTTGGACGTTTGCAAAATTGCACCCGAAAAGTTTTTTTGCCCGCTCAATCGCTATCTCCTCTACTTTGTCGACGAACTCGCACCCGCCGTAATATCTTTTATACGGATACCCTTCGGCATATTTATTCGTCAGCACGCTTCCCATCGCTTCCATAACACTAGGAAAGGTGAAGTTTTCACTAGCGATCATCTCCAAGTGTTCGTTTTGTCGTTGCAGTTCCAGTTCGACGAGGTCGAAAATCTCTTTATCGGCTTCTTGTAAAAAATTCATTCATTGTCCTTTTGTGTATCGTGTTTGGTAGGTTTCATAGCAGGAAATAAGATTACGTCTTTTATGGTGTGGCTGTTTGTGAGGAGCATCACAAGTCTGTCGATACCGATACCCTCACCCGCAGTCGGTGCCATCCCGTAGCCTAAAGCGTCTACATAATCCTCATCCATATGTTGGGCTTCTAGGTCGCCTGCGTCTTTGGCTTCGACCTGCCCTTTAAATCTGTTGTATTGGTCAACAGGGTCGTTGAGCTCGCTAAAGCCGTTGGCGATCTCTTTTCCTGCGATAAAGAGCTCGAAGCGCTCTGCGATGTCGGGATTTGCGTCGCTCCGTCTAGCCAACGGGCTTATCTCGATAGGGAAATCGGTGATAAAGGTGGGGTTTATGAGCTTGTGCTCTACGAAGCAGTCGAATGCTTCGGCTTGGAGTTCGCCGAGTTTGAGCTCACGTTCAAATCGTACCCCCTCTTTTTGCAGGAGTGCTTTGAGCGATTCTTTATCCGTGATGACGCTTCTATCGATACCGCCGATTTGCTCTATCGCATCAAGGTAGGCGATTCTTTTAAATTCGCTAAAGTCTATCGTCGCTTCACCGTAGGGGAGTTGCTTGGCTAGTCCGAGCGAATCGAAGAGATAGTTGAACATCTCAATAGTGATGTCGATGAGATCGTTGTAGCGTTTATACGCCCAGTAAAACTCTATCATCGTAAATTCGGGGTTATGTGAGTGATCCATCCCTTCGTTGCGGAAGTTCCTATTTATCTCAAAAACCGCTTCAAAGCCACCGACGATGAGCCGTTTGAGGTAGAGCTCGGGGGCGATTCGAAGGAATCTATCGATTCCAAGGGCGTTGTGGTGTGTGATAAAAGGTCTCGCGTTTGCGCCGCCGGGGATGGGGTGCATCATCGGGGTTTCGACTTCTAAGAATCCTTTCTCTTCAAAAAATCTCCGAATAAGCGAGACGACCTTACTTCGGAGTTTGAAGGTATTTTTCACGTCGGGATTCATTATGAGGTCAAGGTAGCGTTGTCTATATCTAGCTTCGATGTCGGTCAGACCGTGAAATTTTTCGGGGAGTGGATTAAGTGATTTGGTGAGAATCTGCATTCCCGTGACATGCAAGCTCAACTCACCCGTTTTTGTCACGAAAGGGAATCCTTTTGCCTCTAGTATGTCTCCGATGTCGAGGTTCTTTTTGAGGACGTCAAACTCTTCCCCAAGCTCGTTTTTTGAGAAATATATTTGCAAAATCCCGCTTTCATCCTCTATCTTGGCAAATGCCGCTTTTCCCATAAGACGGAGAAATTTGAGCCTCCCCGCGATACAAGCGCTTTGATTCTCATCTTTTTTCTCTTCGGCATCTATCTCTGCGACGTAAGCAAACTTAATTTTAAATGCCTCGTTGCTACTGTCTCTTTGGGTGATATTCGCGTAGGGATTTTTCCCTGCTTCTCGCATTTCATCGGCTTTTTTTAGTCTTTGTTGTTGGTATTGTGAATCAAAAATCAATCATTTTCCTTTGTGCTATTGTTTTCTAGCGTTTCGCTAATCTTGTTTTGGAGTTTTGAGGTGTCGATATTTACGATAATCTTACCCACGTCGTACATCGCTTCGTATGCTATAGAGTTTTTAAATATTTCACGTGTTTTTTCTCTGATGATTTCGATATTAGAGAGCGAATAGACGATGATGGCGAGTATCAAAAAAACCTTTCCGCCGCCGAAAATAAAGCCAAATAGCCTATCGAAGAATCCTAGCCCGCTCAATGCGGAGAGCTTGGAGAGGAGATTTCCTAAAATCACAAGCGTCCCCCAAATGACGATGAGCAGGATAATAAAAGCGAGTAGTTTGGCAAGCACTTTGCTCTGCCCGCTAAGGAGCGTATCGGTAAGGAGTGCACCGAGGGTCTCGGAATACATAGAGGCAAAATAGACACCCACCCCTACGCCAAGCAACCCGAATAGCTCTCGCACCAAACCGCTTAGCATCCCTTTTATCCCGAGAACAAGGAGAATAACAAGGATGGCTATGTCAAAATAATTTATATTTTCCATTAGAGTATATTCTTAGTATTTGAGTTAAAAAAGCTTATTTTACTAAAATAACGATAAAAATTTGAGAAAAGGCTAGAAAATGGCGAAAGAGCATAGTTTTGACATTAGTGCGAAAGTCGATATGCAAGAGATAAAAAACGCGATCGACCAAGCTCAAAGAGAGATAACCAATAGGTTTGATTTTAAAGACGATAAAGCAAAAGAGATAGACTTGAGTGAAAAAGAGAAAAAAATCACCCTTACCGCCGTCTCTGAAAACAAACTTGATGCAATGACGGATATTCTAAAAAGTAAAATAATAAAACGCGAAATCAGCTCCAAAGCGTTGCGAGAAAAAAGTAGAGAAGATGCGAGCGGCGGTCATCGGCGCGGGATATTTGCCGTAGTCGATAGTATCACCCAAGACGATGCAAAAATCATCGTAAAAGCGATCAAGGATTCCGGTCTCAAAGTCCAAGCAAGCATCCAAGGCGATGAGGTACGAGTCAAAGGGAAAAGCATCGATGATCTGCAAGAGGTGATAGCGCACATAAAAAGTCTCGACCTTGATATACCGCTCTCTTTCGGCAACTTCCGTTAACCGTCTCTTTTTGCCGCTTTTAAGCGGGATACTTTTTTTCATCCCGCTTTTATTTGAGCACTACGGAACGTACTATCCGCTACTCGGGACGCTCAATGCACTGTTTTATTTTCTCATCCTTTTTCGTCTTGATTCCAAGCAGCTTTTTTTTAGCGGTTTTTTTACTTCGGTTTTTCTTTTTTATTGGATAGGGCTTAGCTTCCGCTATTACGATTTGGCGTATGCGATTCCGTTTGTGATTCTTTTTGTCGGAATTGTGTATGGATTTCTGTTTTGGTTTTTGCTTGGATATTTGAGTGAGCGCGCGTTTGGATACGGGAGGTGTTTTAAAGCCTTCGTGATTCTTGTTTTTAGCTACATCCATCCCTTTGGATTTGATTGGTTCAAGTTTGAGCTCATCGCGACGGAGAGCTATTTCGGCGTGGATAAAGTATCGTTTTTACTTTTAGTATTATCGGTAGTAGCGCATTTTAAAAATATCAAACTTTTTCCGCTCTTTTTGGCTTTGGCACTCTATTTCGGCTACGTAAACACAAAAGAATCGATGCCGAGTACGCAAAAAATCACCTTGCATGAGAGCAGAATCCCACAGGACAAGAAATGGGATAGGGAGTATTTTGCGCAGTACGTGGATGAAAATATACGCGTAATAAAAAACGCAATAGGCAAAAGCGACGTGATCGTACTGCCCGAGAGTGCATTTCCGATGCTTTTAAATATGGATGAGGATTTAACCGCGGTATTGAAAGAGCTAAGCAGAGAGATTACGATTATTGCGGGTTCTTTGCGCTATGATGAAAAAGGAAGCTTCAACTCTGCCTACATCTTCCAAAACGGGGAGATGCGAATCGCCGACAAAGTAGTCCTCGTCCCATTCGGGGAGCGCAATCCGTTACCTGAATTTTTGAGCGATATAGTGAATGATATATTTTTTAACGGCGCAGAGGACTATAAAGGGGCGGAACGCCCCACCGATATAACCATCGGTGGCGAGGCGTTTAGAATCGCGATATGTTATGAGGCGACTAGCGAGGAGTTCTTGCGCGCTGCTCCCAAAAACGTCATCGCTATAAGCAACAACGGTTGGTTTCACCCATCTGCTGAACCCGCCTTGCAGAAACTATTGATGCGTTACTACGCCAAGCGTGAGGGCATCACGTTTTATCATGCGGTAAATATGTCGCAAAGTGGGGTAGTGGGCTACCGGAGGTGAAGAGGCTAAGTTGCACGATACGCTTTGTCCCGATGGGTCGAAATCTCTGATTTCGGGGACCTGTCGTGCGGCAACTGGGTTGAGTGCAACTTAGCCTCTCAAATCGTTACATCCACTCAATGATCTTCGTGACGTCGTCTGCCTCGAAGCATTTGATTCCATAAGTTTGTTTGGGCTTTTTGGGGATGATGGCGCGCTCAAAACCTAACGTGCTCGCTTCTTTTAAGCGGATGTCGATGGAGTTTACCTCGCGGACATCCCCGATAAGCGAAACCTCGCCTAGAAATATGCTGTCCTGCGACAATGCCCTTTTGCGGAAACTCGAAAGTATCGCGGCGATGACTGCGAGGTCGGCACTCGTATCGCTGATTTTTACCCCACCGCTGATGTTGACGAAGACGTCGTAACGGTTCAACGGAATCTCGATCTTTTTTTCTAGTAGGGCGATGAGCATATTGAGCCTATTTGTGTCAAAGCCCGTTGCGGAGCGTTTTGGCGAGGCGAAACTCGCTTCGCTCACTAGTGCTTGTACCTCCAATGCTAATGCGCGGCTCCCCTCCATGATCACCGTCGCAGCCGAGCCTTCGCTCGCTTTTCTACGGCTGAAAAAGAGCTTGCCGATAGACTTCGCCGATTCGAGACCGTTGTTGTCCATTTTAAAGATTCCTATCTCGCTCGTCGTGCCGAATCTATTTTTAAAGCTCCGCAACAAGCGAATCTCATTGCTATTCTCGCCTTCAAAATAGAGTACCGTATCAACCATATGTTCTAGGATTCTCGGTCCCGCGATAGAGCCGTCTTTGGTGATGTGTCCGATGATAAAGATAGCGATCCTATCCTCTTTTGCGAGACGCAAAAGCTCAAACGTGATCTCCCGCACCTGCGACACGCTCCCCGGGCTAGAGCCGACCTCTTCGGAGTAGATCGTCTGGATAGAATCGATAATGACCGCTTCGTAACCGTCGCTTTTGATTCCGCTAAGAATCTCACCGAGTTTTATCTCATTGAGTAAATGGAGATTGGGCGAGAGGGCATTGAGTCTATTGGCGCGTAGCTTGATTTGTCCGCCGCTCTCTTCGCCCGAGACGTAGAGCACTTTTTTGCCGCTATTTGCGAGCGCACCGCCTACTTTGAGCAGCAGTGTGGATTTCCCTACTCCCGGGCTGCCGCCGATAAGCACCAAGCTGCCCGGTACTATACCCCCGCCTAAAATCGTATCAAACTCCCCCTCTCCCGAGCTAAAGCGTACGATAGAATCCTCTTCCACTTCGGTTATCGGGGTGGGTTTTGATTTTTGTGCGAGTGGGGATTCTAAAGATTGCAAGACTTTGAGGTCTTTTTGATTTACCTCGCTAAAACTATCCCACGCCCCGCAGTTCGGGCATTTTCCGCTCCAACGCGACACTTGGAATCCACACGCTTGACACTCAAAAATAGTGTTTTTACTTTTCGCCAAATATCCCGTCCAAGAGTGTCTCTATAAATTCATTCTCGTCAAAAGGGATCAGGTCCTCGGCTTTTTCACCCGTCCCGATGTAGGCTACGGGGATGCGCAGTTCATCGACGATACTAAAGAGAGACCCCCCTTTTGAAGTACCGTCTAGCTTGGTGATGATGAGGGCATCGATCTTGAGCACTTCGTTAAAAACCTTTGCCTGTTCGATACCCGAACTCCCCTGTGTGCCGTCCAAGACGAGGATTTTCCTATGGGGTGCACCTTCCATTGCTTTGCCGCAGACGGCGTTAATTTTTTGGAGTTCGTTTTGGAGATTGGTTTTATTGTGGAGTCTTCCTGCCGTATCGATAATGACGTTGTCATATCCTTTGGATTTTCCGGAAAATACCGTGTCGTATGCCACGGCAGCAGGGTCGTGCCCGTGTTGTGAGGAGACGATAGAGACATCTAGCCGTTCGCTCCAGAGTTTGAGCTGCTCTATTGCCGCGGCTCTAAAGGTATCCCCCGCGCCTAGCAACACTTTTTTCCCCGCACTCTTGTACATCCGTGCGAGTTTGGCGATAGTAGTAGTTTTGCCTGCGCCGTTGACACCTACTATGAGCTCAACTAACGGTCTAGTTTCGACCTCCGCGACCTTTATCCTGTCATAATGGGTCTCTCCGCGGAAGATGTTGCTTAGCGCATTAAACACCCTCCCTCTAGTGACCGTATCGGGCATATCCTCTAGCATCTTTTCTACGAGGTCATAATTGATGTCGCAACCCACAAGAAGCTCTTCAAGAAGTTCCTTGTCGATTTTTTCGCTTTTTTTCGGCGCTATGACACCGAAAGCATCCACGGTTTTTTGGAGTGTTTTTTTAAAGATTCCAAACATCTATTTTGCCTCTACTAAAGCACGGCTTAGTAAGTCTTGCTCTATCATTTCGATAGGAGTGGCACCGATGTAATGGGTGATGTAATCACCGTTGGTTGAATAAAGAATCATAAACGGGATGCTCTTAATCCCCCCGAGTGCTTTTCCGAGCTCAAGATTGCTTTTGCCTACGGTTATATCGTAGTTAATTCCGTACTCTTGGACGAATTCTTGTATCTCATTGAGTGTTTTGTCCTCTTCGGTACAGACGCTAAGTACTTCAAATCGTTCCCCGTATTTATCTTGAAGTGTTATTAGATGCGGGATTTCGGCTTTGCAAGGAGGACACCAAGTGGCGAAGAAATTGAGCAGAACCGCTTTTCCTTTGAGACTCTCCCCAAAATCAAGCCCTGTGGCAGTTTTTTTGACGGTATAGGTTTTTCCCGAATATCCGGTAAGTCGAAATACCTCTTCTTGTTTCTCGACCCCGCTAGATATAGCCGAAGAATCGAGTGATCCTTTCTCCTCACATCCGAGGACAAAAAAGGCGGCAATGAATAGTGTGGCATATAATAGTTTTTTTGACATAATTTCCCTTCATTGTGTATATGGATTGGATTATATTTTAATATCACTAAATCGGAAATAGTATGCAAGAGGGAAAAACGGCATTTAGACAAGAATCGCTGAAAAAACTGAAAACGGTGCAAAAAAAAGGGTATAAAAGCGACTTTTATATTAGAAGTTCGATATTATCGATTATACAAAGATACAAACCGAAATCAATACTATTATTTTCTCCGCTTCCTATCGAGCCCGATATTCATAAGATAATCAAATATTTGCGAAGAGGTAAAATATTGCTATACCTCCCATTTATGGAAGGCGTTAGCTTTAAAATGGTAGAATATCGTCCTCCTTTAAAAGAGGGAAGATTCGGTATTTTAGAGCCTACAAACTCTCGAAAAAAAATTACAAAAGTGGAGATGGCGATTGTTCCTATAGTAGGGATCGATGTCAGATTCGCAAGGATAGGTTTCGGAAAAGGGATGTTTGATAGGTTTTTCGAAAAACTCCGTGTGCGACCAATAGTGCTTTTTACCCAAAGGTCACTATGTTATAGCAGTCAAATTATTTCGGACGCGCACGATGTATGCGGCGATTATTGTATTACCGCGGAGGGTATATTTAAACGCAGGGGCTTAATAGATGGTAGAATTTATCGCGATAGGGGCGGCCTCGGGAGTAGTCGGGGCGGCAGGCGCGTACTTGGTATCCAAAAAGTTAAATGATGCCAAATACGAAATCCACATAGAACAAGCCAAGGCGAAAGCCAAGGCGATAGAGCACGAGGCGGAGCTGAAGCTCCACGACATAAAGATTAAGGCCAAAGAATCTGAACTTGAAGCCAAAAAAAGGTTTGAGGACGAATACAAGAGGCTCAAAAGCGATTACGAAAACAGACTCAACCAACTCGACAAAAAAGAGGAAAACATCGTAAAAAGGCTCGAAAAAGAGCTCAACGAAGTGACCGAAGAGAAAAACGAACTTAAGTCGAAAAAACAAAAACTCATTGAAAACTCCGAATACATCGAGAATCTCAAAGCCGAATACAAAGAGAAGCTAGGTGCGGTCATCAAAGAGGTGAGCCATGCCGCAGGGATGACAAAAGACGAGGCAAAAGAGCTACTTTTTAAACGGATAGAAGAGGAATCAAGAGACGAATTGGCACATATCATAAGAAAATACGAAGCGAATGCAAAAGAAGAAGCAAAACGAAAAGCCAATTACGTCATCGCCCAAGCCACGACACGCTTTGCCGGAGAGTTTGCGGCTGAGCGACTTATCAACGTCGTAAATCTCCCCGACGATGACCTCAAAGGGAGAATCATCGGCAAAGAGGGGCGCAATATCAAAACATTAGAGATGCTCTCGGGTGTGGACATCATCATCGATGATACCCCGGGTGCCATCATTTTGAGCAGCTTCAACCTCTATCGTAGAGCTATAGCGACACGCACAATCGAATCGCTCGTGAGTGACGGCAGAATCCAACCGGCTAGAATCGAGGAAGTGTACAAAAAAGTAACCGAGGAATTTGAGGAAAAAATCAAAGAAGAGGGTGAAAATATCATCGTTGACCTCGGACTAAAAGGGATACACCCCGAGCTAGTTAAACATATCGGACGATTACGCTATCGGGCGAGTTATGGGCAAAACGCTCTCGGACACTCGCTTGAAGTCGCCCATCTAGCGGGTATTATCGCTTCAGAACTCGGCGGAGACGAACAACTTGCGCGTCGTGCAGGTTTATTGCATGACATCGGCAAGGCATTGACGCAAGAGTATAGCGGTAGTCACGTAGATCTAGGCGGTGAACTCTGTAAGCGGTATAAAGAAGACCCCGTAGTGATAAATGCCATCTATGCGCATCATGGACACGAAGAGGCAAAACATATCGAAAGTGCCGCAGTATGTGCAGCAGATACACTCTCCGCCGCACGTCCGGGCGCGAGACGTGAAGTACTAGAGAGTTTCCTCAAAAGAGTCCAAGAGATAGAAGACATTGCTATGCGAAAAAGCGGCGTGCGACAAGCATACGCGATCAATGCGGGTAGGGAAATACGGGTCATCGTAAATGCCGAAACGGTCAATGATGACGAAACGGTTCTCATCGCTAAAGAGATAGCAAAAGAGATTGAAGGGGGAGTGCAATATCCCGGCGAGATTAAAGTTTCGGTCATTAGGGAGCATAGAGCGATAGATTTCGCTAAATAATTTTCTTAAACTTCATTAAGTTTTTTTTCGCTCCTTTATAAGTAAATGTAATCTAAATACCCTAGCGGTTAGAATGGCGTAGTTATGTTTTTTCCAAAGGAGCCGAAATGGATACGGTCACACTTATCGACAATAGAACCGGCAAGAGGTTTGATGCCGAGATAAAGATGCCCACCAAAGGGATGGGGGCGCTAGATATATCGGCACTTCCCAAGGAGTTTGGGCTCTACTCTTACGATCCGAGTCTTGCCGTGACGGTCAATTGCGAATCGAAAGTAACGTTTCTTGACGGTGAAAAAGGGGAGCTGTACCATCGCGGGTACGCTATCGAAGATATAGCTCACTCAAAAAATTACCTTGAAGTGTGCTACCTGCTTCTTAGCGGCAAATTTCCAAATCCTCGCGAATACGCCGAATTTGATGCGCTTATTCGAAAAAGATCGTTCCTGCACGAAAAGTTAAATCGCCTTTTTCAGGCGTTTCCCGATGATTCTCACCCTATGGCGACGCTCTCTTCGGCAGTTGCCGCTCTCTCTTCGTTTTATCATAACTTTATGGAATGTCACGGCTCGACGATATGCGATACCAACGGCTATTATACGATGGCGCAACGAATCATCGCTAAGATTCCCACGATTGCGGCGATGGCGTATAGACACAGCGTAGGTTTGCCCCTCATCTACCCCGACACCAATAGGTACTTCACCGAGAATTTTCTCTATATGTTGCGTGCGTTTCCCAACGGTGATGCCGAGATAAAAGAGATAGAAGTCAAAGCGCTCGATACGATTTTCACCCTCCATGCCGACCACGGACAAAACGCTTCAACTACGGCAGTTCGCGTCGTTTGCTCCACCGGAGCGCACCCGTATGCTTCGATTTCAGCGGGAATATCTGCTTTGTGGGGACCGTTGCACGGCGGTGCCAATGAAGCGGTTATTAATCAACTCAAACTCATAGACAATATAAGTAATGTCGATAAATATATACAAAAAGCCAAAGATAAAAATGATCCGTTTCGTCTGATGGGATTTGGACACAGAATCTACAAAAACTACGATCCGCGAGCAAGAATCCTCAAAGGAATCTTAGAGGGCATAAAAGGGGATATAAACGTCGATAATAGACTGCTAGAGGTGGCATACAAAATAGAAGAGATAGCCTTAAACGATAGTTACTTTATCGAGCGCAAATTGTATCCAAATGTTGACTTTTACTCGGGTATCATACTCACGGCATTAAAAATCCCCATCAATATGTTTACGCCTATCTTTGTAATCGGAAGGTCGGTGGGCTGGGTAGCGCAATGGTTTGAACTTCGTTCTGATCCCGCTATGAAAATCACGAGACCGAGACAGTTGTATATGGGTGATATTGACAAAAAAATCTAAAAGAGGAGCCACGTATGAGTTTTAAAAAGAAGCTAATCGTAATACTAATGACGCTAGGTTTGATACCGATCATCGTACTCGGGATTATCTCGATAACCAAAGCGGAGAACGCCCTAGAGCATGAAGCCGAGATAAAACTCGAAGGGGTAACGAATCTGAAAATAGGCAATATACGGACATATATGGATTCTGTAAAAAGCGGGATGTCTGCGATAGGAAACAGCGGAGATACCGCAAGGCTATTTAACAAACTCGTGGCACTACATAAAAAATATGATGTTCAGGGGGACGCTCCGTTTGATATCGTAGATAAGAGTGACGTAAAAGAGGTATACGCCGAGTATAACGAACAGTTTGAAAAGATGGTCAAAGATTTCCATCTGTATGATATTTTTGTTATTTGCAAAGCGCACGGTCACGTGATGTATACCGTAGCCAAGGAATCCGATCTCGGTGCGAATATCGGAGTGGGAGAGTTAAAGGATTCGGGATTGGCGGAGGTGTGGAGAAAAGTAGTCGCCTCAAAGCAGATAGCATTTTCGGATATGCGTCCGTATGCTCCTAGTAATAATGCTCCTTCGATTTTTATGGGAGCACCGATCATGGAAAAAGGGGAGATGCTCGGTGTAGTAGCCGTGCAGATGGATAATTCGGTATTGAATAATATTATGACGAATAATGCCGGATTAGGGGAAACGGGGCAGAGCTATCTTGTGGGCGGTGATTATTTGATGCGGAGTGATCTTATCGAAGATATGACCAATTATTCCGTTGCCGCTTCTTTTGCAAAAAACAACAAAACCCAAACAGAATCGGTAAAAAGAGCACTAAATGGAGAAAGCGGAATAATAAACGCATACGACGTGATGGGCGATGAGGTAATAAGTGCATTTGCGCCGCTTGATTTCTTCGGCACAAAGTGGGCGGTAATCGTCGATATAACGATGGAAGAGATCGATAGACCCGTCGTAGAGACAAGAAATATAATACTAATCTCAAGCGCAATTTTTGCAGTACTTATTTTAGGAATCGCGATTTACTTCGGAAATAGTATCGCCACTCCTATCATCTCCTCTGTCCGCACCATCGCCGAAGCTAACAACCAAGTCGTAGCCGCTTCCGATCAGATAG
>CAZCQG010000021.1:0-37787 GCA_964500775.1 uncultured Campylobacterales bacterium
GCTGATGTGCCCGATACTTACTATATCGATGACAAAGGTAAATTAAAAGATATATATGGCATCATAAATTCGGCTATAATTAATTTGTTCACGAAATACTCATTAAAGTAAAGAGATGAAAAAGATTGTACTTCTCCTAATGTTTCTCGGTCTTGAACTCTTTGGTGCGAAGAGCTACAAAGTAGCGGCTTTGTATTGGTCTATGAACATTCCCGGGCAAGTTGCTATGCGTGCAGGTCTCGTAAAAGCGTATGAGGCGATAAACAAAGAGGCTTTGGCGACGGGTGCGCCTACCGTAGAACTTTTGGAATATGTCGCGGGAGACGGCGAGCAAGGGATTGAGAATCAAATCAATCAAATGCATGATGCCGTTGCTAAAAGTGTTGATTTGATTATTGTTCAACCAACGGATAATGCCGCACTTGTAGAGCCGCTCAAAGCTGCGAATATCGCGAAAATCCCCGTAGTGGCGTATGATCAGTACATAATCGAAGGTAAAATAGATTCTTACGTCACTTCTGACAACTATATGGCGGGGTATCTCAACGGTGAATATATTGCTTCGAAATTTAAAGATGAGTATGAAATCAAGCTCATTTTAGTCGACTATCCCCATGTCTCTTCCACGGTAGAGAGAGTGGACGGCTTTTTGGACGCATTGCGAGATACTCATCAGGCATACAAGATTTTAGCAAGCTATAAAGCGGTAGAGCCTATCGGAGGAAAGCAAGCGGGCGCGGATATACTAAGAGATTTT
Organism: uncultured Campylobacterales bacterium; assembly: GCA_964500775.1. Taxonomy (GTDB): domain Bacteria; phylum Campylobacterota; class Campylobacteria; order Campylobacterales; family CAZCQG01; genus CAZCQG01. The sequence continues at coordinate 758 of CAZCQG010000021.1, forward strand.
CCGAGAAAGGGGAGTGTGGATGCCGTCTTTACCGTCAATGACGGGGGCGGGCTTAGTGTCGTCAAGGCTTTGAAAGATGCCAAAAGAGATGAGATAATCGTCGCTACGATAGACGGTGATCCCGTATCGATAGAAAACATCAGGGACAAAACTCTCACCAAGATAGATAGTGCGCAGTTTTGCGGGCCTATCGGCGAGGAATCTATGAAAATCGCTTATAAACTTCTTATGGGTAAAGAGATACCGACCAAGGTTTTAATCCCTGTTTTTCCGGTCACGGAAGAGACTTTGGATATGTATCCCGGTTGGCTCGGTCCCATACCCGATACATTTAAAAAACCATGGCAAGCCAAAAATGAATTTTGGAATAACACTATAAAGCAAATACGATAAATGTCAAAAACTAGCGCATTTAAAGGGCTCAAGCAAGAAGATACGTTTAGCAAGATAGAGAATAGGCTTACGTTTGCTTTCGGGGGACTGGTTTTTGTCTTGATGCTCATAGTCTATATGGTAAATAGCTATATGGACGAGAAAAAGTTTGAATTCGAAAGAAACTCACTAGCCAATACTATCGCAAGCACTTTAGCGCTCTCTATCGAAAAAGTGAGTTTCGGCGGGAGATACCAGTCTTCGTTATTTGTCGAGAAAATTACTAAAGAGGACCCAAGAATCGTCTTTATGTTTATGATCGATGAAAACGGGGCGATAATAGCGGGTAGTAATGAATATGCTCCGAAGCTGAAGCAAGAATCTTTCGCCGAGGCTCTTATTTCACGGTTTGCCCCTTTGAACGGAGGCGATTCTAATGAAGACATTATTGAGCTTGATCAACACGTAATCGTCGCAAAAAAAGAGATAAACAGCGGTTATAAGGGGGAGTTGCAGAGCACGCTTTTGGTGGGAATCACCGTCGAAGAAACACAATTTCTCCATAGTGCGACGACGCTTTACACGACCCTTTCTATTGCGATTTTGACAATCGTTTCATTATTTATTATCCGATGGATAAGCACCTATATCGGCTTTCCGGTGAAGAATCTCGCATGGAAGTTTTACAATATTTTACGGTATTCACCCGTGATGATTCATATCCACGATAGGGAAGGGAATATCGTAGAGAGTAGCGCTAGCTTTGAAGATCAATTCGGCTTGGGAAACAAAAGAAATATTTATGATGTCATCCCTGCAGATCAAGTCGAAAAACATAAGAAAGTAAATGATGTAGTTTTCAGCGAAGGTAAAAGTTTGTTTGTGAGCACCAAGTACAACACCTTGGGAAAAAACAAATACTTTCTCGTCAATAAATTCCCGATAGAAAAAAGCGATAGAGATATTAATTTGATTTGCGGTTTTTCTATAGATATAACAAAACAAAAAGAGCTAGAAGAGAACCTTAAAAAGAAAAGTGAAGAATTGGCGCTCATTAACAAGTCGCTTCAAAGCAGAATCGAAGAAGAAGTTTCGAGGTCAAAACAAAGAGATGAGATTATTTACGAACAGAACAAAAAGAACGCGCTTGGGGAATTGCTCGTAAATATCGCTCACCAATGGAGGCAACCGCTCAATCTTGTCGGACTACACCTCCAAAATATATCGGATATGATCGAATACAACGAGATTGATAAAAAGAAGATTTATGAAATAGTCGATAGGGTAATGGTGCAGTTAGAGTATCTCTCGACGATTATTACGAAGTTCACCGACTTTTACGAAGACACACGTCATACGGGAAGGGTAGTCTTGAAAGAAGCATTGGGAAGTGCTTTGGATTTTATGGGGCAGTCTCTTAAAAATTCTAGAATCAATATAGAGAGTGTCATCGAGCCTGAAGATATTGTTATAAACGGCGATCAGAATAGTGTTTCGGAGATATTCTTGGCACTACTTATTAACATCAAAGAGATAGTAGAGGATAGGAAGCTTCAAGAAGCAAACGTAAAGATAAAGATTTTTGACACGGGAAGTATGCTTGCGATCGATATTCACGACGATGCAGGCGGCATAGCTCCGGAGGTATTGGGGAATATATTTGATCCATATACGACGACGCACTTTAAATCAAGAAATAGAGGTTTGGGACTCTATACGGTAAAAAATAGTATCGAGTACAGATTTGGCGGGACGATAGATGCGAAGAACGTCGGCAAAGGAGCGCTTTTTGAGATACGACTCAAAAAAGACTCCAAGGTGGATACCCCGATTTTTGCCGATGACGGGTTTGAAGGTTAGCTTCTTGACTTTGTAAGCCCTAGCTCTTTTTTGATGTGAAATATTTTGTTGTTGATAAGTTGTTTTAACTTCGCTAAGTCGGGGTTGGCGACATCGTATTTTCTCGGCTTGAGATTTAAAAGCTCTAGATAGAGATTAATCTCTCTAAGTGCAGACGGGTCTAGAGTCGCTGCCGTGTGTGTGTTTTCATTTACTATTTTGAGTACGTCGTCGATAATATTTTTTTCGAGTTTATACCTCTTTTTAAGTAATACTACCAACTCTTTATGATTATCGTCTTTTTTTGAAGTATCGTTAATCAAATCTCTTAATTTTTGCAACTGTAACAGTGTAAGATTTTCCATATTTTCTCCCTAAAAAAAATAATCGAGAATTCTATCACAATTATTAAAATATTTCCGAAAACGGATTGAAGTGACAATTTTATTTTCATTTGCTACAATGAACATTAACAAAACTTAAAGGAGGAATATTATGAAAAAAGTTTTGGCGACGTGTGTTTCCGTAGCCCTAGCGATGCCGTTATTTGCGACGCAATTTATCACGATCGGAACAGGTGGAGTTACCGGTACATACTATCCTACCGGAGGTGCGGTTTGCCGTATGGTGAATAAGAAGAAAAAAGAGACCAAGATTCGGTGCAGCGTAGAATCGACGGGCGGTTCTGTGTACAACGTAAATAACATCAAAGCGGGTGAACTTGATTTCGGTACCGTTCAAAGTGACGTAGCGTATCAAGCATATAAAGGAGAAGGGAATTTTGCCGACGCACCGTTTAAAGAACTTAGAAGCGTTATGGCGATATATCCAGAGCTCTTAGCGCTTGTAGTGCGTAAAGATTCCGGCATTAATGAATTCAAGGATATAAAAGGGAAAAGAATTAATCTCGGGAATCCGGGAAGCGGTCAAGCCAATACGGCACCCATTATTATGGAAAAGTTTGGTTTGAAAGATGATGATCTGAAGCTAGCGGGGGTGCTAAAAGCACCTGAATGTCCTGCAGCTTTGACGGATAATAAAATAGACGGTTATTTCTATATGGTGGGGCATCCGACCGCCAATATTAAAGATGCTTCAAATTCCGTAGCCATAGATATAATCGACATCAATTCCAAAGAAGCCAAAGAGGTTGTCGATGAGCATCCTTATTACGCATTCGGGGTTATTCCTGCGGGTACTTATTCGGGTGTAGATAGAGATGTCACTAGTATAGGGGTAAAAGCCGTACTTGTAACTAGTGCAGACGTAGACGACAAAGCGGTAGAGCTTATCGTATCGACAATTTTGGAAAACTTTGATGACTTCAAAGAGTTACATCCTGCCTATAAAGGCATAACAAAAGAATCACTCCTAGAAGGGACGAGTGTGCCTTTGCATAAAGCCGCAGAGGCTTATTATAAAAAAGTAGGCTTGATAAAATAGATGGATAGCAGGGTCGAAAACGACTTAGAGACGCTTGAGGGGCAGAGGGATATAGGCAAAAGCACAAAGCTCTATATGTTTGTAGGGCTTGTTGCTTTTAGCTGGTCTCTCTTCCAACTCTATACGGCTTTTGTACCTACGAACTCTACGATGGTTCGCTCCATACATCTCTCTTTCGCGATACTTTTGACTTTTTTGCTGTATCCCGCAAACAAAAGTATGACGAAAAAGGGAGTCGTCGTTTGGTATGACTATGTATTTGCCATTGTCGGAGCCTTGGGAGCCTTATATATCTTTTTGGATTTCGAGGGACTTGCTTATAGACCGGGGGCATATTTTTCAAGAGACATAGTCGTAGCAGTGATTACAACCCTTATTTTGCTTGAGGCGAGTAGACGCGTCATAGGGAAAGCTTTGGCGATAGTTGCGATAGCCTTTTTGACGTATGACTACTTCGGTCCGTATATGCCCGAAGTGATTGCACACAAAGGCGCATCGATACAAAAGCTTGCGGGGCATATGTTTTTAACGACCGAGGGGATATTCGGCGTGCCCTTGGGGGTAAGTGCGGGGTTTGTATTCTTGTTTGTCCTTTTTGGCTCCCTTTTGGAGCGCGCGGGAGCGGGAGAGTATTTTATAAAACTCGCTTATGCGCTACTAGGCGGCTATAAAGGGGGACCGGCAAAAGCTGCCGTGGTGGCGAGCGGACTGACGGGGATAATCTCCGGCTCATCGACCGCTAATGCAGTTACCACGGGGACATTTACCATTCCGCTAATGAAAAAGACCGGATTACCCGCATATAAAGCGGCTGCAGTTGAAGTCGCAGCTAGCACCAACGGGCAGCTTATGCCTCCGATCATGGGTGCTGCGGCGTTTATTATTGCAGAGTTTTTGGGCTTAAATTTTCTAGACGTAATTTATGCGGCTTTTATACCCGCGTTCGTTTCATATTTTGCCCTTTTTTATATCGTCCACTTAGAGGCGCTGAAATTAGGATTACAAGGCGAAAGAAAAGAGAATCTCCCGCCGAAGATGGCGACGTTTCTTTCGGGCATACACTACCTAGTCCCTATTTTTTTCCTCCTTTACACTTTAATAGTATTACGGGAATCGGTTATGTCGGCGGCATTTAATGCGGTGATGTTCTTGCTCCTCCTTATCGTGTTTCAAAGATCGTTCGTGCGCTATTTCAAAGATCGGCGCATCGTTCTTTCTGATTTTGCCGAAGGTTTTACCGATATTTATCACGGCATGGTTTCGGGTGCCAAAAATATGATACCTATAGCATTGGCGACAGCGGTTGCGGGCATCGTAGTGGGTTCGATAACGCTTACGGGAATCGGACAGGTGCTTACTGAGGTAATCGAGATGCTAAGCAACGGAAATATTCTTATCATCCTCCTTCTTACCGCCGTTACATCGCTTATCCTCGGGATGGGATTGCCGACTACGGCAAATTACATCGTTATGGCTTCTTTGACAGCACCCGTTATTATGCATCTTGCACACGACAACGGCTATCTTATACCGACGATTGCGGCGCATCTTTTCGTGTTTTATTTCGGAATCCTCGCCGATGACACTCCGCCGGTAGGTATCGCTGCTTACGCGGCGAGCGGTATTGCAAAATCCGATCCGATCAAAACAGGGATACAGGGGTTTACTTACGATATGCGTACGGCGATATTGCCTTTTATGTTCTTTTTCAATCCCACACTCATTCTAATAAGCGGAATCGACCCGCTCTCACCATCGAACGCCGAAGGGTGGGTTTGGATAACCAATCCCTTTGAGGTTGCTCTGATTTTTGTTACGGCGACTCTTGGGATGTTTGCATTCGGATCGCTTACCCAAGGATATTTTATTAAGAAAACAAACATATTTGAAAAAATAGGTTTTTTGTTAATAGTGCCGTTGCTATTTTTACCTGAATTATGCGCAGAGTACCTAGGATACGGAAATAAATACATTTCCTACTTAATCGGGGTTGTGTTCTATGTTTGCATCTACTTTTCGCAAAAAATGCTCCATAGAGAGAAATAACATACTGAATATTTATACTTTTTTTGTAAAATTTCACAAATAAAATTTTAAGGTTCGTATTGTTAAAGAATATTTTTCAAGATAAATTACGACTTAGTTTCATCGTCGGGATATTCGGTCTATTTATTTTTTTAGAGGTTGTTTTTTATAATCAAACACAGCTCTATGTCTACAAAGAGGCAGAGAAGAAGATATTAAATATTCTTGACGGATATAAGGCCGTACGAAGATATGTGGAAAACGAACAAAAAATCCAAATATTTGAATTGCAATCAAAAGGGGTGATTTCCGAAGATTATTTTAATCCCATTTTACTTTCATCTACATACGGTGCGAAGGGGGTTAACCAGTACTATAATTCTATACGAGCGGCAGAAGGAAAGCCGCCCATTAGCATCAAATACGCCTCGCCTAATCCTACAAATCCAAACAATAAGGCGACGAAGTTTGAGGCAGAGCTGCTAGAAAAATTCAACAAAAATGAGCTCCAAAAATATTATGACATCATAGACACCGAGAACGGTAAAGCTATGTACTATATTATTCCCACCCAAAAGAATCAGCCAAGATGTATGCGATGCCACTCCGATCCCGCATCCGCGCCCAAGGGGATGGTGGCGATGTATGGCGAAAAAAGCGGTTTTTTTGAAAAAGAGGGCGAGATACGGGCTTTGCTTACACTTGTCTATCCTCTAGAAGAGGACTTGGAGAGTGCGAAAAAACTTTTTATCGTCCTTTCTCTTTTTTCGTTTGTATTTGTATTTATCGTGACCTATCTCGTCTTTAAATACAAAACGATAATTCAACACAAAGAGAATGAGCTTCGGGGTGTCGTAGATAATCTCGATTCTACTATCGAGAAAAAAACGGCAGAATTGCGCGAAATAAATTATGAGTTGCAAAATAGAGCGAATCTAGACCAGCTTACCAATCTTTTCAATAGGCACAAATTCGAGGAGTTGAAACAAAACGGCTATTTTGAAAAACTTATCGAATACGGTTCACTTAGCGTAATACTCTTTGATATTGATTATTTTAAAAGTATCAACGATAGATTCGGGCATGAACAAGGTGATGAGATTCTCCTAAAATTTGCGAAGTTGGTCAAAGGCTCTATTCGCGAAGATGACATTTTATTTCGGTGGGGAGGTGAGGAGTTTTTGCTCATCATAAAAAACGGTAATCCTAAAGATGCCTACAATCTTGCAAAAAAAATAAAAAATGAAATTGAAAATTTTGACTTCGGAATCAAGGAAAAAATTACGACGAGTTTCGGAATTGCGGGCTGTATGGACTATAAGAATCTCAAAGACTTAATCAAAAATGCCGACGATGCACTTTATGAGGCAAAAAATAACGGACGAAACACTATCGTAATAAAATAATACTTTCACAATAGATTATGATAAGATAAGCTTATTGATTACATTGTTAAAGGATTACAGTGCCTAAAATAAGCTCAAGATACTTCAAGAAGCTCTTTAAGGTCTCAAGAGGCTCCCCTTTGCCTCTAGGCAGCAAGACTATCAATAACGGTATTAACTTTGCGGTCTACTCCAAGAATGCTACTTTTGCGACACTTGTCCTCTTTGCAGGCGGCAAAAGAGAACCATTTGCCGAGGTAGAGATTGATCCTTTGATAAACAAAACCGGAGATATATGGCACATACGTATCGAAGGGCTTAGTAGCGGTATAAGATATGGCTATAGGTTTGATAGATGTCCAAATGAAAACCCGCATATCTACAGATATAACTCCGCAGATGTCCTTATTGATCCGTACGCGAGACTCATTACCGGAGCAGATTCTTGGGGTGATATTTGCGGTCATGATATTGAAGGAGAGGTGTGTTCTCCCGTGAGAAATAGAAGAAGCGTCGCTTTGGAAGATGATGACTTTGACTGGGGGGATGACAGACCACTCAATAGACCGTTTGCGGAAACCGTAATATATGAGCTACATGTTCGAGGCTTTACCTTTCATCAGAGCGCAAATGTGGTCAATAAAGGAACTTTTGCGGGATTGACCGAAAAGATTCCCTATCTCAAAGAATTAGGTATTACAGCGATAGAGCTATTACCTATTTATGAATTTGAAGAGACCTATAGTAATATGAGAGACCCTAATACGGGAAAATTTCTCTTAAATTTTTGGGGGTATCACCCCATAAACTTTTTTTCTCCGAAATTGAGCTACGGAAGCACCCCTAAAAAGCCCGAAAGTGTTATTAGGGAGTTTAAAGAGATGGTAAAAAGCTTCCACAAAGCGGGCATCGAGGTGATTTTAGACGTTGTTTTTAACCATACAAGCGAAGGGAATGAACTTGGACACACTTTTAGCTTTAGAGGAATCGATAATAAAACCTACTATATGCTCGATGAAGACGGTGGATATAAAAATTATTCAGGTTGCGGAAACACCATCAATTGCAATCATCCCGTAGTGCGCGAGATGATACTCGATTCACTCCGGTATTGGGTGATGGATATGCACATCGACGGGTTTCGTTTTGATCTCGCATCGATTTTAGGTCGCGGAAGGGATGGCGAGGTGTTGGCTTCTCCTCCGTTGTTGGAGCATATAGCAAACGATCCTATTCTAGCAAATACGAAGCTCATCGCCGAAGCATGGGATGCGGCGGGGTTGTATCAAGTGGGTTCGTTTCCGTCTTGGGGGAGATGGGCGGAATGGAACGGAAAATTCAGGGATGACATCAGGCGTTTTATCAAATCCGACGACGGTCTTGCCTTAAGTGTCTCAAATAAGCTGCTCGGAAGCCCTGATATATATATGCAAAGCGAACGTACGCCGTATCACAGTATCAATTTCATCACTTGTCACGACGGCTTCACTTTGCACGACCTAGTGAGCTACAACCAAAAGCATAATATCTCAAACGGTGAAGACAACAGAGACGGATGCGATGATAACTTTAGTTGGAATTGCGGAGCAGAAGGACAAACGAGCAATAAAAACGTATTGGCACTCCGCAAAAAGCAGATGAAGAATCTTGCGGCAATGTTGTTGCTAAGCGATGGAGTGCCGATGATATTGGCGGGCGATGAGTTTTGTAGGACACAAAGAGGGAATAATAACGCCTACTGCCAAGACAATGAGATAAGTTGGGTCGACTGGAATCTTAAAGAGAAAAATTTCGAGTTTTTTCGTTTTTTTAAAAATCTTATCGCCCTAAGGAGACGACACCCTTTATTAAAGTTTGAAGATTATGCGATTTTATACGAAGAAGCCGAAGTCGAGTTTTTAGACAATGTGGCAAAAAAGATGAGCTTCAAAAAAGAGGATAGGGCTTTTGGGATGCACATCTGGCTCAAAAAAGAGCACGGCGATGCATTAAAAGAGATATATATGTTTCTAAATTTTGACTGGAAAGACAAAGTCATCATCCTGCCGAAGCTAAAATCGGGTATCAAGTGGAGCTATGTATTCGACACTTCAAAAGATTATCCTTTTGACTTTAGCGACTCTGACCTCCCGATGGAGAATCAAGAGGTCTATCATATGAATGAGCGAAGCATACTGTTTTTAAAAAGCTAGCCTTTTTTGGTAGCTCTCTAGGAGCTTCCAGTTTACTATCGGGATATTTGAGATAATAAAGTACGGTATCGCGAGTATCTCGGTTTTTGTTAGCCCCAAAAGACTATAAGAGTTGTCTTGTACTACTCTTGAATTATCCACTCCAAAGAAATCTCCCTGCGAGAGGATCGAATAGGTAATCCCGTTTTTTGAAAGCTCTACCTCGCCGCTTCGTATGATGTAAATAAATTCATTTTTATTCACATCAAGCTTATCCCCTCTGCTGATACTAATTTTTCTCATATTAAGTAGCAGTCTATTTTGGACGGGATGGGAGATATCTTGACCGAAAAGTTTTGTTTTGCGTAAAAATTCTCGTATATCTTGGGAGCTTTCGATGCTCGCGTACAAATCATTTTTTACGACGAACTCGCGGTAGAGGCTTGTGTGAATCTTGAGTGCGCGTACATAGTTTACCGTTCTATACGTTTCAAACGATTCTACGTTATTCAGACCGATTATCTCCGCGAGTATTGCGCCCGCGGAAAGGAGACCGTGGATGTTTTGTTTTGTTTGTATCATCTCCACGCTGCCGCTTAGTATCAAATAGATAAAGTCGCTCTTTTCCCCTTCTTTTATAAGAATCGTTTCGGGGTTAATGAGTTCTACCTTGTTGTTCATTAGGATTCTTAGTTGATATACCGGAACCGTGGGAAAATACGAACGCAAATAATGAAATGCCGAGCGCATTAAGAAATCTTGATAGTCGGGTACCAGCACGTCTACGCTCCCGAAAAGTGCGCTAGAACCTATCTCTTTTTGTTTTTCGTTGAGATCTATGGAGGTGTGAGAGAGGATGATTTTTTCAGATTTATCCCCTTTAAAGTCCTCTGCTTCACCGTGAATCATCCCCCCGCCTGCATCGACTTTTTTTATCGAAGTTTCTCGAAGGTACTCTTTTTTGATTTTGTCGTGAAATGCCTTTGGAATCCCTAGGTCGTTTTTATTCTTTTTTACCATTTTATCGAGCACGCTAAAGGAGGTGAGGTCTGCCAAGTGGGCATAGCTTTTATATCCCCCTTCCCACATCGTGCGGAAATAAAAAATATTCGTCTCTATCGGATGGGGAGAGATGAGCGGCATTACTTCGAGTCCTTCGATATTATTCCATGTGTCAAGCTCTAGATCGTGAATATCAAAGTAGGTGCTAAACGACACTTCATCCAAATCAAGCAACGCGCATAGTTTTTTTGTCACCGATTTTCTTACGATTTTCGAAGTGTAGTATTTGATCCTGTGATCGGCTCGCATCAATGAAGTGATACCCGCAAAGTGGTCGTCGTGAGCGTGTGTGTGGAAGATCCCCTCTATCTCATTGATGCTAATACCGAGTGCTTTTAGGGTATAGTGGATATTTGGACCGCAGTCTATAAGATATATCTTTCCTTGAAACATCAATACGCTTGACATACTTGCGCGGTTTATGTCCCAGCCGTCCCCTTGCCCGGAATGGATGATGGCGAAATACTCCCGTTTGTTATGGTAATAGCCTAAAGGGTAGGGGGATTCGTAGCCGTTGTCCGAGTAGAGATTGAGATCGATTTCACACTCCTCCTCTTTGTAGCGTAAAGTAAATTTGTTTTTTCCGCTTCTTGCTATTGCGACGCCGTTTTTGATTTCTTTCGGAGCTTTCTCCAGAGTGAGGGTGTCTATAAGTTCTTCGCTTTTTTTAATTTTGCCGAAGGCAAACCACTTTTTCATACTCATCATAAGTTCGATTTTGCTTTTGGAGAGGTTGCATGTTTTTAGCTCCTCTTCATCTACCAATCCGTAATTTCCCACATAGATGTAATCAAGTTGTGTTTTTACCTGTTTAGCACCTCCGATAAGGATAGGTTTTGAGCCGTCGTTATTGGGATGATTTGGGATTATCATCCCCTGCTTATAGAGCATTTGCAGTATGGGAAATTCGGAAAGATTTGATATGTCCCCGTTTTGGACGAATAGATCGGATAACAAAATGGCATTCGGTCCCGTTTCATATTTGATGCCGTTTGACTCGATAGTGACGATAAGTCCCTTTCTCGTGAGATGCTTTACGATGTCAGCAGGACAGCCGCAGAGCAACCGCAAATTTGCTTCCGCAATCTCTATCCAATACACACCTTCGATAACCTTGATCTTCTTTATGCTATCCATAAACCACCCTAAGAGTTTAATTGTTGCCTACGCCATAAATATAACACAAAAATTTAAAAAATTTCATCGAAGAAGTCGTTAGCACAAGTTAATATCTCTAATTTTGTAAAAAACATCTATTTGCCTCAATGTTTCTGTATAATGGAATTAAAGATATTAAAGATTCAGAGCGCAAAGAGTCTTTCAAGGCGGATAAGGATGTCTGTTTACAAAAAAGAGTATCTAGTTAACGTTTTAAATACTTTTTTGATAGATGAAAAGCGTCTATATAACTCTTCCATCATCCCGTTGGCAAAAAAAATACAAAATGCGGTTTTGCTTGAGCATATAGACGTTTCGGTCTTGAGGGAGTGTGTTTTAGAGTGTTTCGCACACCAGATTCCCCCGTTTTATATCTTAGATGAGCTTAGCGACTTGCGTTTGGTGCTTCTAAAATGCGAACTAGAAGAGGTGAAGAAAGTCGCAGAGTTTGTTTTGCGTCTTAAGCGAGAATTTGCCTTGTGTTTTTTAGAAGAACAAAGCAAGCTTGATCTAGAGGATACGGTAAGCGTAAAGAAGCTTTTTGAATTTGAAGATTCCGATGACGTGATGCACCTTTGCTACGGACAGATTGAGTGGCTCGAAAAGCTTATCCGCGCGATTATCGCTAGAGATAAAACTATGGCACCCGAACTCGATCATCGGTATTGCGCTATCCATAAAAATCTACGGGTAGTCGCCCAAAATCACCCCGAGGCGTATAAAATATTCGATGAAGATCGTTTTGATACCTTGCACAAAAGCGTACACTTGGAGGCGCTAAGTGTTTTTGATGCACTAGAGCGCCGTGAGTACGAAAGTGTTTTGCGTCACTATTACGGACTATACGGAATCTACAAACTTAATATCAGCATTATCAGCACATTTTTGATACACAACCTCTCAAACCAAAAAGTGAAAAATGACGAGCTAAAAAGTGCGCTCGACAAGAAGACCACTTTGCTAAAAGATTTCTTCGGAAATGACCAGCTTGAAGCGAGTAATTTCGCAAATCTAGAGCTCAAGAAAGAGATTTCGCTTATCGAATCTATTATTGAGAACACCCCTGTCCCTATCTATTTCAAGTCACCGGGCGGGTTTTACGTCGGATGCAATAAGGAGTTTGTAAAATTTTTTGCCCAAAATGACAAAAATGCGATTCTTGGAAAAAGTATACACGATTTCGTGGGATATGAAAATGCGCTCATTCATGAAAGCTTTGATGCAAAACTCTTAAACGGCGAGGAAGAATCGTTAAGTTACGAGGATGTTTTTTATTGCGGCGAAGAAAAAAAATATGCGAAACTCTACAAAACCCTCATCAATATCGAGGAAGGAGATTATGACAAGCTTATAGTCGGCGCCATCTTGGATATGACCGAAAATAAAAACCTCCAAGACGCATTGTTTAAAATGAATAAAAAGCTGCAAGAGATTGCCGACACGGAGAGCAAAAAGAGACAAAAGAGTCAACAAAAATATAAAAGTTTATTCAATGGTGTTCCGTATCAAATCATCGTCGCCAAACTCAATCAAGACCACACCGAGGCGATCGTGGTGGAGGTGAATTCACCCGTAGTCGATTTTTTGGGATTCGAGAGAGACGACTTTTTAGGTAAAAGCCTAAGCGATGTTTGCAATATGCTTACCGACGATAACGGCACTTTCTTTTCTAATAAAATTTACACCTTGAAAAATACGGCCTTTGCCGTAGAGATGTACAAAAAAGACAAAACCCCTGTAAGTTGTCGCGTCAATATTTATTACGGCGATATAGACGGCGAGGAAGGGATATATGTAAATATCTCGGATGCTAGCGAGGAGAAGCATCTTTTAAAAAAGATAGATAGGGTTGTAGATTCGTTAAATGATGCTTACAGGCTTGCAAGAATAGGGAGCTGGAGCTACGAGACAAAAAGCGGAGTTTTTGTGTGGTCGGATGAGCTTGCGGAGATTTTGGGTATTTCTAGCGATACCGAAAATATCGGGCTGGGGCAATTTTTGGAAAGATTTGTAGATAATGATGCAAAAAGGGAATTTTCCGAAAAAATAGAGTTTTGTTTAAAAAACGGCGAATCTGCTGAGATGGAGCATAGATTCCAAGGCGGCGACGGGAAAGTGATGTATTTAAAATCAAAAGCGGTGCGTCGCAAGGATGAAGACGGCAAAGAGCTGCTTATCGGGTATAGTCAAGATATTACGAAACAAAAAGAGATCGAAGATAAGCAAAAAGAGCAAGAGAAGCTACTTATGCAACAGAGTAAAATGGCTGCGATGGGCAATATGGTAGCCGCAATATCACACCAACTGCGACAGCCGCTAAATAGCATTTCATTGCTTGCGGCTATACTGCAAGATGAGGGTATTGAAGCGCAAAAAAGCGTCATAGAAAAAATAGACAAGCAAGTCGATTTTATGAATGATACGATAGAGAGTTTTAGGAATTTTTTCAAGCCCGATAGATCCGAAGCTCTTTTTTCTGTAAAAGAGTGCATCGAAGATGTTTTGGCTATGGTGAGCTACCAAATGAAAAATAATTATATCGCTTTGGTGACCGAGCTCAACGATGACGTATCGGTGCTTGGATTGAAAAATGATTTCAAACAAGTGGTATTGAACATCGTCGTAAACGCCAAAGATTCTATTCTCAATCGTATGCGCTCACAAAGCTTTGAAGAGCGTAAAGAGGGCAAAATATCTATAGCGATGGAAAGAAGCGATAGGTATTGTGTCATAAAAATAGGGGACAACGGGACGGGAATCGCAGAGGAGCATCTCAAGGATTTGTTTAAAGAATACTTCACCACCAAAGGGGATACGGGGACGGGGATAGGATTGCATTTGAGTAAAATGATAATCGAGGAAAAAATGGGCGGTACGATAGAGGTAAAAAACAATAACGAAGGGGCAGAGTTTATTATTATGCTGCCCCTATAAAACTTATTCGGTTACATCCACTTCGATAGGATCGCTCTCCCATAGACCATGCTTCGTGCAATATGCCATCGCAACGAGTTTTAGCTTGTTTTTGGAAGGAACAATCTCAAAAGTGCAACTTGCATGTGCAGGTGCCGAACCTTGCGCCCCCGCTAGATAGGTGGTTTGTCCTAAAAGCGTTTCACCGTCGAACAACTGGATATAAGCGATGTAATGATCGAAATCGTCAGGATGTTTGTATTCGTTCCCCATCTGTACTCTGACGTTGAACTTTTCCCCTTTTTTCGCACTTGTCGCACAGTGCACAAAAGGAGAGTGTCTATCGATGTAGTCCTTTTTGGCTTCCTTATCTATTTGGCTTATGTCTTCGTATCTATTTATTTTTGGCATAGTTACTCCTTTATTTTATTTTGGTAGTGAATGTCTAGTATAGTCGAAAAAGATTAAAAATTTTCTTACAAGAATTTTTTTTCTTTGTAGCGTTGCAACATAGATTCGTTGCCCGAGATTCCGCCGGAATGTATAAAAACAAGCGGTTTTGAAGAGAGCACCCCGATATTCTCATCAAGAGCGAGAAAGAGTTTTGCGTCATACAAAAGGTCGATTTCCAACCCGATTTTTTGCAGTTCAAGATATTTTTCTAATAAACGTCGATGAGGTATCCCGAATCGAATCTTCTCCGTGATTTCTAGTATTGTCGGATAATTCGTGAGTGATGGCTCTAGATGCGTAAACTCGTTTTTTAAATACGCACTATCCCCTACGCACGCCACGGTAAAAACCTTTTGCACAAGATTTTTTTGCAGATAGAGGGCAGTGGTGCCCGTGCCTGAAGAGAGGAGAATGTTTGCATCCTCTATCCCGTGAGTCTTGAAATATACTTGCAGCTCCTCGGCTAAGAGTTTGACGCCGCTTTCGGATTCTTTGCAGTAGCCTCCTTGATTGACAAAAAGCGTCTCTTCTCCCATGTGCTTGTAAGATTCCAGCTTTTCGTAAAAATCGTCATATCCTAGTTCTTTGATTTGCATTCCGTTTTCTAGTGCTACTTTGTAGTTGCCGTAGGGTGAGGTGCGTAGGTGTTTAGGGATCGATTTTACTAAGTATAGAAATTCTGCTCCAAGCTCTTTGGAGAGGAAGGATAATGCGTGCATCGCGTTTGATTGCACGCCGCCGTAGCTAATGATTTGTTTGTATTTTTTTTTGCCTTGCAATAAAAAGTGAAACTTTCTTGCTTTATTGCCGTTGTAGCAAGGGTTTAAAAGATCGTCTCGTTTGACTAAAAGAGGAGTGTCTCTATAAAGGAAAGATTCTACGGGAGAATCGGTTGTCAAAACGATCTTTTAGTCAGTAAGTAGCTCACTACGCTCTCGATAAAAGCATCGTTTTTTCTATCTTTGAGGTAGGCGATATAAAATTTTCTCGCAAGTTTTTTTCCCCTAATTCTCGCTTCGAATAATTTTTGTTGTAATACTTCATCTTCTATAACACACCTTGAGAGAATAGCTACAGTAGGAGTTTTTTTATTGACCTCGCTTTTAAGTATGGTTTGTTTGATTGCCGTAGAGCTATTGACGACGCTTTTTATGTCAAACGAGTTGCAATCCACACCCATCTCTTCGAAAGATTCGTTGATTAATTTTCTCGTGTGGCTCCCCCACTCCCTGCAAACCCATTTGAATTTAAACAGGTCGTCCTTTTTTATGGTTTTAGGAATCTGCGAGTTGCTAAAAAGGACAAGCTCATCCTCCATCCACTCTCTATATGTGATGTTTTCTCTAAAAATGGGCGATTCGATTACGGCGAGATCTATTTTTTTGTCGTTGAGATCATCCAATACGCTTTCGGTGTTGGCGACCTTTACATAGACGTCGTTTTTGATGTTTTCTTTTATATTGTTGAGCAGTAAAGGAAGGACATAGTTTCCGATAGTAAAAGAGGAGCCGATGGTAAAAGTGAAATCTTTGTTAATGATTTTCATCATTTCCTTTTCGGTGTTTCCGATGCATCTATCTAGTTTTTGGACGATAGGTAAAAGTTTCTCACCATTTTTAGTTAAAACAATACCGTTTTTTTTACGTTCTATAATTTTGGTATCAAGATAATCTTCTATGAATTTTATTTGCTGTGTGACTGCGGGTTGTGATATGCCAAGCTTTGCCGAAGCTTTTGAAAAACTCTTTTCTCGCACTACGGTAAGGAATGTTTCCAGTTTGGCAAAGTCTTTCAGCAGCATATCTTTTCCTTATAACTAAAATATGCGCAATTATAATAAATATTAATATAAAAAACAAATTTATTTTGGGTGACTTGGATTTTAATCGTAATTTTTATAGAATCAAAGAAGATATTACACATTTAGTTTTTGGATTATTTATGAACGATTTTCTTTCAGAGCTTAACCCTTCTCAAAAAGATGCTGCCAAGCATATTGACGGACCATTGCTTATACTTGCGGGCGCGGGGAGCGGAAAGACCAAAACCATCACCACTAGACTCGCATATCTCATTAAAGAGGTGGGGATACCGCCTAGTAATACTTTAACCCTTACTTTTACTAATAAAGCGGCATATGAAATGCGAGAACGCGCGCTTAATCTCATCGGAAATTCACTCCATCCGCCGCTATTGTGTACGTTTCATAAGTTTGGCTTATTATTTTTGAAGTTCAACATCCATCATCTAGGGCGAAAAAGTAATTTTATCCTTATAGACAGTGACGACAAAAAAAAGATTCTCAAAGGAATCACCGAAGAACTCCCTTTGCAACTCATAGATAGTGAAATATCCAAATACAAAAACTCCCTCATCCCTCCATCCGAGGTGCTAGAGAGTGCGCAGCAGAAAAACTACAAAATCATCGCACAGGCGTATCAAAAATACGAAAAATTTTTAAACGACCAAAATATGGTTGATTTTGACGACTTACTAGTGCTCACCTACAGAATCTTGCACGAGAATGCGGAGGTGTGCAAAGAATATAGCGAAAGATACGGCTATATTATGGTGGACGAGTATCAAGACACTAATGACTTGCAATACAAAATACTCTCCAAATTATGCGCCAATCATAACAATATCTGCGTCGTAGGCGACGATGATCAAAGTATTTATAGTTGGAGAGGGGCAAATATCAAGAATATTTTGGAGTTTGAGAATAATTTTGCCGATACGAAAATCGTAAAACTCGAAGAGAATTACCGCTCTACTTCGCAGATTCTTGAAGTCGCCAACGCACTCATATCTCACAATAGAAGTCGACTTAAAAAAGAGCTCAAAAGTATACGCGGTGAAGGGAAAGAGGTGCTCCTATACGAATCCAAAGATGAAAACGAAGAGGCAAATAAGATCGCAAAGGATATTAAGGAGCTTATTAACTCCGGTGTCAGTCCGAGCGAAATAGCGATACTTTTTAGGCTAAACGCACTCTCTAGAAGTATCGAAGAGGGGCTAAATAGATACAAGATTCCTTACAAGCTCGTCGGAGCGATGCGCTTTTATGAGCGTGCCGAAATCAAAGATTTGCTCAGCTACTTTCGGGTCATACTCAATCCTAGAGATGATTTTTCGCTCAAAAGAATCATCAACAAACCAAAACGCGGTATCGGCAAAGCAACCGTGGATAAGTTGGAGTTTGAAGGGCACAAACATTCAAAATCAATTTTTGAGCTTTTTGACGAGCGGCTCATCGGCGAAGATACGATCGGCAAGAAAAACCACAAGACGATAGTCGATTTTTTCGGTAATATAGCCACGCTTAGGGGTGTGCTGGATGAATCTCCGATGCGATTTCTTGATGAGTTTGACTATCTTTTCGGCTTTAAAGATTCTTATAACAACACAAACGAAGACATTGATAGGATCTCAAACATAGAAGAGTTGTATGGATTCTATCGTGACTATATGATGCAAAATAGTGAGCTAGGATTGGAAGATTTTCTCAATGAAGTCTCATTGCGAAGCGATCAGGACACAATGGATGAAGAATCTGTTTTTGCTATGTCTGTGCATGCAAGCAAAGGGTTGGAATTTGCACACGTGTTCGTCGTCGGACTGGAAGAGGGTTTCTTCCCTCTTTTGCGCGAGGGGAGCGACTTGGAAGAGGAGCGGAGGCTAGGCTATGTCGCATTTACCCGTGCGAAAAAAGAGCTTGTTTTGAGTTTCGTCCATTCCCGTTTTTACAAAGGGAAGCGCTCCGACTTGCTCCGCTCACGATTTTTGAGTGAGTGCGGCGTGGTAAAAGGGGTGCTCAAGCTCGATTCGTGTACTCCTGCGGGATATAAAAAAGGTGATTTGGTAAAACATAAGATCTTCGGTCACGGCAGAATAACGGGGATAAACGGTTCGGGAAAAGATTGTAGATTGAAGATAAACTTCGGCGGAATGGAGCGTGAAATACTCTCTTCTTTTGTAGAAAAAATATAAAGTATGCCTTTGGAAAATAGACTTTTTGTAGCAAAAAAACCCCCTTTTATTCCATCCAATTTTTATCTCAATCGTTTAAAAAGGCGACACGGTTTTAAAAAAGGGGGGTTTAGCGGGACGCTCGATCCTTTTGCAAAAGGGACGCTTGTGATCGCTACGGGGCAGTACGCAAGGCTATTTCGTTTTTTTAGGAAAAGCAAAAAAACCTACCTAGCTACGCTATGGCTCGGCGTGCACTCCGAGACACTCGATATAGAAGGCGTGGATGCGGTGTCGCAGATTCCCCCAATGCCGATTGAAAAAATAGAAGAAGCACTACATGCTTTTAAAGGTGTCGTAGAGTTTGTGCCGCCCAAATACAGTGCGAAAAAAATCCAAGGGGCTAGGGCATATAAGCTTGTGCGCCAAAACGTCGATTTCGAATTGCAAAAGAGTACGATGGAGATTTTTGAGATCAAATTGCTAAATTATTCACATCCTTTTATCCATTTTGAGGTGGAGTGCAGCGAGGGTGCGTATATAAGAAGTTTAGGGGAGCTCATTGCAAATAAATTAGGATATGACGGAGCGCTTTGTAGTCTAGAAAGAATCAAAGAGGGAGATTTTTTGTATAATGATGAAAATCTTTTAAATCCTTTGGAATTTTTGGAATTTGGAGAGAATTTTGCTAGTCTATCAAAAGAAGAGATCGAGTTAGGGGCAAAGCTTCAAATCGATGACTTGGCAAAACGCGAAGAGGGCTATTATTATTTAGATTTTGATACCTTTTTTAGTATCATAAGAATCAATGAGGGAAAAGTGGAATACGAGCTTAATAGGATTTTGAAATGCTGATACTATCAAGAAAAGAAGACGAAAGCATCATTATCGGCGATAATATAAAAATCAAAGTCGTCTCTGTAGAAAAAGGGAGCGTGAAACTCGGATTTGAAGCTCCTGCAAATATGCTCATACTAAGAGAAGAGCTCAAAGAGGCGATCGTAGATATGAATAAAAAATCAAGTAAAGAGGTCGATAGCTCGCAACTAAAAGCACTAGGCGGCAAACTCAAAAAATGAGGTCATTTCCCAAGATCAACGTATTTTTGAAAATATGCGGCAAAAATGCCGAGGGGTATCACCTCCTAGTCTCAAGATTTTTGCTTGTCGACAATATTTATGACGAGATGGAGTGTAAAAAAAAACTTCGCAAAAACGATGATTTCGAGATACGGGGCAATTTTAGTTGCGAACCCGAAAAAAATACTATTTTCAAAGCCTATAAAGCTTTATTAAACGCAAGCGGCTCTAAGGAGCTGGAGCAATATTTCAAAGAGCATAGCATCGAAGTACATAAGAGTATCCCCGAGGGCTCGGGACTGGGCGGAGGGAGCAGTAATGCCGGTGTATTTTTAAATATGTGCAATGAACTCTTTTCTCTCGGAATCTCCACGGAAAAACTAGCGCTCATCGGCAAAGAGGTGGGCGCGGATGTCCCTTTTTTCGTTTACGGTTATAAGAGCGCAAATGTGAGCGGAATAGGCGAGGTGGTAGAGCGTTTCGACGAAGAGCCTTTGGATGTAGAGCTTATTTTTCCCGACATAGCGTGCGATACGAAAAGCGTGTATAAAGCCTTTTCGGAGAGACATTATAAGGAGATAGGCAGTGAGGAGCAAAGAAGATTGATGAGGCTAGATTCTAAGAGTATACTCAAAACATACGATGCAAACTATCTCAATGACCTTTATGCTTCCGCGCTCGACCTCTATCCGAATCTCAAAGCGTACGGCAAGGACGCTTTTTTCAGCGGGAGCGGATCGACTTTTTTTAGGATAAAAGATGTCGGGTAAAGTCATCGCAAATAATAAAAAGGCGTTTCACGACTACGAGATACTGGAGCGTTTTGAGGCGGGTATAGAGCTAAAAGGGAGCGAGGTAAAATCAATACGCCTCGGTAAAGTAAATCTCAAAGATAGCTTCGTGCGTATTATCCGCGGCGAGGCGATACTTTTTGAGACGCACATCTCCCATATTCCTACCGTAAACGTCCATTTCAAGCCCGATGAAAAACGTCCGCGAAAGCTCCTTTTGAAGAAAAAAGAGCTTGATAAACTTCACGGTAAAGTCGCTACGCTCGGGCTCTCCATCGTGCCACTTTCGCTCTATTTCAATAAAAGAAATTGGGCAAAGGTCGAAATAGCGCTCGCAAAAGGGAAAAAGCTCCACGATAAACGCGAAAGTATCAAGAAAAAAGAGCTAAACAGAGAAGCACAAGCCGCTATGAAAAGGAATCTCTAATGGTCGACTACATCATCGCCACGATACTTACTCTCACGGTACTCTTTTTGTATTCGCTTTATAAAAAAAAGGCACAAAGAGAGCGAAGAAGAGATAAGGTTATCGAAAATATTCAGTTTAAAACCATCAAAGGATAAAGGGTGGTAATCGAGGGAAAAAACGGCGTGTATATCGTAGAAGAGGGAAAAATATCGCTTCTTAGCGAGACGAAGAATTTTAAAGAGAAGCGACCCGTCAACCATAAACTCATAAAAAAAATCAAAGAGCTACTAGAGCACGCAAAAAAACAGCAACCACAATAAAATCGGAGAGATGAATGATTGAGAATCTAAAAGAGATAGTCGATTACGGCGTGATAGGAATCTTATTGTTTATGAGCGTCGTATCCTTTGGGGTTTTTATCGAAAGGCTTTCAAAATACGCTTCTATAAAAATAGAGAGGTATACTTCAAGAAGTGCGCTTGAATATGACCTCATTAAAAGGATCGATATTATCTCTACAATAGGTGCGAATGCCCCATATATAGGACTTTTGGGGACTGTTTTGGCGATCATCGTGACGTTTTACTCTTTGGGTGAGAGCGGGATAGACAATAGCTCCGAACTTATGAAAAACCTCGCTCTAGCACTCAAAGCTACGGCGGTCGGGCTAGTGGTGGCGATTCCCTCGGTCATCTTTTACAACGTACTTGCGAAAAAAGTGGATATGTTACTTTTGAGGTGGGACATTGAGAACGACGCGTAGAACGGGGCGTTTTGATTCTATAAACGTCATTCCGCTCATCGATATTATGCTCATCCTCTTTACTATCGTCCTTTTGTCCGCGACATTTATCGTCAAAGGAAATATCCCCATAGATCTCCCGAGCGCAAACGCTAAAGGGGATTCGGACAAAGAGAGCGTCGTCATCACTTTCGACAAAGAGGGGAAATTCTATTTTGACGACAAAGCGCTAAGTAGCGAGGAGCTCAAAAGCAAAATCGAAACGCTCGACAAAGATTCTCATGTCATATTGCGAGGGGATAAAGCGGGAAGTTTCGAGAAGTTTATTTTTATCGTGGACCTCTTAAAAGGGAAAGCGATAGAATCACTACTCATAGAGACAAAGGAGCAGTGATGGATGATATGAGTAAATTTGCCTCGGCAGTACTTACGATGCTCGTGATTTTTTTCATCGCCCGATTGTTTTACAAGAATCTCGCAAACCGTTCAACACATATCCAAAAACCCGACTGGATAAAGGATGATGATTTGAGCGATTATCTAAAAAGGTAGCACCTTGGATGTAAAAATACTATTGATAAATGCCGTTTTCACCGTATTTCTGGCAGCTCTCGCATACTTGGACTTCAAGAGCTTCGGGACGAAAGAGCATAAAGATTTCAAAAGCACGATTCTTAGCGTCGGAATCTTGGGGACGTTTTTCGGTATATTTTTGGGACTTATGGGCTTTGATACCCAAAGCATACAAACCTCCGTCCCGCTCCTCCTTGACGGACTAAAAGTCGCGTTTTTTACCACTATCATCGCTATCTCTCTCGCCGTCGCTTTGCAAGTGTATCAGCGCGCTTCGCAGAAGAGAAGTACGGCGGACGTGAGTATGGATTTTCTCCTCGGACAGCTCGAAAAACTCGACTATTTGGAGCTTTTGCAAGAAAATAAAAAAATAGCCGCCGCATTAGAAGAATCAAATGCAAACAATGCCAAGTTTAGTGCGCTCTATTTAGAGAGAAGTGAGCGATTAAACGCCGTACTGGAGGTCAATTTCAAAGAGACCAACGACAACCTCAATAAAGCGATAAAAGAGCTAGCCAAGGGGGCGAGTGAAGAGATTATCACCGCTTTAGAGACGGTCATTCGCGACTTTAACAACAACCTCAATGAACAATTCGGCGATAACTTTAAAGAACTCAATAGTGCAGTCGTACGAATGATCGATTGGCAAGAGAACTATAAAGAATCGATAGAAGAGATACGAAAGTCCCTCCAAAGCTCGATACGCCTTTTGGAACAAAGTACCGAATCTTTCGAGAAGATCGCGCAACGCAACGGCGAAGTGAGCCGAGTGTATGACGAACTCAAAAACATCATCCAAACCTATAAGAATCAAGTAGACGAACTCAACGCCAATCTCACGATATACGCCTCTTTGTCCAAAGATTCCAAAGAGATGTTCGAAAATATCAAGAAATCTCACGCAAGCGCGATGGAGAGTCTCCAAGAGAGCGCAAAATCGCATAATGAGCTCAATAAAGATTTCACCAAAAAAATAACCGAATCTATCGATACTATGGGCAAATCGGTGATGCAAGCCAACGAGCAGACGCAAGAATCGATACACAAAACCAACGAAGAGACCCAACGCACCATCCTCCATCTCTCCGAAGTACTCATCCAAAGCATAGAAGAGGGGACAAAAGCGGGAGCGGATATGGTGCAGCGCTTTGGAGAATCTCTAAGTGCACACTCCCAAGAGCTCAATACGCAGATACTCGCAAATACCGAACAGATACGCACCCATTTCGAAGAGAGCGCGGGAGCGATAAGCGAGAGCTTTAGAGGAGTAAGCACGGAGTGTCGCAATATCGCCCACTATTCACAAGAGTACCTCAAAGACGAGCTTGCTACCTTGCGGGGCAGGATAGAGGATTCTGCGAATCATTTCAAAGTGGTATTTGATACGATTTTTGAACAAATACAAAAAAACGCACTTGATGCCAGCGAAGGGGCGAAAGATACGCTTGCGGGCTTGGGTGAGAGTTTTTCAAATCGCCTAAGCGAGACACTAGGCGGGATAGATACGCATTTTGTAAAATTGTTTGATAATTCCGTCAAAGGAATCTCCGAACTCGAAGAGAGCCTCATCTCGCTCACCGTAGAGCTTGGAGAGAAAAATAAAGAATCTATCGGTGTGATACATAAAGGGTTTGACGAAGAACTCGGCAAGATAAATACGGCGATAGCGACCAATCACGCTAAAGCGCTTGAAGAAATTAAAGAATCCAACAAAAGAATCGCTCTCGAATTTTTAAAACTCCTCAACAAATCGGCGAAAGAGGGTATCGCAGAACCCGCACGTGCGGCAAACGAACTTATTGCACATTTTAGTAAATTTAGCAATGAGCTAGAAACCTACTCTAATACCATAAATAACACTCTCGCAGAGTATAGAGAAAATATCTACAAAGTCAATGACGACATCAGAAATAGCGCGAGTGCCCAAATACACGACAACAAGATGCTCCAAGAGACGCTCCGTAGAAGTATCATAGATATGGATAAAGGGGTGGATAAACTAAGCAAAACCCTCATCAGCGAGTATGAGTGGTTTGTCAGACGCGTAAAAGAACTTTTAGGCGCGTAGGATGTTTAGATTCCGAGATAATGGCAGTGAGTGGATAAGCATCTCCGATATGATGGCGGGGATTATGATGATATTCCTCCTCATCACCGTTTCCTATATGTACGCCACCTCTTTGAGTAAACAAGAGCTAGAAGAGAAAAATCGCAAACTCCAAACACTCAATGAAAAAATGCAAAATGTCGCAAACACCTACAAAATCTTGCAAAAAGAGCTATATAATGACCTGATGAATGAGTTTCAAAAAGACCTCCAAGGGTGGAATGCCGAGATCGATGTGGACGACAATACGATTCGATTTAAAGAGCCGGAAGTGTTTTTCGATCTAGGAAAGAGTAATGTAAAAAAGGAGTTCAAGGATATTTTGGACGATTTTTTTCCGAGGTACTTGAAGATTCTTACTAGTAAAAAATATATCGATAGCGTCGAAGAGCTACGTATCGAAGGGCACACTTCGAGCGAGTGGGTGGGGGCGAGAAACTTGGATGAGAGGTATCTCAATAACGCTTCATTGTCGCAGGCTAGGGCGTTTGAAGTATTAAAATACTGTTTTTCCATAGGCGGAGTGAAAGACGAAAACAAACAGTGGCTCATCGGTGTTTTACGGGCGAACGGGTTATCGTTTGCAAAACCGATGAAAGAATCGCAAAGCTCAAGACGTGTGGAATTTCGGACGATGACCAAAGCGGATAAAAAGATACGGGAGATACTCGACATCGGAAAACAAGAGGAGCGGCAATGATTTTGTCTACTATTTTTACGGCATTGAGCGGTTTGGGGATATTCCTCTTCGGGATGTTTTTTTTAGAGAGCGCACTCAAAGACGCAGGCGGCAGCAAACTCAAGAAAATAGTTAAATCTTTTACTAGCTCTATCCCAAAAGCGATTCTCACCGGAGGCGTCGTCACGGCTATTTTGCAAAGTAGCTCGATAGTTTCTCTTATGGCGCTCTCTTTTGTAGGTGCGGAGCTGATGAGCTTGGGGAGCGCCATAGGGGTGATATTCGGAGCCAATATCGGTACGACCGCTACGGCGTGGATAGTCGCGTATCTTGGATTTAAAGTCAAAATCGCCGAATTTGCGCTCATTATGGTGGGCGTGGGAGGATTGCTCTCGGTCTTTGCGTCTAGCTCCAAAAAGATAGAACCTTTAGGGAGATTGCTTATCGGTTTCGGGATGCTTTTTATGGGGCTAGAGCAGATGAAAGAGGGGACGGACATCATTTCGCAAAACTTTGACATCGCAAGTATCAGCGCATACGGAATCTTTACGATGTTTTTGGTGGGATTCTTGCTTACGGCGATCATTCAATCCTCCTCGGCGACTACGGCGATTACTTTGAGTGCGTTGTATTCGGGTATCATCGGCTTTGATGCCGCCGCGGGGGTAATGATAGGAGCAAACCTCGGTACTACCGCTACCGCCGTCATCGGCGCGATAGGGGGCAGTAGCAATAAAAAGCGCGCCGCCGTCGCTCACTTTCTCTTTAACGTCCTCTCCGCCCTATTAGCGTTTCTCCTTTTCTCGTATATGATAGAAGCCTCTTTGTACGTTTTTAGCGCTAAAGATGAAGCTACGATGGCGTTAGCACTCTTTCATACGTTTTTCAATACGCTGGGTGTTTTGGTGTTCGCACCGTTTATCCCTTTGCTGCAAAAATACTTAGAGAAGCTTTTCGTCGAGAAAGAGGAGAGCGTGACCAAATACATAGACCCGACGCATGTGGATATGATAGACATCTCGCTAGAATCAGCCCTCAATGAGACCTTGCACTATCTCAAGCGAGCGCTTAAATTTAGTATCGTCATCTTCGACCTCAATCCCGATGATGTGATGAAGACAAAAAAGAAAGCAAAAGAGATCATCGTCTCAAAGTCGGTGCCTATTGATTCAAACTACCTCAAGCAATACACCCTTTTGAAAAAACATGAGATTCTCATTGCTGAATATCTCGCGAAAGTGAGCGAGCAGAATCTCGCCAAAGAGGACGTAAAGTTTCTCAATAAACTAAGCGACGCGCTCCGTGAGATAAGCTATGCCGCAAAAGCGATAAAGGACATCAAGCTCAACCTCGATAAGTTTTCCGAAGATGATGAAGGGTATCTTTATCAGGTCTATCTCAAAGAAAAAGAGCTAGCGATAAAGATATTTAGAAACATCACGCTAATACTCACGGGCGACGAAGAGGGGGCGAAAAAGCTCGCAAAAAGCTTCGTGGAGATAAAAGGGAGTAATCCTACAAATATCGAGATAGCGAATCTCATCAAAGAGAAAAAGCTCAAAGAAGATGAAATGTCCTCGTTGATGCACACAAATAGATCACTATTGAATTCTGCTGATTCGATTTTCAAATCGGCGCTGATATTGACAAACCTAAAGAAAGAGGAAGCGTAGGTGTGGAGATAGGGAAAAAGTTTCCCTATCTTTTATTTTTTCTCGGTAGCGACTGTGCCTTCGGAGGGCTGTAGCTCTTTTTTGATATAGTGCGCGAGTGCCTGCATATCTTCTTTAGGGAGGAATGAGGTCACGCTATTTTTCGTCCATCGAGACGCACCTTTGTATGTCCCTTCGGAGTAGCTAAGGATAGAGGCATAGATTTGATCTTCGCTGTAATCTTTAAGCGTCTGCCCGTTAAATCCCGTCTCGCCTTTATCACCGTGGCAAGCCGAGCAGGCTTTGTAATAGGTCGTTTTCGCTTTTTCCATCACTTCGGGAGCATCTAGGTCGAATTGATACCCGTACCCATAGCCGTATTTCGGATCACCCGAACCTACTATCGCATCGATAAAAGTTCGCTCTTTTGCCAAATCGGCATTTTCCATCACGATGGAGATGTCTTTATTTCCGAGATTTTTTGTATATTTTTGGAGGATAGCTTTGATCTCCTCCCCAAATTCGCCTTCTAGGTTGAAGCATACGCATTCAGCGTGCAACATTATCGAGGTAGCAGCTATTGCTCCGAGTAGCAAACCCTTTTTCAAACAGTACTCCTTAAAATTTTAGACTTCCGCAATTTTGCCCAAAAATGTGTTAGAGTTTACTTCGAGTTATGCTTGGATGGCATAGAAAACGCCAAGAGCTAGCAGGATGTCAATATGATAAAGGTCAAAGGCTGCATAGGTGTAGGATTTGAAGTAGTGTCGAAGATGGTTAAAAAGGGTTAAAGGTTGGAGCCTGACCCTTAATAAATGGGATTTTTATGGGAGGTGGTGTAGGCTACTTATTGCCTACCGACCACTCCTCTTTTTTGTAATAAACCTTAATATAAACGAAACTTTCTAGGCATTTTTGAGGATTTTTTTGTTCAAACGATTCCCATTTTGTCTCTATATCCGTACGAAGGCATGAATGAGCCCTGCAATAATCTTCTATTGGAACAATGACGGGTTGTGTGCTGATATTCATAAGAACATGGTGTAGATACGATGTGCTTGGCATTTCTTTTTCTCCTGTTTAATAACTTGTAAGATTATACCATCAATTTTAAGATTATGATCCGGCTACAATATTTAGTACAAACAACCTACAATTTCCCCAGGCTAAAAAATCAGCAAAGGAAACTTAAATGCCAAGAGGCGAGAACTTTAGGGGTCAAACTTTAGGGGTCAGTTGCCACCTTTAAAACCCCTTAAATCTTAAAGATTCCCACTAATTTTCAAGCCACTTTTTCTACATCTTTTTCCTTTTCTTGCAAATATCGATTTTGATCATATTTTTGACCGTTCTTGAATAAAGAGTGCGTAATCACTATAATCTTTCGCATCACTGCAATCTGCAAAGGTTGGAGTCTGACCCCTAGCAGTTGAAATAAAATATCAAAAATAGTACAATTTTTAATATTTAAAAAGGAGCTATAAATGCAACCTATTTTATCAAACTATACTGCTAGTATCACAGAGCTGAAAAAATCACCTACACAACTTCTTAAAGATGCGGGAGACCACGCAGTGGCGATACTCAACCACAACGTCGCGAGCGCATATCTCGTGCCGAGTCACTTGTATGAAAAGATGATAGATATTATCGATGACTACTATCTCGCAAAAGAGGTGCAAGATAGACTAAGTGATAATCAAAAACCCGTACAAGTAAAGCTAGATGAGTTACTCTCTTGAATTTCATCCAAAAGCTTTAAAAGAGTGGAAGAATCTTGATCAAAGCATAAAACTCCAATTTCATAAAAAGCTCAAAGAACGACTTGAGAATCCAAGAGTACCGAAAGATAAACTCCATGGTTTCGAGAATGTGTATAAAATAAAACTGCGAACCATCGGTTATCGACTGGCTTATATGGTCAAAGATGCAGAGATAGTTGTCTATGTGGTGAGCATCGGGAAAAGGGAAAATAACAAAGTGTATGAAAAATTGCAAGAGAGAATGTGACGGATACTTTATTGCCGTCTTTTAAAACAAACAAAACTTTACAAAAAGCAAAAAAACGGCTTATGGAGATTTAGTCTTTTTAGAATATAATTTGAGTGCCTAAGCGATGCGATATATTCCGACACGAGAGGGTCCGACATCTAAAGTATTGTTGGCATCGTAGTTGTCTTGTGTGTCGATGGCTTCGTTCGAGCTTTGAAAAAAGCGAGAAGTTGTCGCCTAATGGATGATTCGTCGCCATAATTTGTTGGCTTTTATAGGGGCCAATACCGTGGGAAACGGTCGCTCGGGTACATTTATTTATTTTGGAGTTTGTTTTTGATGAAGATTCTAATAGTCGGCAGCGGCGGTAGAGAGTATTCTATCGGGCTAAAATTGAAAGAAGAGAAAAACGAAATCTACTTTTGGCCGGGAAACGGTGCGACGGATAGGATCGGAACAAACCTCAAAGCAAATGGATTTGAAGAGCTAAAAAAACAAGTCAGAGAACTAAACATCGACTTCACGGTCGTAGGTCCCGAAGCACCGCTAACCGATGGGATAGTCGATAGTTTCAAGAACGACGGCTTAAAGATATTCGGTCCAAGCAAGTCCGCGGCGAGACTGGAAGGCTCTAAAGCCTATATGAAAGATTTCGCTTACAGGCACAACCTCCCCACGGCAAAGTACTTTGAAGTAAAAAATCTAGATGAGGCAAAAGCCGCAATAGCACAAATGCCTGCGCGTATCGTCGTCAAGGCTGATGGTCTTTGTGCGGGCAAAGGGGTAATCATCTGCGCGGATAAAGACGAAGCGCTGGATGCCGCAAGCGGGATGCTCTCGGGTGAGAGCTTCGGTGAGGCGGGCAAAGTGCTTGTCATTGAGGAGTTTTTGGACGGTTTTGAGCTTTCCGTATTCGGGATAAGTGATGGACAAAACTTCATTACGCTCCCCCCTTGTCAAGACCACAAAAGACTTCTCGATAATAACGAAGGACCAAACACGGGCGGTATGGGCGCATACTCTCCGACACCGTTGGCTACGTCCGAAATGATGGAGAAGATAAACGCAAGAATCATACGCCCTGCCATTGACGGTATGAAAAAAGACGGCAATAGCTTTGAAGGGGTGCTTTTCTGCGGGATAATGGTCGTAAATAACGAACCCTATCTTTTGGAGTTTAACGTCCGATTCGGCGATCCCGAGTGTGAGGTGTTGATGCCGCTTTTCGACAGCTCTTTGACGGAGATGTTTTTGAAATGTATAAAAGGGGACATCGCCTCGTATCAAGCGCGATTTAAAGACCAATTTTCCCTAGGGGTGGTCGCGGCATCAAAAGAGTATCCGTATAAAAACTCCGAATCCGCCGAAATCATAGTGGATGCTTCGCTGCAAGAGAGCGGTGATTCGCATATTTCGTATGCGGGAGTAGCAAAAAAAGACGGAAAGCTATTAGCTACCGGCGGTAGAGTATTGGTCTATGTCGCTAGCGGAGCGAGTGTCAAAGAGGCACGGGAAAAGGCGTATGAAGGACTACAAAAAGTCAAATTTGACGGGATGCAATACAGAAGCGACATCGCGCACGAGGCATTGCGCTGATGGAAGATACCTTGCAAGAACGCCTCTATAAAGAGGGCTTGGAGCTCGCGAGCATAAAAAGTAGAATGCTTGCCTATGTGATCGATGATATACTCATTACGCTGATTATTTTAGCGATCTTTTGGAACGATATAGCGATGAGTGATACCTATGAGCAGGCTATAAATATCGTAAATTCCGCCTTGCTTGAAATCGTCCTTTTGAGGATATTGTATCAAGCGCTGTTTGTTTCGATATACGGCGCTACACTAGGGAAGATGGCGTTGAAGATACGAGTGGTGGTGCTCGATATGCTCGATACGCCGAGTGTCACGCAGTCGGTGCTGCGATCGGTCGTGCGGGCGGCAAATGAGATACTTTTATACGTCGGGTTTATTTTCGGAATATTTGATCCCAACAAGCAGACGATGCACGATAAATTTTCCAATACGATAGTAGTCAATGCGATTTAATAGATATATACTCCTCTCTCTCGGGACATGCGCGCTCCTTTTTTCACAACAAGAGATGCGTCAGTTTGAGTTTAGCGCCGAAAAATTCGATTTTAACGGCTCAACGGTAAATGCAGCAGGTAATGTTTGCGTGGTGAGCGGCGAATACAACCTAAGCGCCGAAAGTGCATCGTATGATAAAGATACGACAAATATTCGCCTAGATACAAACGTGGTCGTCAATAAAAGAGATGCGGTGCTCATACAAAGCGAAAGCCTAAACGGGAATCTCAAAGACGAGAGTTATACGATAGCGCCGTTTTATATGCAAGATGTACAAAGCGGCTTGTGGATAGATTCTAAAAGCAGTTGCATTAATAAGGATTTGTTCGAGTTTAACAACACCCTCATATCTAGCTGCGACAAAGAAGATCCGTTTTGGTATTTTACGTTTGACGAAGGGGAGTATGACGATAACACCACTTGGGTAAAGATGTACAATCCTACCCTCTATGTCGGCGGATTGCCGGTGTTCTATTCGCCTTTTTTGATGTTTATGGCTAATGATAACAGAAGAAGCGGATTGCTTTTTCCGACTATCGGATATTCATCGGACGAAGGTTTTATCTATAAACAGCCTCTCTATCTTGCTCCGGAACTCGACTGGGATTTGCTCATCACCCCCGAGATTCGCACCAATAGAGGGCAGGGGATATTCACGGAATTACGATTTGCGGACGGCGAAGATTCAAAAGGAGCACTACGCGCAGGGGTGTTTGAAGACGATAGCGAGTATAGAAGTAAATATGGTCTCCGCAATAAAAAACACCACGGCTTGGAGCTAGACTATCAAAACGAATCGCTACTTAGTAACTATTTTTCCGATATAAAGAGCGACGGTCTCTATATCGATGCGGCGATGCTGAATGATATTGACTATATCAATCTTTTGAGTGAAAGTGACCAATTCGACCTCAATGACAAGATCGTCACCTCGCGTTTCAACTATTATATGCAAACCGAAGGAAATTATCTCGGTTTGTACGGGAAGCACTTTTACGATACATCGCTGACGACCAATGAAAGCACCCTTCAAGAGCTTCCCACGCTCCATTATCACCGATATAAAGAATCGCTCTTTTTTGATAATCTCCTTTACTCGATAGACGCAAAAGCGACCAATTATACGAGATCCAAAGGATTGGAAGCCAAGAAATATGAAGCTACGATTCCTGCGGGATTCTATTTCCCTCTTTTTGACGAATACCTCACCTTGGGGATTTTTCAAGAGCTGTATTTTATGAATCTCCACTACGGCAACGAAGATGATTTCGGCACGAACGTGGATGATGCCAATTTCGCGATGAACTCCTATATTTTCTCTTTGAATAGCGATTTGATAAAAAGATATGAGAACTTTATCCATTCGATGCAGATTGGACTTTTTTATAAAGATTACTCTTATAAGAATAGAGACGGGTACTATTCCGATTTTATCGAACTTCCGAGCGATCCAAAATCTACGAATATCGTCTTAAATAACTTTTTATACGACAAAAACGGTGAATTGTTTTTGTCAAATAGGAGCGAACAAGCTATCTATTTTGACGACTACGATTACAAATACGGCAATCTTTTAAATGAGTTGAAGTATTATTTTTCCGATACGATAAACGTCGATCACACCACCAAATATTCCCATAAGTACGGCAGATTCGTAGAATCTCAAATCACTTTGAATTATGAGGTAAAAGACGATTACACGATTGGAGTTAGCCACTTTTTCAGAGATGACAACATCTTGGATGATGCGAGCTATTTTGGGTTAAATCTAGAAAAGCACTACGGCACGCTCGATCTTTTTGCTAATTCGTATTACGACTTTAGAGATTCGAGATTTAGAAATTGGGAGGTTGGATTCCATAAAGATAAAGGGTGTTATGAGTACGGCTTGAGCTATTTTAGGGATTACGTGCCTGTTCTCGGTACAGCCGGTAGTAAGCCGCTCAAAGAGGATTACATCTATTTTGAAGTACGTTTAAAGCCTGTCGGAGGAGTGAATTATAAACTGCACAGAAGTGATGATTGATGCAGGAGGATGGGGCATATTATGAAATCCAAAATGCGCTTGAGGAGCTTGATTTAAGCGTGTTTGTCTCGCTCGTGGAAATAAAAGAGAAGCACAGGGAATTGGCAAAAAAATATCATCCGGATGTTTGCGGTGATGATGGGGAAAGATTCGCTAAAATAGAGGCGGCGTATAAATTACTGAAGGGGTATATTGAAAATTACCGATTTGAATTCTCAGAAGATGAGATCAGAAAACAATCTCCTTGGGACGACTACAAGAAGCGCTTTAAATTCTAAAAAGAAGGGAGTGCTCACCGATAGGGCGGATGCGCTTAATAAACTCGTAGAAATTATGCCTATCAAAGAGATGCAAAAACTCAATTACGTCGTTATTGCGGTGAGCTTGGGCGGTGTCTATTTTGCAAATCAATTTTCAAAGATAATTGGAGCCCCGTTTGACTTCCTATTTACCGAGCCGATCACCGCACCAAATAATCCGGAATGCCAAATCGGTATGGTGAGCGAGACCGAAGAGATAGTGATACACGAGAATCTTATTAAATCATTTGATATAAACCTCGACTTTATCTACGGTGAAGCTACGAGAAAATACGAAGAGAAGATTCTCAAATATATCTACAAATACAGAAAAGGTGAGATGATACGCTCGCTAGCAGGCAAGCATATCCTTTTGGCGGATGAGGGGATAGATAGCGGGCTTACGATGATCGCTGCGGTAAAAACGGTCATCACGCTTGGGGCAAAAAGCGTCTCTTTTGCCGTTCCGGTGATGCCCTATGACGTAGCGCAGAGACTAGATGAGATCATAGATGAGATATACTGCCTCCACAAACCGCAGGATTTCGTCGACGTGCCGTATTATTATCAAAAGATAGAAGAGATAAGACCTAGCGACATTGAGGGACTGATCAAAGAAAACATTCAAAGACAAAAAAAGGAAAGTAATGGTTGAGATAGTAAAAATAGAGAAGAACAATTTAGAGCAGTATTTTGAATTCGGCAAGGTAGCTAAGCAATGTAGCGGATCTGTTCTTTACAAATGCGGTAAAAGTGTTTTGCTGGCGACCGTAGCGGCTGATTTGGATAATACCGTAGACGAAGATTTTTTACCGTTGACGGTGCAATACATAGAAAAAAGCTATTCTGCTGGGAAGATTCCCGGAGGGTTTATCAAAAGAGAAGCAAAACCGAGTGATTTTGAAACGCTTACATCAAGAATCGTAGATAGAAGCATCCGACCGCTTTTCCCAAAAGGATATGCACACCCGACCCAAGTGACGATTCTTGTTCTAAGTGTTGAAAGTGATGCAGATTTGCAAGTGATGGCACTTTCCGCTGCCCAAGCAGCCCTTTATGCGAGCGACATCCCGTTAGACATACCGGTAGGTGCAGTGAGAATCGGTAAAATCGATGGTGAGTTCGTAGTGAATCCAAAGCGAAGCGAGCTAGCGAAAAGTAGTCTCGATCTTTTTGTGAGCGGCACATATAATGATTTGTTGATGATTGAGATGCGAAGTCTAGGTAAAGATGAGATGATTTCTAGCCCCATAGACAATGCGCTTGCAATGGATGGGATGGTTGGCGAGATGGTGAGTGTCCATAGGGCTAATGAAATGAGCGAACAAGAGTTATTAGAGGCGTTATCACTCGCGCAAAGCGCTATAAACGAAATATCATCAGAGTATGCGGAACGTTTTGCAAAAGCGAAAAAACCGCATGCAAAAGTGACACTTAAAGAATCCATCGAAAATCAAGCCCTCTACGACAATCTCAAGAAAGATTTCTTGCCGCAGATACAGTCGGCGATAAAGAGTATGGCAAAGAGCGAACGAGAATCCGAGCTCAAAGCTATCGCTAAAGAGGCAAGCGCAAAATACGAAAGCGACAAAGCCGAAACAACCAATACCCTGAAAAAAATCAAAAAAGAACTCGTCCGCGCGATGATACTTGATGAGCGAGTACGTGCGGATGGGAGAGGCTTGAAAGAGGTGCGACCTATCAGCATAGAAACAAATATCCTCCCGAGCACGCACGGCTCTACCCTTTTTACTAGAGGACAGACCCAAGCACTCGTCGTAGCTACCCTCGGTGGAGATATGGACGCGCAGAGCTATGAGTTGATCACGGAAAAAACAAATGCAAAAGAGAAGTTTATGGTGCACTACAACTTCCCCGGCTTTAGTGTGGGTGAAGCGAATATGATAGGTGCGCCCGGTAGACGTGAGCTCGGACACGGGAATCTCGCAAAAAGAGCAATAGAGCCGACGATAATCAATCCTGACGGAAAAACTATAAGGCTAGTATCGGAAATATTAGAATCAAACGGCTCAAGCTCAATGGCTACGGTGTGCGGAGGGTCTTTGGCGCTTCGAGCGGCTGACATAGAGGTCACTTCGCTCGTCGCAGGCGTGGCTATGGGGCTAGTAGTCGAAGGGGACAAATACGGAGTCTTGACCGACATTATGGGTCTAGAAGATCATGACGGCGATATGGATTTCAAGGTAGCGGGAACGCGCGAAGGAATCACGGCGATGCAGATGGATATAAAGTTGGGCGGTTTGGATTTTGCAATACTCAAAGAGGCGCTCCACCAAGCAAAAGAGGGACGAGAGCACATTTTAAATATTATGGAAAAAGCTGAAAGCGAGATAGTGATAAATGAATCAATTCTCCCTTCGACGAATATTTTTAACGTCCACCCCTCAAAAATAGTCGACATTATCGGACAGGCAGGAAAAACGATAAAAGAGATCATCGAGAGATTTGGAGTGAGTATCGACCTTGATAGAGAAAAGGGCGAGGTTAAGGTGAGCGGCGGCGATAAAGGGAAAGTGACCGAAGCGAGCGACCATATTATAGAGATCACAAACAAACCGAGCGAAAGAGGCGGTCACGGTAGAGATCGAGGTGACAGGGGCGAAAGAGCGCCAAATCCTGCAGACGTGTATAATGTGGGAGATAAATTCAGCGGCAAGGTCAAAAAGATTGTCGAGTTTGGTGCATTTATCGAGCTACCCAAAGGCGGGGACGGGTTGTTGCATATCTCCAAGCTCTCGGACAAAAGGGTAAATAAAGTGAGTGATGTCCTTAGTGAGGGTCAGGAAGTAGAAGCAGAGATACTTTCTATCAATAAAAATAAAGTCGAATTAGGACTTGTAAATAATTCAAAAGAAAATGTTGAAAGTTAAGAATTTTTTTTGTAGAATTCCAACCGCAAAGTCACGAGTAGGGATACGCAAGCCGAAAGGTCTTTAGCAAAAAAATAGGAGAATTTATGAAAAAACTAGTTCTAGTTTTTCTAGCACTTGCCGGTGTAGCGTTTGCTTCTGAAATGGGTGCAAATGAAATGTTGAAAGCTTACAGCGTTGTTGCTGCAGGTGTAGGTCTTGGTCTTGCTGCTCTAGGTGGCGCAATCGGTATGGGTAACACAGCCGCTGCTACTATCGCAGGTACTGCAAGAAATCCTGGTCTTGGTGGAAAGCTAATGACTACGATGTTTATCGCGCTAGCTATGATCGAAGCACAAGTTATTTATACACTTGTTATCGCTCTTATAGCACTTTACGCAAACCCTTTCCTTTAATAGTTACTTACAAGCAGGCGGGAAACCGCCTGTTAATACTACGAATGCGGTCGTGGTGGAATTGGTAGACACGCCATCTTGAGGGGGTGGTGAGCCCAGCTTGTGCGAGTTCAAATCTCGCCGACCGCACCACTTAACATCCCTATTTTAGGGATTTTCAAAACTGATTTTACAAACTCCCCCATTTCTCCCCCACTTTTTTACAAACTTAGCATGCGATGAGACATTCGATTTTTTCTCTATCGGCTTTCAGAGATTCAAATGAAAAAATATTAAGAGTTGTAGATTCGTCAGAGATTTCACTTTCTGGAATTGACTATATTATCAGACATCCGCTTTCCAAAAATATATTCAGATTTTATGTTTTAAATGAAGATGAAACGATAGATTATGAAATTCCACAAGAGGATATTATTGCAGAAAAGACAATGTATTCTGAAACATATCAACAAGGAATGAGACGAACTATATCCTTAACTCTCATTAATTCTACTGGAGAATATACCCCAAACATT
>CAZCQG010000022.1:0-34017 GCA_964500775.1 uncultured Campylobacterales bacterium
CTGTAGCTCTTCGATCAAAAGCGTCCTGTCGTAGGCTTGTTCGTTTTGGATATATAACAACTCTTTTTTTAATAGCTCTATTTCTATGTCGCGCTTGAGTATCTCAAACCTATGCCGCACAAGCTCTATTCGATCAAAGATAGCTTCGAGTTTCGTCGCTTTATCGACGATGTATTCCGGTGTGGTGATCTTCCCTATATCGTGCATCAGCGCGGCGATTCGTATCTCGTTGAGTTGATTAAAATCATATGTAACGTCTTTATATTTCCCCTCTTCACATTCGTGGAGTGCCCTTGCGATCATCATCGATATTTCGGCGACTTTTCGCACGTGACCGCCGGTATACGGGGACTTGGCATCGATCGCAGAGGCGATGCTTTTGATGAATGATTCTAAAAGGGCTTCGAGTTCGTTGATAAGCTTTAAGTTCGTGAGTGCCATACCCGCTTGTGAAGCTAGCGAGTTGGTACTATCGACATCCTCTTTGCTAAAGCTCGTAATTTCGCTCTCTTCACTAAGTCTGTTGATGAGCTGCACTACCCCGACCACTTCGCCGTCATAGTTTTTCATAGGAATCACGAGCATCGATTTTGAGCGATACCCCGTGCTGGCATCAAACTTTTTCGTCCCTTCAAAGTTGAAACCTTCGGCGGTGTATACGTCTTCGATGTTTATCTGCTCGCCCTCTAGCGCGCTTAGTACCGCGACCATCTCTCTATTTTCCGTCCCGTCGGCCTTGAAAAGGGGGAGTTCGGGCCACGTGATTTTGCTTTTCGTGCCGCCCATATAGGTATTGAGCGACTTGTTTGCGACGACGGTAAAACGCAAAGATCTTTTATCGTCGCTCATAATATATAGCGTCCCGCCGTCACTATTGGTAAAGTCCATCGCTTGATTGATAATCATCTCAAAGAGTTTTTCTCTGTTGCTCTCGGCAGAGAGGGCGACACCGATTTTGTTGAGCCTGTTGATATGCTCGATTTGATACTCGGTAAAACTCTGAACGTCGACTAAAACCTTGGACAGAAGCTTATTTACGCCCTCGTTTTCCGAAAATGTGAAATTCATACCCACCCCGATACTTAACAAACTTTACTTTTAACTAACACGATAATACCGCATATTTACTTTTCATTGAATTTTACAACAAGAAAATCGCCATTTCGTCGCTTAAAAAGTAATCAGTGTTATATATTTTCCCGTTGTGCACTTTTACTAAACCTTCATTTACGAGACTATTTACTTTTCTCCCCTCAAGGAGTTTCATATCGACCCCGAGTTCACATCGCAATCCCATAAAAATCGCTTCGGTTCGTTTTTTGATTTTGTCTATTATTTCGACTTGTACTTCTTCATTTCCCTCGATATATTTTTTTGGATTCTTCGTATTGGTATAGCGCGTATTATCCACGTATCCTACTGCCCCCGCTCCGATACCGAGATACTCTTCGCCCCTCCAATAGCCGAGGTTGTGGAGAGATTTTTTCTTGCCGAAATTTGATACTTCGTACCACTCAAATCCACTCTCTCGTAGCCGTGCCGCAAGATATTTCGCGCTCTCTACGTCATCATCGCTCACGCTCACGTCAAGTCCTCCTCCCTCTTCGATACTCAAACAATACGCACTAATATGCTCCACATCCAAAGCGAGTGCTTTCTCTATTTCGGATTCCAAGAATGCTACGGTATCAAAGATCGTCCCGTATATAAGGTCGATGGATATGTTACGCATCCCCGCTTCTTTTGCTACGGCGACACATTTTTGTATGTCGTATTCGCTATGTTCACGCTGGAGGAGTTTGAGTTTATCGGATTGAAAGCTTTGAACGCCGATGCTAAGTCTATTGATTCCCATTGCTTGCATTTTCGCCGCCCACTCTTTCGTCAAAGATTCGGGGTTTGCCTCTATGCTCAACTCCGTGGTTTCGGAGATGTAGGGATGCAATATTTCAAACACTTTTTCGTAATGATTTGCGTGTGCTAGACTCGGGGTGCCGCCGCCGATATAGAGTGTTTTGATCGTATTTTTCGAGAGATGCTCTTTTTTTGCCTCGATCTCGTTTTTGAGCGCATCAAAGTAGTGTACTATTAGCGCATCATCCTGCGAGATAGGATAGGAATTAAACGTGCAGTACCCGCACTTTGAGGCACAAAACGGAATATGGAGATAGAGTAGCACGCTAATCCCTTTTTAAATAGT
Source organism: uncultured Campylobacterales bacterium (assembly GCA_964500775.1). GTDB lineage: Bacteria > Campylobacterota > Campylobacteria > Campylobacterales > CAZCQG01 > CAZCQG01. The sequence goes on from CAZCQG010000022.1 coordinate 2,201, forward strand.
GTTGCCCTATAATTATAGCTAGAATCTATCCCAAAAAAATATGCTTTGGAGAATGCGCAAAATCTATGAACAAAAACAATAAAAAAAGCTATCGTCCCAATGTCGCCGCCATAGTTTTGTCGCAAAAATATCCACAGGAATGCGAGATATTTATCGCCTGTAGAAGCGATATAAGAGATGCGTGGCAATTCCCGCAAGGGGGGATCGATAACGACGAATCTCCGAGAGAGGCTCTCTATCGAGAACTCAAAGAAGAGATCGGCACCGATGACATAGAGATCATCTCCGAATACCCCGATTGGATAAGCTACGATTTCCCCGAAACCGTAGCGCGCAAGATGTACCCGTTTGACGGACAGATTCAGAAGTATTATTTAGTTCGACTAAGGAGCGACGACAAGATAGACATAGCGACGAAACATCCCGAATTCAGCGAATACAAATTCGTAAAATACGGCAACGTTTTTGATTACATCACGTACTTTAAACGACCCGTATACAAACAAGTTTTAGAATATTTCAAAAAAGAAGGATACCTTTAAAATGATTATCGTACAAAAGTACGGCGGAACAAGCGTAGGCGATTTGGAGCGAATCCAAAACGTAGCCAATAGGGTAGCAAGGACAAAAAAAGAGGGTAATAAACTCGTAGTCGTGGTTTCGGCGATGAGCGGCGAAACAAATAAACTCATAGAGTATGCGGAGTACTACAGCAAAACTCCTTCAACTAGAGAGATGGACATATTGCTTAGCTCGGGTGAGCGGGTCACGGCGGCACTACTAGCTATAGCACTACAAGAGATGGGGCATAAAGCCGTAGCGCTCACCGGAAGACGTGCGGGCATCTACACCGATAACGTCCACTCAAAAGCGAGAATCGAACACATCGATCCAAATCCTATCAAAAAACATATCGACAACGACGAGATAGTAGTCGTTGCGGGATTCCAAGGAATCACGGTTGATGGAGACGTTACGACACTAGGGCGCGGCGGTAGCGATCTCACCGCAGTCGCAGTCGCAGGTGCTATCAATGCCGATCTTTGCGAGATATACACCGACGTGGACGGCGTCTATACCACCGACCCGAGAATCGAACCCAAAGCCAAGAAGCTTGAGAAAATTAGTTATGACGAGATGCTAGAACTCGCGAGCCTCGGAGCAAAGGTATTGCAAAACAGAAGCGTAGAACTGGCAAAAAAACTCAACGTAGACATTGTCACTAGAAGCTCGTTCAATGATAACGAAGGAACATTAATCACCAAGGAAGAGAATATTATGGAACAACCGATCGTAAGCGGAGTGGCGCTAGATAGGAATCAAGCAAGAGTAAGCGTGGTAAATATAGAGGACAAACCCGGCATCGCCGCGGAGCTTTTCGGCGCATTGGCAAATAAAAACATTAACGTCGATATGATAGTACAAACCATCGGACATGACGGCAAAACAGACCTTGATTTCACCGTCCCAAAAAACGAGATAGCACTCGTGCAAAACTGCCTCAAAGAGTACGAGAGCGCGTGCGAAGCGATAGAATACGACAGCAACGTCTCAAAAGTATCGGTCGTGGGTGTCGGGATGAAGTCGCACTGCGGCGTCGCGAAAAGCGCGTTCAAGGCATTGGCGGACGAAAACATAAACATCCGAATGATAAGTACTAGTGAAATAAAAATCTCTATGGTTATCGACGAAAAATACGGGGAACTCGCCGTAAGAGCACTCCACAGCGCATATAAACTGGATCAATAGTAGATGCAAGAATTGCACCGATGGACGATAGAGACCATCAGAAATGATGATTCTATGATGAGCTGGCTAGAAGAGCGGAAGTTTGAATGGATTCCGCTCGTGAAAAACTGCCTCTCCTCACTCCTTGAAGGAAAGTCGATAATTATCGTCACCGATCCTAATAGGGAGTGGTTTTGCAATCAAGTTTGCACCAATATAAATAAAATCGAGAACGGAAGACCTTTTCTTCCGTTCTATCCGCTAAAATCACTTTTCAACCAACTCGATACGCTAAAAAATGACGAAGATATACTCCTTTTAAACGATCTCCTTAGCGTCTCGTTTAAAAACGACTATATTTTTTGGTATATCGGGAAATGCGACGATAAAAGGCTCAAACTCGCCCTTTCAAAAGATGATTCGTTCCTTTGGGTATTTGATGAGGAGATACAAAATAGCTTCACCCTAAGCTCCACCGACGATCTGTTGGATCAAAAACTTTATCAGCTTTTTAGGATTTTCGACAAAAGCATAAATGCGGCGCTCTTCAATGAGGTCAATCTCGCCTAGCCTCCCTTTTGAGCCGATCAATAAGGCAATCATCACCGAAAACATAGAATCTTACGCAGAATCTATTACCAAAAATCTCTCTCCCCAATATTACAAACTTTTTCTCAAAGACGAGTTCGTCATCGAAAATTCTAAAGAGGTAATCGCCGAATCTTATATCGCGGTGAGCCATCCGAAACTCATCGTCATGGGGGCAAAAAAATTCAACACGTACGCGCAAAATTCCCTCCTGAAGATTCTCGAAGAGCCGCCTAGAAACATCACCTATATGCTCATCACCCCTTCCAAAACCGCCCTCCTTCCGACGGTAAAATCTCGCCTTAGGATAGAGCATTTGAGGGAAAAAAGGGTAAAAGAGGATCGCTTGATCGAAATCAAGGGGCTCAATCTTCAAACCATTTTCGAATTTAATAAAAATAACCCTTTTTTGAGCAAAGAGAAGTCTCGGGCGGCGATTGAGGATATTTTTTTTCAATGTGTGGAGCTTGGGATACGGCTCAACGAAAAAGAGGCGCTTCTCTTCGGCGATGCACACAAGATGGTCGAGCTCAACCAAAGAGGTTCGGTAGTCATCACGATGCTCTTGTTAAGTATACTTAGGAGACGAAAACTTGCGAGTAACACTGCTAGAAAATAGCCGCCCGATAAAAGAGTACCTCCAAGCCCTAGGATGTGATGCCGCGGGTATCTCCATCATGGAGAAAAAGGGGGAACTTTTTATTTTTAAAATCGAAGCGTTAGACCTCAAAGCCTCTCTTATCTTGAAACAAGATGCCCTCTCTTTGGGGGGAGATTTCGCCCTTGCAAAAGATGCGATATTATTAAAAAATCCTTATCTAACGGGCATACTTATCCTCAACCGCAAACAACTCGAACTCCTCGTAAAAAAAGAGAAAGCGCAACCTTTCGGTCTCAAAAAACTCTCCGCACTTTTAGAATCACACCTCAAAGCACCCCGCTTCCAAGAGGTGCGCATCATGGGGGTCATCAATGCCAATAGCGACAGCTTCTACGAAAAAAGTCGATTTACGGGACAAAAAGCGATAGAAAAAATGGCACAGATGGCAGAAGAGGGAGCCGACATCATCGACATCGGCGCGGTCTCTAGCGCACCCAATACCGATTTTGTGAGTGAAGAGGAGGAGCTAGCACGCCTCAAAGAGATTTTTGCGGCGATAGCCAAAAGCAACATCACCCAAAAATGCCGTCTTAGCATCGACACATTCAGGGCAAAAGTCGCGGAAGAAGCGCTTGCTTGCGGATTTCATATCATTAACGACATTACGGGTTTAAGCGACATCGCTCTTGGCGAAGCGGTCGCAAAACACGATGCCGAACTCGTTATCATGCATATGCAGGGCACTCCAAAAACGATGCAGCAAAACCCCTACTACGACGACGTGATAGACGAAGTCGATGCATTTTTCGCCCAACGGATAGAGCGTGCTAAGAATCTCGGGATACAAAACATCGTCTTAGACGTAGGAGTAGGCTTTGGCAAGCGCTTAGAAGATAATATACGCCTCATCCGCCATCTCCGCCATTTCAGCCGATTTGGCTATGAGCTATTGGTGGGTGCGAGCCGCAAATCTATGATCGACAAAATCTCCCCTGCTCTCCCAAGCGAACGCCTTGGCGGCACACTCGCCATACACCTCGAATCGATAAAAAACGGCGCAACCCTCATCCGCTGCCACGATGTCAAAGAGCACAAACAAGCACTCCTCCTCCAAAAGGCGCTCTCTTGAAAGAGAGGCTTATTAATAGGCTCGTAGAGGAGTTTGGACAAAATAGAAATCAACTAAGCATCAAAAACAACGACGAGCTTCAAGAGTTATACAATCATCTCACGAAAAAACGCTTAGAACATCTAAAAAAAGAGATAGAAGGGATCATCGACGAATCGAAAAAAGTAGAAAAGATGAGCGATACCGAAGAGATAAAGCAAGCCGAAAAGTACTGGAGAGAGATCAGCGACAATATAAAAAATCCGAAAAAACTTTACAAAATCATCGATACAATGGTACGCACGATAGACATCGTCATCATCAATGAAATGGTCGATAATCACACAAATGAGCAAACGTATAACACTATCTTTAGAAAGATTCGGGTGAAATACCGACAATTTCAAGAAGAGCTACTAGACGAGATAAAAAAACTCTACCTCACGCTTCCCGAAGAGGAGATGTATAACCAAGTCGTAAAACTAAAAAACTATAAAGAAGATTTAAACAAACTTAAATACATCCTTGAGACCTTTACCAATCCCAAGAAAAGCGAATCGATAAAAAAACTCGCCGCGATAAAAAAAGAGATACTCAAAAACTATTTCCCCGACGCACACGATGTCGAGTATAGGGAGTACATCGAAAACAAGATCATCAAAACCAAGCTCATCGACAAAATCGTCGCAATGAAAAACGGCTACACCAAAGAAGATCTCCTCTCTAAAAGCGTCGAAGACCTTCGGAATCTCCGTGAGTTTTTGGTCGAAGAGCACAATAAAATGGTGCGCGAACGCAAACTCTACAACAAATACGTCAAAGCCTTTGAGGATGAATTTTATAATAAAGACGACACCTCGCTCTCGCTATTGGCAAAAGAGGCGCGTAAAGAGCTAGAGCTCGCGCAAATGCGAGAGATCGTCGAGGCGATAAAAAACTTCGACAGCGCTTACGGCGAAAAGGTGAATTTGCTACTTATCGGTGCCTCTTGATTTACTTTTCGGCGATATAATACCTCTATTAACTCGACAGGACGATTTTTTGGACGATCTCACCTCCCAAGACCCCGCTTTTAGCAGGTTTGTACACAGACATTTTTTTATCTCCATAGCTTTTTTAGTATTGGCGATATTCTTCGGTATAGTCTACGCCGTTTTTATGGTTGACAGCGCTTGGACGCTCATAGATGCCGCAAACGCCCGCAGCCTCCATATCTCGCTGATGCTGTATGGATTTGTTCCGCTTATGCTCTCACTCCTCCCTTTTGCGTTATTTGAACGCGACGGATTGCATTCGGAATCTGGGCTAAAAAATCTGGAGCGCTATTTTATTTTTTGGTACGTCTTTTTGGTCTTTCTTATCGTTACGCTCCTTTTCGGGCTGAAGCGCGACCTCCCGTTTTACGACTTTGAATATTTTCTCAATCTCTTCCTCGCCCTCGCAGGGCTGTTTTATATCAAGGCTTTTTTTGATTTTAGCGCCGGTTACGCCGTGACGCCGCTTTGGGTAAAGGTGAGCAAGCTCATCGTCTTTATCTCCCCCTTCGCGCTCCTATTTTTGATGAATCCCAAATACGGTCAAGTCGAAGCCACCCTCTATGGACCGCACGGCGATAATACCCTTGGGATGAGCTTCGCGCTGCTTCCCATCTACTACCTCATCATCAAGTTGCACGATAAGGATTTCAAAGCAAGATTCCACATCCTTTGGATCATCCCGCTACTCTTCTACACCCTAAGCGTATTCCAAAAGATATTCATCGGGCAATTAAGCTACGGCGAAGAGTGGTTTATGCAGTGGTTGACGTTCCTTTATGTGCCGCTTTTGTATATATGGTTGCGCGATTCCAAACTTACTTTCAAAACCCACGCACCCCTTTATCTCTCGGTATTTTTCTTCCTTTTCGTAGACATCGAGGGAAATATCCTCTTCATCCCCCACCTCCGCGAGATATTTCACCGAAACGACCTCGTGGTCGGGCATGCACACCTAGCGATGGGGGCTGCGGTATTTTTTATGGCATTTGCTTCGGTGTCGCGCACCATCGATTTCCCGCGCCTCTTTTCTACTCTCTGGAGCGTAGCGCTCGCTTTTATGGCGCTCTCCCTTTCGCTTGCGGGATGTATCGAGGCGGGATTGCTAGAAGGGAGTATCCGATTCTATTGGGTGCTACGCCTCATCTTCGGGGTAGCCGCACTTGTGATCGTCCTCTATTTTTTTACCCGTATCGATTGGAAAGGCAGAAGTGCTTTGCAACGATTTAACCTCATCGGATTCCTCTCGGACGGTCTTGGCGGTTTAGCGCTGCTGTTTTTCGGCAAATTCCTCTACTCCCTTGCGTGGTTCGATTTTGTCGGGAGTTACCAGTATGTCGTTTTTGGATTTGTGAGCGGGGTGGGATTCTTGCATCTTTTAGGATACCTGCGCTCGGAGTTTGCGGGATTTGTCCTCTTGGCGACCTCCTCTATCCGCATCCTCACCGCCGCTATTTTCCTCTCGCTCTTTATGAGTGAGACGTTGGGGATCGATGCCTTTTTTATCGCCCTCTATGATTTGGGATTTGCATCGCTTTATTTTGTGTTTTTTGCAGGGCAAAGAGCACGATGATATTTTTGGTCACGCTCCTTGGAAGCGAACTGGCATACTACCTCCTCATCATCCAGACGGGTATCGTGGAGTTTTATCACTCCAATCTCTACCTCTTGTGGGGGATACCCTTAGGCGGCGTGATTGGGACATTTACTGCACATAAGAAATTTTTCTTCTTGGATTCACTCAAGAAAAAGGGGGTTGCCCTTTTGGCGCTCCAGCTCCTCCTCTCCTTCTCCTACCCGTCTCTTGGCGGATTGAGCGAATTTCTTTTGGGATTTGCAGTCGGGAGTATGGCGCCGGTACTTTTGTTTCTCTTCCGCGGCGAAGGGTTGGCGCTACTCGCACTTGGACTTGGAGTCTCCTACGCGACGGGGACGTATTTTTTCAACACTCCGCCCATAGAGCGGGAATCCTTAGCGGTGATTCTTAGCACCCTCGCCCTAGTCTCGTTTTTGTTCATACCCCAAAAAGAGGATGAAGCCGCCGCGATAACTATCGATTTTTCTTCGATTCTCCCTCTATTTTTATGGCTGGTGCTTGATTTCAGTCTCTTTGAGATGCTTTCGCGCAGCGATACGATTCCTATTTGGCGGGAACACTACACCCCTCTTATCATCGCCTTTCACCTCACGGGTTTGGTATTTGCCTATCTTTTACGGGACAAAGGAATCGAGAAAGGTTTGATTCTCACCCTATTTATCATCAGCTACGGTGCGTTTTATGCGGGATTCCCGACGACGCTTGCTATCTTTTATCCCTTTGTCATCTCGTTTTACAACTTTTTCGTCTTTAAAGCACTGCTCAAAATCCCCTCACTTAGGACGCTCTCAATCCTCATGGTCTTTACGTGCTGGGTCGCTTCGGGGATAGGATTTGGGATCGCGGTGTTAAATACCGTCCATTTACCCATCGTTTTTATAATACTCCTAGGGATTCAATTTTTAAAAAAGGGACATCATGAAAAAAATATTGCTTAGCGCATTGTTTTTTGCTTTGGCAGCATCTAGCGCGGAGCTTCGATTTGTTAGCGGTTTTGTAGGCGCACACACGAGCGTTTTTGGTGATCACACCATCGACCCAAAAAGCGAGAAACTCCAATCTTCCCTCACGATGGATGGCGACATAGAGAGCATCAAAGGGAGCGTAGCGATAGACGCCCTCTCGCTAGTGAGCGACGATGCCAAGCGGGATGAACATATGTACGGGACGCTGGATGCAGAGAAATTCCCGAAAATAAACTACACGATTCAAGCGGTTAAGAAAGAGGGTGCGGGATACGACATCCTCGGCACCCTTGACCTCCACGGCGTCCAAAAAGAGGTGCACTTCAAATCCTCCATCGAAGAATCTAGTGGCAAGGTAAAAATGCGCGGGGAGAGTGCGATAAAGATGAGCGATTTTAGCATCACGCCTCCGACGCTTTTATTTCTCACCGTGAGGGATGACGTGAATCTCACTTTTGACGCGGAGTTTAGCGCTGAGTAGATTTGAGCGGACGTACACGGATGTGCGTGTAAAGGAGGTGGCGATTCCTTGCGAGAATCTGCCCCAAGATTTTGACGGGTACAGAATCCTCCAATTTTGCGACCTCCATGTCAACGCCAAAACTCCCGATGCGTTTTTACGGCAACTCGTAGAGACGATCAACGCCACTCCGTGCGACATCGTCGTCTTTGTAGGCGATTTGCTCGATGCGAAAGCCAAGGAGGTAGAAGAGAAACTGCGCATCCTCAAAGAGATAGCGCAAACGGTCTATTTCGTCAGCGGGAATCACGATTTTATTTCAGGGTTGGCAGGATTGCAAGCATATTTCGATGAGCTAGGATTTATAGATATGGATGACACAAGCATAAGAATCACACGGAGCGAAGCGCACATAAACCTCATCGGGATAAGCGACAGATTCGGGAGATTTTTCGGCAAAAAGCGTGATATAAAACCCGCTTTGGAATCGGCACGCGAGGGCTTCAATATCCTCCTCTCCCATCAACCAAACGACCTCAAAAGCACCAAAAACTACGCGATCGACCTCCAGCTCTGCGGTCACACCCACGGCGGGCAGATATTTCCGTTTCACTTCCTAGTCGCCCTCACCCAGCCGATGGTCTGCGGACTGAAAAAATTCGGCTCTCGGTGGGTCTACATCTCCAAGGGAATCGGTAGTTGGGGACCGGAGTATAGATTCCTCGCCCCTAGCGAGATTTCACTATTGACCTTGCGGAGGGAGGGGTGATACTTAGCTCGCTCAAAGTACTCAAAAAAAACAAGTTCAAGACCCTCCTCATCTTTGCTAGTAGCACCTTCGCCATCGTCTCGATATTTCTCATCAGCGCCCTTTCAAGCGGGCTTATCGATATGTACGCCTCGATGCTCAAAACCGATGGCGACATTATCATCACCCAAAAAGGGGTCGCCGATACGTTCTTTAGCGACGTGGATAGGAATCTAGGAGAAAAGATAAAAAATCTCGATGACATAAAAGACGTCCAAGCCCTCATAGTAGGCGCAGGAGCTATCGGGGAGATAAATATCGCAGGTATCTACGGCGTGAGTGAAAATCGATTTTCAAACTACAAACTCGCAAGCGGCACGTATCCAAAAAGCGGCGAAGTGATGCTAGGAGAGAGCGTCTCCCGCATCCTCCGCGCACCCAATAGCGTCATGATATTTAACAAAGAGTTCAAGGTCAGCGGGGTATTTGCCAGCGACATCGGATTTGAAGACGGCGGCGTGGTGGTGGGAATCGAAGATGCGGAAAAGATGTTCAAAAAAAGCGCCTCGTTCCTCCTCTGCACCCTCAAAGAGCGTGACGATTTTGAGAATACACTCACAAAAATCAACACCCTCTCTAGTGAAATAGAGGCAAAAAAAACCGATGATTTCATCAAAAACTACAACCAATTTAAAATCATCAAATACTCTTCCGCTGCCATCTCCTCCATCGCCTTTACTATGGGATTACTTAGTATCGTTAGCATCATGAGCATCATCGTCAACGACCGCAAAAGCGAGTTCGGAATCAAGCGTGCGCTTGGCTTTGGCAAAGGGAGCATCATTGTTTCGCTCATCTTAGAATCGCTCTTTATCTCGGTGCTGTCGTATATTTTTGCGATAGTGCTAAGCTATGCGGCATTAGCGGTGCTCAAAAATATCGATAGATTCCAAGGGTATTTGAGCGGCGAGATAGAGCCTATTTTGGCGCTCTCTATCTTTATCGCGGCGATTGTTATGTCGATTCTAGGTTCGATTTTCCCCGCGTTTATCGCTTCGCGCACCGATCCGATGGTACTTATCCAAAAGGGGCAAAGTTGATAAGGGCGCAAAACATCAGCCACTATTACGGTAGCGACACGGCGCTAGAGGGGATAAATCTAGAGATACAACGGGGCGAATTCGTAGCCCTTTTCGGCGAGAGCGGTAGCGGCAAATCCACGCTTTTGTCTATACTCTCCACCCTCCTCACCCCAAGTAGCGGGAGCGTAGAGTACGACGCACCCATAACAAATCTCGATACGTTTCGGAGGGGGCAGGTGGGATTTATCTTCCAATTCCACTACCTCCTAAACTACCTCACGATCCGAGAAAACATCGCCCTCGCCGCCCGCGAACCCGCCCGCATCGACCCGCTCCTAGCCACCCTAGGCATAGATGACATAGCAGACAAATACCCCGACGCGATCTCCGGCGGGCAGAGACAAAGAGGAGCGATAGCTAGAGCGGTGGTTAACCGCCCCAAATACATCTTCGCCGACGAACCCACGGGGAATCTCGATTCTAAAAACGGCAAAATAGTCTTCGACTTCCTCAAAAATATGTCGTTAGAAGGCTCCACCGTAGTAGTCGCCACCCACACAAAAGAGATACTCCCTTACTGCGACAGAGAGATACACCTCGGGGATGGAAAAATCGTCTAAGAAAAATACCTCGTAAAACTCGCTGCGTGTTCTCTGTCGGTGCGGTAGGTATTGACTATGTGGTTGGTATCTTCGTACCCCAGTGCCATGCCGCAGACTAGGAGGTGGTCGTCATATCCGAGGGCTTCGCGGATGGTGGGAGCATAGTCTACGAATGCCGCTTGGATGCAGCTCCCTAGCCCTTCGGACTGTGCGAGAAGAGCGACATTCTGGACGAACATCCCGTAGTCTAGGAATGAGCCGATTCCCATCCCTTTTTTGAGCAAAAAGTAGAGGACGACGGGTGCATCAAACGCGCGGTAGTTGCGCGCCCACTGCTCTTGCATCCGCTCTTTCTCTTCGCGCTTGATTCCTAGCGTCTTGTAGAGCAAAAGTCCTGTGCTTATCCGTCTAGATTTAAACGGCTCAAACCAAGTTTCGGGATAGTAGACGTAATCAGGCGTCTCTTTTTCACCGCGGGTGAATTTCTCTAGTATCTTCTTTTCGATAGCTTTTTTCGTCTCGCCGCTCACCACGGCTACCTCCCACGGCTGGGTGTTCACGCCCGAAGGGGCAAATCTAGCGCTTTCAAGTATCCGCTCGATCTTCTCTTGTTCGACTGCCTTGTCCAAAAACGCCCTAACTGACTTCCTCTCTCTGATGGCTTCGATGAGTTGCAAAATACCTCCTAGAATCTAAATAATAATATCTCTTTATCGGCGCGGTCGGAAAATAGCTTCACGGGAATGCACCGTTCGCATTTTTTCCCCAATAACCGCTCTATCTCCTTTTTTGTATGGAAATATTGGGTTATCTCCCCGCTTTCACGGATATAATGATTCCCTGCTTTTGTAAACAGTTCGATAATAGTGTGGAGTCGCTTCCCGTCAAACTCCGCATCTATCGCGAGTAGCGAATCTGCATCGCTCTTTATGAGACTCCCCGCCGTCACGTCGGAAAATCCGTGCAAGGTATTGAGATCAAAAACAAACACCCCGCCTTTTTTAAGCTTGGCTTGTACATCCTCCAAGAACAGCGCCAAATACTCCTTGTCAAAATAATTGCACACATCCGCCACGGCGGTGATGCAGTCAAACTCCCCTTGGATTCCCGCGAACTCCCCGCACACGGCTTCCACACCGCGCATTTTTGCGCGCGTTACCATCGCTTTGCTTTTATCCACCCCAAGTGTGTGTATTCCAATCTCTTTGAGCGATTCCAAGAATCTCCCGTTGCCGCACCCTACATCGAGCAACGAATCTACTTTTACCCCTAGGAGTATGTTTTTGTATTTTTCATAAAGATTCTCGTACTCATCGTAAAAACCTATCAGCGATTCTACTTTAGCATACAAATCCAACGCATCCATAATCCACTCCTTATTTCATACGCTCCGTGGAACTAATTCCTCGGGCTACGCTAACGCTGTGTTTCCCTCGGCGGGAAGCCCGCGCGCAGCAAAACCGCGCTTAGTATCTACCTACTAAACTCTCTTTTTTGTTACACGGCAAGCTTCGCGCCCTCGTCCTCTTCGCAGATTCCAAGCTGCAAGACCTTATTTTTCAGCTCCACGTAGTGCTTTGCCTGCAAGTAGAGTTTGAGCCAACTCTCTACCCAATGGGGTATGTTTTTACTACACCCCCAGTTGTTTACCGTCTGATAGCTAAGCCCCACTAGACGTGCAAACTCTTTCTTGTTTATCCCCGCTTGCTTCAGTCGTGATTTTAATTCATCAATCGTCACAAATGTACTCTTTTTAGTATGTTTATTAAGTTTTAAATACTATAATTAGTATGTTTTTTCACTAGCAACTTTCAGTCCAAACTTCAACAAAAAAGGAATCGTTTATGGATTTAGCTTCAAAGATGGGTTTGATAAAAGAGAAGATTTTGATGCTTCAAAAGGAGGTGTCTAAAAGAGAGTGCGAAGTACAGTCACTCAAGAAAGTAATAAATGAACTCAAAAAAAGCAATGCGGAGCTACTGCAAGAAAACCTCTACTATAAAGGAAATGCGGTCAAGATGACGGCATAATATTCAAGGGATAATCGATAACCTTTATATAATCAGTATCAACTTTTTATACAAATTAACAATTTAGTGCTATAATTGCTAATTCAAAATTTTATTTGGAGGAATCAATTATGGCAAAACATCAATTCCAAACAGAGGTCAATAGACTACTTGACCTCATGATCCACTCACTCTACTCAAACAAAGAAATATTTCTGCGTGAGCTCGTCTCCAACAGCAGCGACGCATTGGACAAGCTCAAATACCTTAGCATGACCGACGAAAAATACAAAAACGTCGAGTTTGCGCCCAAAATCGTCCTAGAGATCGACAAAGAGAAAAAGATACTCCAAGTCGTAGACAACGGAATCGGGATGAACGATGAAGACCTTGTCGAAAATCTCGGCACCATCGCCAAGAGCGGCACAAAATCTTTTATAGAAAACCTAAGCGGCGATAAGAAAAAAGATAGCCAGCTCATCGGACAGTTCGGGGTGGGATTCTACTCGGCGTTTATGGTGGCGGACAAGATCGAGGTCGTCTCTAAAAAGGCGGGCGAAGAGAAGGCATTCAAATGGATAAGCGAAGGGAAAGGGGACTATGAGATAAGCGACGCGAGCCGCGATACCCAAGGAACCACCGTGACACTCTACCTCAAAGAGGATGAGACCGAGTTCTTGGAAAACTGGAGACTTAGCTCTATCATTAAAAAATACTCCAACCACATACCGTTCCCTATTTTTGCGATAAAAGAAAACGAGGGCAAAAAAGAGGAGGAGCAGCTCAACGCCGCCCAAGCTTTGTGGAGAATGGGCAAAAGCGAAATCAAAGATGAAGACTATAAAGAATTTTACGGCTCTCTAGCGCATGATAGCGACGAGCCGCTCTTTTGGATGCACAACAAAGTCGAAGGGACATTGGAGTACACCACCCTCTTTTACATCCCCAAAAAAGCCCCTATGGACTTGTATAGAGTAGACTATCAACCCGGCGTGAAGCTCTATGTCAAGCGCGTCTTCATCACCGATGACGAAAAAGAGCTGATGCCTACCTATATGCGATTCCTTCGCGGGGTGATCGATAGCGAAGACCTCCCGCTAAACGTCAGCCGTGAGATACTCCAACACAATAAAATCATGGCAAACATCAAAAGCGGCGCAGTCAAAAAAGTGCTTAGTGAACTCGAAAAACTTGCCCAAAACGATAGTGAAAAATACGATGCATTCTACAAAGAGTTCGGCAAACTCCTCAAAGAGGGTGCCTATACCGACTTTGCAAATCGTGAAAAACTGATGGAGCTTTTGCGCTTTAAATCGACCAAATGCGAAGGGACAACATCGCTCAAAGAGTACAAAATGCGGATGAAGAGCGAGCAAAAATCGATATTCTACATCATAGGCGAAGATGCCGACATCCTCAAAAACTCGCCGCTTGTAGAGACGTTCAAAAAACAAGACATTGAGGTGTTGCTCCTAGATGACGAAATAGATAACATAGTCATCCCTGCCCTCACCGAATACGACAAAACTCCGCTCAAAGCCGTCAGCAGCAAAGATGCAGGCGAAGAAGTGGGCAATAAAATAGATGCAGGGGATGAGAAAAAATACAAAGACCTCCTCGAAGCGATGAAAGAGGAACTCAAAGACGAAGTAAAAGAGGTAAAAATCTCCAGCCGCTTGACCGATTCTCCGGCGTGCATCGTAGTGGACGAAAGCGACCCCGATTTCGCGATGGCAAAAATGATGAAACAATTCGGCGGCGATATGAATATCCCCGAACCAAAACCTATCCTAGAAGTGAATCCAAATCACGACATCTTAAACAAACTCCTCCTCAAAAACGACGCGGAAACAACCAAAGAGATAGCGCATTTATTGCTCGATCAGGCGAGACTAGTAGAGGGGATCAAGATAAAGGACATTATTAAATTTAATCAACGACTGAATAAGTTTTTGCATTTGGCTATATAAAATCCCTTGGGGGGGCGAAATGCGCCCTCCACCTCACGATACAAACACTCAATCTATGCCGTTTGACTTTTGTATGTAATTACATTATTATTACATACAAAGGAGCCGTAATGACGACACTAAGCAAAATAGGGAACTCCCAAGGGGTGCGCATCCCCAAAGCCCTGATCGCCCAAGCCCGTCTTGAAAATACTAGAATCGTATTTGAAGTGGTGAAAGAGGGGCTGCTGCTCAAACCCTCAAAGCCCTCTAGTCGTACGGAGTGGGAAAAGAATATCAAGGAGCTCTCCAAGGGCAAGGATTCGGGGTTACTAGAGGATATGCTAGACGATAGTGATTTGGAAGATTTGCCGTGGTAGAAACATACAAACGCTTCGACATCTATCTCGTCTCGCTCAATCCAACAATCGGCAGTGAGATGCAAAAGACCCGCCCTTGTATCATCATCTCTCCCGATGAGATGCATGCTCTAAGCACCGTCATAATCGCTCCAATGACAAGCAAAGGGTTTGCGTTCCTCTTCCGCCCAAAAATACATTTTGAAAACAAAGAAGGATTGGTAGTGCTCGACCAAATCCGTGCAGTAGATAAATCAAGGCTCATCAAAAGACTCGGCACGGTAGAGAAGACGACCGCAAAACAGATCGCCGATACCTTGGTAGAGATGTTCACGTTTTAATGCAAAACCTCCACTTCGGATTCCTTATCGCTTTTCTCCTCGTCCTAGCGAGTGCGTTTATCGGTCGCTACAAAAAGCTCGGCTTTGAGAGCGAGCTACTCAAAAGCTCTATAATGGCGTTTGTGCAGATTATGGCGCTAGGCTATGTCCTCCTATTTATATTTCGCTCCGAAAATATTCTTTTTATGATTCTGATTTTTACCGTGATGCTTCTCTTTGCTGCATACACCGCGGGAAAGCGCGTACCTAGATATATAGTCTCTTATGTCAAAACATTGAGCGCTCTTAGTTTTAGCGCTATTTTTACCCTTGGATTCTTATCGCTTTTGGGTGCTTTACCCTTAAAAGCCGAAGTACTTGTCCCGATAGCGGGGATGGTGATAGGCAACTCGCTCAATACTTACACCCTCTGTATCGATAAACTAAAAAGCGAACTGCTCAACAAGAGTGCGGCTATTGAAGGGAAAATCGCGCTTGGAGAGAGCTTTGAAAGCGCACTCCGCCCCGAACTCACTAGCGCCATCAAAACTGCGATGTCTCCTATCATCAATAATCTCCAAACGCTCGGCATCGTCTTTATCCCCGGAGCAATGACGGGGATGCTCATCGCAGGAGCCGATCCGATGCAAGCGGCGGGGTATCAGCTTATGATTATGTATATGATAGTCAGCACCTCTTTTTTGAGCGCTATTTTAGGGACGTATCTCAATTACCGTTTTATTTTTATTAACCGAGATATGATACACTCCGAACAAACAAAACACTAAAGGAACGGAATGAAAAAGACTCTCACAGCTTTGAGCGCGGCGATGCTTTTAGCAGGAAGCGTATACGCGGATAAATTTGAAGACAACCTCAACGCGACACTCTCGGGAAAAATCGGAATGGATATAAAAGTGGTGGAAAAAAATGAACTTTCAGACTGGAAAGGGGTCTATTTTGCCATCATCGAATCTAAGTCAAACGCACAAAGATTCCCACTTTTTGCGAGTAGCGACGGAAAGAGCGTACTAGGGTATTCTAGCCTCCTCATCACCCCCTCTAAAGATGATGAAGCAAAAATCGCTACACTCTTAAAAGAGGCGCAAGACTTTAATGAAAAAGCAAAAGAGGGTGCACTCAAAGATCTATTTGCCAAGGTAGATGAAAAAAGTATCATCAAGCTAGGAGATGCAAAAAAACCTAGCCTCATAATCGTAAGTGATCCCGAATGCCCATACTGCAGAAAAGAGCTTGAAAGCATAGAAGAGCGTCTCAAAACAAACTCGCTCAAACTCATCCTCGCTCCCGTCCACGGTAAAAGCGCATTTGTAAAATCAGAACTCATCTACAAAGAGACCGCAAAAGCGAAGAGCGATAAAGAGAAAATCAAAATCCTCAAAAAATATTTCAACAAAGACGTAAAACTTAGTCCGAAAGACGAGAAAATGGATACGCCTATGACCGATTCTAACAAAAACACCATCTTTAGCGGCGGGCTTATCCGAGGGGTGCCGTTCGTTTACGAAGAAAAATAATTTATGAAAGAGACGGAAAGAGAGGAAAATCTACAAAGTCTCCTTGACTTTAAAACAAGGGGGCTTTTGTACTTAAGCTCTCTTTCTAGCTTATTATTCATCCAAAACTACTGTACGAACGTTTGTCCGTTTATCGATGGATTGACAAATGCCCAAATAGCATCAAATCTTTTCATTGTTTTCGTTCTACATATTGTGTATCGGGAATTTCTCTACAAAATATACAATACCCCGCCAAAAAATACTTCGCTCCCGAGACACGCTTACCACCTCTCGATACTCTCATGGCTAATCGCCGGTGTCACCGCTTTTTTGATACATTTTTTCAAATATCCCGAATTCCCCGTAGGAAGCCATCTCAAACTCCTAAGTAGCTATTGGGTACTCGGCGGTGGGATACTCGCGCAGATAGAATATTCCCTTTTTGAATACCGCTACAAACAAACGGTCTCAAATACGAAATACTACGTTTTTAACGAGAGAATCTCTAGGCGTATCACCGAGAGCTTCGTCATATTGAGCCTCGCGCCCTCCATCACTATCACGCTCATACTATTTAGATACTACAAAGACGGAGTAATATCCGAGCATGTTGTCAGCGAGATAGGATATATTGTCGCCCTTTTTATCCTTTTTGCGATTTTGAGCGCATATGCTTTCGGGAAGATGCTCAAAAAAGACACGAAAAGAATCATCGATTCGATTTCTCAAATCAAAAACGGCTCCTATGACGTCTCTATCGGAATCAAAAGAGCCGATGAGCTCGGTGAAATTTCCGGAGCTATCGAATCAATGGCAGATTCTATTCAGCAAGGGATAGACGAGATAAATACTCTCAATGAAGAGATCACTTCCACGCAAAAAGAGGTAGTGTTCACGATGGGAGAAATAGCCGAATCTCGGAGCAAAGAGACGGGGAATCACGTACGAAGGGTCGCGGCATATAGCGAACTTCTTGCACTCAAATACGGACTACCCGAAGCAGAGGCGAGACTCTTGCGACTGGCTAGTCCGATGCACGACATAGGAAAAGTCGCCATCCCCGATGCCATACTCAATAAACCCGGAAAACACACGCAAGAAGAGTTTGAGATAATGAAGACACATGCGATTCTCGGATACGGTATGCTCAAGCATTCAAACAGAGAGATACTCAAAACCGCCGCGATTGTCGCATATGAGCATCATGAAAAATATGACGGATCGGGTTATCCTAGGGGGCTTCGAGGAGAGAATATCCACATCTACGGAAGAATCACCGCCGTAGCCGACGTATTTGACGCACTAGGGAGTGATAGATGCTATAAAAAAGCGTGGGAGGATGCGCGGATATTTGCACTCCTCAAAGAGGAGCGAGGAAAACACTTCGATCCCGCACTCATCGACATATTCTTCGAATCACTAGATGAGATCAACGCTATACGGGAATCCTACAAAGACTAGAGTATATATCGCATCCATAAAAGTATCGCCAAGGGACCGACCAATCCGGAGAAAAGTCCTATGGTGAGAAAATCTTTTGATTTGAGCAGTTTTGAACTGTACACTATGGCATTAGGCGGCGTTGAGACGGGGAGACACATAGCAAACGATGCCGAAAGTGCCACGCTCACTACCGCAAATACCACGTACGCATTATCAATACCCGCTATCAAAGCGACTACCAAAGGGAGCATAATATTTGCCGCGGCGGTGTTGCTCATAAAGTTGGAGATGACCACTACCAAATAAGAGAGTGCCAATACAATAACACTCACCTGCAAGCCCGACATATCAAACGCCCCCGCAAACCAAGCCGCCAATCCGCTGCTAGAGACGGCGTTTCCAAGTGCGAGCCCGCCGATGATGAGAATCAATACATCCCAATTAATAGCTCGTATCTCTTCTACGTCGATAATACCAAAGACCGTGAACGCGACGACGGGTATCATCGAAACGACCGTAGTGGGTATATGGTGTAAAGGCTCCGAAAGCCACAATGAAACGGTGAGTAAAAATACTATCGCTACGATGCCGCGTTTCCACGAGGGGATGTGCTTTTCTTTGCTATGCGGTGCGGTATCGAGCTTGCTAATGTCTATATTCTCTTCATTACTAGGATATATCTTGTATAAAACCAGCCCCATTACAACAGCCAAGATGATGGCGGGCGGGAGTGCTAAATACATCCACTCCAAAAATCCCGGAGCATTTTTCCCGAGCGCCCCTACGGCTATCGCATTTGGAGGAGTACCGATAATAGTCCCCATACCGCCGATATTTGCCGACATCGTCGCACTAAGCAATAGTGTTTTTTTAAACCGGTTGTTTTCGTTCATTGATGCTAGGATGGGCATAAGGACGGTTAGCATCATAGCGACCGTCGCGGTATTGCTCATAAACATCGAAAGACCGAACGTCACGACCATAATGCCTATGAGTATATCTTTGGGTCTATTTCCCATAAAATATAAAACTTTTTTTGCGAGCCACACATCTAGCTTTGTTTTCGTTGCCGCAGCCGCCATCACAAACCCCGCAAAAAAGAGAAATACAAGCGGATTTTCCCACGGCTCAAGATACTTTTTCCAATCCCCGCCTTTGGCAAAATCATAATTGTCAAAACCGAGGATAAAAATTTCTAAAGCTATCAAAAGGAGTGAAACCGAAAAAGCGGGGATCGCCTCGGTAATCCAAAGTGCGGCGGAAAAGAGGAGGATAAAAAGGCTCTTTTGCGCTAGATCTCCCATCCCTGCATACACGGGGATGAAAGCGACGCAGTACGCAAATATAAAGGAGAGGGCAAAGTAGAGAAGAGATTTGTCTACTTTATGGCTATGGGTAGCATCTATAAACTTCCGTAGATGTCTCCTAGTATCAAGCATCTAGGAAACTACCGAATCCCCGCCATCCTTTTTGCATCTTCGATACTCATAGGCTCATCCCAAAAATCTTTTGAGATAAGAAACTCTTCTACAACGTTTCCGCCGATAATATGTTCATCTATGATTCTGTCTATCTTGGATTCATTGAGTCCCACATACATATAATGTCCCGGTTCTACGAGCATTACCGGACCGAGTTGGCATCGATTGAGACAGGCGGTGCGTACCGGGATAGCCGTCGCGATGATCCCTTTTTGCATCAACTTTTGTTGCAAATACCCATACAATCCTGCCGTACTTGCATTCACGCAACTAGGCTTCGGCATCCCCGGAGGTGCTTGAAACTCGCACTTAAACATATAAAACTTAGGTCTAGGAAACCCCATTGATTATCCTTTGATAATTTTTTTTGCAATATATCAAAATCTCTTTTAATCTTTGTGCTCTATGTAGATTTTCGGCTCACTTAGATAATATCCTTGCGCATAGCCGATTCCCATATCTTTTATCGTATCGTATATTTTTTCACTCTTCACAAACTCGGCTACCAAGTGAAAATTCATATTTTTTGCAAAAAGGACGATCGATTCTACGATCGCTTTGTTTTTCGTGTTTTCATCTATATCGTGTATGAGCGAGCCGTCGATTTTTATATAATCGATATTGAGTTTTGAAACCCTTGCATAGTTGGAATAGCCCGAACCGAAATCATCTATCGCTATTTTGCATCCCATCTTCTTGACATCCTCGATAAATTTCACGACGGTGGAGAAATTTTCTATCGATTCTGATTCGACTATTTCAAAAATAAGACATTCCGCAAACTTTTTGTTCTGTATAAAATCCATAATCATATTGAGTGTACATTTTGATTCGAAGTCATACGTCGTCAAATTGACCGAAACAGTGATTCCTTTCTCCTTGATCACTTCAAATACGTGCGAAAGCATTCTTTGGGTGATGTCGTGATAGAGCGAAGATCTCTTTGCGATGTCAAGGAAAATATCCGGGGTGAGCATAGTGCCGTCTGTATCAATGATCCGCACCAATGCCTCATAATAGGAGATTTTTTTACTCCCCGAATCATACACCGGCTGATACAAGGCGTAGATTCTATCCTCTTTGACCGCACTACTCACTTTTTTACTGATGAGGAGGTTATGTTTGTACTCTTTTTGGATGCTACCGTTAAAGTCGAAAATAGCGATCTTCTTTTTATCCCGTTTTGATTCCTTATGTGCGAGTTCCGCTTGGATATACCTATCAAACATCACCCCGTCCGTCACCACGTCTTTATCCAAACTCACACCCGTACTGACCGAGAAAGTGATAATCTGGTCTTCTATCTGATGGGTAAAATCTTCGCAATATCTATGAAATTCCATCAAGACGTTAAAGTCACTGAATTTGTCGGTTGATTCCT
This sequence comes from uncultured Campylobacterales bacterium, assembly GCA_964500775.1. Classification (GTDB taxonomy): domain Bacteria; phylum Campylobacterota; class Campylobacteria; order Campylobacterales; family CAZCQG01; genus CAZCQG01. The sequence goes on from CAZCQG010000022.1 coordinate 23,176, forward strand.
TTTTGAGTAACGCAAACTCATCGCCTTTGATTCTGTATACACGCTCGATGCCGAAACGCTCACGCCCTCTGTCGAGATATTTGGCAAACTCTTTGATGATATTATCGCCGTTTAATAAACCGTAAAAATATTTGATATGACTAAATGCATCGATGTTGATATAGACGATTACCCCTTTTTTGTAGATGCTCATATCTCTAATAAGAGCGTTGAGATTCTCCAACTGCGTGAGTTCGTCTTTAAAGTGGTGCATCTCAAGTTCATTTTTTTGCTCTTCTATCATCTTTTGATAACTTCTATCTTGTGTCACGTCAAGTTTGATAGCGAGATAATTAGTGATCTCTCCGTCATCATCGCGTATCGGAACGATGGTCGCTTTTTCGTAGAGGAGATTCCCGTCTTTAGATTTGTTGATAAACTCACCCGACCACACCTTGCCGTTGTGAATCTTTTTAGCAAGATCTTCATAAAACTCCTTCGTATGCAGACCCGACTGAAAGACTTTCGGAGTGTGCCCGAGCACCTCATACCTATCAAAACCGCTGACATGTAAAAAGGTGTCGTTGACGTACTCTATTTTGTGCGATTTATCGGTGAGTATGACCGAGTTGTCGCTATTTTGTATCGCTTGTTTAAATTGATGCAAAGCATGTTCGCTTCGAATCTTTTTGTACAACAGTACCGAAATCACCGCCATCAAAAGCGAGAGCATAAAAAACATCACATAGAAAACATCATAGAGGAGATTGATATTTTTATTGTAAAAATCAAAATATAACTTCGCGAGATTCTCGATTTTTTCAGAGAGTTGCAAGTCGGCGCTTCTTTTGAGATTTTCGGAAAGGAGCGTGTTGTATTTCAAGATGTTTGCCAAATGCGCTAAAAAGATCGTATCGGTCTCAGTGAGGTTTTTAGCGGCGCGTTGCGTATCGATGGCAGCTTTTATGGCACCTTTTTCATCTTCTAGACCTAGCCCCATATGGAGGAGCTTGATATAGATTTGCGCTACCTCTTTTTTATCGACGTCATCATAGAGTTTTGAGCAATAACGTACCGAGTTGTTGATGATTGAGTTATAAGAGGAGAATTTCAAAATCAGCTCTTTTTTCTTCCTATATCCCTCTTCCACTAAAATAAAAGCATTCTTTCCTTGTATCTCTTGTAAAAATTCCGCCACGCTTGAAGAGTTTTTGAGCTCTTCTATAAGCGTCTCAAATTCTTTGGTATCCCTAAGCGACGCGTCGTAATTTAAAAAACTCATATACGAAGACATACCCCTATTAAACTCCCTATCGAGTGTTTGCAAACGCTCGATTTTCTTGTCTGTTTGGAAGTAGGTCGCAACCTGATTCTTAATGGTATAGATATAGTAGCTATTTACCCCGAGTACGCTCACAAGAAGAGCAGCAAGGACGAAAATCGAAAGCTTCGTCGAATAGTTTTTTTTCTTCATTTGACCTCACCTTGTATTTGCCCCTCAAGGGTGAGTAAAAAAAGGTAGAGTTTTTCGATCTGCTCTTTAGTGATTTTTCTACCGAGCTGATGCTCTGCCATCACCGAAATGGCTTCACGTAGATTCTCCGCACTTCCGTCGTGAAAATAGGGTGCAGTCTTGGAGATATTTCGTAAAGTGGGGACTTTGAAATAAAACATATCCTCGGGATTCTCCGTCACTCCAAATCTCCCCTTGCTAATCTCGCTCGGGCGCTCTTTAAAGATGCCGAACTTTTGGTAGATGTTGCCGCCGATATTTACGCCGTTGTGGCAAGAGATACATCCGAGATTTTTAAAAAGCTCGTACCCCTCTTTTTCATCTTCGCTCAACGCGTTTACGTCCCCTTCCAAATAGCGGTCAAATTTGCTATTTGGGGTAATGAGAGTCTTTTCATACTCCGCGATTGCATCTGCTACGTCATCTATATGGATTGGGCGATTGTAGATTTTTTCAAAAGCGTCTTTATACTCGCTGTCTTTGTTGAGCTTATTGATGACCTCTTCATAGCTACTGCCCATTTCGACGGGATTTATTATTGGACCCATCGCTTGATCTTTGAGATCTTTTGCCCTGCCGTCCCAAAATTGCGAAAGATTAAACACCGCATTGAGCACCGTAGGAGCGTTTATCCCCCCCTCTTTTCCTTCTATGCCGAATGAAAATTTCAGTCCATCGACACCGCCGCTCTCCAAGCTATGGCAACTCGCGCAAGAAATCGTGTCGTCTTTGCTAAGTCTAGTATCGAAAAATAGTTTTTTACCCAACTGCGCCTTTTGTACATCGTATGCGATTTTATCGGGAATGGGGGTGATGAGCTGCGAAGCAAAAATATAAATCGGAATGACCGCTAGCGCAATTATTTTACGCATTTATTCTCCTAATTTTACTAAAAGGGGTTAAAACCGTACCCTTCAACGCTGAAATTTTGTATATTGGGATCGGAAAATCCGTACGCTGCGCTTTGGATTCTTAGCTTTATAATGTCCGCTTTTGGGTCGATTCCCTGCGGGCAAACCGCGCTACATTCGCCGCACGACGTACAATCCCATACACCTTTATACTGTATTGCCGAGATTTTATCAAGTTTATTCACCTCTTTTACATCTATTATATATCTAAATGCTCTAGTTAAGGTAAAAGGACCGAGAAATTCTTTATCAACGGCAAAAACAGGACAAGCGCTATAGCAACTGCCGCACAAAATGCAATCGCTCTGCTTTTCAAACAAAGCAAGATCATCGCTATTGGGCGTATCCTCTGCGGGCTCTTGCATATACGCTTTTGCGCGCTCCAAGGTCTCTAGCGGTACCTCATACGCCACCGCTAAATCTTTGATAACGTCGTGGAATCTTAAAGGCTCTACCGTTGCCTCTTTTGTGTTTGGCTTATGTGTACACGCCAAAACTTCCTTGCCGTCTAGACGGAGAGCACAACAGCCGCAAATGCCGCTTCTGCACCCGAATCGAAACGAAAGTTCGGGGTCGATACGCTCTTGGATGAACATTAGAATCTCTAGCAAGGTAGATTCCTCTTGGGATTCTACCTCATACTCTTTGTACCCGTTTGATTTTTGTATCGTCAGTTTCACTTCTCTATCCTGTAGTGCGCGCCGACGCTATTTTTATTTATCTCTGCACTCGTAGCGACTTCGAGTGAAATATCAAGTTGCGCTCGAAGTTGAAAATACTCCTGTAACTCAAGATTGAATATTTTACTTTTATTTTTTAAGCTCACCTCTTTGAATCGCTCGCGCAAATCTTGGATTCGTAGCATCGCCATCCGTAGTGAGCCTTCGTTTCGTATCAACGAAACGTACTTATTATTTATCTCTTCGCACTCCTCACGCAACACATAAACGCTCTCTTTTCCCGTTTGCGCCAAAAGTGCGTCGATGTCTAGTGAAGGGAATTTTGGAGATTCTTTCTTTGGCTCTTGAGCGGCGTTTTTCCCCGCTACCGCGCCAAACGCGAGCGCTTCTAATAATGAGTTGCCCCCCAGTCTGTTTGCGCCGTGAGTTTTGTGATTTGCACACTCACCGCAGGCGTATAGTCCTTGGATATTTGTTTTACACTCCAAATCGACTTCTATTCCTCCCATAGAGTAGTGCGCTGCGGGTTTTATCGGGATAGGCTCGCTGAAAACGTCGATATTTTCATATATCTTGGCGAGTTTTGCTTCTTGCGGCAGTCGATGCGCTATGACATCTTTGTCTAAATGTCTAATGTCCAAATAGACTTTTTTACCGCTTTTGAGATTCTCATACACCGCTCTGGCGACCTCATCCCTCGTACTTAACTCATCGACGATTCGATTCTGCTCCTCATCGATGATAATCCCCCCTTCTGCACGTGCCCCTTCGCTTATGAGTATGGAACTAGTCGCTAGTGCGGTAGGGTGAAATTGGACGAACTCCATGCCCAAAAGTTTCACTCCCGCACGCTTTGCCATAGCGATACCCTCTCCTACCGTGCCAAAAGCGTTTGTAGAATTTTTGCCGTAAATTTTCGCATAGCCTCCGCTAGCGAGAATCACCGCCTTTGCATACCTGCTAAAAGTTTCTCCCTTACGCAAAGTAAATCCCCGCACACCGTAACAAACCCCCTCTTCTGCCACTAGGTCGGTGATTATCGTGTCGTTTTGAAATACTACGCCTAAAGCACGCGCTCTATCGTAGAGCGTATGGAGTATCTTTAATCCCGTAAAATCCTGCATACACAATGCGTAGGGTTTGCTCGCTCCTCCGAGTTTTCTTTTTTTGAGATTCCCTGAAGCGTCTCTGTCAAAAGGTGCTCCAAACGCAAGAAGTTTTTCTACCTCCCGCATCCCTTCGACGCACATCTTCTCTATCGCCGCATACTCTCCGTATCCTCTGGAAGAATCGAGTGTGTCTTGTATGTGGATTTCCAAATGCTCAAAAGCACAATTTATCCCCCCTTGCGCCATTGCGCTTTGAGATTTCGTAGGGTAGCTTTTTGTGACTACAAGCACCTCTCCGCCTGCTTCCTTGGCGTTTATCGCGGCATTCAGTCCGGCGATGCCGCCGCCTACGACGATGATTTGATTATGCACGCTTACTTCTCGCCTTTGAGCGCCTCGGCGATGAGTTCTAGCGGATGGGCAAATTCGACGTTTGAGCCGTATTGATGCAGAGCGTTTGTGAGCTGGATACGACACGCACTGCACTCCGCACTCACCACATCGGCTTTCGTGGCATCTATCATTTTGGCTTTGGGTTGTCCTGCTTTGAGCGAGTAGTCGTATTTGTCGGTCTGAAGCGTCACGCCGCCGAAACCGCAACATCGATTCGGATCTTCCATCTCGACGGTTCTATATCCCGCATTTAGCAGCGCCCGAGGTTCTTTAAAGATTCCTTGGACTTTTCTCGCATGGCACGGGTCGTGGTAGGTGACGAGGAGGTCTGATTTTTGTTTGGCTTTGAGTTTGATGAGCAATTCCTCTTGGTGATAGAGCCACTCGGTCGCCATAAAGATTTTCGGCAAATACTCATGGAGTTTTTGGAGTAGTTTTTCATCTCCGATATTATTGACGATAAAGCGCTCCCAATCCTCTTTGACCATAGCGCTACAGGTCGCCTCGGGGATAAGTATCGCATCCACGTCGTGGATAAACGTCTCGAAATACTCAAGATTCTCGGTGATGAGTGCATTGACGGTATCAAAATCCCCCGTAAAATAGGCAGGAGCGGCGCAACATTTCTGTTTTTTGGGGATGATCACGTCTATTTGCAACTCTCCAAGAATCTCAACCAAGCTATCGCCGATTTTCGTATAGTTGTAGTTTGCGAGGCAGCCGATAAAAATGGCTACTTTTTTGGGTTTGTTCTTTTTACTATGTTTAATAAAACTCGGATATTTGTTCAAAAAGCTTTTAAAGCCGAGTGTCGGGAATACGCGATTTCTAAAAATCGGGAGGGGGAATCTCGACTTGATAGTATTTTCGCCGAGATGTTTGAACGCACACGGGATGAAAAAATAGCCGAGCTTGAAGAAAAAATCCATCAAGAATCTATGTCGCAATAAAAAGAAAAACGCTTTTTTGAACCATTTGATGCCGTACTTTTTAGCGATCTTCGCTCTTGCCTGCTCGATGATAAGGTCGGTCGGGAGATCGTTTGGACATACGTCGGTACAGTTGGTACACAAAAAACAGGTCTCAAAGATATTTTTCGCGTTTTTGTCCAGCTCCAACTCGCCCCGCTGATACGCGCCCAAAAGCTCGATAAAGCCTCTCGGTGAAGTCGCCTCATCGGCATTTACGAGATGGATGGTGCACGTGGGGATACATTTGCCGCATTTAATACACGCTTCGCTAATGCGGGTAAAATCAAAATTTTCCATCATACCGTCTTACTAAAGGTTTTTGCGTTGCCCTGATGTTTTATCAAATAGGCGTCAAAAGGCATCACGATGTTTCGCACGAGCATTGAGCCTGTTTTATTGATATATATCGCATCCTCTCGCACTTCTACCAAGCCCGCTTGTATAAACTCATCCAATTGCGCAAGGGAATCTTTGAAATACTCTTTGAAATCGATGCCGAATTTCTTTTCTATCTTTTCGAATTTGAGAGAAAAATTGCACATCAAAGACATAATGGTCTCTTTCCGAATCCTATCATCCAAGCTCAATCGCACCCCTCGAAATAAAGGGAGTTTTCCGCTATCGATAGCCGCTTCGTAGCTCTCCATATCTTTGTAGTTTTGGGCATAGTAGTCTTCGCCCTCGCCGATACTCGTCAGTCCGATACCGATAGTGTCGCTTCCCCCTTTGGTCGTGTAGCCTTGGAAGTTTCGCTTGAGCTCCCCTTTTTCTATCGCTTTGAAAAGTTCGTCGTCTTTTTTGGCAAAATGATCCATCCCTATCATCTCATATCCCAAGGAATCTAAAAACGCAATCGTATGTTGCAAGATTCTTAATTTTTCTTGCGGCGGGGTGAGCGTGGTCTCGTCTATCTTTCGCATCGATTTTTTCATCCACGGGACGTGGGCGTAGTTAAACACCGCAAGTCTATCGGGAGCGATCTTGGCGACGGCTTCTAACGTGGCGGCAAACGTCTCGAAGCTTTGGTTTGGCAGTCCGTAGATAAGGTCGAAATTTATCGATCCTATCCCTTTTTTTCGTGACATTGCTACGGCGTTTTGGACGAGTTCGAAACTTTGAATCCTATGTATCGCCTCTTGGACTTTGGGGTCGAAATCCTGCACGCCGAAGCTAAGACGATTGAAACCGCCTGCGATGAGGGCATCAAGCTGTGATTCTTCAAAGAATCTCGGATCTATCTCGCACGATATTTCTGCATCTTTGGCGATATTTTTAAAATGCTTTTTGATAAATCCTATGACGGTACCTAGCTCTTCTGCATCCAAAAACGTGGGAGTTCCGCCTCCGAAATGTATCTGAATCACCTCGCGACTCGTATCAAGCGCATCTTCTAAGAGGATAAACTCTTTTTCAAGATAGTTCAAATAGCGCGCTATTTTTTCACGCTTGCTCGTATACACGACGTTGCATCCGCAAAAGTAGCATGCGCTACGACAAAAAGGGAGATGAAGATAGAGCGAGAGTTTTTTATCGCTTTTTTTGAGCGAATCCAAATACCCGTCGTATCCGAAGCTCTCGCAAAACTCTACTGCAGTGGGATAGCTCGTATACCGCGGTCCGGGTTTGGAATATCGGGAAAATTTTTCAAAATCGATCATTTCAATAATTCTTTGTAATAGTTTATTTGACTAAAAATCTACGCTGCCGCGCATAAGCTCGCCCAAATCAAAAAAGAGATTCGGATGCGACTTTTTGATGCTTTTGACGATACCCCCTATATCAAGGAGCTTCGCCTCGGTTTCTACGCTCGTTTTTTTCTTTTCTATCTCGCGCATAGCGACCGTCCACACATCCTCGAAATCGATAGGCATTTGTTGCAAGATCGCCTTTTCAAGGACAAGTTTTATCTTCTCTTCTTGGAGCTTTTGAAAACTCTTCAATATCTTTTTGAGTTCTGCATTTGACAAGACGACACTCTCTTCACCCTCGGAATCTTCCAATACCCACGGAGCGGTCGTATTTCTATTTTTTGTAATAAATGTAATGTTTTCGTCTTTTAAAAGGGCTTTTGCCAACCCTTGATTTTTCAATCCTAATTTTTTTAACGACACTCTGACGCTATCGCTCATAACTCTACTGCTCTCCTCGTTTAATCTCGAATATTTCTTTGCAACCACACCATCACCCCTTTTTGGGCGTGTAGTCTGTTTTCGGCTTCGTCAAATACCTTGCTTTGCGACGATTCCAATACCTCTTCACTCACCTCTTCGCCTCTATGCGCGGGGAGGCAATGTAAAAATATCGCGTCTTTTTTGGCACGCTCCATCAATCTCTTATCCACGATGTATCCGGCAAAGTCGCGTATCCTTTTTTGGCTCTCTTCTTCTTGTCCCATCGATGCCCATACGTCTGTCGTGATGACGTCCGCTCCGTCTGCGGCTTCGTTTATGTCTTGCGTGAGTACTATCTTCGCGCCGCTTTTTTTGGCATTTTCTTGGGCGAGAGCGAGGATTTTTTCATCGACTTCATACCCTTTTGGCGAAGCGATAGAGAGGTCAAACCCGAGCTTGCTTGCAAGCATCAACCATGAGTGCGCCATATTATTTCCGTCCCCTATCCAAGCGACCTTGGAATCTTCCCCTTTTCCCTCTTCTAGCATCGTCATATAGTCGGCTAATAATTGCAACGGATGGTATTCGTTCGTCAAGCCGTTTATCACGGGGACTTGTGAAAATCCCGAAAACTCCTCTAAACGCGCCTGATCGGTAGTACGTATCACCACCATATCGACCATACGCGAGAGGACGCGCGCCGTATCTTTCATCGGCTCTCCGCGTCCTAGCTGTATGTCGCGCGAGGAGAGGAACATCCCCGTGCCGCCGAGCTGATAGATGCCCGCCTCGAAGCTCACTCGCGTCCTCGTGCTACTCTTTTCAAATATCATAGCGAGAATCTTCCCTTCCATATACGGGACGAATTCCCCTTTTTTTGATTCGTGTTTTATGTGTCTAGCTAATGCGATGATGTCGAGAATCTCTTCTTTTGTAAAATCTCTTAAGGTTAAAAAATGTCTCAAGGTCGCACCTTTTTTGTAAATAAATAAGAGGTGAATATACTACAAATTAGTTTATAAAGCTATAGAGGAGCTTGATTTCGCTTTCCCATAGGCTTTCGTCTATGGTCTCAAGGATGAGCGGAATCTCCTCCATCCTCGGATCGTTCATTATAAGTCTAAAAGCCTCCAGTCCGATCTCCCCTTGCCCTAGACTGTGATGTCTATCGACTCTGCTGCCTAGTTTGGGCTTGGAATCATTGATGTGCATCCCTTTGAGGTATCGGAATCCCACGATCTCATCGAAGGTCTTAAATGAGGATTCATACGATGCTTTATCCCTGATGTCGTACCCCGCGACGAACATATGGCACGTGTCGATACACACCCCCACGCGCGCTTTGTCATCGACACCTTCGATGATGCTGGCTAGCTCTTCGAATCTATGCCCGATATTACTCCCCTGCCCTGCGGTATTTTCTATCACGAGGGTGATATTTTTTGTTTGTTGCAGGGTGAGATTTATCGATTCGGCGATTCTTTTTATACATTCGGATTCGCTTATTTGTTTTAGATGGCTGCCGGGGTGAAAATTGAGCTTATCAAGCCCTAGCAGCTCACACCGCAACGCCTCATCCAAAAACGCCTCTCGACTCTTTTGGAGCTTCTCCTCTTCGGGATGACCGAGATTTATGAGGTAGCTATCGTGCGGTAGCACCGCTTTTGGCTCTATCCCCGCATCACGCATATTGGCTTTGAATGCTTCGATACTTGATTCTTCAAGCGGCTTGGCACTCCACTGTTTTTGATTTTTGGTAAAAAGGGCAAAGGCTTTAGCCCCGATATTTTTGGCATTGAGCGGGGCATTTTCCACCCCTCCGCTCGCACTCACGTGCGCTCCTACATACTTAGCTATCGTATCTCCTTTATTTAACTATCGCCCTCTGCGGGCTTATCTTACGAAGCACTGCTTAGCATTTACACTCCATACTCACGCAAACATTTTTTTACCCGCCGATTTGCTATTTATTCTCCACAATGTGACCACATTCTTGAAATCCTAACGACCTTTTCTAGTTCCCTTACTTCATAAACCAGTCTATGCTGAATATTTATTCTTCTAGAATATGCACCGTTTAAATTACCGACTAATTTTTCATAAGGCGGCGGGGTTTGAAATGGATTTGTGCTAATGATTTCAATGAGCTCTTTGGCTTTTTGATCCAAATGAACACTTGATAATTTTTTGGCATCTTTTAATGCGAACTTGCTATAAAGTATTTTGTACTTTACCATTCAATATTTTCACTAAACTCTTCATCGCTTGCATTCATTGATTCTTGGATCGAAGATGCCATATTCGGTATAGAGTTTAAAAATAGTGTCTCTTCTATTGCGTTCCAGTCTTCTTGTGAAAGCATAACTACGTTATTTCTTTTTCCGGTGATAAGCACGGGTTCATGCGTTTGTGCCGTTTCATCCATTACGTTGTAAATATCCGCTCTCACCTGACTGACCGTCATCACTTTTGTCATAGGTAACCTTCGTACGTTATTTTATATATTGTACTTAATATCGTACGCTTTGTCAATTATCCGAATGCTCTGACGCCGGCAAATAGGTGGAAACTGCCCTTAAAGTTTAGGAAGTAGAATGTCCACTTCATCCCTTGCTTGTCTCCCTATTGAATGTGTAGGCTTATGATTTGATGAGCCGCTCATACTCTTCATGAGTCCCGATCCAAACCCAAATGAAATTTTCATTATCTTTAACGGCAAGTGCGCGATGATTTATTCCCACTCTTGCCGACCAAAACTTCCCCACTTTTTTGAAATGCAACGATGGATGCTCGGGATTTTTTTTCAGTAATCTATAGTTTTTTCTCGCTACGTTTTGGAGCGAGAAAGGCAACGCATCAAAACATACCCAAAATCTTGGTGTCACCTTGTGCACTAAATCTCTTTCAGGGTATTGTTTTTTTTAGCGACTTCAGCTTCAGCCAATAAAAAATCAAGTGCTCCCGAATCGGAATCTTCTTTTATTTGTTGATCCCACTCTTCCCAATCTTTTTTATGAATCCACGTAATAAGCTCCATATATTCACCATGCGGAAGTGACTGTATGGCAGATTGAATCTCTTCAATTGTACTCATATTCTACCTTTTGAAAATATCTTGCATTATAGCATCCGAAGAAAAATATGTAAATAATAAGCCCGCATTGGATTTTTGCAG
>CAZCQG010000023.1:0-33826 GCA_964500775.1 uncultured Campylobacterales bacterium
ACTCACTATAAAATCGCTCTTTTTAAGATCCTCTTGCGTACCGTTATACAACATATTTCCGCTTGTACTTGCAAAGGAATGAAGGAAGTTTTTATAACGCAATGCGCTTTTGTTTATGAGTTTGTAGCCGTATTTTTCATGAAGTTTTTGGAGTATCAACGCTTCTTCGTTAGTGATATAGTCACTAAAAGCTATGGTGTCTGCTTTTTTAAATGCTTGTAACGCTTTTTCAAAGGCTGCTTCGTCTATATTCGCATCCCGATTCTCGAAAGCAAACCCGAATCTCCCTGCGGTGCAGAGTGCGTTAAACTCATTGACATTCGTAACGCGATAGATTTTTTTATCGTTTTGCTCTTTTGCGCCCGTATGCTTCACTTCATAAAAAAGGGCACATCCGCTACTGCAATGCGCACACGTGCTTGGAATCTTCTCCATCTCCCACGCATTTGCATTGTAATGAAAATCTTTTACACTAAGTGCTCCTACGGGACAGACCGAGACACATTCCCCGCATCCGCTGCATTCGTTAGCTTCGTTTCTCGTGATTTTGGACTTGTATCCGCCTGCGACTATTTTTAATGCTTCGTTTCCGACTATCTCGTTGCAGGTATGGACGCACCGTTCACAAAGTATGCAAAGTGACTCATCATAGATAATATTTTTCCAACCCTCCATACCGCGAGGCTGCTCTTTCGCATAAAACTCTTGAGAGCATACGTCAAATTCGGAGGTCTTGTTTTGGAGCAAGCATTCACCGCTTTTATCGCACACGCCACACTCCAATGGATGGTTGACGCCGTACATTTTCATAATATTTTGTCTGTATTCAAAAAGCGCTTTCGAATCGGTCTTGATTATCTGACCCTCTTGCGCTTCGCTTTGGCAACTAAGGGCAAATCCGCTCACCCCTTCTATCTCTACCGCACAAAGTCTGCACGAAGATATGGGTTTTAGTTTCGGTAAATAGCAGAGGGTAGGAATATAGATGCCGTTTTTATTCGCGGCTTCTAATATCGTATCCCCTTTGTTTGCTTCAATTGCTTTTCCGTCAATTACTAACCGTATCACCGCATCTCTCCTAGTGGGCTACCATAGCGATATAGTAGCATCGCATACATCGCTCGGCTTCCCGTATCGCTTGGTCTCTATCAAAGCCGAAATTAACCTCTTGATTGTTGTCTTTTCGTATTTCTACGTCCAGTTTTTCACTCACTTCGCGACTAAGTCCGGGTGTCCAACCGCAAATTTTCTCTTTTTTATCGTAAACACGTAGTTTTCTTAGGTGATCTTCCATGATTTCGTTTGACGTCAAGGAGATTTTCCCCTCTTTGAGATAGCGGGACATCACCGATGCGGCACGTTTAGCTTGCCCTACTGCATTGACTATCGTCATAGGACCATACTCGCAATCGCCCGCTGCGAAAATCTTTTCTCTATTGGTCATATAGGTTTTGCCGTCTGTTTTTATAGTGTTCCAGCTAGTAAGCTCTATCTCCCACTCTTTTGGCAAGTGCGAAAGGTCGGCATCTTGAGAGACGGCAGGGATGAGATAATCGCAATCGATATAGAAATCTCCCCCCTCCACTTGCGTCAACTGCGGCTTACCTCCGTCTTCCGGTTCTTTTAGCTCAAACGTATTTACTTTAAGCTGTTTGAGGACGTTATTTTCATCGATAATCTCTTCGACGGCAGTTTGAAAAAGGAACTCTACCCCCTCTTCTACCGCTTCGTGATACTCTTCGTACGAGGTGTTTTTAATGATAGTCGCCTCATCTCTTCGGTAAAGCATCACTACCCTTTTCGCACCCGCTCGGATAGAACAGCGCACGACATCCATCGAAGTAAATCCTCCACCGATACAGACGACGGTTTTCCCCGTGAGATCTACCCTCTCGCCGATTCCGTATTTTTCAAAAAGGTTGATCTGATCCAAAAACGGCATTGCCGGCCAGTAGCCTTCCATATCGAGGCGCTCGTTTTTAGCGCGAATTTTTTTGGAGATTCTCGTACCCGATGCGACAAGTATCGCGTCATATTCTTGCTCAAATCGACGCATCATATCGGCATCGACTTTGGTATTGACGATAAAATTCACCCCTAGGGATTTGACAAGATCGATGTCTTGATTGTATTTCTCGATAGGCATTCTATATTGAGGTACACCGATAGCTACTTCACCGCCGAGAACGGGCATCTCTTCGTAGACGTCGATGTCCACCCCTTCTAATGCCAAGTAATACGCTCCGGTGAGACCCGCAGGACCCGCACCGATAACTGCAACCTTTTTCCCGATTTTTTCATTTTTAGGTTCATAGGGATGGAGCCATTGCAAACCAAACTCATCCTCATAATCCGCGCCCATTCTTTTGAGCTCCATTATCGAAACGGGCGTATCAAGATTTGCGCGTCTACACTCGCTTTCGCACGGATGCGGGCATACTCTGCCGCAAGTATGTGCCAAAGGCATAGTCTTTCTCGTAGCACGCAAAGAATCTTCCAATACGATGTCGCGCACCCCCTCGATATATGCAGGGATGTCCACGTGAGCGGGACATGCATCCATACAAGGGGCAGTCACTTTGGAGACATACGAGATAGTATCGTTATGAAAATACTTGCTTGATTCCTTGTTGTTTATAAGTCGTAAAAACTCCTCTTCATAATGTTGCATTAAATCCAAAATCGGTTTCGGGACAGTTTTCCCTATTTCGCATTTAGACATATACACCATCGTGTTGCAGGCTGTTTTTAATTGCTCTAAGTCGCTTTTCTCTCCGTTGCCCGATGCGATTTTGTAGAGAATATCATAAAGCACTCTGCCGCCAAATCTTCCCGGAGCACATCTGCCGCATGCCTCGGAATAGACTTGGTATTGTTTGGCGTACTCACAGGCGAGCTTTACGACGTCCACGTCGGTATCAAAGATCACCGCGCCGCTCCATCCTATAAATGCTTTTGAGTTTTCTCCTCCGTCATACGTGAAAGGAAACTTATACGAGCTTTGCTCATACTCGCCTTCTTCTTTCAAGCGATTATCGATAATCTGGTCTTTCCAACTAGAGAAAACGATTTTACTCAAGCAGCTTTCCTTTTGACTACGATAGTCCAATCGACTTCGTTAAATTTCAAAGAGTTCATAAGTTCGTGTCCGGCTTCTTTTATGTAGTCGGCACTTTTTTGCACGGAAGAAAAATCGCCTATTTCAAAGAGGAAGATTCCTACCTCATTCGGTTTTATCTCTTTATCGAGTATCTCGCCCATCCTTCCGTAGAAGTCGCCTTTTAAATGTCTAAGGTCGTATCTTTTCATATCTCTCCCCTTACCTATCAACTTCGCCGAAAACTATGTTTGTCGAGCCTATAATAGTAACCACGTCGGCCAAATAGTGTCCCGGCAACAGGTCTTGTAATAGTCCCGTATGGAAAAAGCTCGGAGCTTTTGCTTTGACCCTGTATGGATACGGGTCGCCTTCGCTTCGTATGAAGAATCCAAGCTCCCCTTTGGGAGATTCGGTCGGTGCGTATACTTCGCCTACAGGCGGACGCATCCCTTGGGTCACGAGGACGAAATGCTGCATCAAAGAGTAATTCTGCGTCATCATCTCCTCTTTTGGAGCGGAGATATATTTTGGCGCATGCGCCATTATTTGCGTATCGGTCTTGGGATACATATCGACTAGCTGGTGCAGTATCTTTGCACTTTGGCGCATCTCCTGCATATAGAGGATATATCTGCCGTAGCTATCGTTTGTCTCGCTTACGGGAACTTCAAAATCAAGTTCGCCGTAGAGCTCGTAGGGCTCTTCTTTTCTAATGTCGTATTTTATCCCCGATCCTCGGAGCATAATCCCGCCGCATCCCCAACTCTTTGCCATCTCGGGAGTAAGAACACCGACGTTTTCTAAACGCATTTTCCAAATTCTGTTTTCGTTGAGGAGTCCTTCGTATATAGCGATATTTTCAGGCAGGTCGTTTAAGAACTTCGTCAATTTCATAAGCCAACCCTGCGGAAGGTCAAGCGGCACGCCGCCGATTCTGATGGCAGAGTGGGTAAGTCTCGCACCGCAATAGTCTTCCATCAAATCCATAGCAAACTCACGCTCCCTAAACGCGTACAAAAATACCGACATTGCACCGACATCCAAAGCATGGGTGGCAAGGAAGAAAAGGTGGGATATGATTCTATTAAGCTCTAAAAGCATCGTCCGAATCACTTGCGCGCGTCTTGGAACTTCTACGTCTATAAGGCGCTCAACGGCTAAAGCGAACGCATAATTGTTCGCCGATGCCGCAATATAATCCATCCTGTCAGTGGTAGGAATGAACTCGTTGTAGATCATATTTTCCGCCATCTTCTCCATCCCTCTATGGAGATAGCCGATGTCGGGAAGCGCTTTTGTCACTTTTTCGCCGTCAAGCTCTAAAATAAGTCGCAACTGTCCGTGAGCGGAGGGGTGTTGCGGACCGAAGTTCACTATCATTTTGTTATCGTCTCGCTCAAAAACGAGGTTTTCATAGAAAGGTCGTAATCTGTTAACTTGTTGCATCTCTTACCTTCTCTCTTCTAACTGTTTTTGATTCTCGGTGTTGAGCTTATCTATAAGAATCACACCGCCCTCTTCTTGATACATAATCTCACTCTTGCTCTCTTTCGGAGCTTCGCCGTATCTCACTTCGTGTCCCAGTCTTGCGAAATTCATCGTATCTCTCGCATCGACCATTGCCGCATCTCTATTTTCGGGACCTACGATAGCTCTATACTCTTTACCGAAGATCTTGTCAATCTCATACCATTGTGCAAACTCATCTCCTTGCAGTGGATAAGATTTAAGGAGCGGATGCCCTTCCCAGTCGTCAGGCATTAAGATTCGTTTCAAATACGGATGGTTATTGACCTTGATACCGAACATATCATACATCTCACGCTCGGCAAAGTCTGCACATCGAAAATGGCTATTGACGCTCTCTATGCTTTTCCCCTCTTCCAAAAAACATTTCACGCGCATTCTTTTTGCGGCAGTTAAATTGAGCATTTGATAAAACACTTCAAAACCGCCTCTTTGGGCGAGGAAGTCCATAGCCGACATTTCGGAGAGTATGTCGTATCCGAGTTCTTTTTTTGCAAAACCGATGACATCTTTATTGTGCTTTGCTTCGATTATTACAACGAGCTGCCCTATTTCTATATAAGATTCCAAAACGGTAAATCGTTCGGAAAGTTTTTTCACGTCGTTAGCAAACACCTCGCTCTCTTCCGCATTTCCTCTCGGGACTTTTGGAGCGACGTAGAATCTATCGGTATAGTACGATTTTTTTTGTACGTTATCTTTAGGTTGGTATTTTCTCATTACACGAGCCTTTTAGCGGGGAGCTTTTTAGAAGCTTTTTCCCGTCGTATTTTTTGCTGCAAAAGCATAACCGCATACTGGAGCGTTTCGGGTCTCGGCGCACATCCCGGGAGATATATATCTACGGGGATGACCCTGTCGCACCCTTGCACGGTCGCATAGGTGTTGAACATCCCGCCGGTATTCGCACAGCTCCCCATAGAGATGACCCATTTAGGTTCGGTCATCTGATCATAAAGTCGTCTGATAAATTCCGCATGCTTTTTCGTGAGCGTTCCTGCCACCACCATTACGTCCGCTTGTCTCGGAGAAGCTCTAAAGATCGTCCCGAATCTATCAAAATCGTATCTACTCGCGCCGCTCGCCATCATCTCGATAGCGCAACACGCAAGTCCGTAAGTCAGCGCCCATAAAGAGTTGCTTCTTCCCCAGTTGATAAGGTGATCGACCGTAGTAAGCACTACGGGCAAGCCCCCGCTTTTTAAATAGTTTACTTGATGTTGTGCCACTCTAACGCTCCTTTTTTCCACGCATAAATAAATCCGATCGCCAATAACAAGATAAATAGTATCATCTCGACAAAACCGAACATACCGAGCGGTTTAAAATCCACCGCCCACGGAAACATAAAAATGATCTCTACGTCAAACAAAATAAACAAAAGGGCAATCAAATAAAATTGCGCCGAGATTTTGTTTGGCTGCTTCGTAACCTCGGGTCCACACTCATAGATTGTGAGTTTAAGCTTTTCGGTATCGAGTCTCGCTAGCTTTCTAGATACGAAACGGGCAGCAAACGTGGTCGCGGTAAAAGCTATCGCGGTAAAGACAAAAAGGACGAAAACCCCGAAATACGGGTGAGCAAAATCCATATGCGTCATCAACTACTCCTAAGAAATTTGACATCGTCTACAACTACGTGAGTTATCACGAGAAATTATCCACAAATAATTTGAATTTGTAATAAAACTATTATAAAAAGTAATAATTTATCGAAATATATTCGGTCTTAGAACTATAATGAAATAAAATTAAACGAGGTTTTAGATTACTTTTTTACACATTGAAGATTTGTAGTTTGTTACGAGATGTTACAAGAGTATTACAACGAATCAAGATTAGGCTATAAAGCCCATCTGATTCTGCTTGTCAAAGTTACCTGAAAGCTCATTTGCTATCTCTGTGTAGAAATCATCCATCGTGAAGAGCGGGTTGTCTTTAATAGCCACTTTCATCGCCGTATTTTTTAAAATAATATTAATTTGCCCGCCGGTGAGTTCTCTTTTACCTAGCTCTTCTATGCTAAATCCTTTTTCGTATTTAGCGTTTTTAGGAAGCATTTTTTCCCACAACTGTACCCGCTGTTTGAAATCGGGTTTTTTAAACTCAATCTTGTAGTTAAAACGTCTAGAAAATGCGGTGTCTATGCTATCAAGCAAGTTGGTCGTAGCGATGAGCACTCCGTCAAATCGCTCTATCTGCTCTAAAAATATATTTTGCATTTGGTTGTGCATCTTATCGGCACTCCCTGCCACCAACGTACTTCTGCTACTTAGAAACTGATCGGCTTCATTTAAAAGCAAGATGGGCTCGGTTTTTGCCTTGACGCTCAAATCCTTGTACGTATCAAAAATCTTTCGGACGTTTTTCTCGCTCTCGCCTACATACATCGAAAGAATCTTCGAACAATCAAAGCTAAGCACTTGTTTTTTTAAAGACTTCGCCAAAGAGAGTGCCGTCATCGTCTTTCCCGTGCCCGGAGGTCCGTAAAAAATAATACGCGCGTCAATCCCTTTTTTCTTGTCTTTGATTCCCCACTCTTTTAAGAGGTTGTAGACTTTGGTGTCGACCTGTTTTAAAAGCGTATCCAGCGTCTCTTTTGTTTTAGCGTGCAATATCACGTCTTCTAGCGAAGTCTTCGGTTCGACAAACTCGAATATATCTTGATCTTTTATTAGCATGTCGAGTTTGATTTTTTTCCTTTTTTTCTTTGCTTTTTGCGGATGCATAATCTTTTGCATCACGTGTTCGGGGATAAAAAAGCTTCTGCTTATCCCGCCGAAAGGATTGAGCATCTCGTCATAGTCGATAAGTCCGTTTTGAATAAGTTTGGCATTCTCTTCAAGCAAGACCCTATTTTTTATCCTATCAAACTCATCAAAGCTCACCAAATCTATCAAGGCATTCATATCGCGGAGATTGTCGTCGCTGCCGGAGTACTCCTCTTTTAAAAGCGCCAAAAAGATGATCGATTCTTTCTCTTCTAGCTCATTTTCGGCAAAAAATGCTTCGAGTTCTATTTCGTTTTTACTAATCTCAATCCGCTCTTTTATCCTGCTCTCCAACATCTTGAGCTTGTACTTTATCCGATTGAGATTCGGAGAGTTTTGATTGTAATTGTGCTTTATCGAGACGAGTTTTTGCAAAAGTTCGATTCTGAAAAATTGATCTTTGAGATACTCCAAGTGATCTTCGTAGGGCGTAATATCGGGAAGTTCTAGATTGAGCTCACCATCCTCCAAGAGTTTTAAAAACGTCGTAGAAAGCGAGATGGAACTATTTAAAAACTCAAGATTCGACACATCGCTTATTTTAAAATGGACGAAGCTGTTTTGGATAATCCATCCAAGCTCCAAGAGATTACGAATACAAACAAGCTTCTCTAGATACTTATAATTTTGTCCGCCGAATAACGTAGACAATAGGTCTAGCACCGTTAAGTCCTCATTTCCCGCTAGAAGCTCTTTGGCAAGATGTCTTAAGATTATTGCCTCGTCTTTTGTGCATTTGAGATGGTTGTAGACCTTTGTCTTTTGGAGGTCGCTTGCCTCGATAAACTCTATGAAATGTTGTAAATTCAGTGTGAAATCCTTATTTTTTTATCTTCTTTAACACATTGTCAAAGTTGCTCAAAGAGATAAGATGTCCGTAAATCATATTTAACGCACCGCTTTTTGCGATGAGGAGTAATTTGTCGTCTTTGAGGGCATTGAGCGCTTCGATGTCTACCTGAAACAATCCGCTTATTCTATACTTTTGCCCCTCTTTCTCTAGACCGATGTCTACGGGTTTCAATAGCTTTTCATCCATAATGATCTTTGCGGTGTTTTTCGCCATATCAAGCCCTTGGTAGGTTTTTTTCACAAAATCGATGATATTGCCACCGAATTCGTTGAGTTCCCCTTTGTCATCTATAAATCTTTTGCCGTTCTTTTCATCGATCCCCTCGTACCCATAGTCAAACACTAAAGAAAACACCTCTCCTGTTTGCATCACGGAAAACGGATAGGCGCGTATCGCCAAAGGGATATATCTGCCGCTATCCCAATCACCCGGTTTGTTTACGAACAAGTTCTCTTTCTCTTTTATACCGAGCAAACATACCGGAAGTGCGGCGACATCTTTACCCTCTTTTGTCTCTTTAAGGAAGAGAATCGGATAGTGCTTGCACGCCTCTTTTATTTCATCCACCGAAAGGGGCATAAAATGGGTCTGCTTTGCGAACTTGAAATTCATCACCGGAGAGATTTTCATCTCTTTATCTTGCTCTTTGTTAAGAGGCTTTGCATCTTTAAACATCGTTACTAGCATACTTTTTCCTTTATGTTGAGTTTATTTACAGATTTGTCGTCTCATGTTTGTGCTTATTGAGTCTTTGCTCTACCGTCTCATCGCTATCATCCACGGGGTCAAGATGGATATTTATCACCCATTCGCTCTCGCTATCTAGCGCGCGTATCTTGTCCTCTACCCTATCGGAGACTTTGTGCGCCGCCATTAGCGAGAAAGATTCGTTAAATACTAAATGGACATCTACGAAATTATATTTTCCGGAGCGTCTTGTTTTGAGATAGTGGTAATCACTCAACTCTTGTTGTGATTCGATGATACTTTGTATCGCATCTACCGTCGCATCATCAAGTGCTACGTCCATCAACATCAAAACACCTTCTTTGATGAGCGTATACGCAGAATAGATGATATACACCGCTATCGCGCCCCCTATGATCGAATCGACAATCTCCAAGCCCGTCAATTTGATAAGAATTAAAGAGACGAGCACCGCACCGTTTGTGAGCATATCGGTTTTGTAGTGAAGTGCGTCGGATTTTATCACGAGCGAATTTGTTTTTTTTGCGACGAGATTGAGATAGGTGACCAAGAAAAAAGTAATAACAAACGAAACAATCATTACTCCGACCGATATTTCAATATCGCTTATAGGGGTATTAGCTAGAGCTTTTTTGACCGATTCGTATAAGATATAAAATCCCGAAATGGTAATGATCACACCCTCTATCACCGAAGCTATCGCCTCGATCTTCCCGCGACCGTAGTTAAACGTATCGTCGGCGGGTTTTTCGGAGTTTGCGACTGCAAAATAGTTAAAAAGTGAAACGGCGAGATCGAGTACGGAATCGACAGCCGATGCCAAAACCGCCACCGAGCCGCTCATAAAACCTACGATAAGTTTAATAAGTGCGAGAAGCCCCGCTACGAGACTTGAAATAATCGTCGCTAATCTTTGTGCGCTCAATATGTTCCTTGGGAGTTGATAAATTGTGTTTTTATTTTGCCCGAATTTTACTCAATGTTGGCTTTTTTATTATATCAAGCCCTTGCGTACGAAACGTCACATCCGTAGCGATAAAAGAATCTTTGTTTTCAAGCAGGAATCGAACATATTTCGCCAATGCTTTTGGATCGATGCAATTTTGCCCTTCGCGGTTTGGTTCAAAATCAAGCGTGTCGAAAAACGGCGTGTCGCACATATCGGGGTTGATGTTCACCACCCCTACTCCGCTTTTGCGCACCTCCTCGAAAAGGGAGAGCGAAAACGCCCGTAATCCCGCTTTGCTTGCGGTATAGAGGGCAGAAAAACGGGAATGGCGCGTCGCCTCCACGGAGGCTATATTGATTATCATCCCTTTTTGCTTTTTCAATCCGCGCAATAACTCCGAGGTGAGCAGAATCGGGGCTTTGAGATTGACATTTATAAGCGAGGAGATTTTTTTCGCATCAATAGTTTCATGCGGTGCAAACACTCCGAATCCCGCCGAGTTCACCAACACGTCAAAATCTATATTCCCTATTTTTTTAAGCATTGCTTCAGTCGCTTTTTCATCGCTCAAATCACACTGTAAATATGTGCTGTGCTCGGAATCCTCTAGCTTTTTTCGACTAATGCCGTAAAGCGAATATCCCGATTCTATTAGCTCTTTTGCGATGGCTTTTCCGATGCCCGAAGTGATGCCTGTGATGAGTGTTTTTTTCATAGGGATGATTGTATCGAAGTGGAATTAAGGTGTCTAATGAAAAATAAGCAATTTAGTATCTTGCGTTCAAGAGAGCAAGGGAGAACCCTTATCTCTCGATTTCAAAATCTGTTCGATACAAAAGGATAGGGACGAGTATCAACGAAACACCCACGGCGGCAAACGTACCTCCGATAAGGGCAACTCCCAATCCGCCGAATACGGCATCTCCCGCAAGCAAGGAGCTAGCGAGAATAATAGCACCCGCCGTCAAAAATATCGGTCTCGCTCTTGTCGCTGAAGCGATGGCGATTGCATCTACTTTACTCTCGCCGTGCTTATAGAGCGATTTGGCAAAGTCTATGAGCAAGAGTGAGTTTCTAGAGCTGATACCGATAAGGGCGATATAGCCGATGAGCGAGGTCGCCGTGAGGAAAAAGGTATGCTCGGTGAAAATATCCATCACCAAATGCCCGAAAATCACCCCGATGATAGAGAGGAAGCTCGCAAGTAGCACGATAGAACTCAGCGCAAAGCTTTTGTAGTAGACCACCATCAAAAGATAGATAAGCACGAGGGCTGCGATAAATGCGCCGCCAAGGTCGATGAAGGTATCTATCGTCACTTTCAGCTCGCCGTCCCAGACGAGGTCGAATTTCTCACCGCTCTTTTTATCGGTAAGGGTGAGGTTGAGATAGTCGCCCTCACCTACGTCATATTCACCTTTGAGCGTATCGCGGATCTTATCGCGCGCATCAAGGAGCGGATAGATTTGCGAGACCATATCGGTTTCTGCGATGACTTGGGTAAAGTCGCTTAGATTCTTCGAAGAGATATATCTCCCTTTGGGTACTGCTTCGATACTCACGAGTTCAGAAAGCGGGATAAGCATCCCTTGGGGATTCATTAGTCCGATCTCTCGAAGTTTCATTCGCAACGTGTCTAGCTTGGCATCGCCAAAATTTAAAAACGATTCATCAAATCGCACCCTGATAGGAATCTGCGCTATAGAATCGGGAGCATTTTTATACGCCGCATCGTACCCTTCAAAACTTGCATATAAAATCTTTTTTATCTGCGGCACTTGTATGCCTGAGCGCATCGCTTTTTCATAGTCGATGTTGAGTTTGTACCCTTGGAAAATCTCTCCTTTGAGCACATCCGCATCCACTAGCCCTTCGGTGGATTGGAAGATTCCGAGGATTTTCTCGGAGAGCTTCTCGCGAGCCTCTATACCGCCGCCGTAAAGCTCCGCCACCACCGATGCGAGTACAGGAGGACCTGCGGGAGCTTGGACGAATTTGATATTTTCGCTGCCGTATTTTCCGCATGATTCCAAGGTTTTGATTCGCAAATCATGCACCGTCGCAAACGAGTACTGGCTCCGTTCGTGTTTATCGATAAGGTTGACGACTATTTGGGCGATATTCTCTCCGCTCTTAAAGCCCGAACCTTTTACCAGTCCACCCAAGCTCATCGGCGCACCCTCGCCGTAAAAAACCTCTATGTCGCGTACGTCTTCGTGATGTTTTACGGTATCGACGATACACTGCGCCACCTCTTTTGTTACATTTTTTGCCGTGCTCTCATCGAGGTCTATATAGATCTCAAACGTGTCGCTATCTTTTTCGGGGAGCATCTTTGCTAACACGAGTTTTGTAGGTAAAAGAGCGATGGAAAGGGCAAAAAGCACTACAAATAAAATGATCGTAGTGCGGGTTTTGCCTGCATCCAATAAAATATCTTTGACGAATTTTTCAAAATCTTTCATCATACGCCTCCGTGCTTTTTACCGCCTAGCAATTTTTTCGCTAGGTAAGGGGTGAAAATATACGCTACAAAAAGCGATGCGAATAGCGCCACGGGGACGTTTGATGGGATCGGTTTCATAAACTGCCCCATCATCTTGCCAACGAAATACATCGGCACCATCGTAAGAATGATCGCCAAAGTAGCGATGTTCGTCGGTGCGCCGATCTCATCGGTCGCTTCGATAAGGAGATCATCGGTACTTAGATGCTCGTCATGATGCCCTTTGTGGAAATGTCTGTGGATATTTTCGATAACGATAATCGCCGCATCCACCAAGAGTCCGAGGCTTAGCAGAAATGCAAAAAGGGTGATACGATTTATCGTCTGATCGGTCAGATAGGCGATAAAAAGGGTCACGCCCAAAATCGCAGGAACGGTGAGGGTGACGATGAGTGATTCTTTTAACCCCAATGCAAACACTAGAAGTACGGCGATAATGAGGATCGATATTTCCAAGTGGAATACGAGTTCGTTGACCGCTTCATCCGCACGCTTGCCGAAATCCCTCGTGACGGTAAACTCCACCCCCTCTTTTTGTAACACCTCTTTTTGGGTATCCAAAAACGCCAATACATCATTTGCGACATTTACGGCATTGGAGGCTTTGAGTTTTGAGATAGTAAGGGTGACTTGTTCAAGTGCATCGCTCTCTTTATTCGGATAGATAAAAGCCCGTTTGTCGTTTTGGTAATCAAACCCTTTTTCGATTTTCGCTACGTCTTTCAGGTAGATGAGCGAGCCGCCGTAGTTTGCCACGATGATATTCTCGACATCTTTTTTATCTTTTATGATGTCATCGCTCCCGAAAAGGGCGATTTTCCCCTCGTTGGTAGAAACATCGACATTGGGAATATCGTAATTCGCCGATTCGATAGCTTGAAGTAGCTGTCCCAAAGAGAGGTTGTAGGCTTTCAATCTATCGATGTCGACCATAGCGTTATACTGCTCTTTAAACGCCCCTTTCATATCGGTCACGGCGACATCTTTGAGTGCATTAAGCTTTTGCTGAATCTCATACACTTTTTTCGTGAGTTCCGTCTTGTCGTACCCTTTCTCTTTCGCATAAAACGCTACGGTAAGGATAGGAATCACCGTATCTATATCAAGCGGTTTTATTAGCGGCTGCATCGCGTTTTTAGGGAGGAGGTCGAGGTTTTGCATCACCTTGTCGTAGAGTTTGAGATTCGAAGCCTCTTTATCCTCTCCGATATAAAACATCACATTTACGATTCCGACGTTATCGAGCGCCATACCGTAGATGTGCTCGACCTCTTTTATCTCTCGAATCTTTCGCTCCAAAGGCTCTACGATGATATTTTTTATCTCATTCGCACTCGCACCCGGTAATGCGACGATGACACTCCCGCCGCTCACTTTTATTTGCGGATCTTCTTCTCTAGGGGTGATCACCAAAGAGAGGTATCCGATGACGAGCAAAAAGATGCCGAGCACCATTGTAAGCGGTGAGTTTAAAAAATATTTCGCAAGCTTTCCTGCAATATCTTTAGGCTCATAGTTATTCATTGAGCATCACCTTGACGAACATTCCGGGATAAATTTCCGTTTGTGTACTATCTATCGGAATCTTCACTCTAAATTTATGCGTCATAGGGTTGGAATATGGGATGATGGAGGCGATAGCACTCTCTTGAGTGTGGTTTATCGCAGGAATCTCGATTTTTACTTTTTTCTCTTTTTTGACAAACGCTAAGTCGCTCTCCCCTATCTCGCAGACCACTTCGAGATTCTTCACCGCACTCACCATAAATGCCGGCATTCCGGGCATTGCCATCTCACCCTCTTTTACGTTTTTTGAGACGATTACGCCATCTATGGGCGACTTCACCGTGAGATAATTGTATTGATTCTTGAGCACTTCGAGCTGTTTTCTTGCTTGGATGACCTGTTTTTCCGAAATGTCGACAAGGTCTTTGAGATTCTTCTCGGCGACTTCTAACGTCTCTAGCTCATATTTTGAGATCATATCTTTTTCAAAAAGTCTTTTGTGACGCTCAAGGTTGAGCGCTACGTTTTGGTATTGGTTGCTGTACATATTCGCTTGCAACTCTGCTTGGGCGATTTGTAATTCCACTTGTGTTTTTTGCGCGTCTATTTCCTTGCTGTCTATCTTGTAAAGGACTTGATTCTTTTTGACCTCATCCCCTTCTCTCACAAGCACCTCTTTGACAAAACCCATATAACGGCTAGTGATCATCCTATCTCCAGCCGACTGCAATGAGCAGCTTAATTTAATCTCCTCGGCATGTAACAAAAGTGCCGAAAATAACAATACAAATACCTTTATCATTTTTTTACTCCTTTGCTTCAAAGGATGCGTTGTATTCGATCACCCTTTTGTTTAAATTGTTTTTCGTATTGAGCAGCTCCAAAACCGCGCCCAAATGCTCGCTGTGTTTGATTAAGAGGTCGTTTATTGAGACGAGTTTTTCATCATAGCGCTCTTTATAGCTCTCATAAATAGCCTCTTTGAGTTCTAGTTCGGCTTCTCTATACTCCACTTCGGATTCTAGTTTTTTTATGTCGGTGAGTGCTTTTTCCATCGATAGTCTCGTGCCGCTTTTCGCCATCTCGTAGTCGTTTTGTGCTTTGAGGCGTTGCACTCTCGCTTTCTCGTATTCGCTTAGATCTTTCAATCCGCTAAAGAGATTCCAACGCATCTCTACCCCTAGGGTAAAGTTATCGTGCATATCAAAGGTATTGTCGTATTTTCTAGCGGCATCGCCCGTCCTGTACATCGCTCCTACTTGCGGGAAAAAGCCGGCGGTTTTTATATCGACGTTTATCTCGCTCGCCTCAACACCTTTTTTCGCCATCATCACGTCAAAACTTTCATCCACCTCATGCTCTTTCACCTCTTGGGTGTTGCTCTCGCTCACGTTCACAATGTTTTTTACTCTTTGATTGAGCAGAAACGAAAGGTATTCATAGGAGAGGAGGATATTGTTGTCGATCTGCGAAAGATTTCTAACGATTCCGAGTTTTCTCGCACGCACTTCGAGCACATCGGTATTTTTCGCATATCCCTCTTTTTTAAACTCTTCGACATTGTAGAGAAGCTGATCGATATTATCGGAGATGATGTTGAGTTTTGTTCTAAAATCGTTTAAAAGGGTAATGTCGAAAAAGACTTTCGTCACTTCGCTTTTGATGTATTGCTTCTCTTTTTGATAATCGACATCGGCTATTTCGGCTATCTTCTTTGCGGCATCCTTGTATCCGCTGATCATTCCGCCCGTAAATATCGGGAGCTTGTATTCCAAATAAGTCTCAAACATCCCTATGCTGTCCGGCTCATTGAGATTCTTGGGTACGGTAGCCAAAATATCCGCAGCACTCGCACCCGCACCCCATTTTGTCAAAAACTCATCAAAACCAAAATCATTAAAGCTCACTTCACGCAAGCTTGCCTTCATACCAAATACTACACCGGGGTGATTTGAGCGTACATAATCCTGCACCAAGTCTAATGTCCCGAAGTTCATTGAGTTTACAATATCTACATCTAGCTTCTTCTCTAAAACATAAAGTTCTTTTTTGTTTATTTGGAGATTCTCCTCTTCTGCTATTTGAAGCGCTCGCTCCAAAGTCAGCGATTCTAAAGAATCGCCCGCATAAAGGGTGATGCTAAATATAAATAGTAAAAGCGTCGCACCTTTTTTCATTGTCCTACCTATATTTTTTTGCGTAATAATCGTCTAATTTTTATTAAAAGTAGCTAAAGTAAAATGAATTTAAGATATAAATTTTTGTTATTTATTAAAATTGTATAAAATAGGGTGCTTCCCCCGATTTCAAACGCTGAATATATTGATTGTCGATAAAATACAATATTTTTTTAATCTTTATTGGGATATGATAAGTCTACAAATTACAAACTCAAAGGGGAAAAAATGAACAAGTTCGTAAAACTCGTAGCGGCATCTTTTTTGGCGCTAGGACTACTCAGCAGTGCTGCGATGGCAGATGCGGATAAAGGTCAAAAGTATTATCTTAAAATATTCAAAGATAAGACCGGATTTAACGGCACAAAGTTTGCCGCAATGCACACACAAGCAGAGTGGGAAGAGCTATTTGCTAACGACGGTGCAGGTTTCATAAAAGAGTTCTCTGAAGCGTATCCTGCTCTAAAAGCATACCTAGAAGGTGATCAATTCAAAGAAAAAGTAATGGAGCACATCAAAGATTTCGCTATCAAATACGCGAGCGATTCAGGTAACGTTCCTTCTTGCTAATCTGCCTTATTTAATTCCGTCGGGGCACTAGCCTCGGCGGTCTTTTGTAGATACCCTTCTCTCACCAAAAGCTCAATAGACTCCTTAAAAATAGGTACCGCGGTTTCAGAGGCAAAATATCCTATATCTTTGTTCGGTTCAAATACGACCGCACCTATCGTATACCTATGTACGCCATCATTCGCAAAACCGAAAAACGAACTATTGTAGGCATCGACGTATGCACCGTCTCGTGCAATATGTGCAGTTCCCGTTTTTCCTCCCACCTCGATTCCTATGATGTCCGTTTTCCTCCCCGTCCCTTTTTTGACGTTTTTGATGAGGAGTTGCTTCATTGATTCTGCCGTGGATTCATTGAGTACTTTCGTGCGCTCGTGATTTTTTATGCCGTAACGTTCTCCAAAAGGGCTTTGGAGATAGTCAAGCACTCTAGGAGATTGGGAATAGCCGTCGTTATTAAAAACATTAAACGCGTTTAGAATCTGAATAAAAGTCGCCCGCAATCCGTATCCATAAGAGACTGTCGCTTTATACGTCTCGTCATTGAGCAGTGAAACTTTCGGCAGAAGTCCCACGTTTTCGTATGGCAAGTCTATTTTTGTGAGCCTTGAGAATCCAAACCGCTCCAACCCCTCATAGTACTCCTCCCCCTGCAACCTTTGAGAGATGATAGCCATACCGATGTTACTCGAATGGATGATGATGTCCTCCATATTTCCTTGCGTTAGCTTATGGGTATCGGTGATCATCCGTTTTCCGAGCTTGTATTTCCCGTTGTGCAAATCGATGACCTCATACGGGTTTATCAATTTCTTCTCCAACAATAAAGAATACACTACGGGCTTGAGCACCGAGCCGGGTTCAAAAGAGGTCTCTATAGCACCTAGATTGAGACTCGGATAATCGCTCTGCCTTATCTCATTGGGGTCAAATCTGTTTGATGTCGCCAAAGAGAGTATTTTTCCCGTATCGCTCTCCATAATAGCGGCGATTATCTCTTTGGCATTGAGATCTTCTTTATATTTATCGAGGATTCTTTCGAGTTTTTTTTGGAGCTTGAGAGGGATATTGAGATAAATATCAAAGCCGTCCAATCGCTCTTTGTAAATCGATTTATTGTTCAAGATAATATTAAAACCTAAATCGCGTAAACCCTTTGCATAGCCGTCTTGCAGTGGCTCAAGCCTAGATTCGTAATATTTTTCTACCCCTTTTACGCCGATAACCGTAGTCAAATCCCCTTTATTGTGCTTCTTTATATACCCTAGCAACGGCTCTAACGTATCTTTATAGGTATATTCCCTTTTTTCTCCGCTCTCTAAGACGCTTAGTCCATATCGAAAAGTACGCCCCTCTTTGTCGGTGTAGTCTTGAAATACACCTAGCACGTTGAGCTTGTACGCAAGTTTTTTAAGGTATACCGCCGTCTTTGCATCGATATTGTACGACAACACGACATTCCCGCTTTCTTTGAGCGTTTCGTAAATCTCCTTCTTGGGGATCTTGCTATAGATTGAAAAGAGGCTGACGAAAAGTTCTTTTTTCTCGGGGTTGATATTATATGTATTGACTATCGCTTTGTAGAGTTTTTTTGAAGAGGCGAGATTAAAGTTGTCATTGCTATATATTTCACCGCGAGAGGCGCTCTCGCTTTTTGAGGTTACGAGCTTTGGGAGGTCTCGCTTGCTAAATAGTCCCAAATATGCGGAGTTTAATAAAAATACAAAAAAACCTAGAAGGATGATTCCAAAAAGTAATACTACTTTTCCGGAATTTTGGGGATTCATAGTGAGGGACGCAGGTTTTTATACCTGCGTTCTTAATATCTCTTTATATGCCGCGATTGCTTTGTTTTTTACTTCAAGCATCACTTTCATACTGTTTTCTGCCTTGCCTAACGCGATTGCTGCTTGGTGGAGGTCTTTTATTTGACCGCTAGCCACGTCTGCGATTGCTTGATCGCCCTCTTTTTGGAGGGTGTTCACTTCATCGATCGCTTTTTTGAGGTAATTCCCGAATCCTTCGCCGCTAGTCTCTTTGACTTGGGAAGTTCCGGTAGTTGAACCTATGTTGTTTAGGCTATTAAGAGCATTAAATTTATTTACTTCTGCCATTGTCTACCCTTTTATTTATACCTGAAACATCGTAATGGCGGTGTTCGCCATATCTTTTGCGCTTTGAAACGCCGATACGTTCGCTTGATACGCACGGGTCGCTTCTATCAAATCGGCCATTTCCACGACGGGATTAACGTTTGGATAAGCCACATACCCTTCGGAATTTGCATCCGGATGTGTCGGATCATATTTCATATTGGGCTGACTATCATCCCGCACGACCTTGTCCACATACACACTCATAATAGGCGGTTTTGGCTCATTGCCCCACCCTTCTTCATTGAGAGGGTCTTCATATTTTAGCAGATTATTGTTTTCCCCGAGCTTTTGGTTTAAAACTTCGTTAAAATCAAAAGCCTTGAAAACAACTTCTCTTCTCCTATAAGGTCCGCCCTCATCGGTTCTTGTGGTATTTGCGTTGGCAATGTTGCTAGAGATGAGATTTACTCTGAATCTCTGCGCTGAAAGCCCGTATCCGCTAATATCAAAAGTCGATAAAAAAGCCATTTTAGTCTACCTTATAGATTCTTGTGGGCATCAATAGCATTCTTGAAAATCGCTCCATGCTGTCTCAAGCTACTGATGAGTGCGGTATACATGATACCGTTTTTGGCCAATTCGGAAGTTTCGACATCCAAATCTACGCTGTTCCCGTCATTCCTTGCCATGTGACCGTCTCGAAAGAAAATCGTACCGCCCTCTATTCCGCTACCTGCAGGATCTAGGTGCATACCGCTCGTCTTTGCGAGTTTCAATTCCAAATCACGACCGCCATTAAATATCTCTTTTGCCTGTTTTGTCATCACATCTTCAAAATTAATATCTTTGGGTCGATAAAAAGGGGTATCTACGTTCGCTATGTTACTAGAGATAAGATCTTGTCTAAGCGACCTGTAATCGAGGGCGCTATAGGCGAGTTCTCTGGCTTTAGAATAGCTAAACATACTTTCGGTCACAACAACTCCTTTGGCTCTTTTGAAGCAAACTATATTCCAAAAGAGCCTCTACAGTTTGCATTTTTACTATAGTTAAATCTCTAGCTTGTAACTTTCTCTTCCTTTTTTACTCCCTCTTGCCAAAATCAATTATAATCGATATAATTCCTCTAAATATAGGAATAAGGAAAAAATATGTTGATGGTAGGTATCAAAGAACTTAAAGACAACCCTTCGTCATTGACAAAAGCTTTGGAGCAAAACGAATCATCTTTAGTCACAAAACACGGAAAACCGATAGGAATCGCTCTGTCGTGGAATGATGACATTTTGATACACGGATATAAACAAACTATTTCTATTGAAGCATTTAAAAGTGGGATGATAACCCTAGCGCAACTTGCACAAAATCTTGAGATTACTAAGGAGCGGGCATTTGAGCTAATCGGCAAGCTCGGAATCGAATACATCGATTACGAGAAAGAATCTTTAGAAAACGAATTGGATAGGATACTTCAATAGCTTTGAAAGCGATAGTCTCTGATAGTACGACCCTTATAATCTTACAAAAACTTGATGCCTTTTATCTCCTCTCAAATATTTTCAAAGAGGTGTTGATAAGTGATGAAGTAAAAAATGAAGCTTTTGGAGGATATGCGATTCCCGTATTTATTAAAGTAAAAAACTCCATAGATACCGATACTATCTCCCTTCTTTCGGTGATGTTGGACGCAGGAGAAAGTAGCACTATCGCATTGGCTTTAGAGAAGAATCTTGAATTGATTATTGATGAAAAAAAAGGGAGAAAAATAGCCGAAATGTTCGGTGTAAAAGTTATGGGTTTTCTGGGCGTACTTGCACTCAACGTAAAAAATGGAAAAATCTCAACGGATAGGGCGATAGCGATAGCGAATGAGGCTCAAAAAATCGGTCTGTATATCTCTGCAAAATTGTTGCAAGTGTTTGAAGAAAAATTAAAAAATATGTAAAGAAAAGGGTAGCAAAATGGCTGATAGAGTTTTATTTTATCTCGTAAGTGCGACGATCATCATCAGCATAGTTTTTTCCTATTCCCTCACCACTTATACCACGCTCCTTTATGACGTGAGCGAATTCAAATTTTTCTACAAACAGATGTTTTTCGGGATAAGTGCCATACTTGTTATGTGGGGAATCTCCTATTTTAACCCCGATAACATGATAAAAAAAATCGGATTTTTGATGTTGTTTGTCGGCTTATTTATGATGCTATTGCTTCCGTTTTTACCTGAAAGCGTGGCATCTTCGGTCGGCGGGGCAAAGCGCTGGATAAAAATAGCGGGTTTTTCGATAGCACCCGTAGAGTTTTTCAAGATAGGATTCATCCTCTTTCTAGCGTGGACATTTTCGAGAAAATTTGACAGAAAGCTTCCCTTCAAAGAGGAAGCAAAGATCGTCGCACCCCATATCGCCGCGCTTATGATTCTCTTTTTTCTTATCGCGTTCAAACAAAACGACCTCGGACAAATTATGCTTATCGGGATCACTTTTACGCTGATGCTTGTGAGCACGGGGACGAGTATGTTGCTATTTTTGACGCTCGGAGGGGGAGCGATACTTATTTTTATCGTAGGTATTTTTAGTAGCGAACACCGAATCTATCGTATCAAACAATGGCTCGCAGTCTTTCACGAAAATATCATCTCCGCAGTTTCACCCGCTTTGGCACAAATGCTCAAAGTCGAGGATCTCCCCGAACCCTATCAGATCACCCACTCGATAAATGCGATAAAAAACGGCGGTCTGTTCGGAGAGTGGCTCGGGAACGGACTAGTGAAGCTTGGATTTCTAAGCGAGGTGCATACAGACATCATTCTAGCGGGTATCGCCGAAGAGCTTGGTCTCTTTTTTCTTTTTATTTTGACCGCACTTATACTTCTTATCGTCCAAAGGATATTTAAAATCGCCAACAGAAGCGAAAATCAACTCTATTTTCTTTTTTGCGTAGGTATCGCCGTGATGATAGCGTTTTCTTTTATCATCAATGCCTACGGAATCACGGGACTCACCCCCGTAAAAGGACTCGGCGTACCGTTTGTAAGCTACGGCGGAAGCTCTTTGCTCGCATTAGCGGTGGGAATCGGGATGGTGCTTTCTATCAGTAAAAAGGCAAATATCTAGACTACGCCGCCCGCTCTTCTCGTATAGTGACATCGAGTAAATCAAAGAGTTTTTCGCTCTCTTTCTCCATCTCCATCATCTCTTCTAGAATATCTTCGGCTCTGTCGATACACACTTTTTGTTCGATGCAGCCTAATGCTTTCAAGAGAAGTTTATGGACGTTTTCATGATGCCCTTCGATTTGAGCAAACTCTTTATTTTTGCCAAATCGCTTCACCCCTTCCCCATAGTACCACTTCCCAAACATACACTCGTGGTGCGAGCCGACATTGAGTAGTTTCTCACCTTGCGTGATAGAGACATAAGACATTGCCTTGAAAATGATGTGATCAATCTTCGCCAAAGAGACAAAAATATTATTTTCTAAATCTTTTGAAACGACGCTCAATCGTTGGGATTCGTCATTAAATTCGTTGAAGATTCCTTTGAATGACTCGATTTGGGAATGGGAGAGCTGAATAAGGTCGTTGATCTTTTCGGAATCTTCTTGGATAACCATCACGTCTTGCTGCATAGTCTGTATCGAGATAGAGATCTCCGAAGTCGCTTTTCTCGTCTTTTCGGCTAGCCCCCGCACCTCTTCGGCGACCACGGCAAAACCTCTCCCGTGTTCACCGGCACGTGCCGCTTCGATCGCCGCGTTTAGGGCGAGGAGGTTTGTCTGATCGGCGATGTCTCCGATGAGCTGCAATACGCGGCTGATGTCTTTTGACCTTTGGGCAAATTGCGAGATAGATTCGTTACTTGTGAGGATATACTCTTTGAGCATTTCGGTATTGGCGGTGATTCGGTCTATGTCGTCACAACTTTGTACCGATTTATCCGAAATATCCCCCACGTCTTTTGCCATCTCCGCCATATACGATACGTTTTGCGCCAAGTCTCTTTGGATGTCGCCTAGCCCTTTGTTGAGATTCTTAGAGCTCATATCCGAGAGTCTTTTACCGAGTGAGTTGATGATATTCATCTCCTCGTTTTTTTCCATCGCCGCAATCGCGAGTGCGATATTGTCGAGATTGACTTTAAAAGAGCCTGCAAATCCTTCGGAAATAATCTTTCTATAAAATTTCTTCGTCGTGGCGTATTGAACACTTGTCCGCACCTCTCGCATAAAGCCTTCGAGTTGATCAAGAAAGTTATTGAGATTGTCGCACACCTCTTTGAGCTCACCGCCGTCGTTGATATGGGTCACTCTGTTCTCAAAAAACCCTCGCTCGGAATCTGCCATAATAGAGGAGAGCTTTTTCATCAATCCTTGGACTTTGCGGATATTCACGAACATATAGAGCGCGAGCGCAAAATTGGCAATACTAAGAATCCTGATATAGTCAAACCCGTAGTGGTATATTTCAACCGCTAAAGCGATCGTAAAAACTACGATAGAAGCGATGTTAGCGTGTTGTATTTTACTGATAGAAGATACTTTCATTACATAATCCTTACGTTATACCTTGATACCTCTCCAAAAACCTTTGTCGAAAATCCATTTTAGAACAAATGCCCTTATAAAAGTTTCCAATACTATTACCCAATAAATAGAATTGATTGAGAAATTATTTACCGAAAAAAGATAGGCGGGCAAAACCCGAATACCCCAAATGCTTATCGTATTGACCGCAAAAGTAATCCTCGTAGCTCCCGCCCCGCGCAATCCGCCGTCATAGACAAACACCATCGCCAAAGGAATCTGTGAGATTCCTATTATCTGAAGATAGCGTGCGATTTCGACGATTGCCTCGGAATCTGCGGTAAATATAGCCCCTAAAGAGTGGCTAAAAACGATCATCCCCACACCGATAATTCCCATAAATATCGAGGCGAGCAGTGATGCGGTTTTGACGTATTTATACCCCTCTTCTTCCTCGTTCGCACCGATACTCTGTCCCATAAGCGCCATCGCCGCGACCATAAATCCTACTCCGGGCATATACGCAATCCCCTCCGCGCGCAGTCCCGTCTGATACCCCGCGAGCGCTTCGGTAGAATACGCGGCGATAAATTTGGTGATAAGCATCAAGGAGATAAAGGTAAAAAAGCGCTCCACTCCGGTAGGAATCCCAACTTTTAATCCCCGTTTAACGTAAGAGAAATCGATATGAACTGTGCGTTTGTCATAGATTCCTTTTTTATGGAAAATATAGAAAAATATCGCCGTCTCGACTATACCGACAAAAAATGTCGACCACGCAGCTCCCGCGACTTGGAGTTCGGGCATCCCGAAGTGTCCGTAGATAAATATATAGTTGAGAATCACATTTACGACCGAGCCCACGCTTTTTATATAAAACGGTATTTTGGTCTCGCCGTAGCCATTGAGGGTGCTGGTCATAATATTTTTTATAAAAATCACGGGCAAGGTAAGGAGGATAACAATAAGATAGGTACTTCCCGCAGCCTTTGTC
Organism: uncultured Campylobacterales bacterium; assembly: GCA_964500775.1. Lineage (GTDB taxonomy): Bacteria > Campylobacterota > Campylobacteria > Campylobacterales > CAZCQG01 > CAZCQG01. Next base: position 24,281 of record CAZCQG010000023.1, read on the forward strand.
TCTCCGACTACTCCCATAAAATCAAAATAGCTCTCACTCACAAAAATCCCGAAAAGCATCAACGGAATCGACACCGAAAGGCTAGTGATCGTCATATTAAAACTCGCGCTATTGGCTTGCTCAAACTGCTTTGCACCCACAAAACGGGAGACTAAGATATTCGTCCCCGTATAAAAGACGATGACGAACGACCAAAGAATCATCATAAAGCTCATCGACACGCCGATGGAGGCTAACGCATACGCACCGAGGTATCCGACCATTATGAGATCGATGACGATATTTACGATGTCAAGCAGGCTGTTTAATGCCGCGGGAATGGAAATATGCAGGGTCTTTTTGACCCGCTCTTTAGTGAGATACGCTACCATTTTCTAGCGATCAGAGAAGCGAGTAGAGCAGGCTCCTTGTTGTATTTTAGGATCTTTTTTTCGGTGTAGCTTAGAATCTGCATCCCGATAAATGCGTGCAAAAGTTCGTTGCTTCTTAAGAGATGGTCTCTATTTGAAGGTCTCGTTGGGGGAGTATCTTCATCCTCTACGAACGTCTCGAAAAATAAGATTCCGCCGCTACGAAGCGATTCTTTAAAATAGGGGAAAAGGCGGCGCTCAAGGTAATGGATATTGACGATGCAATCAAACGTCTCCTTTTCCAAACAATACGAATCCAAATCGACGCATCTCGCATCTACCCCTTGGAGATTTTTCACGCTCTCTATCGCTACATCCGAAATATCCACGCAAGTCACTCTATACCCTCGCTCTAAAAGAAATCTTGTGTTTCTCCCCGTACCGCAAGCGACGTCTAACGCTTTGCCTCCGCGTAAAAGTTCGGTAGATTCTAAAAGAATCGGAGCGGGTATATCGGGATAAGGATCGGAGCTATGGCGCTCGTTCCATTTGATTTTATCGGGATGGTTTTCTAGCAATCGATATATCTTTTGACGATGTTTTGGTATGCGTCGATGCGTCTGTCTCTGAAAAATGGCCAAATATCGCGCACCTCTTCGAGCCTCCCTAGATCAATCTCTAGAAGTTGTACCGCCTCGCTTTGGGAATCTCCTCTAAAAAGCTCTTCGCCCTGCGGACTGAAAACAAAGCTATTGCCCCAAAATCGTATCCCATCCAATACACCGCTAGAATCTTTTTCGAATCCGACACGATTGACTGCGCAAACATATATGCCGTTTGCCACGGAGTGTCCTCGCTGCACCGCGACCCACGCTTCAAGCTGCCGCTTTTTCTCCTCTTCACTATCTTTATCAAACCACCCGATCGCCGTAGGATAGATGAGAATCTCCGCCCCTTTGAGCGCCATCAAGCGTGCCGCTTCGGGATACCACTGATCCCAGCATACAAGCACTCCGAGTTTCCCCACCGATGTCTCTATCGGCTCAAATCCGAGATCGCCGGGGGTAAAATAGAATTTCTCATAAAATCCCGGATCATCGGGAATGTGCATCTTTCTATATTTTCCCGCCACGCTTCCGTCTTTTTCAAACACCACGGCAGTATTATGATACATTCCGGCGCACCGTTTTTCAAAAAGGGAGGATACGAGTACGACGCTACTTTCTTTTGCCGCTTGCGAAAAAATCTCAACATCGGCCTCGAAGTTTTCGGCATAGCGCAAAAACGCCGTATCTTCGCTTTGGCAAAAATACTCACTTGTATGCAGCTCTTGGAGCACTACCAAATCCGCCCCGCGAAGCGCTGCCTCTTTTATCATCTCTAGCGTCTGTTCTATCGTCGCTTCCCTGCTACCGTGAAATCTTTGTTGCACAAGTGCGAGTTTTATCCGTTTGTTTTTTGTGTGTTTCATGGTTTACCTATTATTTTTTTGTTATGCATACACCGATTTAAAATGACTCATCGCAAAAAAGTTGTTTGAGTTTTCCTAAAAATACTTCCTTTACCGAAGAGAGCTTTTTATCTACTATCGAAGATCCCAATGTAAAACATTTATCATATTTCACAAAAGAATTTAATCTTAGTTCCATACCCCCTAAATCGGCTTGTTTTATTTCTAAAATGTTTGCTTGTTTCTGTTTTGAAGTAATTTGGAAACAGACGAAATCACCAAGTTCATTTTCATCTCTTATGAGCAGGACAGGTCTTTTTTTGGAGTTTGCGAGGTCGGAAAACGGAAAATTGATAAGAAGAATATCCCCTTTTTTATAGCGCATCCCATGCCTCATCTTCTTTGTTGTCCCAAGTTTTTGCCATAGAACTTATTTGCAATTTTTTAATATCCTCGTCATTCTCTTCCTCTAAAGGTACGATAATAACTTCTGTTCTTGTTTTCATCTCTTTGAGCATGCTTACAATGTGCAAAATATCCTCTTGTGAATTTACAATCTCTCTATACGCAACCATTTTTCCTCCTAAACAAAGCTTTTACCAAGGATTATATCTATTTTCAACTCTAGCTTCTCTTCGCTTTCCGTAGAATCTTTTTGGTTGTGTAATCTTTAGTATGCACCGTAAAATCTATCTCAAATTACCTTTTCACTGATGTTACGCGAATAGAGGGGCAGAGCCCCTCTATTCGGCAAGGACACAAGTGTCCTTTGCAATCCCCTAAAGCTACCCGCTTGTGGCGGGAAAGATAAGGTTTCGCACTTACAAAGTGCGTAACGTCTGCTTTTCACCTACTATTTTTTTTATCGCCGTTCCGCACAAAAAAAGACCGAATGCTCCGGTCACGCCGCAAAACGAACCCATCTCTTTATTTCTTTGAACTTCATCGGAGTAAACCACGCGGAGATTCTCACCCAGCCCCTCTTTTTGAAGTGCTTTCCGAAACTTTTTCCCGAAAACATCATTTTGCACCTCTTCTAGTTTGCCTATGCGAATCTTACTCGGATCTATCCGCTTCGCACTCCCTAGAGAAGAGATAAGCTTCTCGCTCCCGAAATAACGCACTACCTCGACCTTCGCGCGCATATCGTCTATGCAGTCAAGCACTATGTCAAACTCTTCTTTGTCAAATGATGCGATATTTTCTCCGCTTATATTTTCTCGTATTCCGATTACACCTTGATATTTTTTTGCCAAAACGTCCACTTTGTATTCGCCAAGTGATTCGCTTCCGATTTGTCTGTTTTGATTGGTGATCTCAAAAATATCCTTATCGACGATGGTGATATTTCGCACTCCGCTCCTATAGAGACAATCGAGCGCAAAACTCCCCACCCCTCCGACACCGAGGATAAGAATCTTTGCATCTTCGATCTTTTTAAAATCGTCTTGAAACAGTTTTCTACACCGATCAAATCTCATAGCCAGTTTTTCAATCGCTCCAGTTCTTCTTGTGCGGTCATATTGAGCTTTATTGGGGTAATAGAGACATATCCCTCGTGCACCGCGTCAAAATCGCTGCATTTATCCTCTTGCGGCGTCCAGTCTAGCGGATGCAACCCGAGCCAATAAAACTCCTCGCCGCGCGGATTCCTATGCAGATGCGCATCGTTGCCGTAATGTCTATATCCTGCGTTTGTGATTTTAAACCCTTTGAAATCATCGATTCCCACGGGCGGAATATTGACGTTTAAAAATCTCCGCTCCTCCAAAGGGAAGCCTTCGGAAAAAATCTTTTTGACTAAATATCGCACCGTAAGCTTGGCGACTTCGTAGTCAAATTCGTGCAAATCTTGACACCTATCTTTGCACACTTGCGAAATCGCGATCGAAGGAATTCCCTGTATCGCACCCTCCATCGCTCCCGCAGCTGTCCCTGAATAGGTGATGTCCTCGCCCATATTCGCCCCTTTATTGATGCCGCTGACTACAAGATCGGGCTTTATCCCCTCTTCAAACAAAGCGTGTCTCGCTAAATAGATACAATCGCTCGGCGTGCCGTCGTCAAGTTTATAAAAATCATCTTCCAATTGGATAAAACGTAGCGGTTTTGTGAGGGTGATGCTATGCGCGCACGCCGATTTTTCTAACGTCGGGGCGACGGTGATGACGTGCCCGAACTCCTGCAATACTTCGATGAGCACATGCAAACCTCGTGATTCAAAACCGTCATCATTCGTGACTAAAATCCGTTTCATTGTTATCCTAGATATTTTTGTATGAGAGGCGAAAGATTTGTTTGGAGATTCGTATCAAAGTCGCTTAGTAGGGCGAGTGTTTTTTCTCTCTGTTTCTTTGCTTCCGCCCTCGCCCCCTCTATCCCGAGGAGATTGACGTAGCTATTCTTATTTGCATCGTTATTGGTGTCTTTGCCTGCCTCTTGCGCACTTTTTGTCACATCGATCAGATCATCTACTATCTGAAACAATAGTCCAAGCTCTATCCCCAAAGCGTACAATCTTTCTTGGGTATTTTTATCCGTATCGCAAAGTATCGCCCCCATCTTGAGTGAGGATGCGATGAGCTTGCCCGTCTTGTGGATGTGCAAAAATTGGAGCTGCTCTAACGATATAGGGGTTTTTTCAAACTTGCAATCAAGTGCTTGACCGATAATCATCCCATCGACCCCGCCGCTAGTCGCTAGCTCTTTGACTAAATCAATCCGTACCTCGGAATCTAAAGGTGCACACGAAAGCAGATAAAACGCAAAGGTATTGAGCGCATCTCCCGCCAAAATAGCCGTCACTTCGTCGTAGGCTTTATGGAGCGTGGGGTGTCCTCGTCTTGTATTTGCATCATCCATCGCGGGGAGATCGTCGTGGATAAGCGAATAGGTGTGAAGACATTCTAATGCGAGTGCGGGATAGAATGCCGATTCTAAAAGGAGCGGTTCATACGCTCCGACAACCGAAAAGAGAAGTTTTGGGCGAAAACGTTTGCCGCCGTTGGCAACCATCTCCCAAAACGCTTTTTTAAAATAGGGGTGGAATCCTCCGATTTGCGGATCAAAATCTAAGATAAATTTTTCAAACGCAATATAGGTGCTTTCTAGGTCATAGTGCATACAAGTCTCTTTGATTGTCGATTTTGATAAAGAAGCTAAATCCGCCCCTCTCTACAAGAAACGATATTTTATCATTATACGCGTTACTCAAAGCTTTTTTCAGTGCACTGATATTTTCTACTAGCACTCCGTCTACGCCTAGAATCTTGTCCCCTTTTTTGAAGTATTTTCCTACTCCATTCTCTTTTACGGCCCCCACCGTGAGTGCGTCGCTAAGCGCTATCCCGATGTATCCTCGAAAATCTTGCTCTGCCTTGCTCGTTATCGGAGTCGGAAATACGATAAGTTCTTTTCGCTCCCCCTCTCGCAAAACTTCAAATTTTATCGCACTCCTCCCGTCTTTTAAAGCCAAGATTCTATACATTTGCCGCACGCTCTCGACCTTCTCGCCGTCTATGCTTAGAATCTTATCCTCTAATTTAAATGGATTCTTCTCAAAAAAGGGGTTCACTTCGTGCACTTTGCGATTGGAATCAATCTCTACACCGATGTCGAAATGATAGATTTTTCCGTCTAAAAATTTTTGGATATAAAAAGATTCTATAAATTCCCCATTCCCTATCCCGATACCGTAAAATCTATAACATATGTCGGTTATTATCGAGTTCTTCGTCGTATTTGCACTCAAGCGTGCGGGAATCTCATAGCCGCCTCCAAGCTCTTTTATCCGACCGGAGTAGGTTTGCGCAAGGTTGATAGATGCAAAATCTTTTTCAAAAATATAGGAGTAGTCGGTGCTCAACTCAAGCGCTTTTAATACGCTTTTTGGTTCGATAAGATAGAGATTGAGGTAAGAATCGTGTTTGAGGATTTTTTCGTTTTTCGGGGCGGAGTATCCATAGTAAAGGACTCCGCGAGTAGTAGCGATACCGTAACCGCTTTCCATCTTGTAAAAGGAGTGCGAGACCATATCTTGACACTTGCTAAAATCATACGCTAAAAGCCCCGTTACGAGAAAAAGGAGCAGTAGCGCGATTTTTTTTGGCATATCTAGTTACCGAAACCGCCGCCGGCAAATCCTCCCAACATATTCATAGCCATATTCTTCTTATTGTCTTCGACCATTTTTAACGCATCGTTGAGTGCTGAAATAAGGAGTATTTGGAGTGATTCTTTATCCTCCAAAATCGCATCGTCAATGGTGATGTCTACCACCTCAAAATTTCCGTTTATACCGACACTCACCATTCCTCCGCCGCTTTTTGCGGTGAAGACGGTATTGCCGCCCTGCTCTTCTAGCTCTTTAGCTTTACTCTGAATCTGAGAAAACATCTCTCCCAATTTTGAAGGATCAAACATTTTTACACCTCAAACTTCACATCGACGATGTCGTTTCTCTCATCTACGATTACCACGACCGGCTTATACGTCTCTAGCTCGCTCTCATCGTATGAGGCATATGAGACGATAATGATCTTATCGCCAATCGCCACTTTTCGCGCTGCCGCGCCGTTTAGGCAAATGTCTCGCTTGCCTCGCTCGCCCTTGATGATATACGTAGAGAATCGCTCTCCGTTATTAATATCTAGTATTTCTACTTTTTGTCCGACCCGCATTTTAGATGCTTCGAGCAGCTCTTCATCGATAGTGATAGAGCCGACGTAATTGAGGTTTGCATCCGTGATGGTGGCTCTGTGAATCTTGCTATAAAGCATATCAAATCTCATTCATTAATTCCTTAGTATATGCGTGAAAAAAGTTTTGGATTTTAACATTTTTAACTTAGTGATAATTTATCTTAACACATCAATACATCTAATTAAGATTGAGTACGCTTTTGACACACTCAATATCCGAAAACGGGTATTTCACCCCTTGTATCTCCATCGTCTCTTCGTCCCCTTTTCCTAGCAAAAGCAGCACATCGTTTTGCTCTAAAGATGCGAGTGCTTTTTTAATCGCCTCTTCTCTGTCTAGGATTATCTCGTAGGGTTTGTTTTTGATGCCCGCGGCTATCTCTTGAGCGATGAGTGGCGGTTCTTCACTTCTTGGATTATCGTTTGTGATAAAAATCTTTTTGCAAAATAGTGCCGCTACCATCCCCATTCTCGGGCGTTTTGTTTTATCTCTATCCCCACCCGCGCCGAATACGCACACAAGATTCTTATTGGGAAACGATTCAAAAATTTGTCGCATACCGTCTTCGGTATGGGCAAAATCGACCACCACTTTAGGCTCTTTGCTTACCGTCTGTCCTCTCCCCATCACGCCGCCGAAATTTTCTACTTTTTCGCATATCTCTTCTAGACTCCCCAGTCCAAGACCGCGCAAGGTGGTGACTGCCGCTAGGATATTATAGAGATTGTGCCTGCCGATGAGATCTGAATGAAAAAATGCTATTTCATTGCCGTATTTAAGCTTAGCATCGATTCCGTCATTGAGTGAGTAGGCAAGGACATTTGCCGTACCGCTTGTTTCGATTCCGTAAGTAATGTAGTTCGTCTCATTGATACGGACGTGTTTTTGGTCTTTATTGATGACCTTGAAGCTTCCGTCTTGAAAAAATGAGTTTTTGACCGCAAAATAATTCTCTAGATTCTTGTGGTAATCAAGGTGATCACTCGTGATGTTGGTGAGAATCTTGGCATCAAATTCCAATCCTTCTATACGCTCTTGGTCTATTGCGTGCGAGCTAACCTCCATCACGAAATAGGCGCAGCCGCTGTTGCAAGCGTAGTCTATATCGCCGTAGAGCTCTAGGAGCGAAGGTGTTGTAAGCCCTTTATTTTTTATCCTTGTGTCGTTTATAAAAAACCCGCGCGTGCCAAGAAGCGCACAAGAATATCCCAAATCCATAAGGATGGAGTACAAAAGGGCTGCCGTCGTGGTCTTTCCGTTTGTGCCCGTTATGCCGATGATTTTAATTTGAGTAGAGAGGTAATTTTTGAGTTCTTTTGGAGTAATAATCTCTTTTGCACCGTTTTCTTTTGCGGCATCTCTATATTTTGCAGAGCTTTTTGTTGCCAAGAAAATAGCATTGGAATCGCATTCATTGGAGTTGTCTGTTATAAAAAGTGGACTATTTTTTAGAGCTATCTTCACTTTTTACGACCTTGACTAGTTTTTCATAGAGTGCGTTCGCTTTTTTATCATACAAAAAATTTTCATTCGCTTCTTCCAAATAGCGCAATGCTATCTCTTCATAGCCGTTGTCTGCCAATCCCTCGATAAACTCTAAAAAATCTTCATCTTCGGAAATGACTATCTTCGTGCTGTACATCAAATCCTCAAAAGCTCTTTTAAAGCTACCTCTTCGCAACACGAGTTCTTTGAAATCAGCGTATGTGATGCCGTCTATTTGTTCTATCGCTCTGCTGTTTACGCTCTGCATAAGCGAAGCGATTTTTTCCATATTTCCATCAAAGTTTTTCAGCAAGTCATCGATGATTTTTTCTGCATCTTGCCTATGTTCATTTTTGAGTAGCATATAGTATTCAAAAAGGGTCTGCGCTTCATTTTCTTGATCCAATGCCAAATCAGAGAGGAGAATTCCTATTTTTGCTTCTTTGTTTTCGCTATCTTTCGATAAAACTTCGGTGTATAAATCAATCGCTTCATAGTAATGTCTATTGACAAAATTTTCTTCTGCTTTTTGATTTAAAAGTTGTGTGTCGATATTCAAAAGTGCTCCGATTATATTGTTGCTTCCATGCCCGGCTCGACATTCACCACGACAATTTCAGGATGAATGTTCATTCGTATTTCATTTTCTATTCCGTTTTTTAACGTAATATTTGCGCTACTACACCCTACACATGCCCCTTGCAGCTGAACATACACCTTGCCGTCTTTAATTTTTACGAATTCTACATTGCCGCCGTCGAGCGCTAATTGCGGACGAACCTTATCGAGGATTTTTTTTACAGGGGTGACCAACTCCTCGTCAGAGAAAGGAATCATCATAACCTCCAAAGTAGTTTTTTGGATATTTTACTGAATTTTTTATTGAGTTCTAGAAGAGCGGGTGCAAAAGCACCCTTTGTTTGTATTATACTAGCGCGATTATCGACATACAAGCCGCATCGCCGCGTCTTAATGCAGTTTTGTAGATGCTTGTGTATCCGCCGTTTCTCTCTTTGTAATTCGGCGCGATCTCTTCTATAAGTTTTTTTGTGGACTCTTTATCTTGTAATTCGGCAAAGATAAGTCTGTGTGAGTTGAAATCACCGACTTTCGCTTTGGTGATTAACTTCTCTACGTAAGACTTTAACTCTTTAGCTTTAGCAGTCGTCGTTTCTATCTTACCGAATCTCACTAAAGAGATTGTCAAATTCTTCAACAACGCCTTTCTGTGTGAAGACGTCCTATTGAGTTTTCTATATCCGTGTCTGTGTCTCATAATATTACCCTCTTATAATTTTTCAAGTTTTTTCTTTAGGGCTTTTTCTATCTCTTCGGGAAGCTCTTTGTTCACCGGAAAGCCCAATTCATCAAGTTTGTCTCTAATTTCTTCGAAAGACTTCTTGCCGAGATTCTTTATCTCTTTGAGTTCACTTTCGCTCATTAAAGCTAGTTGTCCGACATATTTTATATTGCTTCTATCTAGACAATTAAAGCTTCTCGCGCTTAAATTCAAGCTGTCTACTTTTTGCGTCAAAATCTTTAACTCTGAAAACTCTTCAT
>CAZCQG010000024.1:0-32216 GCA_964500775.1 uncultured Campylobacterales bacterium
GAGCATCTTCTCTACATCTACGACTTGCACGAGCGAGCCGTCGAAATAACGCGTTCTGCTCACGATCTTGCTATTATTATCAAAGCCGCCCATTTTGCCGCTTTGCTCCATATCGGTCCATTTGCGGCTTAGAATCCTATCCGCCTCATAGATACGTACGCCTACGGTATGGCTGGAGAAGTCGCATATCATTACGATTTGTTCATCACTCTCTTGCTTGACGGCATACGCGCTTAAATCTTGATCTTTTTTTGATGTACTGTAATGAAACCATTTGTTGAGATCTATAAGGGGAATAGTCATATCGCGTATCGTTATCAATCCCTCGATAAGTGAGTTTACGGAATAGCTCACTTTTGTAATATCCCCCGTGTACTTGATAACTTCTCGTATTTTAAAAACATTGATAGCGTAGAGATTTCCCTCTTTTGCCAATCTAAAACAGAGGAGTTGCAACTCGTTGTTTTTATGCAGACTTGTGATTTGATCGATATTGCTTAGGTTCGACATCTAGAATCCCTTGGTTTCAATGATTGGATTATTATAGCATATTCACTCGCGTCTCAAAACTTTATCGATTAAAAAGTCAAATAATTTGTACTTTTTGAAACTTTTCTCCAACGCTTTTTTATCCATTACACTTTCCGTCCACTCCAAAAGCGAAATGTCGTGATTTTTCGCATATTCTAAATAGCTTGCAAAATAGTGGTCTATCATCCCCGTGTTTCCGTGCTTTAAATGACCGTATGGCCAAAAGCGAAGTTCATTTAACTCCGAAACGGGGACGTTTTGTATAAAGTGCTGATAAAAGGAGCTCATTATCCCTGCCCTATCCGCGCCGCTTTCGCAATGAAAAAGTGCGGGATACTCTATCGATTCTAAAAGCTCTTTTGCCCCGCGTACCTGCTCGGGATCGGGAATCCCTCGTGAGTGGAGGCGGAAATAGCAGAGTTTTACCCCCAAACGTTCACACTCGCGCTCCTCAAAACGTCTCAAAGGACTTTCCGCTCCGTAACCGCGGAGATTGACTATGGTTTTGATACCGTATTTTTTTACCCTATGACGGAGTTGCCGCATCGTGGGCTGGGAGGAACGGTACGCGTCGTTTGAAAGTCTGTGAAAGTTGGGGTACAGAATATTCACGTAGTTGCGCTCTACGAAAAATGCGTAGAGAAAATCTTTGATTCTTCGTTTCAAAGCGCCCCTTCGTTTGCGACGATTTTATACTCTCCGCACTCTGATTCTACTGCCTCTTTTTTGTCGAAACACACCAGTGACCCCTCTTTGAAAACAGCGATATAGTCGGCATTTTTGATGGTGCTCAATCTATGGGCGATGAGGATGACTATCTTCTCTCCTTTGAGTTCATCTATCGCGCGGCTTACTTCGAGTTCGCTTTTGTTATCTAGCGCACTGGTCGCTTCGTCAAATATAAGTATGTCGGGATCGCGATATAAAGCGCGTGCGATCGCGATGCGTTGACGCTGTCCGCCGGAGAGGTTGGAGCCGAATTCATCCAAGATCGTCTCTATACCGTTTTCCAGCTGTTCTACAAACTCCCAAGCATGCGCTTTTATGAGAGCACTCACCACCTTTTGTGTATCGACGGTATCGCCGTATGCGACGTTTTTTGCGATGGTGTCGTTAAAGATATACACCCTTTGCGTAACTATCCCTATCTTTTGGCGGAGCGAGGCATTGGTGTAGCTTTTGATATTTTCACCGTTTAGGAGCACCCCTCCCTCACTCGCATCGTAGAATCGCATGATGAGATTCGCACACGAACTTTTTCCCCCGCCGCTTTTCCCCACAAACGCTACGCTCTCCCCTTTTTTCACACTAAAGCTCACATTTGAAATGGCGCGCTTTTGACCGTAGTTTAGGCTGACGTTTTCAAATCGAAGCTCATTTATCACACCTAGAGTTTGGATACCGTCGTATTTGATTTTGGGGATGAGGTTTTTTATGTGATTGATACGCTCATTCGCCGCTAAGGCATCTTGAAACTTGTTGTAGATACTTGAGATCTGCCGTATGGGGGTGTAGAGCATAAAAAGAGCGGTCATAAAGGAGAAAAATGCCCCCACGCTCATATGTCCGTCGATGACCTCTTTGCCCCCGACGGCTATCACCACCGCAGCTGCCACCGCACCTAGCGATTCCATCATCGGGTTGACGCTTTCGCTGGTTTTCACCCCTTTCATCTCTATCTTGAAGGATTCAAGGTTATGTTTGGCAAAACGCTCCTCCTCGCTTTTTTCGGAGTTGTAGGCTTTGATGACCTCGACGTTATTAAATATTTCACTTAGACTTGCGGTAATATCGCTATTTTTTTCTTGACTTCTTGCAGAGATTTTTTTCATTTTTTTTGCCAAAAGCGAAAGAGGATAAAAGGCGAGCGGCAAAACTACAAGAGAATAAAACGCTAACTTTGGGCTTTGATAAATCACCACCCCTACAAGCCCAAGGGCAGTCATCACTTCTCTAATGAGCACCGCTATATGGCTAGAGACTGCGGACTGGATTCTGTTTATGTCGTTTACGAGGCGCGAGATAAGCTCACCGCTTCTGTATGTATGGAAAAAATCAAGGTCAAGCCCTAGCATCTTGTGCAAAATAAGCTCTCTGATGCGCCGCACGATGTCTTTACCGATGTAGCTTATAAAATAGCTTTGCACAAACGCCCCGCCCCCTTTTGCAACATATGCGACGATAACGAGGTAGGGGAGGTACGCAAGCTTGCTCGTATCTTTGTTGATAAAAATCTCATCGAGCACCGGTTTGATAAGGTACGCCGTGGCCGAAGTAGCCGCCGCGGCAAGCACCATCCCGATAAACGCATAGAGGAATTGAAGCTTGTAGTCTTTATAATACGGGAAATACTGTTTGAAAAATTGTTTCAAAAAAATCCTTTTTGCAAAGAGATGAATTATATCAAGAAAGAGCTAATCTTATGAAAATCATAGCATTCGGCGCGCACATAGATGACGTAGAAATAGGGTGCGGCGGCACTTTGGCGAAAGCCATAAAAAACGGGCATGAAGTTTTGGTGATAGTTATGAGCTTATCAAGCTATCAAAACTATGACGGCAAAATATTAAGAACAAGCAAAGAAGCGACCGATGAAGGTTTGCAAGCAATAAAGAGACTCGGAATCAAAGAAGAAAACTTCGTAGTCTTGGATTTTCCAAACAAAGATATTCCCTATAACTCCGGTAGTGTAGAAAAAATAAACGAGATTATCGATACCTACAGACCCGACTATATTTTCACACACTGGGCTTTTGACACGCATCAAGATCACAAAAATACGGCTCTGGCAACAATCTCAGCGGCACGTTGGTTTAATAATATCTTTATGTACGAACCTGCCGCACCCTCAGGAAGATCGTATCACCCTTTTAGAGCGCAAATGTACGTCGATATATCTTGCAGTATGGAAGAAAAGATCGCTTCCTTGATGGAGCATAAAAGCCAGTACGAGAAGTACGGGGATTTATGGATTGACGCGATCGTAGGAAGAGCGCAGACAAGAGGATTCGAGAGCTACTGCAAATATGCCGAATGCTTTGAAGTCGTACGATTCCAGCTAGATATATAGTTTATGAATACCTCTATACACCAGCCCGATCATCTGCCCTATTTGGGATTTTTTTATAAGATGGCGCAATCCGATCGCTTTATAATCCTCGATGACGTACAGTTTAAAAAAAATAATTTTCAAAATAGAAACAGAATCATAGACAGATCATCTAATATACAATGGCTCACGGTACCGATAAAAAAGCATAAATTAGACACTCCTATAAATGAAGTCGAGATAGACTATTCAAAAGACTGGAGAAGAAAGTACTTTGAAACTATAAAATTCTCCTACTCAAAATACCCACACTATGTAGGTTTTATCGATTTGATAAAGGATATTTTTTATAAAAATCACGTGAGTATCGCTGACTTGAATATAGATCTGATACATTTTTTCGTAGATATTTTGGATATAAAAGTCGATTTTTTCCTCTCTTCCCAGATGGAGACATCTAGCTTCAAAACAGAGCGGCTTATTGAACTATGCAAACAAACGGGCACGACGAAATACATCTCGGGTATGGGGGGAAAAGAGTATCTTGATGAGAATCTGTTTAGTGAAAACGGTCTTGAGATCAGTTATATAAACTTTGATCATCCAAAATACAGAGACGAAAATTTCGAGAAAAATTTGTCAATAATCGATTTGCTGTTTACACACGGAAAAGATAGTACGAGATTTTTAGATTGAATCTCCTTTTTCTGCAAAAAAATACGGGCAAAGCCGGCGCGCAAGTGTGCTTGATGCGAATGCTAAATTCGAGTCTGAAAAATAAAAACAACCTATGCGTTTTGACACAAAAAACCGGTTGGTTTAGCGATGCGATAGAAAAGCAAGGATTTCTATCCATAAAATCCAAATTTCCCTCCGCAAGAAGTTTTTTAGGCAGAATCTTGTTAAACATTTGGCTCTATTTTATTTCAAAAAAGCTCAACACGCTCAAGTGCATCCCCGATGTAATTATTGCCAATAACCATACGGAAGCATATATCGCATACAAACTCCAAAAATATTTTCCAAATGCTAAAACCGCAGTATTTTTTCGCGAAAGCAGAATGAATGAGCATGATTATCAAAAATACGGCTGCCATCTCATAGAAATTAAAATGGTCGTGAGCGAATTTATGGCATCTTTGATACCGTATGTGCAAGATCTTCATATTATAGAGGATGGATTGCTCGAAGAAGAGTTTATGAACTTTAATAAAACTACGATAAAAAAACCCTACGATATTTTAGTCATCGGCGGAGCGGGCAGAGACAAGGGTTGGGATATTGCGATACGTGCATTTGAGCTCATAGATGCCAAAGATCCGAATCTTTTGGGCTCAGTAACTTTTACGGGGGTTCCTCCCGATGAACAAATAAAAAGCTATAACATACCGGATACTTTGGGTAAAAAAATACATTTTGCGAAAAGATTTGAAAAATTATCACTTAGTGCTATGGAATACGATTTTGTAGTGTCGGCAAGCAGAGAAGAGAGTTTTGGTATGGCCTCTTTGGAGATTTTGGCAACGGGGCAGGCATTAATATCCTCAGACACGGGCGTAATAAATAGGGTATTGCCGAAAGAATTTCTGTTTCAGGTCGAAGATTATCATGCTCTTGCCGAGATTCTACTCAATATACATACCCGAAACGACCTGCAAGGTATTTTCCAAGAGGTCAAGCGGCAAACAAAAGAGCTGTTCGGACTTAATAAAGAAGTTGAAAAAATGGAGATGCTATTTACCAAGAAGGGCTGATATTTTTTGCTTCCAAAAGCGTATATCGCTAGGCTTTATGGTTTTTCTATACACTCTCACCTTTTCCCTGTATTTGTTTGGATTTATAGAAAGTTTCAATGCCAAGAGGGGGTCGTAGTTATACGGCAGATCAAAAAAGTTTAATACTGACAACTTTATTCCTTTTCGCATATGACTAAAATCAAACACTACATTTTTTTCTTTGCTTCTCTCCAATAGGTCTCTAATAATTTTTGCCATCTTGTAAGAGCTTTTTCCGCATGGGGAATCACACCACTTTGCGAGATGTTCCTCTCTCATCGTTGCGAAGCATTCCTGCGAGGGATTTTTAATCAGTCTATCTATAAGCTGGATGATATTTTTTGGATCATCACAACTATCGGTCATTTTTGTGATGAATTCTTTGTAAAAAACAGGGTGTTTATTGAGCAGTAATTCAATGGTCGGTTTACCGCTTATCCAGCTCTCAAGTGTTGTCGTACAAGTTTCGCAGGCAATCTCTACCGCGCATTTTGGAATGAGATCCCAAACGTAATCGGTCGTATTATATTCGATTTTATTGCGAACTTCCTCGGTTTGATTTGATAACCATTCACTATAAAAATTCTTATCTTCACCTGGATGGGGCTTTAGTATTATATTCCCGCTAAAACTATCGGCTATCTCTTGCAGAAACAGTAAAAATTTCGCTCTAGAATCATGATTTACTCTGATGATTTCCCAATAATTTTTATAGCTTGGAATCCTATCTTTCCACGGTGCAAAAAGTCCATCTCCGATACTTTTGTCTTTCTCTAAAAATTGTGCGAAAACAAAATTCGTACAGATAAGCAGGGTATTGTCACTTGCACGACTGCTATTTTTGAGCGGTTCAAAATAAAAATCGAACCGAGGTACTCCGACGGTAACTACTTGGGTTTCTGTCCCGTTCAATGCTTTTTGTAGTGCCTCTTTATGCACGTTGTTCCAACAAAAGAATACATCAATGTGTGCGTCGTTGTGATATTTACTGGCATTAAATTCTAAGACTTCTTCATTGTAAAGAATCCCTTCATTCGGCAAAACACCGACCAAGATTCCCATTTTATGTAACTCTTGCGAATATTTCACCAAATGTGAACCGAGAAGGTGATTAAAGATAATCATATCGGGTTTAAACGCATACAGACATCCCCTCCAAGCCTCTAAAGGCTGAAGGTGACACTCTATTCCGAGAGATTCAAGGTGATGCGCAATCAAAACCGCGCCCGGAAGATCTCTGTGTTTGTTGTCTACCAACAACACCACTTTTTTCATCATAAATCTTTTATCAGATTTAAAAATTGCTCCTCTTGAAGCCACTCATCATTCTTATCCGACGAATACTCAAAGTCATCTTTGACTTCCGTGCCTATCTCTCCGAGTTTATTGACTGCGTAGTTATCTTCTAAATGCGAGAACTTGATCGAAGGTTTTATTATAAAGTGGTCATTGAACTCTAACGTCAATCTACTGTCATCTATCGTACACATCGTCTCATGGAGCTTTTCTCCCGGTCGGATTCCTACTATTTTCGTCGGTAGATTCGGAGCCATTGCCTTTGCTACATCCACTATCTTCATAGAGGGAATCTTGGGGATGAAAATCTCGCCCCCTTGCATCCTTTGAAAACTTTTCAGTACAAACTCGACACCTTGCTCCAGAGTGATAAAAAATCTCGTCATTCTCTCGTCGGTGATCGGTAGCTCTTGCGCTCCCTCAAGAAGGAGTTTTTTAAAGAAAGGGATGAGTGAACCCCTACTGCCAAGAACATTTCCGTACCGCACCACCGAAAATATAGTGTCTCGTTGTCCGCTTATGTTATTGGCCGCTACAAAGAGTTTGTCGCTTGCAAGCTTCGTCGCACCGTAGAGATTCACGGGGCTTGCGGCTTTGTCCGTAGAGAGGGCGATCACTTTTTTTACGTTGTTTGCGAGGGCAGCTTGTATCACGTTCTCTGCGCCGTTGATGTTGGTCTTTATGCACTCCATAGGGTTATATTCGGCGATCGGGACGTGCTTGAGCGCGGCGGCATGCACTACGATGTCCACACCTCGCATCGCTTCTTCCATTCTCTTGCTATCGCGCACATCACCTATAAAATACCGCATACATTTATCGTTAAAGTTTTGCGCCATCTCATATTGTTTCAGTTCATCGCGGGAAAAAACTATAATTTTTCTCGGCTTGTATTGTTTGAGCACGGTAGCTATAAATTTTTTTCCGAAACTTCCCGTTCCACCCGTCACCAATATACTTTTATTATCAAACATTTACTATTTCACCTATGATTTTATTCACTTCATTTACCTCTATTTTATCCATACATTCCACAATGTTTGATTTATCGCACAATATCTTTCTCTCTCTTTTGCACTTGCACTCTTTCATTATGAGCTTATGATTTTCACACCAAGGTCGCCACGCCCATTCATCACTCACCCCAAAAAGTGCGATGATAAAAGTGTCCGTTGTGGAAGCTACGTGCATCATAGCCGTGTCTACGCCAATAAATAGTGCGGCTTTTTCTATCAAAAACGCGTTTTCCTGAAAGCTCAACGTCCCATCGGTCAAGATGACATCCAATCCTTTTCTAACAAAATACTCCACATACTCCCGCTCGCTCTTCTCCGGTCCGGAAGAGAGTACTATACGATAACCCAAGCTATTGATATATCCAAAGACCTCGCGCCAGCGCTCTTTCTCCCACTCTTTGTGTTTCCATCTACTCGTAATATGGGCAAAAATATATTTATTTTCAAGAAGTTTATTGGATTCTATAAAATCATTCGGCGCAGATTGCGCGATGCTCATTTTCGGAGTTGGATTTTCCGTCTCTATATCTAAAGCGATTCTGCACATCAAGTCGTCTTTTTGCGTCTGATGCAAATCGCTCCACGGAAAGGAGATTTTTTTATTAAAGATGAGCTTTTGAAAATAGTCCAAGTTATAGCCCGATACATTTATCGCCCTAGTCTTTGCAAATGAAGCAAGAGCGTATAAAGTATTTCTAGAGCTATTGGAAAGGTCTATCGCATAATCGTATTTATGGGTGCATAAAAATTGAAAATTTTTGATTGTTTTTACTATTTCTCGCAAGAGGCTTCTTTGGTGTTTTTCGGGTCTGGGAGCTAGTAATATTTTGTTGATTTTCGTATTGTCTTTGAGTACACTTTGCGTCCCTTCCCGAACAATGACATCGATAACTGCGTTCGGATAATTTGCTTTTATGGAATTTATCGCAGATGTCATTATGAGCGTATCACCGATATGTTTGAGTTTTATTAGCAAGATTCTCATAATTATTAACCCAAGATAGTTTGTAGCATCGATTCTAATCTCTGTGTATAAAGATGGGATTTTATACTTTTTTCATACGCGGCATTTGCTATGCTTTCTCTTTGGGATTCATGAGATAAATAGTATGTTAGTTGCTCTTTTAACTCTTCGATATTTTTATACAAAACTATCTCTTTTTTATCCTCGTAAAGATCGGCTATATCTTCTTTAAAGTCACAAATCTGAAAAGCACCGCATCCGTTTGCTTCTATGACTCTGGGATTGATTCCGAAGTTACTTTTTCCAAACCACGAGTGGATATTCAATACTATTTTTGATTGATTAAAGATTCTCACCATCTCTTCGGGTGTAAAAAATTTTCTGCTTACTATGTGTTTATTGATCGGTGAGTTTTTAGGCAATTTTTTCCATGGACCGAATATTGAGACGGTAAACTCTTCTATCAACGCTCCGATCACCTCTTCTCTCACATGCCCGTGATCGCCCGCAAACGTAATATCGTATATTTTCTCCACACCGTCTATTCTTTTGTGCACATCGGGAAAACAACCTACGGGCATATAAAAGACATTCTCATATCCCCTTTTTTTATACTCATCCACCGATCCTTTGGCGTTAGTAAAATAGTGCGTGTAGTTTCCGACCTGACGCATCGAGCGCTCTATTTGAAATGGGTCGTTGAGCCACCAACAAGCTGTTTTAACACCCTGTTTTGCGATATTTTTCAATGTGTTTTCATCATGGTCAAAACCGAAAATACTTAATAAAATATCGGGTTTAAAACTCTCTATTTTTTTTAGTAGTGAGCGGTTCATTGTTTCAAAAAAACTTTTTTTAGAGATACTTTTGTGTATCTGGGATAAAACGTTAGACGCTCCGAAGTCAAAAACCTCTACGTCATGACCCATTTGTAAAAGCGCTTCATATGTAAAACGATTCATCGGAACGGTCTTCAAATGACCGGGGATACTTAATAAAATCTTTTGTTTTTTCATAATTTTTTATACACCTTGATACACTCGCTTATCATTTTCTTCTTGCTGTAATTTTCAATAATAAAATCTCTTCTTTCGATGCTATTTTCAATACTTTTTAGAGTTTCTACGAACAGTTCTTTTTTCCATTCGGACAATAGCACAAAATTCGCATCGTTATACAAATCTCTAATGCTCCCAATATCCGCGGCGATGCAGGGGAGATTCATCGCGAGGGCTTGCATCAGCGATTGCGGCACCCCCTCGTTGGAATCAGAGGTCAAGACAAAAACATCCAAACACGCCAAAAACTTGGCACTTTCCTGCACGTGCCCCAAAAGCCGTACATTCTCTATCTTTTCTGTTTCTATTTTTCGAAGTAGATTTGGCTTCTGTGGACCATCCCCGCCTATCACAAAAAGTATATCTTGAAACTCTTTAGCTATATCAAGAAATACGTCATGCCTTTTGAAAGCCCGCAAAACCCCGAGATTCCCGACTATCTTCGCATCTTTGGGCAATCCGAAAAAATCTCTGCATTCGTTTTTTTCATACTTGCCCGGATTAAAAATATCGGTGTCCACTCCCGTGGGGATAGAGAGTATTTTTTCGGGTTTGATTCTGTTATTTTGTATCATAGCTTCGCGCACGCTCTCGCCCGTAGTGATGACAAAATCTGCCAACTCGTTAATAAAATTCAACCTTGAAGAGTTGATCGGATTGGATAAATGACGGGTTCTGATAAATTTCGCCCCCGCAAGTTTTGCCGCCAAGCCTCCGCACCACGTATCTTTTCCGCTGTGGGTGTTGACTATGGTAAAACCTTTTTCTTTTATCAAATGGGCGAGCCCTTGAATGGTTTTGCGGTCAAAGCTCCCTTTAAAAGGGAAAAAATATACGTCAAAACCGCGCTTTAAGGCTTCTTCGGCGATTCTAGATTCTCTCCTGCACGCGAGCGCCACGTATGCGCCGTACTCGCGCACCCCTTCCATCTCGGAGATGATTCGTATCTCTTGTCCGCCCCAGCCATCCGACCATTCGGTGTGCAATACCTTGATATTAATTATTTCCAAGCTCTTCCGCCTTCTCTTCGAGTTCTAGTAGTGCCATCCCCTTCTCCTCATATTCCGCTTCCAACGCCTCTAGCTCTTTGGCGATGGCATCGATGCCGTGTTTGTGGTAGCATTCGGGATTGCCGAGGCAGGCTTTTAGTTCTGCGATTCTAGATTCTATCTTCGCGATCTCATGAGGCAAGGATTCCAATAACCGCTGCTCTTTGTAGCTAAGCTTTTTCGGGGCGCTTTTTTGGCGCTCTATTTTTACTTCGCTTTCGACCTCTTGTGCCATAGATTCGTATTCGCGCAGCTCTTTTTCGATGTCGAGGTATTCGCTATAGGTTTTGTGGCTCTCCTCCACTTCCCCTTCGCCTTTGAAGATAAAGAGCTTTGTGGCAAGCTTATCGACAAAATACCTATCGTGGCTCACGAATAATAGCGCCCCTTGGAAGCTTAACAGATACTCTTCCAAGATATTTATAGTCGGGATGTCGAGGTCGTTTGTGGGCTCATCGAGGATCAATAAATCGTACTCTTTGGTAAAAAGGAGTGCGAGTGCCACGCGGTTTTTCTCGCCGCCGCTTAATGTCCCTATCTTCATATCGAGAAACTCTTTTGGAAAAAGGAAGTTTTTGAGGTAGCCGAAGACGTGCATATTTCTCCCTCGCACATCCACTCTGTCGCCCCCTTGCGGGCAAAAAGTCTCGATGAGGGTTTTGGCATCGTCCAGCATCTCGCGGTGTTGGTCGAAGTAGCCGATGCGCACATCACCGAACTTCATCTCGCCTTTGTCAAGTGCCAGCCGCCCGAGGAGGATTTTTAGAAACGTACTCTTCCCGCTGCCGTTTTTCCCGACGATTCCGATGCGATCTTTTTGGAGGATTCTCGCACTAAAGTTCTCTATGAGATTCTTCTCACCTAGCGCCTTACTCACCCCTTTGAGCTCAAAAAGCATCTTTTGGCGATTCACCCCTTCATTGCGATTGAAGTGCTTTTGCTCCCGCTCTAGCTCAAGCTTCATCTTGCGGATGACGCTTGGATTCTTCTTCGCCTCCTCGCGAAGCTTGAAAACACGCTCCTTGCGCCCTTCGTTCCGCTTCACCCGCGCGCGTACTCCGCGATTGAGCCACTCTTCTTCGGCTTTCAAAAATTTCAAAAGCGTGTCGTGGCTCTTTTGGAGAGAGAGCATCAGCTGCTCTTTTTGGTACAAATAACTCCTGTATCCCCCCTCAAAACTCCGCAAATTCCCCTCTTCGATCTCGACGGTGCGAGTGGCGATATTGTCAATAAAGTACCTGTCGTGCGAGATAAAAAGGAGAGTAAAATTAAGCTTATTTAGCATCTCCTCCAAAAACTCCACCATATAGACATCCAGATGGTTGGTCGGCTCATCGAGGAGGAGCAAATCGGGTTTGCGTAGCAATAATCCCGCTAGCGCGACGCGCTTTTGCTCCCCGCCGCTTAGGAGATTCGCCGCGCGGTGTTCGTACTCTTTGAGTGTGAATCGCTCCAGTACCTCTTCGATTCGATTATCCAAATCCCACGCATTGTGGTGATCTAAGACGGCGCTAAGTTCAGCGGAGCGGTGCAATAGCTCTTTATTTTCATAATCGCTTGCGAGCTCTAAATTGACCGCGTCAAACTCTTTTTTGTAGTTTTTGAGTTCGGCGAGTTGATTTTCTATCGCGTCACGCACGCTTTCATTTTCTTTGAAGTGCGGCTGCTGCGGCAGCATCGCTATCTCGACGTTATTTTGGGCGAGGCGCTCCCCTTCGTCGATCTCTAGGATTCCCGCGACTATTTTCATAATCGTGCTCTTTCCGCTGCCGTTTTTCCCGACAATCGCTATTCTTTCCCCTTCGTTTATATGGAGGGATATTTTTTCCAAGATTTTTTTGTATTCGTATTGTTTGGAGACTTCGAGCAGATCAACTAGCGCCATTTATTTCCTAAATGAAATATTTTTTCGCAATTATAGCGTGTAATGTTTTAGCACCAAAAAATAGTAAATATATTTTCTATCGTATATTGACCAAGTAAATATTATTTGGTAAAATCCTTTATAGATTCTAAAAAGGGGCGACAATGCAAATTCACCTTACCGATACGGAGCTTGCGGCTTTATGCGGGATGACCCCTCAAAACCTCCGCATCACGTACAAAAAGAATCCCAATCCTATAAAACAAAGACTCTATGAGTTTTTAAAACTAGGGGCGCAAACGTGGCTAGCGCAAGAGGGCATCAAGAAAAAAAATCAAGAGCTTCTCAATATCATCCAAAATATGGAACCTATCGTGTTGCAAGAAAAAGAGAGAAAAGGGCGTAAGATTGAAAATTTTGATTGATACAAATATTTTTATCGATCTTTTGCGCAAAGAATCCGAAATACTCAAAAAATTCACCGCTCTAAGCACCGACGCGGAGTTTTTTTACAACCCGATCATAGAAGCCGAAATCTTGCAAGGGTGTAAACAAGCAAACTTTTCAAAAGTCGTCCATATCCTCTCCTTTTGCACTTGCGCGGCGATTGATTGCCAAACGGGAAAAATAGCCGGAAAATACGCTAATCAATTTTTAAAGTCACACCATACAATCACTCTAGATGACTACCTCATAGCCGCCACTGCAAAACAATACGAACTCGTTTTATGGACAAAAAACAAAAAACATTTCCCGATGAAGGATATTGAAATTCTATGAAACTCGGATACATCGCTTGAAAATAGCACTACTCACCGAAGCGGGAGCAAAAGTCGGATACGGGCATATTAGCAGGATACGCGCATTGGCGCATTTCCTGTGGACAGCGGGATTTGGGGCGCAGATATTTATTGCACCGGAGGATTCTTTTGAAGCACTTGCGGACGAGAAGCTTTTGGATTGGCGAAGTGCATCGATAAAAGGATTTGACTTTGTCGTTATCGATTCCTACCTCGCCGATGCCCCTACCTACGCCCGCCTCGCAAAAAACAGACCTGCCCTCTTTTTCGATGATGCACAAAGGATAAAATATCCCAAAGGAATCATCCTCAACGGCGCATTGGGAGCGGAAAATATCTATGAAAAGGATGCGAAACACCGCTATTTGTTGGGAGAAAAATATCTTTTATTGCGTCCCGAATTTCAAAATCCAAAAGAATCGCACGCCCATAAAATCACAAACGTCCTCCTCACTCTCGGCGCAAAAGACATACGGAATCTCTCGCCCTCGCTCATAGAATCGATACGCCGTTACGACCCGAACGTACGCATCCATCAAATCATCACCGACGCTTACGATGAAGCCGATCAAAACATCACCTATCATAAGAATCTCACCGCCACCGATGTCGCTAACGTGATGCGCTCCTGCGACATCGCCGTGACCGCGGGCGGACAGAGTCTCGTTGAGTTGTGCGCCCTTGGGATTCCCACCCTCTCCATCACCATTGCCGATAATCAAAAAAACAACATCGCCTACCTCGCAAAAGAATCGCTCACTCACCACCTCGGTAGCTTTGAGGATAAAAATCTCTCGCAAAACCTCATCGCCGGAATCGAAAAACTCGCTAAACAAAGTATCCGTGAAAACATCTCTGCCGCACTCAAAAAGCGGATAAAACCAAACAGCGGCGCGAATATCGCCAAAAAAATCGGAGACTACTACGCGGACTGCAAGCTCAAAAAAAATATGACGCTCCAAAAAATGCCCATCAAAAACTTCATCAACCTCGACTTTACCGAAGCCGTAGACGTGCTCGCGTGGCGCAACGAAGAATCGACCGCGAAAAATATGATCCACTCCGATTTTATTCCTCTTGACGCGCACCTCGATTTTATAGAATCGCTCAAAAAACGGAGCGACAAATACTATTTCAAGATAGCCGACATCGGAGCGGTCACGATAGAGGATGTAGACTTTGAAGACGACAGCGCCTCTTTTGGTATCTACAAAAACCCTAAAGCCCAAAAAGTGGGCAAACTCCTCATACAAATCGCCGAGATTCTCATATTTAAAAAGCTCAAACTCGGTAAAATCAAAATAGTGGTAAAAAAGCATAATCAAAAAGCACAAAATCTCTACATAAAGTCGGGGTATTTCACCTATGGCGAAGAAGATGATTTATTACTTATGGAGAAAGTATGCACAAAATAGCAGACGTATTTGACGATGTCAGCGGCACGTATATCATCGCAGAGCTCTCCGCCAATCACAACGGCAGCAAAGATCTCGCCCTCCAAACCATAAAAGCCGCCGCAGAATCGGGAGCGAATGCGATCAAGCTCCAAACCTATACCGCAGACACCATCACGCTCAACTGCCGCAACGAATATTTCAAAATAGGCGAAGGGACGGTGTGGGACGGCAAAATCCTCTATGATCTCTACAAAGAGGCATATACCCCATGGGAATGGCACGAAGAGCTGATGGCATATGCTAAGAATCTAGGGCTAGAGTGTTTCAGCTCGCCGTTTGATTTTAGCGCGGTCGATTTTTTGGAATCGCTCAACGTCCCCGCATACAAAATCGCCTCTTTTGAGATCCACGATCTTCCGCTCATTCAATATGTCGCAAAAAAAGGAAAACCCATCATCATCTCTACGGGTATCGCCACACTCGAAGATATAAACGCGGCAGTCCAAACCTGTATCTTTGCGGGAAACACCGACATAGCACTCCTCAAGTGCACCTCTAGCTACCCCGCTCCCTTGGAAGAGATGAATCTTAAAACCCTCGGTGATATGCATGAGCGCTTTGGGGTGACTGTAGGCTTAAGCGACCACTCCATGGGGCTAGAAGCGCCTATCGTAGCCGTGGCTTTGGGGGCGAAAATAATAGAGAAACATTTTATCTTAGATAGGAATCTCGGAGGGGCGGATAGCTCTTTTTCGCTAGAGCCGAGCGAATTTAAGATAATGGTGCAAAGCATACGCAACACCGAAAAACTACTGGGTAGAGTAAACTACGACCTCACCGATAAAACCAAAAAAACAAGGCGATTCGGGCGAAGCCTTTTTGTGAGCGAAAATATCAAAAAAGGGGAATCCCTCACGCCTCAAAATATCCGCTCCGTACGTCCCGCCGATGGACTTTCACCTTCACGCTACTACGCCGTACTCGGTAAAAAAGCGGCGCACGATTTGGAGTTTGGACAACCGCTTAGGGAGGGGGATTTTGAGTAACAACTGTAAATGTAACGAACATTTTTTGCAATACGCAACTTACAAGAAGCTCCTTGTCTCTTCAAATACTGCCGAAATCATCGCAACGGTCACAAAACTTTGTGAAGAGAATCGCGCCGAAATACTACATAAGGAAGCAAAACTCCTCATCGTAGAATCAAATAATATTTTTGCGATCGCCAAAGAACTCTGCGCTGCGCTCAACCCGCTCATAAAAAAAGATACGAATATCTCATTTTTAGAGAAAGAGGAAGTGGTCGGATTTAGCACGTTTGCAAAGCTAATGCCCCTAGAGACGGTATGCAATAAGCTAGAATCGATGAAACTTATGCAGATGCTAGAGGACGAAAGCTTCCTTACCTATTTTCATCAGATTTTTGATCTTAGAAACGATACCCTTTTTGGATACGAAACACTTTTGCGAGGGGTCTATAACGGCGCAATGGTACCTCCTCAAGAGATATTTTCTATGGCAAGTAAGTCCGACTCGCTTTTTGTTTTGGATAGGATAGCTCGCTCTACAAATCTTAAATATGCCGCAAAACACAATGTGGATAAAAATATTTTCATAAATTTCATCCCTACCGCGATATACGACCCCGCACAGTGTCTTAAAAGCACGGTAGCACTTGCCGACGAACTTGGGATCAATCCGCGCAATATCGTCTTTGAAGTAGTAGAGACCGAAAAAGTGGATGACACGGAACACCTAAAGAGCATCCTCGATTATTATAAAAATCGAGGATTTAGAGTGGCGCTCGATGACGTAGGGAACGGCTATTCGAATCTCAACCTCATCGCAAAGCTCAAGCCCGATATTATCAAAATAGACCGTGAAATCATCGACCGCATAGAGGGTGATGATATAAAAAAATCTATATTTGAAGCACTTGTCAATATCGCGTCAAAAAACAATATCCTCGTGTTAGCCGAGGGGATAGAACGTCAAGAAGAGCTTGACTATGTGCGAAAAAACGGTGCCGATCTAGCGCAAGGGTACTGCTACTCAAAACCGTCAGAGAAGCCTTTATGATGGATAGAGGCTACTTTTTTAGAGGCTCATTTTACCCCGAGACGTGCGCGGAGATAAAAGTGATGTTTGACAAATTTAACGTGATGCTTGAAAATGCTCTCGGGGAAAACATCAAAGATGTCGATACGCTTTGCCCCCAAGCGCTCATCGTACCGCACGCGGGATATGTCTATTCGGGATTTACCGCAAATATCGCCTACCGCGCACTTAGCAAAAATCCAAACATCAAAAAAGCCCTCATCATCGGTCCTAGCCACCACCACTATTTTGAAGGAATCAGCGTCGGCAAATTCGACGCCTACGACCTCAAAAATATCTCCCTCGCCGCTGATTCCGCACTGCGCGACGCGCTGTTTGCGGACTTCCGCGTCACTTTTGAGCCAAACGCCCACAAAGAACACAGTACAGAAGTACAATTCCCGTTTTTGAGCTATTATTTCGGCGAAAAAGTGGAGATTTTGGAAATCGTCTACGGTAAATGCGACATAGGCGAACTAGAAAAAATCATCAAATATGCCCTCACACTCGCTGATACCGCGCTCATCATCAGCACCGACTTGAGCCATTTTTTGGATGAAGCAAACGCAAACAAACGGGATAATATCTGTCTAGCGGGAATCGACAAAGAAGACCTCCGCTTCCTAGAATCGTGCGACGCCTGCGGTATATACGGCGTAAAAGCGATGGTAAAAAGCGCTCACGAACTAGGGATGACGCATAAAATCCTAGACTACCGCACCAGCTCTTGGGCGAGCGGGGACAAAAGTCGCGTGGTGGGGTACACCTCCGTGGCATATATGCGCGACTAACTACCATTTCACAAGGACTATTTTGAACTTCGGAAAAATCGACTATATCAACCTACTCCCTTTTCACGTCTTTCTCAAAAAAACACCTTTGCAAACCCGCTACAAGCAGGCGACAAATCGCAAAAAAAGCTACCCCGCCAACATAAACAAGCTCTTTTTAAAACGCAAAGTCGATGCGGCATTTGTCTCTAGTATCGTTTCGAAGAAGAAAAAAAGCCTTGATGCGGGGATTGTCGCGCGCGGCGAGGTATTGAGCGTCCTCACTATTTTAGGCGAATCACAAAAAGACAAAGAATCCCAAAGCTCCAATGCCCTCGCCGACATCCTCGGAATCAAGGGGCAAACGCTCATCGGCGACAAAGCGCTCAAATACTACTTCAGCCACGAGGGCGGATTTGTAGACCTCGGAGAGGAGTGGTACAAACGCCACAACCTCCCCTTCGTCTTCGCACGATTTTGCTACAACAAAGAGGAAGCATTCTACAAAAACCTCGTCGCCAAATTTTTAAAAACACGGGTAAAAATCCCCCGATACATCCTCAAAGAGTACGCCAAACGCGCCGACATCAGCGGAGAGCAACTCCTCTATTATCTCACAAAAATCCACTACCGAATCGACGCAAAGGCAAAAAAGTCGCTAAAGAAATTTTTGGCATTAGTGTAAGGTTTTTGGGTATACGATTACCGATACAATATTTTGGAAGGCTTGAAAATGGCAACGGTGAAGAAAAAAATAAGTGACGGAAAGTTGATAAAAATAGTCGGATGGGGCGTTACGCTAGTGGCTCTCGTCTACCATGTTTTAGGCTACATAGATATAGCTTCGGACGCTTCCACGAGAGCATACGCACCGTTGATACTTATCGAGGGCGGGTTTTTTGTCATTATCGGCTTGGTAACGGTATGGCTAGGGTATCGTATGGAGAAGAAAGCTATAAAAGCCAACAAGATGCTCTAATCAATAAATGCCGGACTAAAAGATATATAATCGGGCAAGATGCACCCTGTAGAAAAACTATGGAGCGAACTTGACAATTGAATTTAGCAATAACTTTCTCAAAGAAGCAAAACAGTTATCTAAAAAATTTAAGCTATTAAAAAATAACCTCAAACAGGTAAGTAACGAGATAGAAAACAAAATCATCTTGATAGCGATTTTTTCCAAAACAGATAAAGAGAAGCTTACAAATCTTACTGATCTTGAGTTATTAATAGCGTTGAAAAAGTATATGGCGGAAAATGAGAATCTATATATTTTTATTGAATTTATCTCCATTTTACTCTTATGGTTTGTTGGTCCGCACCAACAAAAAATTTTAAAGTTAAATAGGAACAAGTTTTGCTAAAATTCCAGTTATTTTACATAAAGGCTTAGATTTATGGAGTATTTAAAGGAATCTGGCTTCGCAAAAAATGTCATTTACGATATTGCAGACTACATTGCAAATGAAATGGAGCTAGAGGTAGGCGCTAGCATGTTTGATGTTGTAAAAAAATTAAAAGGCAACATACAATATCAAGGCTATGATGATTGGCTCAAATCTGAAGATGGTTCTATTATTGTCAGAGGCAAAGAAGACTTTGATATTTATGTCTCTAGTTTTACAGGACCATTAAAAGATAGATTTACTATTGCGCACGAAATAGGACACTATTTTATTCACTCACAAATGGGTAAAATCCCAGGAAGAGCAAAAAGATTTTCTGGAAAAATTGGAACAAGAGTTGAATGGGAAGCAAATTGGTTTGCAGCAGGTTTTTTAATGCCGACATCAGAAATTAAAAAATGCGCCTCTTTAGGTATCACCGAACTAGCAGGAAAATTTAATGTTTCTACTCAAGTAGCTTCTATTAGAAAAAAGCTTTTTTTAAGTGAAGATTACTAAAAACAATGGCTCGAAAAACAAACATAGAAAAGCAGATAGAGCAAGAATCTAAATATATGCTCTTCATGAGCGCAGACATAACAAATTCTACAGGTTTCAAACATCGAACTTCTCCTTCCGAAACGGATTATCAACCTTGGATCGAATTTTTTCAAGAATTTTATGATGGTTTTTCCAATGGTTTCTATTTATGCTTGAAAAGCTCTAATATTCTAGGAAGCGAAAAAAGCACTTACGAGGATATAGCCGAACCTGATTTTTGGAAATGTTTAGGAGATGAACTTATTTTTAAAGTAGAAATTAAAAATCACGAACATGTTCCATATTATATTGAGAGTTTTATGAGAGCTACTAAAGAATACTCAGAAAAACTGACAAACAAAGATACAGATTTAGCATTAAAAGCTACAGCTTGGACCGCTGGCTTCCCTGTAAAAAATACAGAAATAAAACAAAAGGTTAAATTTGACAAAAAGCAAGTTATAGACGAAGATGGTAAAAGTTTAAATGCTGGAAGTAGCACTTTCAATTCCAACAAGATGTTTTACGACTTAGGCGATTATGTTGGTCCAAGTATGGATTTGGGTTTTCGACTATCTAGTTTTTCAACAAGAAGAAAATTTATCATTTCCAAAAGTTTAGCAATAATTATGCTGAACTCACAATGTAAAAGCTATTTTTCATTTAACTTCGACGGAATAAGCAGCATTAAAGGACTGGGTAGCAAAAAATATCCTATGTTATGGCTTGATATGAAATATGATGACACAGAAGAAGATAAGCTAATACACAAACAATCTGCGGATAATGATAGTTTGCTCGCATATCTTACCAAGGATAACAATGAAATGCCTTTTATAGTTGGAGATTCAAAATTTAACACAATTCCTAACTGGTACCAAGATGTATTCAAAAAACGGCTAAATAATAATAAAGAACCAAAAACTAATAAAGGCGATAAAAAAGAGAAGAAAGTTACAAATTTTAAAAAAGACATACAACAAAAACTAAGTACTATAAAAAAGTAGCTATCAACCCCTGTACAAATACCATTCAAAATAAATAATCAAAACACTAGAAATCTTCTCAATATTCGGCATTTTTAGATAACTATGTACTAATTTAGTCTACATATGCGAGGCGAGATACTCCTGCCACCCTTTCGCGCGCAGTTTGCAAGACGGGCATTCGCCACAGCCGTATCCCCACGGATGGCGGAGGTCTCGATTCCCTTCGTAGCAGGTGTGGGAGTGCTCTAGGACTATGTCTAGCACTCCTTCCTTTTCCGCTAGTGCGAAGGTTTGGGCTTTATTGAGGTACATAAGGGGCGAGTGGAATTTAATGTGTTCTTCGCTCCCGAGATTTAACGTCTGTTCTAGGCTCTCGATAAATACCGCGCGGCAGTCGGGGTAGCCGCTGTAGTCGGTCTGGCATACACCCGTGACTAGGTTGCCGTAGCCTATTTTTTGGGCGTAGGCGTGGGCTATGGTGAACATCAGCGCATTGCGATTGGGGACGTAGGAAGAGGGGAGATTTGGGTGGTGGGGGTGCGGGGAGTTGAGATCGCCTTCACCCACAAGCGTAGAATCGCCCATCTTTTTAAAGAGATCGAATTCAAAATAGATATTCTCCACCCCCAAGATTCCCGCGATCTTTTTCGCCTGCCCGATCTCTATCCCGTGGCGCTGCCCGTAGCCAAACGTGATGGTACACACACTCTCAAATCTATTTTTCGCCCAGCCCAGTATCGTCGTACTGTCCTGTCCTCCGCTAAAGACTACCAGCGCTCTGTTTTCCATCACTCCACCCCTAGATATTTGTGCAGCTGTGGGCTCAATTTAAAGTCGGGGTGTTCGCACACCAGCTCCACGCAGCGGCGCATATTTTCACCGTCCACCTTTTCGCCGCAGTTTATCGGTTGCAAGTATTTGGGCTTGTCGGTTTTGTAGGATTCTAGTACCGAAAAATCGGTTTTGGAATCAACTAAAAACTTTATCTCGCTAAATCCATCGCTTAGAATCGCATCGAGATTCTTCGGGCTATACGTGATCCAGTCGGCATTTTTGACGTTTGCGAGATTAAGTCCGTTGGTCTCCACGGCGACGAAATACCCCGCGTCTTGGAGGAATCTAATAAGTTCGTTTAGATTCTGCATCGTAGGCTCACCGCCGGTGATGACCACTTTTTTAGTTTTATAATTTTGCAATCGGGTAAGAATCTCCGATTCGCTCAAGGATTCGTAGCTCCCTTTGTGGCTTTCATCGTCGCAAAAATGGCATACAAGATCGCATCCGTGGAATCGTACAAAGGAGAATGCCTCTCCGATAAAGCTCCCCTCCCCTTGGATGGAGGAAAAAATATTAGCTATTTTATAGTGCATAGAAAGAATACCTGTTTGTTTTGGTAGAATTAAACTTTTATTATACAAAAATGGATGTTATAGCTTATGCAAATTAGAAAACTCTTTAAAGCCGAAGTCGCCCATAGATTGACCTCGGCGTACTCAAAACGATGTACGGGACTGCACGGACACTCGTATAGATTTGAGATATTTTTAGAATCGCCCGCAAAAGACGAACATCAAATGGTAATGGATTTCAAGCTCCTAAAAGAGCGACTTTATGCCTTCATCGACGCTTTCGACCACGCCCTTTTGGTGAGCGACGAGGATACGTTTCTCCGTGAGGTAGCTCCGAAACTAAACACTCGATACATCATCCTCCCCTACAATCCCACCGCCGAGATGATGGCATCGCACATATTCACCTATGCCAAACACATAGGGCTAGAGATAGCAAAAGCGGTAGTGCACGAGACCGATACGGGATGCGCGGTATGTGAAGGGCTAGAGAGCGGCTTTGAGGTTGATTTGGAAAAAGTGATATATAGCAAAGAACTAGGAGAAAAACTATGAAATACGGCGAAAAAGAGGTAACGGAATTTGATCCGCAAAAAGATTTGGAGATATGGGAAAACAGGTACGAGAAAAACTACAAGATAAACATCACGCTACCGGAGTTTATGACCAAGTGCCCGCGAAGCGGCTATCCCGATTTTGCGACGATATATATCACCTACATCCCCGACAAATACACCGTGGAGCTCAAAGCGCTCAAACTCTATATCAATAGCTTTATGAATCGCTACATCTCGCACGAAGATAGCAGCAACGAGATTTATGACACGCTCTATAATAAACTGCACCCCAAATATCTCTACGTCAAAGCAGACTTCAACCCGCGCGGCAACGTCCACACGGTCATAGAGATAGATAGCGAAAAAGCTTAGAATCTAGTTGCTATTTTTCCGAAAATAGGCGTCGATCCCTTGGGCTATCCCTTGGGCGAGCTTCTTTTGATAAGCGGAATTAACCAGTCGTCTACTCTCGCTAGCGTGGGTGACATACCCTACTTCTACGAGGATGGATGGCATCTGCGCTCCGACGAGTACCCAAAAAGGTCCTTCGCGTACACCGCCGTCCTCGACCTCTTTATAGTTCTCCTTGATACTTTTGAGCATCGCGTATTGGACATCAAGGGCGAGCTTGTTTGAAGCGACCATTCTTGGATTGTTCAAGATTCCGAGCGTCGTCTCTTTGGCAAAATAATCCATATCCTCTAAATCGTCTTTGTTTTCGAGCGCGGCGACGTTTTTCGCCCTATTAGACCTTGCGTTTGAGAGGAAATAGGTCTCAATACCGTTTTGTGTGCGAGCCGATTTACTCGGGACTGCATTGGCGTGGATGGAGACAAACACGTCGGCATTCTTTTTGTTGGCGTATTTCGTCCTCTCTCGGAGCTTGACGAATTTATCGCTATAGCGCGTCAGATAGACTTTATATCCCGATTTTTTGAGTTCGGAGTTGAGGTATTTGGCTATCTCGTATACGATCTTTTTTTCGCACACTTTATTGATTCCGTACGCACCGCAATCTTTACCGCCATGCCCGGGATCGATGACTACCGTTTTATCTTTTGCTTCAAATTTCGATTTTGCTTGGATGAGTTGGGGTTGTGAGGGATTCTCTTTTGGGGTGATAGTTATAGTTTTTGGTTTGGGTTTGGATTCTTCTTGTGTTTCGCTTCTAGAGCCGGGTTGCGGGGATGAGCCGGGTGTCACTCGAAACTCGACCGTATCCTTGCTGATATTTCTACTCGCGGTGTAAAATCGATCCTTGGCGCTAAAGACTACCCGCACGACATTTTTGTCGTATTGGGCGATCTTGCACCCGATCTCGCCCTCCATATCAAACTCTAGCGGCTTGGTAAACAAAAGCCCTTCGATGTCGTACACGTTTTTACGATACCCGCCGATATTTTTGAGATGGAAAAATTGAAAGCTATTTTTGTCGACTTTTTGATTAAATTTGATTATGAGCGTGGATGCCGTATTTTGTATCGACAAAATCTTTGGAGTAGCGGCATAGGAAAGGGTAGAGAGAAAAAGAAAAAGCCAAAAAAAGTAGTGTTTACCCTTCGCCATGGACTAGTGTGTCTATCAGCTCTTTGACGTGAATTATTTTGTCGATTCTATATCCGTTGGAGCCGGAGAAGTAGAGACCGTCTTCTTTGTCGCCTTTGTATCCGTCACTCAATCTATCGGCGATACAATACCCTACCGCCTTTGCTTCTTCACCCCTGTTACACGGCACGACGCAATTACTGATGCAGCGCACCGCAGGGAGTGTTTGGGCAGTTTCCATTTTTTGGATGATTCCTGTTTTAAGCGCTCTTGCAGGATAGCCGACGGGGGATTTGACGAGTTTTATTTCGTCTTCTTTGATGTGAGGTAAAATCTCCGCGTATGCCTTGGCATCGCATTCATACGTCCCCAAGAATCGCGTCCCCATCTGCACGCCCGCACACCCCATCTCCATAAATTTAGCGATGTCGCTATTATCCCAAATACCGCCTGCGGCGATGATGGGGAAGTCGCCTAGATTCTTGGCTTCCCGCACTATTTCAGGGATAAGATTTTCGAGCCGGAACTCCTCTTTAAAGCAATCCTCATAGCTAAACCCCTGATGCCCTCCGCTCAAAGGTCCTTCGACCACTACCGCATCGGGTAGTCTTTTGTAGCGTTGCTCCCATCGTTTAGCGAGAATCTTGAGCGCCTTCCACGAAGAGACGATAGGGACAAGTGCGACATCGGGAAAATCGGCGGTAAATTCGGGCATATTGGTAGGGAGTCCCGCCCCCGTGATGATGATGTCCGCTCCCGCTTCACACGTATCACGCACCACTCTGCCGTAGTCGTTGATAGCATAGAGGATATTTGCTCCCAAGGGTGCATCGCCGCAAAGTTTTCGCGCGTTTTTAAATATCTCAAAAAGCGCATCCCTAGAGTAGAAATTCGCCGCATCCTGCGGTCTTCCTGCGGTATTTTTCCCGCTAAAGGCACAGTTTTTATAGTATCCCGTGCCCACACAGCTTATAATTCCAAGCCCCCCCTCTTTGGAGACATTTCCCGCTAGCTCGTCCCAACTTATCCCTACGCCCATTCCACCTTGGATGATAGGGTATTTAATCGTATGTTTTCCTATTTTTAAAGGACGGTTACTCAAATCTATTTTTGCCATTGCTCTCAACTTTGTTTTATTTCATCGTAACTTTAGCGAATTTCTTCTTTCCAATCTGCAAGATATATTCACCCGCTTGCAATTGGAGATTCTCATCGCCTATTTTTTCCCCGTCTATCTTGAGCGCACCCGCCTTTATATCGCGTCTCGCTTGGGAGGTAGAAGGGGTGAGGGCAGCATCTACGAGGACTTTTGCTATCCATTGCGGCGCTTCAAAACTAAACTCCTCGATGTCGCTTGGAATCTCATTTTTGGAGAATACGTTATCAAACTCCGTCTTAGCGTTGTTCGCTTCGCCCTCGCTATGGAATCTCGCGGTGATCTCTAGTGCTAGTGCCTCTTTGACTTTTTTAGGATGGAGCTCCCCTTGTTCTACGCCGAGTTTTAATTTCACTATCTCATCTAAACTTTTGTGCGAGAGTAGCTCATAATAGCGCCACATAAGCTCATCGCTAATACTTAGAATCTTGGCATACATATCATTTGGATGTTCGGTCACGCCGATGTAGTTGCCTAGCGACTTACTCATCTTTTGTACGCCGTCCAGTCCCTCTAGTATTGGCATCATAAGGACGGCTTGCTCTTTGCCGACGTTGTATGCCCTTTGGAGATTCCGACCCATCAAAAGATTGAATTTCTGATCCGTCCCGCCGAGCTCCACGTCGCTTTTGAGCGCAACGCTGTCGTATCCTTGGAGTAATGGATAGAGAAATTCGCTGATACTTATAGGGCTTTGGGCTTTGTAGCGCTTTTCAAAGTCGTCGCGCTCTAGCATCCTCGCGACATTAAACTGTCTTGAAAGTTGCACGATGCCGCTCGCCCCCAAAGCATCCAGCCAATCAGAGTTAAACACCACCTCGGTATACCTAGGGTCGAGTATCTTAAACACCTGCTCTTTGTAGCTTTTGGCATTTTCCAAAACGTCCTCGCGACTAAGTACCTTTCTCGTCTCGCTCTTGCCCGTAGGATCCCCTATCATCGCGGTAAAATCACCGATGAGGAACTGCACGTCTCCGCCAAATCGCTGGAATGTCGCAAGCTTGTTGATAAGCACCGTATGCCCTAAATGCAAATCGGGCGCGGTGGGGTCAAATCCCGCTTTTACTTTAAATCGCTCCCCCGTGGCATAAAATTTCTCTATCTTCTCTTTAATATACTCTAGTCCGATGATCTCGCTCGTCCCTCTCCCTATCTCTGCTAGTGCCTCTTGTACCATAACCTAAAAACCTTTTTATTAATCTCGCGCGCCGTACGCGTCTTGTTCGTAATATGCTTCGATGAGTGAAGCTTTTTGCGAGAGGAGATTCTTGATCGTTTTGAGATCTTTTATCTCACTCTCGATACTCAAATCGCAATACCTCGCATAGTTGTCGATATTTCTCCCTAGCTCGATACTGATGACGTTGATATTATTCTTTGACAAAAATTGTAAAAATTGCGCCAACGACCCTTTTTTACTATCGATGCTCGCCACTATTTTGTATTTCGTCAGCTTGTCTTTCACCCACTCGGCGTACACCATTTTCGCGCATCCGCCGTGGAGTTCTTCGTACGCCTGATCGCACAGCTTGTGATGCACTACCGCTTTTGAGCCGTGTTTGAAAGCAATAATATTGTCCCCCTGTTTTGGATGACAACAGTAGTCAAAAATCGTATCGCTTATCGCTAAATTTGAATAAATTATAATATTATCAAACTTATAGGGTTTCAACTTCAGTATCCGAATCTTGAGTTGTTTAAAAAGTCCTACACCTTTTTTGTATCTATTTTTGAGACGATTCTTTACCTCTTTAAAATAACTAATATCTCGCACGACTTTATAGATGCTTTGGGTGAGTTTT
This sequence comes from uncultured Campylobacterales bacterium, assembly GCA_964500775.1. Taxonomy (GTDB): domain Bacteria; phylum Campylobacterota; class Campylobacteria; order Campylobacterales; family CAZCQG01; genus CAZCQG01. Next base: position 26,993 of record CAZCQG010000024.1, read on the forward strand.
TCCTCTTCCACCATATTTTCTATCTCACCGCAATCAAGCTCAAAAAGGGTGGCGAGAATATTTACCGCGCTTTTCTTGTCTATGTATTTGATTCTGTTGGCGCAGAGCTGTTTGAGGTGCGATTTTGCTTTCGAGGTTTTGAGTGCATCGAGCCAGCTACATCTTGGGATATGGTGTTTTGCGGTGATTATCTTGACGATGTCGCCGTTTTTTAATACCGTGAGGAGCGAGTTTTTGACCTTGTTGATATACGCCTCTTGGGCGCAATTCCCCACCTCGCTATGGACGGCGTATGCAAAGTCAAGCGCAGTCGCGCCATAAGGGAGCGTAAACGTATCGCCATCAGGTGAAAATACCGAGATGTCTTCACTGTAGAGATCGTTTTTGACCAGTTCGTAAAACTCTTCGATATTAGTGTTTTGGAATTGGAGATTCTCTAGCCAATCGAGATTTGGCGAAATGCCGCCGCTTTTGTATTTCCAGTGCGCCGCTACGCCGTACTCCGCGCTTTGGTGCATATTGAGAGTACGAATCTGCACTTCAAAAATGGAGGTATTGTCAAAGACGGTAGTGTGTATCGTCTGATAACCGTTCTCTTTGGGGATAGCGATATAGTCTTTGAATCGCGCGACGATGGGTTTAAAATTGAGGTGGATGATTCCGAGCACTTTGTAGCACTCTATGGGATTGTTTACCAATATCCGCACCGCCAACAAATCAAGCACCTCATCCATAGAGACCCCTTTGCGCTGCATTTTGAGGTAGATGGAATAGTGTCTTTTTACTCTGCTAGAGAGATTAAACGCGCTATCGGGAATCCCGTTGTTCATTAGTAATTTGCGGATTTTCTCCATAAAGTTGTTGATGCGCAGTTTGATACTTTGGTGATTCTCTTTTAAATAGTTATCGATTCTTCCGTATTCATTGGGGAAAATATAATAAAAACAGAGATCTTCGAGTTCGTTTTTGATAGAGGAGATTCCCAGTCTATGGGCTATGGGCGCATAGACCACGAGGGTCTCTTCGGCGATACGCATCTGTTTTTTTTGCGGCAACGCATCTAGGGTGAGCATATTGTGCAGTCTATCGCAGAGTTTGATGACGAGGGCGCGTATGTCTTTTATCGATGCGATGAGTATTTTTCTAAATGAAAGTGCCGAGGCGATAAGTTTTTCGTTTGAGGTAGAAGGTGCTAGCTCTTCATCTCGAAGCGCAACTATCTTGGTCATACTATCCACCAAGCTCACGACATCCTCACCGAATAGCTCTTGTAGCTCTTGTAGCGAAACATGCGTATCCTCTACCACGTCGTGCAAAAGTGCAGAGATGATCATCGCCTCATCCCCGCCGTAGTACGCCGTGATAGTCGCTACGAGGAGCGGATGGACGACATAGGGTTCGCCGCTTTTTCTTAGCTGCCCTTCGTGTGATTTTTCGCTAAATTCTATGGCTTGAAGTATTTGTGGAGAAGGGGTGATAATAGAGCGTAATAACTCTATCGCCCCCTCTTTAGTTTTTGTCTCTTTGACTTTTTGGAAGAATTCCAAGGGGACTTAGGCTATTTCCTCGATAGATTTTATATTCACCAATCCCGCGGCGATTTCTCTTAGCGCGATGTCGGTAAATTTCGCTTTTTTTGCATCTGCTTCTACCAAAGGTCTTGCACCTTTGCTTAGCTCTTCTACCCTTTTAAATACGAGAGCCGAAAGTAAATATTTATTATTATCTAGCCTTTTTAACGCTTGCGCAGTTATAACTTCTGATCTCATTGTTTCTCCAAATTTAAATTAATTTCTCACGACGGAACACTTGCCGCCCGTGCCATTGATAATCTTTACAAGATTCCCTTTATCAAACATATCGCAAACCACTATCGGAAGGGAATTCTCTTTCGCTAGTGCGATTGCCGTGTCGTCCATCACTTTGATATTGTCTTTGAGCGCTTCGTCATAGCTTAGCACTTCTAGTTTCTTTGCATCCTCGAAGCGATTGGGGTCTTTGTCGTAGACGCCGTCGACTTTCGTGGCTTTGATGATCATAGAAGCACCTATCTCCACGGCGCGCAAAGTAGCTGCGGTATCGGTAGTGAAAAATGGATTTCCCGTACCCGATGCGAATATCACGACCCTGTTTTTCTCAAGATGTCTGATCGCTTTTCGCTGGATAAAAGTCTCGCACACTTGACGAATCTCTAGCGCGCTTTGTACCCGCACGTCTAGCCCCGTGTACTCTAGCGCCTCTTGGAGCGCCACGCTATTTATCACCGTAGCTAGCATCCCCATATAATCGGCACTCGTACGTCTGATGATGCCGTCTTTTGCCGCGCTCACCCCTCGGATGATATTGCCGCCGCCGATAACGATTCCTACTTGGATGTCGTTTCGTACTACCTCTTTTATCTCATCGGCGATAAATTTTAAAATATCGGTATCGATTCCATACCCGTCTTTTTTCGCTAGTGCCTCTCCGGAAAACTTCACGAGAACTCTTTTTTGCAATCTTTCCTCCTTCGGGCATTTTTAGGGTATAAAATGTTCGCGATTGTACAAAAAGAGGGCTTAGAATCTATTTAAGTTTTTAAAGTGCCGATAAAACCGTCTCCAACCCGTCAAAGACAAAATCTATCTCGGATTCCGAGATGACGTAGGGGGGCATAAAATAGAGCGTGTTTCCTAACGGGCGGAGTAAGATTCCAAGTGCGAGGAGCTCCGTGTAGAGGCGCATACCGATGCGCTCTTTGGGGTCGAATCCTGCGATTTCAAACGCGCATACCATCCCTTTTTGGCGGATGTTTTGGACTCGCTCGAAGCGGGTGAGTTTTTGGAGGCGGGAGAGGATTTTCGTGCTTTTTTGTTTGTTGGATTCTAAGATATTTTCGTTCTCGAAAATATCCAACGTAGCGTTTGCCGCCGCACAAGCGAGAGGATTTGCCGTGTAGCTGTGGGAGTGGAGGAAGGCTTTGTATTCGTTGTAGTCGCAGTAGAAAGCATCGTAAATCTCTTGGGTAGTGACTACCAGCGAGAGGGGAAGATAGCCGCCGGTGATTCCTTTTGAGAGGGTGATAAAATCAGGGGTGATGCGTGATTCTTCAAAGGCAAACATACTGCCGCAGCGACCGAAACCCGTGGCGATCTCATCAAGCAGTATATGGATACCGTATCTTCTAGCGAGATGTTCTACCTCCCGTAGATAGATCGATTCGTACATATTCATATTTCCCGCGCACTGGAGAAGCGGCTCTAGGATGATACCGCCGATTTTCCCTTCGTGCGTTTTGAGGAGGGATTCTAACTCCGATAAAGATTTATCGTAGCTTGCGCGCTCTAGTTCACTAGGTTTTGTGATCGTAAACGTCTTTAAAAGTAGCTCCTTATACGTCTCTTTATACAGTGCCACGTCTCCGAGTGCCAAAGCTCCGAGCGTCTCGCCGTGGTAGCTATTTTGCAAGGAGATGAAGTACGGTCGAATCTCGCCGCGATTCCTATAAAAATGAAAACTCATTTTGAGTGCCACCTCCACCGCACTAGAGCCGTTATCGGCGAAAAAAATCTTGTTTAGCGCTTTGGGTAGAAGTGAGCAGATTCTCTGCGAGAGATCTATCGCCCCTTGGTGGGTGAATCCCGCGAAGATGATATGTTCTAGCGTCTCTAGCTGATTCTTTATCTTTTGGTTGATGTAGGGGTTGCAATGCCCGAAAAGATTGACCCACCAACTGCTGATTCCGTCAAGGAATTTATTCCCCTCAAAATCATAGAGATAAACCCCCTCGCCTCTTTGTATAGGGATGAGCGGATATTTTTCGTGATCCTTCATTTGGGTGCAAGGATGCCAGATTCTCCCCAAATCCATTTGTGCTACTTCGCTATTTCGCAAACCTTTTCCTTATGTCGATTTTATTGCTTTGGAAGTATAATATACATATTTTTTTAAGGTTGGTTTATATGATAACTTGGATGCAAAAACATAAAAAATATCTTGTAATTACGATTTGGGTGAGTACTATCGCTTTCGTAGGAGCAGGGTTTGTCGGCTGGGGTGCATACTCATTTAGCAATGCCTCTTCATCCGTCGCCACGGTAGGGGGCACGCCCATAGCGCTCAAAGAGTTTCAAAGCGAATACTCCAAACTCTACAATATCTACGCGAGACTAAGCGGCGGGAATTTCGACAAAGAGCAAGCGCAAAAGATGGGCTTGCAAAATCAAGCGATGGAAAATCTTATTAGCCAGACACTGCTACTCAACTATGCAGATACGCTTGGACTAAGAATAAGCGAAGAAAAAGTTATGGAAAAAATCGCCTCGATAGATTCCTTTAAAAAAGATGGTATGTTTAATAAAGAGATCTACCACGCCGTCCTCAAGCAAAACAATATCAAGCCCAAAGACTTTGAAGAATCGGTAAAAAAAGACCTTTTGCTCGCAATGGTATTTGACATCTTAAAACCTGCTCTAAGTCCACTGGAAAAAGAGACGATACTCTCTTCGTTTTATATGCAAGACAAACTAAAAATAGAGATCCTCAAAGCCTCCGACATCAAGGTCACGGCTGATGATGCGGAAGTAAAAAGCTACTGGGAACAAAATAAAGAGAAGTACCTAAGCAAGAAAGAATACGTTATCGAGAGCGTCACGACGCTTGATAACTCGATCGTGTACGATGAAAAAGAGCTAGAAGAGTTCTACGCCCAAAACAAAGAACTCTATAAAGACGCGGAAGGGAAAATCCTCCCCTTGGCGGATGCGAAAATAAAAGTCGAGAGCGATTTGAAGCATAAATTTGCCGAAAAAGAGAACTTGCGCGAATATGTCAAGCTCAAAAAAGGGGAGATTACGGGACAAAAAATCACCTTTAAAGAGGATGATGCCGCTATCTCGCCCGCACTTCTCAATGAATTAAATCTCATAAAAAACGGTGATACTTTTAAACCTATCGAGATAGATGGCGGCTATATGAGCGCGAAACTCCTGGAGGTAAAAGAGCGAGCACCTTTAAGTTTTGAGGCGGCAAAGATTACGGCAAAAGTCGATCTTTTGATGCAAAAAAGGGAAAAAGAGCTTAAAGCCAAAGCCGATACCGCATCTAAAGATTTTCAAGGAACACAGGTCGATTGGGTCGATAGAGAGAGCGTGGGTACGCTTGCGGGTTTGAGCGAAGAAGAGGGGGCGGAATTTTTAAATTATCTCTTTAGTAGCGATCAAAAAAACGGCTCGTATGTCTTTAG
>CAZCQG010000025.1:0-31807 GCA_964500775.1 uncultured Campylobacterales bacterium
TTTTGGATGACGATAGCCAGTACCACGAGGAGCGAAAGTCCCGCGGCTCTGTTGTAGAGTTTGTTTGCCGTGATAAATACTAGCATAAGCGTGATCCCCAGTAGTGCGGAGACATCGAATACATTTTTTGCCAAATCTAAATGTAGCGGCGCGATAAGTGCGGCAGAGCCGAGCACCATCGTGACGTTTGCGACGTTTGAGCCGATGATATTTCCTATGCTCATATCAGCTTTCCCTTCTTTTGCCGCTACGAGTGAGACGACGAGCTCGGGGAGGCTCGTGCCGATGGAGACGAGAAACATCCCGATGATCCACTCTGAAATCTGAAAACTCCGTGCGATATTTGTCGCGCTCTCTATCGCAAAGTCTGCTCCACCGATAGTAAATATAAATCCGATTGCCAAAAATGCGAGGCTTTTTGTCCAGTTAAATCGCTCTTTTTCCTCCCCCTCTATTTCGGGCATAAGATCCTTGGAATCTTTGATCAAAAAATAGAGGTATGCCGCCATCAATAATAAAAGAAGCACCGCATCAAAGCGCCCGATAGTGCCGTCTATGATCATCAAGATAAAGACGATGACGGGTACTATCGCCCAGTAGCTGTCTTTGAAAAACAAATCTCTATCGGGGCGTATGGTCTTTGAGATGACAAACACCGTCCCGAGAATGAGCGCGATGTTAAAGATATTGCTCCCCACGACGTTTGAGATAGCGATGTCGCTAGAGCCTTTGAGCGAAGCGGAGATGCTCGCTGCCATCTCGGGCAAACTCGTCCCGAATGCTACGAGGCTAGCCCCGATGACAAACTGCGATATACCGTAGTGGAGCGCGATCTTCTCCGACTGCTCGACGACTTTGCCCGCACCGAATATGAGTGCTGCCATAGAGACGGCAAAAATTATAAAGTCCATAGATTTCCTTGGGTAAAAAAAATTGCGGGAATTATAGTATCTTTACTCTATGACGCTAATTAGCGGATTAAACGCCTTTGCGGTGATAAGCACTTTTGCGCCGACTTTTATTTTTTCGTCGCTTACGGCGGCGACTTTTATGAGGTCGTTGCCGATGATGACCGAGACTATATCGATAATATCGCCTCGTTCGATATGCGCCACCTCGCCCGCGAATTTAAACTTACCGCTTAGATTGTATTCTCCGAATATCTTGGCGGGTGCGCCGTCTCTCATGGCTTTGCCCGATTCTATCGTGATGACGCGGTTTGAGAGACGGAAGACCTCCGCTACGTCGTGGCTTACTAGGATTGTCGTGAGATTGAAAGTCTTGTGGATTTTTTCAAGTTCGTTTTGGAGTTTGTCTCGCATAGAGTAGTCCAAGGCGGACAGAGGTTCGTCTAGTAATAGCACTTTTGGATTCCGAACGATGGCTCTCGCTAAAGCGACACGCTGTTTTTGACCGCCGGAGAGTGCATCGGGACGCTTGTCTTTGAGTTCGTACAGTTCGGTGATAGAGAGTATTTCATTTATTCTCTCAATCTCTTTTTTGTCTTGCAAAGCGTATTTGAGATTTTCAAAAACGCTCATATTGGGGAAGAGGGCGTACTCTTGGAATACCAATCCGATACCGCGCTTTTGCGTCGGGAGATTTATCTTTTTGTCGCTATCAAACCACACTTCATCTCCGACGATGATCTTCCCCGCATCGGGCGAGGCGAGACCGGCTAGGATTCTTAGTATCGTCGTTTTTCCCGCGCCACTTTTGCCAAAAAGGGTAACAAAAGAGCCATCTTCTAGGGTTTTGTCAAACTCCAATGATATTTTTCCTTGAGCGCTATCGAGAGCTTTTTTTATGGAGATTTCTATCATTTTGCATTTCCCGTGAAGTTTTTATTGACTGCATAGACCAAAAGCAGTATCGAAAAAGTGATAACAAAGAGGGTAAAAGCGTACTGGTGGGCGAGGGCGTAGTTGAGCGATTCTACTTCATCATATATCGCGATACTCGCCACTCGCGTCTCTCCGGCGATATTTCCACCGATCATCAGTACTACCCCGAATTCACCGACAGTATGGGCAAAAGAGATAATAAATCCGCTAAGAATCGAAGGTTTGATATTTGGAAGGATGACGCGAAGCAGTGTGTGAATCTTCCCTTTTCCTAGCGTATAGCTCGCCTCTAAGAGTGTTTTATTTATCGAAGACATAGCGCTTTGTATGGGGTGCACCATAAAAGGGAGGCTAAAAATCACCGATGCTACGACCAACCCCTCAAAGCTAAACGCCAGCCGCGTATCGAAGTTTTTTTCCAAAAACGCGCCGAAAAAGTTATTGGGGCTAAATGCCAAAAGGAGGTAAAAACCTAAAACGCTTGGCGGCAAGACCAAGGGCATAGAGACTATCGCCTCGAAAACAGGTTTTAATCTATTGTTGGTAAACGCCAAAAAATAGGCTATGGGAATCCCGATAACGAGCAAAATAAACGTCGTCAAAAATGCTAGCTCAAAAGTGAGCCGCATCGTCCTTAGGAACGATTCATCTACCATTTTTGCACCATCACTTCGCTGCTTTTGACAAACCACAGCGCCTCTTTTCCCACTGAAAGACCTAGCTCTTCGCACGAAGCGGTACTGATGACCGACGTGATCTCTGTACCGTAGAAATCAAATACGATTTTAGAGAGAAGCCTCCCTTTTTCTATCGATCGCACGGGAGAGATAAATTTGTTTTTCGCGCTGATTTTGAGAGCATCCACGCTCCCGCACAGCACCTCCGCCTCTTTAAATACGACATACACCTGCTCCCCGACATCGTGCATATCGCCGATGAGTAGCGATGAAAAGATGTGCGAATCGACATTGATAGAGACAAACGCTATCGCTCCATCCGTGGCTACGCTTGTAATGATTCCCGCAAGTTTATTCATCCGACATACTCCATCCACACCTTTATGTCGGCAGGCTTGGCGTGATAGGGTGAGGAGGTGACGATAAAGTCCACACCGCACGCGGCGTATTTGTCTATGTTTTCTAGCGTGATTCCCCCGGTGGCGGAGAGGAGGAGGGTAGGGTACTCATTTTTGAGCGACACACACTCTTTGAGCGAAGCGAAGTCCATTTTTTCACATTGGAGTATGTCCGCACCGAGCGCGGCGAAATAGCGTGCCTCTTCTTTATTTGCTACTTCGACGGCGATTTTTTTCTCGAAATAGGTTTTTTTGAGATTCTTAAAAGCGCTCTCAAATGCTTTTTCATCACTAAAAAACGTGCGGTGCTCTTGAAATACGAGTACGGAATCATACAACCCCAACCGATGCGGCACGCCGCCGCCGTGGATGACTGCTTGGAGCATCACCTCTTTTGTGCCGGGGAAGTTTTTTCTCGTCAGCGCTATTTTTATATCGGGATTCGCACTTTGGGCTTTTGTGAGGAGTTTGTGGGTGTGGGTGGCGATGCCGCTCATATACTCAAAGATATTTTGGGAGATCTTCCATGCTTTGTGCATTTGCAGCGCATTGCCTCGCGCTTCCATTATCGGAGTCTCTTTTTGGAGATTCTCGCCCTCGCTTGCATATATTTTTGTCTCTAGATTGCACAAAGCGCATATCTCTTTGGCTATCTCTAGCCCGCTTAGGATGATCTCATTTTTTGGCGCATAGTGCATCACCCCTTGGCGTTTTTCGATGCCTAGACCCAAGGTAGTGATGTCAAAATATTTCGCATCCTCTTCTAAAATTCGTTTCGCAAAATCCATAATTCTCCCTAAAAATAGGCTATTTTTTTCAGTATTATAAAAATAATAATCGAAAAAAGAGCCAATAATATCGATAAAACGATCGCTATCTCCGTATCTCCGCCAAATGCGGCGTTGTAGATGGCGAGTGAAATAGTATCGGTTTTTCCTACGACGTTACCCCCTAGCATCAGTGTGATTCCCACCTCTCCGATGGAGCGACCAAGTGCGAGAAAAAGTCCCGCGACAATTACCTTTTTGATATTTGGCAATATCACGAAAAAAAGGGTCTCAAACCTCCCTTTGCCTAGCACATACGAGGCTTCGGAATAGATTTTTGATTGCTCATCGATAGCTGAGTGGACAGGTTTTACTATAAAAGGCAAACCTGCGATAAAAGAGGCGAGTATCACTCCGCCCTCGGTAAATATCACTTCGATACCAGCACTATGTAAGCTTTCCCCGATAATACCGTTTTTTCCCAAAAGGACTAGAAGTAAGAATCCAAGGGCGATAGGGGGAAATACGATAGGAATCGTCACAAAAATATCGATGATATTTTTAAAAGTCCCCTTTTCGCCCGAGAGATAATATGCCAAAGCGATGCCTATGGTCATATGTAATAACAAGGTCACAACCGCCGTTTTGAGCGATAACAAAATAGGCGGCGTGAGAATCTCAAGCAATCTTAAAGTCCTTGCGCTTTAAAGAGTGCCTTTGCCGCATCTCCCCGTAAAAACTCAAGAAATGCCGCACTCTCCGCACTCTCTTTCCCTTTGAGTGTGACGCATATGATGTTTATCGGCGAATAGAGTTTTTGGTCTATCTCTAGACCTGCACCGACTTTATCTTGTATGCCGATGAAGTCGGTCTTATTGATAAAGCCCGCATCCACGTCGCCGCTCACGAGATATGCGCTCACTTGCGGGACGGTTTGGAGGACGATGAGTTTCTCGTTGAGCGATTCTTTATAGCCTGCATTTATTAGAAATTCATCCCCCGCGCTTCCGTATATCGCTTTTTTGAGATCGGGTATGGCGATTTTACTCGCTTTTTGTATATCTTCTACGCTAGCGAATGTGCTATTTTTCGGATAGACAAGCATCAAGATTCCCTTGCCGACGTTTACTTTTTCATCGTATTGGATTCCAAGCTTGTTGATAAATTTTTGGTCACCCATAAAAAGGGTGATTTTGTCGGTGTTTTTTATCTGTTCGTTTATTTGTTGCATATTGCCGAATATCATATTGAGTTTGATACCACTTTGCGCTTCAAACAGCTTTGCCGCTTCGGTCACGGGACGTTTGTATCCTGCACCTGCGGCTATGTAGAGCTCACTCCCAAAGAGCGATACGCTGAGAAATGCGATGAGGAGGAGCAACTTTTTCATCGGGCAAATCCATATTTTTCAAATATTTCCGCACCTTTTTGCGACATTATGAAATCAAAAAATTTCTTCGCAAGGGGATTCTCTTTACCGTTTACCGTAAGCACCATCGACTGCTCTATCGGATTGTATTTTGTAGCGTCTATTACGAAGTAGTTTTCACTCGGCACACCCCCTTCTTTCCCTTTGATGAGCGAAAGCGCTACAAAGCCCGCGTCAGCACTTTTGGTGTCTACGAATTGGAGTGTTTGGGAGATGTTATCACCCATAACGATTTTACTAGATACCGCGTCATAGATTCCGTAGTTGGTGAGGATCTCGACTGCTGCGACACCGTAAGGGGCGAGCTTGGGGTTGGCGATAGAGATTTTTTTTACGTTATCGGATAGTAGACCTTCGATCCCTTTTGTCGTGATAGCGCTATCGGTGCTATAAAATGCGATAGCCCCTTTTGCATAGACCACTCTTTGGCTTGCCGCTTTACCGTCATCGATGATTTTTTGCGCGTATCCATTGTTTGCCGCCATAAAAATCTCATACGGTGCGCCGTTGCTGTATTGCGCGTATCCTTTTCCCGATGCGCCGAAGATGAGCTCTACCGCATCCCCTTTATTCTCTTCCAAAAATGCTTTTTTCACCTCTTCCATCGCAAACTTCGTACTTGAAGCACAAAAGAGGGTGACGCTTCCTGCGAATACCGAACTGCTTAAAAGCAGTGATATAGAAAAACCTAACAAAAACTTTCTCATTCTTTTTCCTTGTATAATTATGTATATAACGCTATTTTTTTAAAAAACTAGATTGCTAGAATCACACTACTTGCTTTAAAAATCGCACTCACTTCTTTATTGAGCGATATTCCCAAGTCGGCACACGATTCGTTTGTGATGATAGAGGTGATGGTATTTCCCCCTTTGAGTTCTACGACTATTTCGCTGTTTATCGCACCGTTGTGTATCTTTGCGATTTTTCCTTTAAGGATGTTTCTAGCGCTAAGCTTCGTATCACCTACGCCCAAAAGTACCCATGACGATTTTATCAATGCAGAGGCTTCCGCGCCAATTTTTAGACCCATATCTTTGAGGCTCTCTAGCGTAATAACGGCATAAATTTTCTCACCGCCTTGAATCTCAAGAACTATCTCCGCACTTACCGCACCTTCGTGTATCTCGACTATTTTTCCCGCGATTTGGTTTCTTGCGCTTGTTTGCATAACTATCCTTTTTAGTAGTTGTATATCACTTGATTCTAGATTCTCTTTGGAGAGCTCTAGAAGGAATCTTTTGTGGATTTCGCTGTATTTACGGAATTTGACAATTACGTTTTTTCCATATTCCGTTAGCTTCGTCCCGCCGCCGCCCTTGCCGCCGATCACCCTCTCTACCAAGGGGGAATTTGAGCGATTATTCATATCCTCCACCGCTTCCCACGCCGCTTTGTAGCTCAAAGGTACTTCGCTCGCCGCTTTGTTTATCGAGCCGTAAATATCTATAAGCTCCAAAAGTCGAATCCGCTTTTCTAGTAAAAAAGGCTGTTCGTTATTGGTGAGAATCAGTTCGGAATTAAACTCCATCGGTACACCTTTTGCAAAAGTTGAAGAATTATAGCGTTATGTATATAAAGATATAAAGCTTTGTTGGTCAAAAAATAATCACCGAGTGCGGAGAAAATCTTTTTGCCGCTCTTTTTTTTGCCCATCTTTTTCTACAAAAATAGGTTTCTTTGTAAACGGGTCAAACCCCGTATAATACATCAAGGTCGAGTAGGTCGATGGGGTAGGGGTAAATATCTGAATCTGCTCGGGGGTAAAACGCAACTCTTCTTTACAAAAACGCCCAAGCATCTCCATATCTTTTTGGCTGCAACTCGGATGTGCGGCGATGAAATAGTAGGTGAGAAACTGCTTTTTCCCGAGTTTTTTATTGGTAGATTCGTAGAGTTTTTTAAAAGCTAGAAGTTTCTGCTTGTCAGGCTTTCCCATAGATTCAAGCACTTTTTGATCGGTATGTTCGGGGGCTATTTTCATCTGTCCGCTGATGTGGTGTCGCAGTAGCTCTTCTAGGTATATTTCTCCGTATCGGGTATCTTCTAGGATAAGGTCATAGCGTATCCCTGAACGTACAAACGCTTTTTTTACCTTGGGAATCTCACGTATTTTTTTGAGTAGATCGATTTGGCGTTTGTGGCTGTTTTTGAGCGATTTACAAAGCTTAGGGTGGAGACATCTTTTTTCGCTACATACCCCTTTTTTTACCATCTTATCACAATCGATCCCGTACATATTCGCGCTCGCTCCCCCTACGTCTTCGATATACCCTTTAAAAGCGGCATCTTTCGTGAAAGACGTAGCTTCTTTGAGTATGGATTCTTCGCTGCGGCTAGCCACCGTGCGCCCCTGATGCAGGGCTATCGCGCAAAAGTTACACTCGCCGTAGCACCCTTGATGCGTTGTGATGGAAAAACGTATCGTCTCCAATGCTTTGACCTCCCCTTGTGCTTTGTAGTAGGGGTGGAGGTCGCGCATATAAGGGAGCTCGGCTACTTCGTCTAGCTCTTGGCTCGTGGGTGTAGGTGAGGGTGGATTTTGGATGTAGTATCTCGTATCGACTTTTTGGCAAAGCCCTTTTGCGGTGTGGGGATCGTTATTTTTGTAAAAGATTTCAAAGGCTTCAATGAAAGCGAATTTGTCGTTTAGGCACATTTCAAAGTTTGGAATCTGCAAATAAGAATCATTAGAATCTTTAGAGATGTAGCAAACTCCTCGCAGCTCTTTATAGTCCCGTCCGTGATGGAGGGCATCGGCAAGCTCTACGATACTTCTTTGCGCCATACCGTAAAGGAGTATATCTGCTTTAGCATCGAATAAAATCGGTTTGCGCAAGGAATCACTCCAAAAATCGTAATGGGTGATGCGACGTAAACTCGCTTCGATGCCGCCGAGCACGATAGGAGCGGTGTTTTTAAAAAATCGACGTATGAGGTTTGAGTATGCGATGACCGCCCTGTCGGGACGCTTGTTATTTACACCGCCCGGCGTGTAGTCGTCGCTTTTGCGCTTTTTTTTGGATGCCGTGTAGTTTGCGACCATACTATCGACACTCCCGCCGCTCACACCCCAAAAAAGGCGCGGTTCACCCAGTCTAGTTATATCTTTATCGGAATTTATATCGGGTTGGGCGATGATACCTACTTTATACCCTTGCTTTTGGAGGAGTCTACCGATGACGCTCGCCCCGATATAAGGAGAATCGATATAGCTATCGCCCGTAATGATGATGACATCAAGAAAATCCCAGCCGAGTTTTTTCATCTCGGCACGTGTAGTGGGGAGAAACAAGGGTGTTAGTCTTTGTGCGTATCTCGAATCTCTAAGAATTCGGCTAGATTCTCAAAGAAAATATCGACAAGCCTTGGGTCGAAATGTTCGCCCCGCTCACTTCTAAAGAGTTCAAATATTCTTTCATCTTCCCACGCTTTTTTATAGCATCGATCGCTTCCTAGCGCGTCAAAAACATCGGCTATCGCCGTGATGCGACCGTAAATGTGTATATCTTCCCCTTTGAGACCATTCGGATACCCGTTGCCGTTATATTTTTCGTGATGTTGGTAGGCGACTATCGAAGCGCATTTGAGTAACGGTCTACCGGAGTAGCAAAGCATCTCATATCCGAGTTGCGAGTGCGTTTTCATAATCTCAAACTCTTCGGGGGTAAATTTTGCGGGTTTGTTAAGGATAGCGTCGGGTATGGCGACTTTGCCTATATCGTGCATCGGCGAGGCTTGTTTGAGCATCTCTGCCTCTTGTTCGCTAAGTCCGTATTTTAGGGCGAGAATCTTAGAGTATTCCGCCACGCGTTTGACGTGATTCCCTGTCTCTTTGCTCCTAGATTCTCCGATAGCACCCATGGTAAATACGACTTCCCTCTGGGTCTCTTCTATCTCTATTTGTAAAGATTGCACCTCTTTGAGTTTATCTTGAAGTTCGTCGTACTCTTTTTGTTGTCTTTTATCGCTTCTTTCGATGATTTTTTGCTGCCGCTTGATGTCTTTGACGAGTTTCTCCACGGTGTGCTCGAAGTGGGCTTTGAGGGTTTCTATCTCTTTGACTAGCAAAACATCGCTATTTTTCATAAATGTTTCCTATTTTGAAACGAGATTGATCTTTAGAGTCTCGAAGTCATCGATAAAATCTTCCCCTGCTTCCTGTGCGCTTTCATTCTCTTTATCGAATATCCAATTTACCTCTACTTCATACTCCGTGCTCTTCTCTTCCAAAAGATCAAAAAGATCAAAAAACAGCTTGGAGCTACTCGAATTGAAGTAAATAATCTCCATATTCACGACGGTTTTTTGTTGCGGAGAATCGGTAAAGTACTCCTCTATCCAATCAACGATAGGTTGATAAAACTCAAACGTATTTTCGGGATACGATTTTCCCTTCAGTGAGATAATCCCGCTTTGAGGATCGCATTCTACCTGTGGCGTATACTTAGTCTCTTCTATAAAAATCTTTTCCATCTAGCTCTCCTAGTTGTTGTAAATTGTCGTCTTGAGGGTAAAGTAATAGTGTCCATCCGCAATGTCGCTAAACGTGTGTTCTAGCTTATCGCATCTGCGGGCAATCTCGATAAAACCTATGCCTGCCCCTTTGTTATGTTTGTCTCTCCCGCTTTTTCTTAATTCTCTATATAGCGTTTTTAAACCCTCCGCATCCTGCCCTTCTATTTGGGCTAGACGCGGTTCGATTTTTATCTTGTCGTCTGCGTCGATGATATTTCGGCTAATGATGTAATAACTGTTTTCGTTTTTATCAAAGCCTACCATTATCAGCCCTTTGGGGTCGATTCCTTTTTGTCGTTTGTTTTTGGAATAGTTCATCATATTTTGTGCGAGTTCTATAAATATGGTAAAAATATTCGTAGAGACTTTCAGACTCACGTCGTTTATCTCTGCCTCTTTTTCTAACGCTTCGGTCATTCCGACGATAAGTGCTTGCGACAAAAAACCGCCGTAGGTAAGGAATACTATGCCATCGGAACTAAGTAAAGCGTCTATTTTGTTTATATCCATTTCGCACCTTAAAAACAAACTTCATTATCTGTATTGTATCACTTACACTTTAGTTATTTCATTTCTTCTCAAATGTTCTCCAAAAGGGTGCTATAATAATCACGAAATATAAAAATCAGTTTCGAGTATTGAACGCTAAGGAAAACACAAGATGCGTTATAATTTTACTGATGATACCATTAAAGTATAGATTGTGTTGACTAAATGACGTGTAAAAGGGAGAAAATGCCAAAAAGGTTTATTGCTTTATTTTTGTTACTTTTTGTTTGTGCCTCTTTGCTTTTTGGTTCGGATATAGATGAAAATTTTAAGAAACAATTAAATGAAGATGAAATAGCTTTTTTGCAGAGCAAAGAATCTATCGTCATCGGCACGATGGATGCTTGGCCTCCTTTTAATTTCGTCGACTATAAAAACCAACCCAAAGGGATCGGAGCCGATATAATCGGCGCTCTCAATAAAAGATTGGGCGGAAAGCTTGTTATATCTTCGGGTGAATGGAAAGAGATTTATAAAAATACGCAAGAGGGTCAAATAGATGCAATTATGGATATTACCCCAAAAGCGGAGAGAGAACAATTTTTTTCTTTTACGGAACCTTATTTGCGTGTACCCCATGTCATTATTACGCGCGATGACGCACCTAAGATTTCGGGCTTGGACGCTCTTTTTGGCAAAGAGGTTGCTCTTGAAGGGGGCTTTGGCACCGTCAAATACATAAAAGAGAATTTTCCGAATATTACTATTAAGGAGTATCAGGACACCTCTCATTGTCTTGACGCATTATCTAGAGGAGAGGTGTTCGCCTACATCGGCAATAGAGCGGTAGCTACGTATATTATCAATCAAGAACTTATCGGGAATCTAAAAATTCAAGCAAGGGATACTACGCGCAAAGGCTCCGTGCTCGCTTTTGGGGTGACCAAGGGCGAAGCTATTTTGCGAGATATACTCCAAAAAGGGCTTGACGATATGTCGCAATCCGAATTCAATGCGATTTTTAGAGTGTGGTCGGAAGAGAAGAAAGCAGGCTTAGCGCTCAGTGATGAAGAAAAATCGTACCTAAGGAAAAAAGGGAAACTCCGTTTTGTGAGTGCTTCGGAAGAGTGGGCACCTTTTATATTCGATTCTGCCAACGGGAAAAGCGGTCTAGAGATAGAGTTTTTTCATTTACTAGAAGAGAAGCTCAACGTCCCGATAGAAGTCGAATATATGCAGTGGAGTAAGGCAGTTGAGAGCGCCAAAGAGCATAAAGTCGATGCAATTTTCCCCGCATCCGAGACGGATGATCGAAAGAGGTCGCTCCTTTTTTCAAAAACGTATTACAACTCCCCTTTGGTGCTGTTTTACAAGAATATTTTTAGCGAAATAGAGGAGTGGGGAGAGTTTCAAGGGCAAAAGATAGGAGTTATCAGAGGTTCTTCCTACAAACAAATAATCAAAGAGGCGCGCAAAGGGCTAAAGGTTGTAGAGTTTGCAAATACCGAAGAGATAATCAAGGGTGTGGAAGAAGGCATCGTGGATGCTGGGCTAGATATGCTCGCACCGTTTCGTTACCATGCCGCAAAAATAGGACTCGATAAGAATCTCAAGGCGGGGATGATATTTTATTCGGAAAGCTTGGGCGGCTCTAAATACGGCATAAGGAATGACGAACCTTTGCTGAAAAGTATCATAGATAAAGCGATCGCAGCATATACCCAAGAAGAGATACGCGAGATACTGGGCAGATGGGAAGGATTGCTACCGAACAATGAGAAAGAGCAGCCCATTGCCCTTTCGAAATCGGAATTAAAATTTTTAAAAAACAATCCCGTGATTCTCCTAGGTGCCGACGAAAAATGGATGCCTTTTGACTTTCGAGGAAAAGACGGCGTACATTCGGGCTTTAATGCAGACTATTTGGCATTATTGAAAAAAAAGCTCGGGGTAGATATTACGATTGAATTGGGCGCTTGGGATGCTTTGCAAGAGAAGGTAAAAAAGAAAAAACTCGCAGGTCTCGTAGGTCCTTCTAAAACAAAAGAGAGAGAATCGTATATGGTCTTTACGGAGCCGTATTTTATGCTCAACGAGGTAGTGCTTAGTAGAAAAAGTGCACCTCCTCTAAGTAGTCTCTCGGAGCTTTCGGGATATACATTGGGAATAAAAAAGGGGAATTCGGATGCAGAATACATCAAGGATAGATACCCGAAAATAAATATCTTGATAAAAAATTCAGACGCGGAGCTGCTCAATGCCCTCTCAAGCGGTGAAATTGATTTTGCTATGTGTAATCTCGGCTCCGCAAGTATAGAGATCAAGCGAAACTTTATATCAAACGTCAAAGTCGCGTTGAGCGTCGATGAGTTGGCGGGAGATATGAGATTTGGAGTCCGAAACGACTGCCCGGAACTCGCGAGCGTGTTGCAAAAAGGGATTCGTTCTATAAGCGAAGAAGAGCTTGAAAAGCTAAAAGAGAAGTGGTTTCAAGTAGACGCTTCCGATTCAAAAGAGGAGAAACTCCTCGATACGTTTTCCAATCGAGAGAGGCAGTGGCTACTTGAGCACAAAGAGCTTTTCTATTCCGAAACGGATTGGGAGCCGCTAGTGTTTACCAAGGCAAGCGAAATCGAGGGTATGATCAAAGACTATCTTGATATTTTTACCGAAAAGAGCGGCTTGCGGTTTGTCTATCGGCAAGAATCATTTTGGCCCAACGTCCTTAACAGATACGATATAGGGGAGTTGGATTTTATCCCCGGTATGGTCGCTCAAGACCTCGTCAATAAAGATGATTTAGCAAGTAATCCTTATCTTAGCTTTCCGCTAGTTATCGCAGGTAGGGATGATATGGGATTTGTTGGCTCTTTAGAGCAGCTTGAAGGAAAAGTCGTCGCTGTCGGAAACGGGTATTCGTCTATGCGTTTGATGCGTGAAAAATATCCATCCCTATCGTTGAAACCGGTAGTCGATACCGAGAGCGGGATACGTGCCGTCGCCAATCACGACGCGGACGTTTTTGTCGGACTTGCTCCCGTAGTCTCTCACTGGATACGTGCGGGTGGATTTGACGGTGTAAAAATAGCCGGCGTGAGTCAAGAAAATCTTGAAATCGTAGTTGTTTCTAAAGACCCCGTTTTTATATCGATTATCAATAAAATCATAGCTTCACTTAGTCCTGAGGAGCGAGCGAGTATTGAGAGGAAATATATCGACATCGACCTTGAGGCAAAGATCGATTATTCGCTTGTCTGGAAAATATCTGCGGGTGCGCTTTTGATAGCGCTAGGGATGCTCTATTGGAATCGAACTATGGCAAAAGAGATAGGAAGAAGGGTAGAAGCGGAGCGCGAACTGACCGAAGCAATCGATGAACTAAAGATGACGCAAGAGGCGATAGAAGAGCAAAGGAAATATCTGCAAACCGTCTTGGATTCGCAAGATAGTATTTTAATAACCACGGACGGCAAGAAAATGCAGAGTGCCAACAAGGCATTTCTAAAATTCTACGGCATTAGTAGCGTCGCGGAGTTTTTGGATACCCGCAACTGCATATGTGACACCTTTGAAGATGTCGAGGGGAAAGAGTACTTACAGCAAGAGATGGACGGCGTAAGTTGGGTGGAGTATGTATACCAAAATCAAGACCTCGTGCATAAAGCCTCTATAAACGGGGATATTTTTTCCGTACATGTGACGAAGTTTGAAGACAAAGGGAGAGAGCTTATTTTGGCGGTCTTTTCAAATATTACCCAACTTGAAATGATTCAAGAGGAGATCGAAAAAAGTAAAAAGCAACAAGAACTCGCTCTAGAAGGGGGCAAGATGGGTTCTTGGCATATAGATTTCGTGAGCGATGAGATGGTGGTGAATGAGCGTTGGGCGGAAATGCTCGGATACACCCTCGAAGAGCTAGAGCATCCTATACGGAGACATTGGATAGAGAGTATACACCCCGAAGATAGAGAGAAGATAGTGCAAATCGGCGCGGAATACAGAAAAGGGAACGTATCGGAATACGAAATCGAGTATAGGAGCATAACAAAAAGCGGGGATGTGCGGTGGTTTATATCGCGGGGAGAAGCGGTCGAATGGGATAGACGCGGAAACGTCACGATGATGGCGGGTACGGTGATGGATATTACCGAGAAAAAAGAAGCCGAGGAGCAAATCAAAGAGTTTAATAGAAAAATCACCGATTCTATAAACTATGCTTCTCTTATTCAGAGTGCTTTATTGCCTAGCTCGGATAAATTGTCGGAGTTTTTTGCCGAACATATGGCGCTTTGGCTCCCAAAAGACATTGTGGGAGGGGATATATACCTATTTGAGATCTTGCGTCATTCGGACGAGGCGCTGTTGATGGTCATCGATTGCACCGGGCATGGGGTGCCGGGAGCATTTATGACGATGCTCGTCAAAGCCATCGAAAAGAGTATTATCGCAGATATTTTAAAAGGCGAACAAGATGTTCACCCTGCCGAAATCCTGCAAATATTTAATCGAACGATAAAAACGATGCTCAAGCAAGTAAATAAAGATTCCATCAGCAATGCGGGATTTGACGGGGGGATACTCTATATCGATAGAAAGAGGAATCTAGCAAGATACACAGGATCACAAACTCCGTTGTTCTATGGAAAAGGTGCGGAAATGCAGGTAATCAAAGGTGATAAAAAAGGAATCGGATACAAAACCACCGATATGGAGTACGTGTTTACCGAATATCAAATCGCGCTTGACGAAATGGGATCGGCAATACTAAGTACGGATGGATATTTGGATCAAAATGGCGGTGCTACTGGATTTCCATTCGGTAAAAAACGCTTTATGTCCATACTCTCAACCCACGCCGACAAAAAGCTCTTTGAGCTAGAAGCCGCCCTTTATAAAGAGCTAGAAGACTATCAGGGGGCAAACGAAAGAAATGATGACATCACCGTCGTCGCGCTAAGATTGTAGTTATTTTTGGTTTATAAACGAAAGCATCGCTTTTGAAAGGGCGGTAATGATGAGGTCGTGTTTCTCTTCTAGCGGTGCATAGTTTTCTTCGAGAAGTATGAGTTTTCCCTTTTCGTTGGCTAACATTTTTTTATAGTTTTCGGTATCTTTTTTCAAATCGATTAGTTTCGCCTCAAGCTCTTCTTGCTCTTTTTTTATGTCTTTTTTGCTGTGTATAGACACTTCGTCGTTATGCTCTAGCTCATCTATCGAAGCTTTTAAAGCAGTGCATTTTTCGGCTAACTCGGCATCATCCGGTGCTTTTTGAAGTTTGGTTTTAAGGACAAGATACTCATCTTTATACTCCTTGAGTTTTCCGAAAGCGGAATCCGCACTTAATTTCGTACTTTCAAATTCGACGTTTAGCGCACTTATTTTTGATTCACATCGCGCTATTTCATCCATATCGTTGTTGTATTTCAGCATAGAGTTACGGATAATCTCTTTTTTGTCTTCGATTTGTTTTAGGAGTGTAGCCCTCTGTAGAACTATTTGCGTAATCGTACTGGTAATCCATCTATTGCCGTTTCTATCTATTATTTCGGGTTTTTTGTATTTTTGTCCGTTATTATCAAACGTAACTTCGCCGTTATAAAAATTTAAAAAACTCATTGCGTTGCGGACTTTTTTTGCACCTTTTTCCATTATCGTGTCCGCAACGACGCTCAATATATCTTCCGCGAAGTATTTGATGATATAAACCGACAGTTTATCATGGGGGATTTCGGTTTGGTATCGAGATAAAAAATGGTCTTTTATCGAGTTTTTTAGCATCTTTAAAAAATTTTTTGAGAATTTAATGTTATCCATAGAACCGTTGAAAAGTTCACTTTCTAATAGCTTTTTTGTCCCCGAAATGATCTCTTCGGAGAGTGCATTGTTCACGTTTAATTTTTCAATCGCATCTTCGTACTCGTAGCGACTATACTCTTTGGCTTCGTCTTTGGATTCCTTTGGCTGACTGGCTTTGAGTTTTTTGTATTCTGCTTCTAGGAGCTCGTATCGTTTAACGACTTTGTCTTTTTCCAAAAGTATCACGGTGAGTTCATCTACGCTTGAGCGAGCTTCATTGATCTCTTTTTGGTGTGCCTCGAAAATCTTTCTTTTTGAATCAAGGATATTTTTTGCCCGCTTCTTTTTATCTTCGATAAGTTCGGATATATTTTTTTGTTGTTCGTCTCGCAAGTCTTGAAGCTTCTCATTGATTTTTAGGAGTGTGTCTTGTTGTTTGTCACTGCTTTTAAGAATCTTGTCAACTCTTCTAGAGAGCCTTTGATAAGTATTGAGCAAATCTAGTAAAGATTCTCGGGTCTCTTGCAAACTATCGGATTCTAAAGCTTTTTCTGCACGCCTTAGAATCTCGTATTCGCGCTCGCTTCTTGCCATTATTCAGGCTTTAGGATATAGGCTTTGAGGATTTTTTGCTCAAGCAGAGGTTTGTCTCTATTGTCGGTACGTGCAGATTCTATCATTTTAACGATGTCGTACCCTTTTGTGACTTTGCCGAATATCGTGTGGTAGCCGTTGAGCCAATAAGTAGCGACGGTAGTGATAAAAAACTGGCTGCCGTTAGTGTTTGGACCTGCATTTGCCATAGCGATTAGCCCTCCCTTATCAAAGGTCAACCCGGGATAAAACTCATCATCAAACTTTCCGCCCCATAGCGATTCGCCGCCCGTGCCGGTACCTGTGGGATCGCCGCCTTGTATCATAAAGTTTTTTATCACTCTATGGAAAATCGTACCGTCGTAGTACCCTTTTTCCACTAGTCCGACGAAGTTTTCCACGGTTTTGGGTGCTTTGTCTTTCCATAGCTCTAACGTAATATCACCTTGATTGGTCTCCAAAACCACGCTAATATCATTCTCTCCCGCAAATAACGCGAGGGAAAAAATTACTAAAAAAAACAACTTTTTCAAACGAAACTCCTTGAAAATATGGTAGACTATTTCGCATTTAATTTTTGTATAAGCATAAGTTTATTTTACATTAACTTTTTTAAAGAAGCGGGTAGATTTTTACTATGGGAAATGAAAATATCATCGATATAGATGTGTCAAATCAGCTCTTTATGCTACTAAAACTAGGCGAAGAGATCTCTTCAAAAACAAATCTCGATGATATTTTGAAGATTCTAGGGGACACCGCTCGGGAAATCTTGCAAGCGGATAGATGTTCTATATTTATTTACGACGAGAAAAAACAAGAGCTTTGGACACGCGTAGCGCACGGTGTCGATGAGATACGAGTTACCGCCGATACGGGAGTGGTGGGCAAAGCTGCTCTTTCCCAAGAGGTGCAGATTGTCATAGATGCGTATAACGATTTTCGATTTAACAAAGAAGTAGATAAGCAAACCGGCTACGTAACGCAAAACATCATTGCCGTACCGCTCCTCAATCACAACAGAGAGACAATCGGGGTTTTTCAAGCACTCAACAAAAAAAGCGGTTTTTTTACCGCGACGGATGCGGAGATTCTTGTACTTATCGGGAATTACGCAAGTGTGAGCTTGGAAAATGCCCTCTTGTACAACAAGCTTAAAGAGAGTCAGACAAAAATCATACACAAACTTTCAGGTGCGGCGGAATTTAAAGACAACGAAACTTCCGCACATACCAAGAGAGTAGGGATGTATACGGAAATAATAGCTCAAGCGATGGGTTTTGATCGAGATTTTTGCGATCTTGTCAAGCTCACTTCTCCGATGCACGACATCGGAAAGATAGGCATACCGGATAGCATTTTATTGAAGCCGGGCAAACTTGATGATGATGAGTTTACGGTTATGAAAAAACATGCAATGTTTGGCTACGAGATACTTTTTGAAGACGGGGATGAAATACTCAAAATGGCGGCGACTATCGCTAGAGATCACCATGAGAAATGGGACGGAAGCGGGTATCCTATGGGAAAAAAAGGGGAAGAAATATCAATTCAAGGGAGAATAACCGCAGTCGTAGACGTTTTTGACGCGCTTACTTCAAGACGTCCCTATAAAGAGCCGTGGAGTGTAGAGCGCGCCGTGAAGTTGATACAGGGGGAATCGGGAACCCATTTTGACCCGAAAGTAATAGATGCGTTTTTAGAGAAACTCGACACCTTCATAGAGATAAAGAATCTGTTTAAAGATTAGAAACTTTTTAAAACTCTTTAGTTACCCACAAAGCTTGAGCAATAGCTTCATTAAATCTGCTTTAATGATGGGCTTGGTAATCACCGCATCGGCTTTCGGTGCTCTGTGGCTTTCGTCTGAAAAGGCGGTAATGACTATTATGGGTAGGTTTGGATCTAGCTCTTTGAGCTTGTCTATCATCTTGATGCCGTTCATCTTTGGCATTTCTAGATCGGTGATAACAATATTGGGTTTATTTGCTTTGTAGGATTCTATCCCCTCTTCGCCATTGGAAGCGGTAAAGACCTCTTTAGCGATCTTGCGTACCCATCGTGAGGTGATGTCTCGCATCAGCTCTTCGTCTTCGACCAATAAGATCGTTTTGTTTTTTAGGCACTCTTCACCTGATTCCATCTCTTCTCCGTTGCAATATTACAGGAATTGTAGCACCCTGTTACATAAGTAAAAATTAATTTCCCACTCAAAAATTTGAAGTTATAATACAGGTAACTTAATACAAAAGAGTAACTATGAAAGTGTTGGTAGTTGATGATAGTAAACTTATACGTGCTATCGTGAGAAATAACTTGGAGCAACTAAAAATTACCGCCAATAATATTTTAGAAGCCACGGATGGTGAGAGCGCACTACGATTTTTATCATCACTTACGGAGAGCGACCTTGTCATCACCGACTTAGAGATGCCCAAGATGAACGGTACGGAGCTAGTCGCACGAATCAGGGCGCATAAAAAATTGCAAAATATAAAAATCGTCGCTTGCTCTAGCTCACTTAGCGATACGAATGTCGCGATATTGCATCAGCATAGAGTCGATGATCTCATTAGAAAGCCTTTTGATGCGGATACGTTTATGACTGCCATTAGACCGGTCATAGACGGTTTGGCACACAAGGGAAAAGATGATAACGGTGATAGATTTGTAGATATTCGTGCAGATTTCTTAAATGCGTTTAAAGAGCTAAAGCCAAATGTCGAAGTTGTAGAAAACGACTTTTTTATCAATTTCAAAGGGATGTCGTTTCGCATCTCCATCGATAATTTGATAAAAAATGCCGTCGTAAGCTATCCGGAGTCTAAAACCGCTCCCCAATAAAACCGCTCAAATCGCCTCTGAAATCTTCAAGTGCTTTTCTCATCGAAAGGGCAAACCCTCTCGGGGAAGTCTCTTCGCAGGCGACTTTGTAGCTAAAAAGCTTTTCGATAGACTTTCCTTTGTCGCTTTCTATAAGATAGACACGCACGCTTAGCATAGCAAATGAGGAATCTTTTTCAATAACGTGTCTAAAGTCTATGATGTCGGATTCTACGACGATGTCGCTTGCTACTTTGGAAGGGTAGGGCATACTATTTTTAAAAACACCGCTAGAGGCGCAAGATTCTAAGATATTGCGCATCACAAACATTATCGGGGTATCGCTCCACCTGCTGTAGGCATAGGTGTCCATCGAGATGTCATCCAATGAATAGATCATCTTTGTGTCGGTAAATACCTTTGGACTTTTTGGGAACATAACTTCGGCATTGAGACTCGCGCCGACATTTTGCGCGCCGCTAGGCTGCGGTATGAGGTTGTATGTGGAGAGCTTGATTTGGTTTGCGCCGCACCCGCCCAATAGTAGCAATAAAAATAAATAAATCGTGAGCTTTTTCATCATTTCTCCTATTTTTCGCCCGGTCCGGGGGTGTTTACCGAGCTTTTAAATAATATATCACTCGGGCTTTCTTTGAGTTCTCGTACCGCCATCTGGGTTTCGTTTAAAAGTTGTTTCATCTCATCCATCATTTCGGTGAGTTTTTCGCTCGGTTCGTTCGCGATCGCTTTGAGGTTGTAATCGCCCCTATTGAGCGTTTTTTGAAAATCGCTAAACATCGATTGTGTCGTATTCATCGTCTCGTCTAGATTCTGAAGCGTAGCGATACCTTGTCGCTCGAGTACCACCCCATTTTGCAGTAGAGCATCGATATTTGCTTTGTTGGACTGGATATGCGAGGTTATATCACCGAGATTTGCAAGAAGTTTGCCGATATTGTCAAGGTTTTTTTCATTGAGGAGAATCGATATTTTGCCGACAGCCTCATCAACGCTTTTTGCGATATTTTTCGCACTCACCGATAGCTCCGAAAGGAAAGATTTTTGCGAAGGGATGATGGCTACCTCATCCCCTTTTTTTAGTAGCGGAGCGGCATTGCTCCCACCCTCGATCTCTATGTAGCTTAGACCAGTGATTCCTAATGCGGCGAGAGTTATATAATTGTCCTCTTTGATAGGAATCCCCTTTTTGATTTTTAGCGACACTTCGATCTCTTCGGAGTTGTTTGGATTTATAGAGAGCGACTGCACGCTCCCTATCTCCATCCCTTTGTATTTGACGGGAGATTCGGGATTGAGTCCCGAGACACTATCGGTGATATAGGCTTTGTAATAGTCGAAACTATCGGCTTCATCGCCGTATTTCCCCATCCAAAATATAAAACTTATGAGCGCAAGTCCGAATACCGTGATAAAAATACCGACGAGTAAAAAATTTGCCTTACTTTCCATCAATCTACCTTTGTGTTTTTTCCTTGGAGTTTAAAAAAGTGGTTTATCATAGGGTGATTGAGATCGACCATCCCTTGATAGTTGCCTTCAAATAAAACTCTCTTTTCATGTATTATCCCGAATCTATCCAATGCGTTTTTTATAGTATCCAAATCGTGCGTCACCATCACCACGCTAAAGCCGAGCATATTTCTAAGCTCTACGATAAGTCGATCAAATGCTTCCGCACTTGCAGGGTCAAGTCCGCTTGTAGGTTCGTCCAAAAAAAGCAGCTCCGGGTCCATTACGAGTGCTCGCGCAAGTCCTACGCGTTTCTTCATCCCGCCGCTTAGCTCGCTTGGATAGAGATATGCCGCTTTTTTCGGCAAACCGACCATGCTTAGTTTTGAGAGGGCGATGTCTTCTATGAGGGTCTTTGGCAAGGTGGAGTACTCTTTGAGGGGAAATGAAACGTTTTCTAAGACGCTCAATGATGAAAAAAGTGCGCCGAACTGAAAGAGCACGCCCCATCTTTTTTGCAGCTCCAGCTTCCCTTTTGCGTTGAGCTTTTTTATGTCGCTACCGAGCACTTTTATCGTGCCTCCTTGATTGCCTTGGAGCATAATAATTTGGCGTAAAAGTGTGCTTTTCCCGCTCCCGCTTCCGCCGAGAATCCCATAGATCTCACCCCTGTAAATATCCATAGAGACACCTTCGTGTACGACGTTTGGACCAAATATCGTCACGACGTCCTGTATCTCTATGACTTTTTCTCTCATATCCCTATTTCCGTTAAAAATACAGAGATGGCGGCATTGCAGGCGATGACCCAAAATATCGCGTTTACTACGCTTATGGTGGTGAAATTTCCTATGCTATCGGTACTGCCCGTGACTTGAAAGCCGCGATAGCAGCCTATGGAGGCTATGATGATTCCAAAGACGGGTGATTTTGCCAGTCCTATTAAAAGATGCTTCATATCCACTTCGGCTTGGAGTCTGTGGATAAACTCGACAAATGTAATATCAAGGCTGTATTTCGCCACGATCATCCCGCCGAATAATCCCACCATATCCGCAAAAAAGACGATAAGCGGCATCGAGATCACAAGGGCGAAGATCCTCGGCAATACCAAAAATACCTGCGGGTCAAACCCCATCGTGCGCATAGCGTCTATCTCTTCGGTGATCTTCATCGTCCCTATCTCTGCGGTGTATGAGCTCGCACTCCGTCCTGCGATGACGATAGCGGCGATGAGGGGAGAAAGCTCTCTAAATACCGAAATAGCACTCATCTCCACGATAAAAATATTTGCGCCGAACTTTGCTAGTTGCTCGCTCGCTTGATAAGCGATAACTAATCCGACCAAAAAAGAGGTGAGCCCGATGATGGGTAATGCCCGTATGCCGGAGTGTTCGATGTGCTTGATGAGGGCGGTAAGACGCAATTTCTTTGGGTTTATCAGGGTGAGGAAAGCGTGATAAGAGCTTTCGCCGATAAAGGTGAGGTATTCTAGCACTCCACCGAAGAATCCGACCCCTTTTTTTCCTATCCCCACGATCGGATTGGGTAAGTGCTTTTTTTTCTCTTGTTTGATAATGAGATTCTTTCTATAAAACACTAGCGCACGCTTATGTTCATCTTTTATATTTTTAAACGTAAGCGAGCAATTTCTTTTTGTGAGTTTTCTGACGTACTGGAGAAGCAAAACCAACCCCGCGGAATCGACCCCTTCAAGATACTCAAAATCAAACAATACGCTTACGTCGTTTGCCTCTTTGGGGATGAGGGTATCGCTATCTAGGACGTTTTTGAGATTGCCTCTGCGCCAGCTACCTTCACAGCGAAAGGTGATATTGTTTTGAGTGTTAGCATCTATAACGAGTTTGGCTTCTATGGTTTACTCTTTGTTTAAAATATTTCAAAGTATTATACACTTGAAAAGTTAGATAATCTAAAAAATTACCAAAGGGATATTTTGGATAAAGCACATCTTCTTCAAGAACTCAATATTGAGCTTAGAGGAACAAGGGATTTGGTAGAAAAAATTACGCTCGTATCGGATTTTATCAAAGAGATTACCAAGACCGATAGATGCACGATATTTGTCTACGACAAAGATACCGATTCTTTTTGGAGCGCTCATATTGACGGGATAGGGTATATTGAGATTCCTAGAGGGAAGGGGATAGTGAGTAGGATATTTGAAAGTAAAAAATGTGAAATAATTAATAGCGTCAAAGACGATAAAGCCCACTTTTCGGCAATCGATAAACGCTCGGGGTATTTTACGAAGAGTATGATCGCTATGCCGATTCTCAACTTTGAAGATAGATGCCTCGGGGTTTTGCAGCTCCTCAATAAAAAAGACGATACCTATTTTGATAAAGAGGATGAAGAGGTTATTTCATTACTGGTGGCGCATGTCGTTGATTTTATCGAGACGGGGATAAGTAAAAAGGATTGAAAAAAGAGCGGGGCAGGAAAGAGACCCCGCTTTTAGAAAAACTTATCATTAAGGAGAGGAAGGATTTAGTTGCGGTCAACTTCCGAATAAAAGTATAAAAGAATTTAGTAAACACAGAGTAACTCGCAAAGAATTATTACAAAAAAGGTCTCCTTTGTTTGAAAGAATCTACATTGAAATATCCAATCTGTGCAATTTAAAGTGCTCTTTTTGCCCGCAAGACGAGAGTGAGAAAAAGACGATGGACAAAGCGCTTTTTGAAAAAGTAGCACAAGAAGCGGCGATGTATACGAAAGAGGTGTGTTTGCATATACTCGGAGAGCCGCTATTGCATCCTAGTTTTGAGGAGTATTTGGCGATTTGCAAAGGCTTAAATCTATCCGTGCAAATAACGACAAACGGCATCTATGCGGATAAGTTTCCGATTGTAGAGCGCGCAGGCAATGTTAGGCAGGTGAATTTTTCACTCCATAGCTATTTTGCAAATCCTTCGATGATGGACTTAGATTCCTACCTCAAGCCTATTTTTGATTTTGCTACGCAAAGAGATTTAAAGAAGATTCCTTATGTGAACTTTCGGATTTGGGATATAAAAGATGATGCCAATAGCGCCAGCGAAGCGATCTTGGAAAAAATCGAGACGTTTTTCGATGTGCAGCTAGGTGCTTTTTTGCGAGACGGGAATCGCAAAAGTAAAAAAATTCGCGAAGGAACATACCTCAATTTGGATAAAAAATTTGTTTTTCCGACACTTGCCGGCGAGAAGGTGAATGAGAGCGGCACTTGTCATGGCTTGGGTACGCATATAGGTATCGACGTGGACGGTTGTGTCGTCCCTTGCTGCTTGGATTATACGTCTGCGATTAATCTTGGAGACCTCAAAAACGAATCATTGGAATCTATACTGAAATCATCTCGCGTAAAAAACATGAAAGAGGGCTTCGAAAAACGAGAGTTGGTCGAGGAGCTGTGCAAAAGATGCGATTTTATAAAAAGATTTGGGCGCTAGATTCTTATTTTGTTACAGGTGAAGGCATCCCGAAATAGTACCCTTGAGCGTAATCTACCCCGAGTTTTTTTATCGTTTCGTAAATCTCTTTGCTGCTCACGTATTCGGCTATACATTTGATGCCGAGCGTATTTGCCAACTGGATAATCGCGGAGATGATCTTTTGTTTTTCTAGGTCGGTATCACACCCCGCGATAAAAGCGCCGTCGATTTTTATATAGTCGGATTGGAGCGAAAGGATACGGCTAAAATTCGAGTTTTCGCTCCCAAAGTCGTCTATAGCGATTTTACAGCCATAATCTTTTACGAGCGAGATGGTTTGGGTGATAAAATCCCCCTCTTTTGAGAGGGTGATATTTTCTAGAATCTCAAACGTGACATTCGTAGGGTTGACGCAAAATTTTTCGCATTTGAGTTTGATAAATTCCACCAAATAGCCGTCTATGATGTCACGCTCGGTGATATTTATCGAAAATTGCGTATCTGTTCCGGAGAAGTGTTTAAAGGTTTTATTGATCATAGATTTGGTCACGGAGGAGAGCAAGCCTAAACGGTTGGCGGCATTTAAAAAACTCTCGGGCTGAATCACGTTATCTCCGTCTATAACCCTAGCTAGCGCTTCGTATTTGTAAATCTCACCGCTTCTGATGTCTACGATAGGTTGATAATAGGGGACTATCATATCTTTGAGGATGAAATCGCGCGTCCTTTTGAGCCACGAGATTCCTTCGATCTCTTTTATGATTCTCTCGCTCTCTCTATTGTAGAAAAGTTTAAATCGCTTTCCGTGTTGTTTAGAAATATCGAGGGCAAACTCCGCATCGATGATCGTATCTCTGCCGTCTTCGATATTGGCGATGCCCGCACTAAAAGTGATTTGGTTGTCGATAGTGTCGATGGTGATTTCGTTCGTATCGAAAAATGCGTAAATGAGATCCGTTAAAGAGTTTAGATAGTGTTCGTCTACTTTTGTGGTCAAGATAGCGAATCTATCGGCGCTAAGTTTGTATAATTTTTCATTCGGCGAGATGAGGGTATTGAGATGCAAAGCCGTCTCTTTCAGAATCTTATCGCCGAAATTAAAGCCGTGTAATTTGTTAAATATGTTGAAGTTATTAATATCAAGTAAAATAAGCGTCCCTTCGGAGTAATCCAGCACATCCTCTTGCAAAGAAAGAACATTGAGTAAACCCGTATTGTCATCGTGATGGAGGAGGTTTATGTAGTCTTTTTGTTTTTGTTCCGCTATTTTTTCGTTTTCGTTTGCTATATCTTGCAGATAAATATTGGTGTTGGTCATATCGGTGATGTCGTATCTTACCGAGACGAATTCCAAGATATTGCCGTCGCGTTCGATGATGGGGATGATAGTGCTACTCACGACGTATTCCCCGCCGTCTTTACGCTTGTTTTTTATCACCCCTTTCCAAATCTTCCCTTGTTTTATGGTATTCCACATCTCCGCATACATTGACGCAGGATTGGACGGATGCCTCACTATACGGTGATTTTTCCCTATCAGCTCGCGGTAGTCGTATCCTGAGATATTGCAAAATGCCATATTCGCGAAAGTGATATTTCCGTATTTATCGGTTTTGGAATAGATGGAAGTGTTGTGGATGACTTTTTTGTATTCGTCCAATAGATGCAGCGTGTCTAAAAGTTCTTTGTGCTGTAGGATTCCGCGCGATACCGTTATTATTTTTTTGTAGAGGGCGTTGAGGGAGACGGGCTTTTGAATATATCCTTCGATGCCCGCATCTATCGCATCGATAAGCATACCGGGATCGCTATAATCGGAAAAAAGGATGATTGGAGTTTGATGTGCTAGCTTTTTGATACTCTTTGCAAAATCTAAACCGCTTTTATCTCTCAAACGCAAGTCGCTAAAGACGATGTCGGGTCGAATTTTTTTAAAGACCTCGATTCCTTCGTCTTTGTTTTTGGCGTAATAGACGTCTTTAAACACGACCTCTAAAAGCTCAATAATATCTACAAACTGCTCCTCGTCGTTTTCGACGAGCAACACCCGCAATGTTTTGAGATACTTTTTATTGAGCGTATCGGCCATTAAACGCTCAAAGTGCCATGGGCGTAAGAGCTACCGGTACGAAAGAAATAGATTGATTGTTCGGTTTGTCTGATGGTCTTAAAATACAATACGACCATAGCCACTATCAAAAGTGCGGCGGCAAACGAGGAGAAGACGATAAAATTATTTCTGCTCTCTTCGTAGTGATTGATATGCATCCCAATACATTCATCAAGCGTGCTTAACACCCCTTGGTGCCCATCCATTATGTATCTATACGCTACGTTACTTCTGTTTTTTGCGAAGGTCAGTGCATTAAGTATGTACGCGTCGATAAGCTTTTTGTGCTCGGTGTTACCGTATGCATACATAGTGCGTATTTGATTTTTATCTAAAATATCGTTGTTTGTCTTGAATTCCAACACAGATTTTAAAAGTTGCTGTTCATAAAATGGGGTCTCGTTTTCCAAAAAGAGCTTCGTGTCTAATGCGATTTTTTGAGAAAGAGTCCTTTGTTTTTCAGCGATACTTAAGAGTTTACTCAATTCGGAATCTCGTTGAATATAGAAGTTTTGCAGGAAAAAAATCACCACCGTTGCCATAACCGTCATCCAAAGGAGTAAAGTCCCTTTTTTTTGCATCGCCGTTCACCTTTTTGATTTTGTTCCCCAAGTATAATTGACGCAACTTTAAAGAATCGTAATGATTTTGTAAATATTTCATATTTTCTTTGTATTTTTTTGAAAATTTATCGGCTAAGTACTTAATATTTTTTGCTAGGAATAATTACTAATAATGATACAAGAAGTATTTTACATTTCTATGAAATAATAAATGAATAGTTTACTAATTAACCAAAATTCTAATTATAGGTAGTATAATTTATCAAAAAATAGAATTATAGGTAAAATATTTTATATGTGTTCTAAAAAGTATAGCATTGTTTTAACAATTAAATTTAAAAAGTCACATAATAATTTTTAATTAAGAAAGTGAGTTGAGGCTGTTGATTTGATTGTACATTTCAGCATTAGAATATATAAACAAAGACAAAACCTAGGGAGGTGCGCCCTAGGTATATTTTATGACAATACTGCTAGCTCATTCCTTGCATCAGGAATCTTCACGGTAAAAACCGCCCCTTGCGAGTTGTTCTTTACCTCGATCGAACCCTTCATTTGCCGCTCGATAATCGTTTTTGTCATATATAATCCAATACCTGTACCCACACTAGGGTGTTTTGTGGTGTAATACGGCTCAAAGATTCGACTTAAATCATCCGAGTTGATACCTCCGCCGTTGTCGTTGATCGTAATTGTAACCCATTGATTATCGCTGTCGATGGCTATCTCAACCATCCCTTTGAGATTTTTTGCGATCGGATCTTTATCCCGTTTAGACAATATCGCATCTTTTGCATTAAGTAATATGTTGAGTATCGCTTGTTGAAATTGGTTTTGCACGGCGATAGTTGCGCATTCCTGTTTTCTCTCGGTGATAGCAACCTCTATAAAATTGCTTTTAAAAAGACCTCGAATAAGCTCTAGTGACTTGTGTATCGCATCCGTAATGAAAAATTGCGTTTCGTCCTGTTTGCTTTTGAAAAAATTACGAAAATCATTAATCGTATCGGACATATAGCGTATTTGCTGATCGGCGATAGCCACCGTTTCGTTAAATTCATCTAGATCTGAAGACGATGGGCGCATATCGTTATATTTATCGGAGATAATTTCGAGATAAATAGAGATGGTATTTAGAGGTTGTCGCCACTGATGCGCTATCATCCCAATCAGCTCTCCCATGGCGGCAAGCTTGCTTTGTTGTATAAGTATCTGCTCTTTTTGTCGGCGATTTTCAATCTCGGCTTCGATGCGCTCCTCGAGTTTTTTTCGGTATTCATCCATCGAGGAGACATCCGTCATAACCACAATATTGCGTATCTCGTTTTCATACGTGAATGATTGAAATCTCAATACGTACACCGATTCTTTTTTGTGCCGTTTAATCCTTACTTGATAAAGCTTTCCTTGATTATTGCGCAACAAATCAAGCCATTTTTTCCCCTCTTTGCCGTCATATATAAACCCTATTTCATCCGTTTTTTCAAAAAGCTCCCCGATACATTTGTGTTTTTTGTTGAAGTCGCTAAGAGATTTCCACTCCGGAAATTGCTCGAAAAACGTGTGATTGGCATCGATAATCCGTTCTCCGTTATTTACGATTACAATGTTGTTTTGTGCGTCAAGTATCGAATGTATGTAGCGCTCGGAATCGCGCAATTCGTTTTCAATTTGCACACGTTCGGTAATAGGAATCCCGAATGCTAAAGTAAGTAAACTGCCGTCGGGTGTTTTGCATATACTCACGCGCCATGAGACGATGTCTTCACCTCCGCCTTTGTTTTGTATGATACCTTCGAGTTGTCCGTAGCGGTTATCGGTATTATTGGAGAGCGTGTTGAGATAGTCGTATTGATTCGGCAGATTGTCGGGGATGAGTGTGCCGACGAGTTTTTGCCCGAGCACCTCATTTTTGTCATATCCCCATACTGCCTCCGCCGTGCTGTTGAACAACCTTACAATTCCTTGTTCGTCTATGCCGATAACAATCGCATTGGCGGTTTCTATAAGGTTATCTACGAAATCACGATGTCTACGAAGTTCACGTTGGGTCTCTTTCTCTTGTGTGACATCGATATTGATTCCGATCATTCGCAACGTCTTATCGTGTGCACTCTCAAATATACCCGCCGTAGCGCGGATATATTTGATTTTTTTGCCGGGAAGCACTATACGAAACTCGGCATCAAAGTGTTTTTTTTCGAGTATTGAAGCGTGGAGTTTGGATTCTGTCTCATTTAAGTCTTCCGGGTGAACGGTTTTTCTCCATTGTTCATAGAGATTGATTTTCGTCTCTTTGGAGACTTCATATATTTCATACATCATATCACCCCAAGAAAGGGCATTAGTTTTAATATCCCAATCCCACGTGCCGACGTGCCCCGATTTTGTAGCCAAACGCAAGCGCTCTTCGTGTAGCTTTAATAGTTCCCTGTCGCGTTTACCTTCCGTGATGTCGGTAAAAGTAACTACAAATCCATCTTTATAGGGGACAATGATTTGATGAAACCAATGTTTCAAACCTTCATGTCTGTAATAAAATTCATGTTCAATGGTTTTTCGGCTTTGCACTACATCGGTGTAAATAGCAAACAAACCGTCTTCTTTGTTTCCCGGCATTTCTTGCAATAGCTTTCGACCCAAAAGTTCTTTAGCGTCCCTGCCAAGTATACTTTCCGATCTTTTGTTTGCTAGCGTCCACTCAAAATCGATAATATTATGGGTATTGTCTCGAATGCTTTTAAACGCCATAATCCCGCTTGTGGAGCTGTCCAATACCTCTTTGAGGAGCGCGCGCTCTTCCTCGAGTGCCTCGGAGGCCGATTCGGCAATTTTTCTTTGCTGCTCTCTCTCCTCCGAAATCGTCTTTAGTTCGTT
Source organism: uncultured Campylobacterales bacterium (assembly GCA_964500775.1). GTDB lineage: Bacteria > Campylobacterota > Campylobacteria > Campylobacterales > CAZCQG01 > CAZCQG01. Next base: position 29,793 of record CAZCQG010000025.1, read on the forward strand.
ATATGCTACCTGTATCTCTTCGTTTGTCGACTGGAGTTCTTCGTTAGTGGTTTCAAGCTCTTCGTTTGTCGACTGGAGTTCTTCGTTGGCGCTTTGCAGCTCCTCGTTAGTGCTTTGTAGCTCTTCGTTGCTCGTCTCAAGCTCTTCGATAACGGCTTGTAGCTGCACCTTTACTTTTTTAAGTTCGAACTCCAACTGCTTTGCCTCGCTCCCCGGTTCTGCCTCTTTAGGGCTTAGATGGGCGATAAAATTCTCTTCGTCCTCCTCTTGAAAGCTCACCACGAATAACTTAGAGCTCTCTTTGGGTATGTGCATCGGAAGGACATATATGCGGACTATTTTTTCATACTTGCCCATAAGTAGCACTTTGGTGTACGGGGTCACTTGTGCTTCGCCGAGCTTCATAGCTCCGTGTATGGCTGTTCTTAGATCCATCTCGAGACTAGGGTGTATCATTTTTGTGATATTGAGATTTGCGCCCCCGACAGGCAGCATAAGATAGGGATTATTTTCTTTATTATAGATGACGTTCATAGTATCGTTTATCACTATACTGAGGGGGAGAAAATATTCACCTATCGTCTCCATTAGCGTATCGTATATCGATGCTTCTTTTTCTTTGGTCTTGGATTCAAAAGCGATGTGTTTTTTATTTTTTTGTGTCCTAATATTATAAAGCGTATCGGTTTTGCTAGCCGAGATATACGCCTTTCTATAAATTTTATGTTCTTTGGAAAGGGTGGTGAAGTATTCTTCGTAGTTTCCTATATTCTCCGAGCGTCCCAAAAAAAGAGTCCCGCCGCTTTTTAATGCATAAAGAAACGTGTGCATGACCCTTTGCTGTAAATTTTGATTGAAATATATGAGAAGGTTTCGACAGATAATCAAATCCAAATTGTTAAAAGGCGGATCGCGAGTTACGTCGTGTTCGGAAAAAATTACCATATCCCGAAGCTGTTTAATAACCTGATAATTATCCTCCTTTACTACGAAATAACGTTTAATAAGGATTTCATCCATTTCTAGAAGCGAGCTTGCAGGATAGATACCCTTTCTACCGGTTTGTATAGCATCTCCGTCAAGATCCGTGGCAAATATTTGAATAGAACGTTTTTCGTGCGTTTCGGAGACTATCTCGGAGAGTATAATAGCAAGAGAGTAGGCCTCCTCTCCCGTAGCACAGCCCACAACCCAAAAACGGATGCTTCTTTGCTCTTCTTTGAGTTCTTGGATATGAGAGAGAATATGAGTTTTCAGTGCTTCAAAAGCTTGAGGGTCGCGATAAAATGCGGTTACTCCGATAAGTAGATCCTTGAAAAGGAGCGCCGTTTCGTCTTTATTCTCCTTTATGTATTCCACGTACTTATCTATACTGTGTATATGTAGCGCTGCCATACGTCGTTGGATTCTGCGATTGACGGTAGTGAGTTTGTATTCCGAAAAATCGACATCTTGATTTTCTTTTAATTCGTGGAGTATAACGTCTAAATCACTTTGGGGGGCTTGTGCGGGTTGGAAGTCGATTCTCCCTTCTATATACTCTATCACGTCATTAATCTCACTCCCCATCTCTTCGGGAGAAACTACTATATCCACGGCATGGCTATGGATGCTCGCCAAGGGCATTCCGTTATATTTCGCACTATTCGGTTCTTGGGCGAGGGTTATTCCTCCGTTTGATTTTATAGCCTGCATTCCTAGCGTACCGTCAGAACCCGTACCGGAGAGTATAATGCCTATTGCGCGGCGCTCTTTTGCTTTTGCGAGTGAGCTAAAAAAAAGATCGATACTAGGTTTTGGCATAATCGCTTTTTCGTCGGGTTGGCGCAAGATTATATGCTCATCCTCGTTTACGAAGATATTTTTATTCGGCGGGCAAATAACTATCGTGTCGGGATGCAGCTTCATCCCGTGCTTTGCCTCTAGTACCTTCAAACTAGAATGTTTTGTGAGTAGCTCGACCAAAAGACTTTTGTGCGAAGGACTCATATGTTGTGCTATGATGTATACAATAT
>CAZCQG010000026.1:0-29955 GCA_964500775.1 uncultured Campylobacterales bacterium
CTTGACTGACAAAAACTTCACATCAAAAGCTTTCCATAAAAATGATCATTTCAAGCAAATACAGGCAATCAGTTGTTTTTATTGTATTGGCAAATAAAGATATAGAGCAATGCCCAGATGGCTCAGTGGCAGAGCACTTCCTTGGTAAGGAAGAGGTCGGCGGTTCAATCCCGCTTATGGGCTCCACCTAAACGGAGCCCAAAGACACGGCTGGGCTTAATGATATTTTGGTTCTAACTATTGTAGAATTCGACTTTTTAATTTAACTTTACAGAGGAGAAAAGGATGGCTAAAGAGAAGTTTGTCAAAAACAAACCACACGTAAACATCGGTACTATCGGTCACGTTGACCACGGTAAAACAACGCTAAGTGCAGCAATTTCTGCGGTACTAGCTACAAAAGGTCTTTGCGAGCTTAAAGATTACGATGCAATCGATAACGCTCCTGAAGAGAGAGAAAGAGGTATTACTATCGCTACTTCTCACATCGAATATGAAACAGAGAACAGACACTACGCGCACGTTGACTGCCCAGGGCACGCCGACTACGTTAAAAACATGATTACCGGTGCTGCTCAAATGGACGGTGCTATCCTAGTTGTTTCTGCAGCTGATGGTCCAATGCCCCAAACAAGAGAGCACATCCTTCTTGCTAGACAAGTAGGTGTTCCTTATATCGTTGTTTTCATGAACAAAGAAGATATGGTTGACGATCCTGAACTACTTGAACTAGTAGAAATGGAAATTAGAGAGCTTCTAAGCAGCTATGATTTCCCTGGTGATGACACCCCTATCGTTGCCGGTTCTGCACTTAAAGCGCTAGAAGAAGCAAAAACAGGAACACTCGGAGCATGGTCTGAAAAAGTTGTAAAACTTATGTCAGAAGTAGATGCTTATATCCCTACACCTGAAAGAGATACCGAAAAAACTTTCCTTATGCCTATCGAAGACGTTTTCTCTATCGCAGGTAGAGGTACTGTTGTTACAGGTAGAATCGAAAGAGGTAGAATTAAAGTAGGCGAAGAGATCGAAATCGTAGGTATCCACGCTACACAAAAAACAACCGTTACCGGTGTTGAGATGTTCAGAAAAGAACTTGATCAAGGTGAAGCGGGAGATAACGTAGGTATTCTTCTTAGAGGTACTAAAAAAGATGATGTTGAGAGAGGTATGGTTCTTTGTAAGCCGGGCTCAATCACTCCTCATACAGAATTTGAAGGTGAAATATACGTTCTAAGCAAAGATGAAGGCGGTAGACATACTCCTTTCTTCAACGGCTATAGACCACAATTTTACGTAAGAACAACTGACGTTACCGGTTCTATTACACTTCCAGAAGGTGTAGAAATGGTAATGCCGGGCGACAACGTGAAAATCACTGTTACACTTATCGCTCCTATCGCTCTTGAAGACGGTACGAGATTCGCGATCAGAGAAGGTGGTAGAACCGTTGGTGCGGGTGTTGTAACAAAAATCATCAAGTAATTTTGATTCGGCTGCGGGGTTTTTCCCCTCGCCGATAAAAGGCAATAATTATGAAAGTAAAAATAGGTTTGAAATGTGCAGAGTGCAGTGAGATAAACTATAGCACTACAAAAAACTCTAAAACGCACACTGAAAAGTTAGAGATGAAAAAGTTTTGTCCTAGAGACAACAAACATACTCTTCACAAAGAGATAAAACTAAAAAGCTAAGAAAATTTTCTTGGCTTTATAGGTCAGTAGCTCCAATGGTAGAGCATCGGTCTCCAAAACCGAGTGATGGGGGTTCGAGTCCCTCCTGGCCTGCCATTAGAAAAGGGCAAAAATGAAGAAATTGGTATCTTTTTATAGATTTTCTAAAGAGGAATTATACAAGGTTATATTTCCTACTAAAGAGCAAATTAGAAATGCTTTTATATCGGTTATAGTAGTTGTTACGGTTGTTACTATTTTTTTAGGACTAATTGATCTAATCTTTTCCGCAACCGTATCGGGAATCCTAAAATAAAAAAAGAGGGTAGATATGGCTCAAGAATGGTATGCGATACAAACATATTCCGGCAGCGAACTTAGCGTAAAGAGAGCTATCGAAAACCTCGTAAAAGAGTGGGGAATCGAAGAGAGATTCTCCGAGATAATCGTTCCTACCGAAGATGTCATCGAGGTGAAGAATAATAAGAAAAAAATAACCGAGAGAAGTTTGTATCCGGGGTATGTGTTTATAAAAGTAGATCTTAATACCGATCTCTGGCATAAAATACAATCGCTTCCAAAAGTCGGAAGATTCATCGGTGAGTCAAAAAAACCTACCGCACTAAGTGAAAAAGATATTAATCTCATTTTGGAAAAGGTTAAAAATAGAGCCGCTCCAAAACCCAAAGTATCGTTTGATACAGGTGAAGTGGTGCGAATCATCGAAGGACCTTTTGCGAACTTTACCGGTACAGTAGAGGATTATGACATGGAGCATAGAAAACTTAAGCTAAACGTCTCTATTTTCGGTAGAAGTACCCCGATAGAGATTCTCTATTCCCAAGTAGAAAAGATTATTTAAATTAATACAAAAGATATAAGGATTAAATTATGGCAAAAAAAGTTGTTGGTGAGATAAAGCTACAAATACCTGCCGGTGCGGCTAACCCATCTCCTCCAGTCGGTCCAGCTTTGGGTCAAAGAGGCGTTAATATTATGGAATTTTGTAAAGCTTTCAATGAGAAAACAAAAGAGTTTTCAGGTTTTACTATCCCAGTTGTTATTACGGTATATGCCGACAAAAGTTTTACTTTTATCACAAAACAGCCACCGGTAACAGATCTTATCAAAAAAGCTTCAGGCGTTAAAAAAGGAAGTGACAACCCACTTAAAAATAAAGTCGGAAAGCTCACTAAAGCACAAGTTGACGAGATCGTAAAAAGAAAAATAGTAGACCTAAACACCGACGATGCTGATCAAGCTGCTAGATCCATTATGGGTAGCGCTAGAAGCATGGGTATAGAAATAATAGATTAATCCGGAGTTGCACAATGAAAAAAGTAGGAAAAAGATTAAATTCACTTTTAGAAAAACTAGATAGAGAAAGAGTTTACACACTTTCAGAATCTGCTACGGCAGTAAAAGGACTTAAGAGCGCGAAATTTGACGAAAGCGTCGAGATCGCGCTAAGACTAGGTGTTGACCCTAGACACGCAGACCAAATGGTAAGAGGCGCAGTTGTGCTTCCTCACGGAACAGGTAAGAAAGTTAGAGTTGCCGTGATTGCTAAAGGTGAAAAAGCCACAGAAGCTATGAAAGCAGGTGCCGATGTTGCAGGTGCCGATGACTTGGTAGCTGAAATACAAGGCGGTAGACTTGATTTTGACATCGTTATCGCTACACCTGATATGATGGCGCTAGTCGGTAAAGTAGGGAGAATCCTCGGGCCAAAAGGTCTTATGCCTAACCCCAAAACCGGAACCGTTACGATGGATGTAAAAAAAGCTGTAACAAACGCAAAAAGCGGTCAAGTGAACTTTAGGGTTGACAAAAAAGGGAACATTCACGCCCCTGTAGGAAAAGTGAGTTTCGATACCGTAAAAATTGAAGAAAATATTGCAGAATTCGTAAGAGCAATCAATAAAAGCAAGCCTTCAACATCAAAAGGCAAATATATAAGAAACGCAGCTATATCACTTACAATGAGTCCTTCATTGAAAATGGACGCACAAGAGTTGATGGATCTAAGATAATCTCTTAGTCCGTTTTTTATCTTAGACTAGAGACTGAAGGGGAGAATGACTTAAATTCCCTTTTGGGAGCCCTTCATAAGTCTGGGTCGGAAAGGAGGTTAAATTGACAAGAGCTGAAAAGAAAGAAGTAATCGAGTATCTTACCTCTGAATTCCAAGCATGCGCAGGCGTTATCGTTTGTGACTATAAAGGTCTAACGGTAAGACAACTTGAAGCAGTAAGAAAAAAAGCTAGAGCTGCACAAGCTAAAGTGCAAATAGCAAAAAACACACTCGCTTCTATTGCCTTAAACGCAAGTGGGATAGAGAATCCCGAGCTGAAAGATACAAACGTTTTTCTATGGTCTGATGACCAAGTTTCTCTCGCTAAACTTGCCGTAGAATGTGCAAAAGATTTCGAGAAGAAATTTGTTGTTAAATCAGGATTCGTAGACGGTGCAGCCGTAAGTGCAGATCAGATAGAAGCAATATCCAAGCTCCCTTCAAGAGAAGAGCTTATCGGTATGTTACTTTCTGTATGGAACGCGCCGCTTAGAAATATGGCTACCGTGCTCTCTGCTCCATTGCGAGATATGGTTACGGTTTTGGATAATTACAAAAATACAAAAGAATAAAAAATACATTTAGGAGAAATACAATGGCAGTAACAAAAGCTGATATATTAGAAGCAATAGCAAGTATGACCGTTCTTGAACTTTCAGAACTAGTAAAAGAATTCGAAGAAAAATTCGGAGTATCTGCTGCGCCGGTAATGGCTGCAGGTATGATGCCAATGGCCGGTGGAGCTGCTCCTGCAGCTGCTGCTGAAGAAAAAACAGAATTTGATGTTGTTCTTACAAGTGCAGGCGACAAAAAAATCAACGTTATTAAAGTAATGAGAGAAGTAACAGGTCTAGGTCTTAAAGAGGCTAAAGACGCAGTTGAAGGTACACCGCACACAATTAAAGAGGGTGTAAACAAAGCAGATGCTGAAGCTATCAAAGCAAAATTTGAAGCTGAAGGCGCAAAAGTAGAAATCAAGTAATTTTATTTGATTCTTTTTTTTACGGGTCGGACTAGTTCCGACCCTTTTCTCATAATTCTTCCAAAATTCCACTTACAGAGGTAAAATATGCCAACTACGTTAAAATCAGGTAACAGATTAAGAGTTGACTTTACCAAAATCGATCAAAATATCCAGGTACCGAACCTATTGCAATTGCAAAGAAATAGTTATGATACGTTTATAGGTGCTACGGGCGATGATAATAGCGGCATACAAAAAGTATTTAAATCAATTTTTCCAATTCATGACGCGCAAAATAGAATCACCCTTGAATATGCTGGATGCGAGTACGGTAAACCAAAATATACAGTTAGAGAAGCCATGGAAAGGGGACTTACGTACTCTATTCCATTGAAGATCAAAGTAAGATTGGTACTTTGGGAGAGAGATGAAAAAACGGGTGAAAAACTCGGTGTCAAAGATATAAAAGAACAATCAATATTTATTCGCGAAATCCCTTTGATGACCGATAGAACCTCATTTATCATTAACGGTGTCGAGAGAGTCGTCGTCAATCAGCTCCACAGAAGTCCGGGCGTTATCTTTAAAGAAGAGGAATCCAATACCTCTTCAAGCAAACTCGTCTATACGGGGCAAATAATCCCAGACAGAGGCTCTTGGCTCTACTTCGAGTATGACGCGAAAGACGTGCTTTATGTAAGAATCAACAAAAGAAGAAAAGTTCCCGTAACGATTCTCTTTAGAGCGCTAGGATACAGCAAACAAGACATTATTAAAATGTTCTACCCGATTCTCAACATCAAAGCGGTCGATAATAAATTTCTTATCCCTTTCAATCCCGATGATTTCGTAGGAAGGCTAGAGTTTGATTTGAAAGACGAGAACGGAGAACTCATCGTTGCCGCCGGTAAAAGATTGACTGCGAAAAAAGCAAAATCACTTTTGGAAAGCGGTATAAAATTCATCGAATATCCGCTTGAGACATTATTGGATAGATGCTTGGCGACTCCTATTTATAATATGGAGAGCGGCGAAGTTATTTATGACACACTTACGCAACTTGACGAAGGAAAACTCAAGAAAATCCTAGAAAACGGTATTACCGAGTTTGAAATAGCAAACGACATCGCGACGGGCGTGGATAGATCGATCATCAACTCTTTCCTAGCCGATAACGAATCGATAAAATTGCTCAAACAGACCGAAAAAATCGAAGACGAAAACGACCTTGCAAGCATCAGAATCTACAAAGTAATGCGACCGGGTGAGCCTGTAACAAGGGATGCCGCGAAGATTTTCGTACAACAATTGTTCTTTGATTCCGAACGATACGATCTTACCAAAGTGGGTAGGATGAAGATGAACCACAAACTCGGTCTTAAAGTGCCGGAGTATGTAACGGTTCTTACCTATGAAGACATCGTCAAAACCGTAAAATATCTTGTAAAAGTGAAAAACGGACAAGGGCAGATAGACGACAGAGATCACTTGGGAAATAGAAGAATCCGAGCTATCGGTGAGCTTTTGGCAAACGAACTTCACACAGGTCTAGTCAAAATGCAAAAAGCGATTCGCGACAAGCTCACTACTATGAGCGGTGCGCTAGATGAGCTTATGCCGCATGATTTGATTAACTCAAAAATGATTACGACTACGATTCTAGAATTCTTCACGGGCGGACAGTTGTCTCAGTTTATGGATCAAACCAATCCGCTTTCCGAAATCACCCACAAAAGAAGACTTTCGGCGCTTGGTGAGGGCGGTCTTGTAAAAGAGCGAGCAGGATTTGAAGTGCGTGACGTGCACCCGACACATTACGGAAGAATCTGTCCTGTTGAAACACCGGAAGGTCAAAACATCGGTCTTATCAACACCCTTTCTACCTATGCTAAAGTAAACGACCTCGGATTTATCGAAGCACCGTATAAAAAAGTAGACAACGGCAAAGTCACCGATGAAATCGTCTATTTGACGGCTACGCAAGAAGAGGGGCTTGTCATCGCTCCTGCAAGTACGAAGCTTAATACTGAAGGCGGTATAAAAGAGGATTTGATCGAAGCTAGGATAAACGGCGAGATTATCCTTACGGAGAAAGCAAAAGTAAACCTAATCGACCTTAGTCCAAGAATGGTCGTCGGGGTTGCAGCTTCGCTTATTCCGTTCCTTGAACACGATGATGCCAACAGGGCGCTTATGGGTTCAAACATGCAGCGACAAGCAGTTCCGCTCCTAAGAACTTCCGCACCTATGGTCGGTACGGGTATAGAAAAAATCGTGGCAAGAGATTCTTGGGAAGCGATTAAAGCCGAAAGAGGCGGTATAGTCGAGAAAGTAGACGCAAAAAGCGTTTATATCCTCGGCGAAGATGAAGAGGGTGCGTTTATCGATCACTACTCTTTGCAGAAAAATCTTAGAACCAACCAAAATACGAGCTTCTCGCAGTACCCTATAGTAAAAAAAGGTGAAGCTATCGAAGCGGGTCAAGTACTTGCCGATGGTCCAAACATGGATAATGGAGAGCTTGCACTCGGGAAAAACATTCGAGTTGCATTTATGCCTTGGAACGGCTATAACTTCGAAGATGCTATCGTCGTGAGCGAAAAAATCATCAAAGACGATACGTTTACGTCGGTACACATCTACGAAAAAGAGCTAGAAGCTAGAGAGCTTAAGCACGGTGTCGAGGAAGTAACTAGAGATATTCCAAACGTGCGTGAAGAAGAACTCGTCCACCTTGATGACAGCGGTATTATCAAAATCGGTACATACGTGAAACCGGGTATGATTTTAGTCGGTAAAGTATCCCCTAAAGGTGAGGTAAAACCAACTCCTGAAGAGCGATTGCTTCGAGCGATATTCGGTGAAAAAGCGGGACACGTAGTGAATAAATCACTCTACTGCCCACCTTCACTCGAAGGTATCGTTGTTGATGTGAAAATATTCACAAAAAAGGGATATGAGAAAGATCAACGATCGGTAGATTCTTATGAAGTCGAAAAGAACAAACTTGACCTCGAACACCACGATAAGCTTATTATGCTTGATAGAGAAGAGATGCTTCGTGTTACCTCTTTACTCTCAAAAGCGAAACTTAGCGAAGATGCGACGGTAAACGGCAAAGAGTACAAAAAAGGTGCGCAGATTCCAAAAGATGAACTCAAAGACATCAATAGATTCGCACTGAACTCATTAGTAAAGTCGTATGAGCAAAAAATTCAAGAAAAATACGAATCGCTCAAAAATAACTTCTTGGAACAAAAGAAGAGCCTCACCGAAGAGCACGAAGAGAAATTGAGCATCCTAGAAAAAGACGACATCCTCCCAAGCGGCGTGGTAAAACTCGTAAAAATCTACGTTGCGACCAAAAGAAAGCTCAAAGTGGGCGATAAAATGGCAGGACGTCACGGGAACAAAGGTATCGTCTCTACCATCGTCCCCGAAGTCGATATGCCTTACACAAAAGACGGCGAGCCCGTTGAGATCGTTCTTAACCCGCTAGGGGTTCCTTCAAGGATGAACATCGGACAGATTCTTGAAGTGCACTTGGGACTTATCGGAAGAAGACTAGGTGATCAGATTCTAGATATTTTCGAGCAAAAACGGAATGATTTCGTAAAAGAGTTGCGAGAGAAAATCACAAATATTGCAACTGTTTCAAAAATGAAAAACGTTGTCGAATTTGTAAAAAGTCTTAGCGACGAAGATCTCGTCAAATACGCGAGAGATTGGAGCAAAGGGGTACGATTCGCTACGCCTGTATTTGAAGGGGTGAGCGACGAGGAGTTCAAGAAACTTTTCGAAATGGCAAAAATAGATACCGACGGCAAGACGGAGTTGTATGACGGAAAAACCGGCGAGAAGATGAAAGAGCGTGTCAACGTCGGCTATATGTATATGCTCAAACTCCACCACTTGGTTGACGAGAAAGTCCACGCAAGAAGTACGGGACCTTACTCACTCGTCACACAACAACCTGTCGGCGGGAAAGCGCTATTCGGCGGTCAGAGATTCGGTGAGATGGAAGTGTGGGCGCTCGAAGCTTACGGCGCGGCGCACACCCTAAAAGAGATGCTCACCATTAAATCCGATGACGTTGAAGGCAGGGTAAAAGCGTACAAAGCGCTTACAAGAGGGGAAAACGTACAAGAAGCAGAGATTCCGGAGACGTTCTACGTGCTTACCAAAGAACTCCAGTCTTTGGCACTTGACGTAGCCGTTTACGGTGAAACCGAAGATGGACTTGAAGAAGTACTCATTAAAGAAGACAATAGACCGAGCGATTTTAGTTCGTTCCAATTGCGTCTCGCAAGTCCCGAAAAAGTACTTTCATGGAGTACCGGAGAGGTCAAAAAACCCGAGACTATTAACTATAGGACACTCAAACCCGAAAGAGACGGTCTTTTCTGCGCGAAAATATTCGGTCCTATCAGAGACTACGAGTGCTTATGCGGCAAGTATAAAAAGATGCGATATAAAGGTGTCGTGTGCGAGAAGTGCGGCGTTGAAGTTACTTCAAGCAAAGTACGAAGAAGTAGAATGGGTCACATTGAGCTTGTTACCCCTGTCGCACATATTTGGTACGTTAGCTCGCTTCCAAGCAGAATCGGAACGCTTCTTGGGGTGAAAATGAAAGACCTAGAGCGCGTATTGTATTATGAAGCCTATATCGTTAAAGAGTGCGGCGATGCGTTTTATGATAATGAAAACACAAAGCCGGTTCTTAAATACGATGTCTTGAACGAAGAGCAATATCAAAGCTTGAGTCAAAGATTTGACCATACGGGATTCCATGCCGAAATGGGCGGCGAGATCGTAAAAGAGCTTTTGGCGGAACTTGATCTAATCGAGCTATTAAACAGCCTAAGAGAAGAGATAAAATCGACAAATTCCGAAGCGAAGAAAAAGACGATAGTAAAACGATTGAAAGTGGTCGAAAGCTTTATCAACTCAAACAATAAACCCGAGTGGATGATGCTTACCGTACTTCCTGTACTTCCACCGGATCTTAGACCGCTTGTTGCGCTTGATGGCGGGAAATTCGCGGTGTCCGATGTCAACGACCTTTATAGAAGGGTTATTAATAGGAATCAGCGATTGAAGCGATTGCTCGAACTTGACGCTCCTGAAATCATCGTGAGAAACGAAAAAAGGATGCTCCAAGAATCGGTAGACGCGTTATTTGATAACGGCAGGAATGCAAACGCGGTAAAAGGTGCGAATAAGCGACCGCTCAAATCACTTTCAGAGATTATCAAAGGGAAACAAGGTCGATTTAGACAAAACCTCCTCGGTAAAAGGGTTGATTTCTCGGGAAGAAGCGTTATCGTTGTCGGACCTGATTTGAGAATGGATCAATGCGGCTTGCCTAAAAATATGGCACTTGAACTTTTCAAACCGCACCTCTTGGCAAAACTCGAAGAGAAAGGGTATGCGACTACGCTCAAACAAGCCAAGAAGATGATCGAATTCAAAACGAATGAGGTTTGGGAGTGCTTGCAAGAGATCGTACAAGATTATCCGATAATGCTCAACCGTGCACCGACGCTCCATAAGCAGTCTATTCAAGCGTTCCACCCCAAACTCATCGACGGAAAGGCTATTCAGCTACATCCGCTCGTGTGTACTGCGTTTAACGCGGACTTCGATGGTGACCAGATGGCGGTACACGTGCCGCTTAGCCAAGAGGCAATCGCAGAGTGTAAGATATTGATGCTTAGCTCAATGAACATCTTGCTTCCTGCAACGGGGAAAGCGGTAACCGTTCCTTCGCAAGATATGGTTCTTGGAATCTATTATCTTTCACTGGCAAAAGACGGTTGCGCGGGCGAACACAAGCTTTTTAGCAATATCGATGAGATAATGATCGCTCTAGAAAATAGATCAATAGAGATCAATGCAAAAGTACGAACGATAGAAGAGGGCAGGGTTATCCAAACTACCGTAGGTAGGATGATTATCAAATCAATACTTCCTGATTTTGTTCCCGTATCGTTGTGGAACAAGGTGCTCAAGAAAAAAGATGTTTCAGCACTCATCGACCACGTGTATAAAGAGGGTGGTTTGGAGTATACGGCGAGCTTCCTTGACAACCTCAAAAATCTAGGTTTCAAATACGCAACGGCGGCCGGTATATCTATTTCTATTGACGACATCAAAGTGCCTACGACAAAAGTCAAAGATATTGAAGATGCGAAAAAGAAAGTAAAAGAGATCCAAGCACAATTCGGCGCAGGTCTCCTCACCGAGCAAGAGCGATATAACAAGATCATCGACGTGTGGACGGATGTCAACAATAAAATAGCCGGCGAGATGATGGCGATTACCGAAAACGATAAAAACGGATTTAACTCCATTTATATGATGGCAGACTCAGGTGCGAGAGGTAGTGCGGCGCAGATTAGACAGCTCTCGGGTATGCGGGGTCTTATGGCAAAACCAGACGGTACGATTATCGAGACGCCGATTATTTCAAACTTTAAAGAGGGTCTAAACGTTCTTGAATACTTTATCTCGACCCACGGTGCGAGAAAAGGTCTAGCCGATACCGCGCTTAAAACTGCAAACGCAGGGTACTTGACAAGAAAACTTATCGACGTTTCGCAAAACGTCAAAGTCGTGACCGATGATTGCGGTACGCACGAAGGTGTAGAGATAACCGACATTACCGTCGGTGGTGAGCTTATCGAAGCGCTAGAGGAGAGAATCCTCGGACGCGTCGTCGCAGAAGATATTATTGACCCGATTACAAATGAGATTCTTATCTCCGAAGGTACGTTGATAGACGAAGAAAAAGCGAGAATCACAAAAGACGCCGGCGTAAAAAGCGTCATCATTAGAACTCCGGTAACGTGTAAAGCGGAAAAAGGTGTTTGTGCAAAATGTTATGGTGTAAACCTCGGTGAAGGAAAAATCGTTAAGCCGGGCGAAGCAGTCGGCGTTGTCGCTGCACAATCTATCGGTGAGCCGGGAACACAGCTTACGCTTAGAACATTCCACATCGGCGGTACTGCATCTAGGACGCAAGAAGAGAAATCGGTAAGTGCAGAGAGAGAAGGTTTTATTAGATACTACAACCTTAAGACCTATACGACAAAAGACAACAAGCTTGTCGTAGCCAACAGAAGAAACGCGGCTGTTCTTTTGGTGGAACCAAAAATAAAAGCACCGTTTGCAGGTGAATTAAGTATTGATACGATTCATGATGAAGTTGTGCTTACGATCAAAGGAAAAGAGACGGTTCGCTATTCGTTAAGAAAAACGGATGTTGCAAAACCTAATGAGCTAGCGGGCGTCACGGGTAAAATAGAAGGAAAACTCTACCTCCCGTATAGCGGCGGTAAAGTAGAAGCGGGCGAGAGTATCGTAGAGATAATCAAAGACGGCTGGAACGTACCTAACAGGATACCGTATGCAAGTGAATTGAAAGTACACGACGGTGCGCCGATCACACAAAAAATCGTCGCAAAAGATAAAGGAATCGTGAAGTTCTACAAACTCAACGGCGATCACCTTGATAGATACAAAGAGGTGAAAAAAGGCGAAGAGATAAAAGAAAAAGGGATTTTTGCCGTTATCGCGGATGAACATGATAGAGAAGCGATACGACACTATATCGCGAGAGGTTCGATCATAGAGATAGAAGATAACTCGCACGTAGATTACACTACCGTCTTGGCTATGCCGAACAACAACGAGCAAATCACGATAGCGGAATGGGATCCGTATTCTAACCCGACTATTTCGGAGAGCGAAGGTGTCGTGAAATTTGAAGATATTATTCCGGGGCTTACGGCTACGGAACAAGTAGATGACCTTACGGGTCAAACAAGACTTGTTATTAACGAATATCTACCGAGCGGCAATAAGCCGACAATCGTCCTTGCTACTAAGAGCGGTGAGCTAGTGCGTTATACGCTTGACCCGAAAACGGCGATATTCGTACAAGACGGTGCAGAAGTAGGTATTGCGGACGTGTTGGCAAAAACACCGAAAGCGCTTGTTAAATCAAGAGATATTACCGGAGGTCTTCCAAGGGTTTCTGAACTCTTTGAAGCGAGACGACCGAAGAATCCGGCTATCCTCTCTGAGACTGACGGGGTAGTGAGCTTCGGCAAACCGCTTCGAGGAAAAGACCGTGTCCTTGTTACGGCGGAAGACGGCAGAGTGAGTGAATATCTCATCGACAAATCAAGACAAATCCTCGTCCATAACGGCGAATTTGTCCATGCAGGTGAGCGCATCAGTGACGGTGCGGCATCAAGCCACGACATCTTGAGAATCTCAGGTGAAAAAGCACTCCATAGTTATGTCATCAACGAAGTACAGCAAGTGTATCGAAGACAAGGGGTTGCGATAGCGGATAAGCATATCGAGATCATCGTATCTCAAATGCTTAGACAAGTGAAGATTATCGATAGCGGTGATACGAAGTTTATCGAAGGTGATCTCATTAGTAAACGATTATTCAAAGAAGAAAACGAAAAAATTATGAAATTAGGCGGCGAGCCTGCGATAGCGGAACCTGTGCTCTTAGGTATCACGAGAGCTGCGATTAGTTCTGATTCGATTATTTCTGCGGCATCGTTCCAAGAGACGACAAAAGTACTCACCGAAGCGAGTATCGCAGGAAAAATGGACTTCTTGGAAGATCTAAAAGAGAACGTCGTACTCGGTAGAATGATACCGGTGGGTACGGGAATCTACAAAAATACCAAGATACGTCTCAAAGAAGAAGAGGTAGAAGTAGAGTAAGTAGCGTCTAGGCGGGATTATTATTAATCTCGCCTTAAGTTAAGCGAAAAAAAAGAATGATTTTACTATAATTCGCTCCATTTTTATGAAAAAACTATTTTTTAAGGAAGATAAGTGCCAACCATTAACCAACTAGTAAGACACGAGAGGAAGAAGATCGTAAAAAAATCTAAATCTCCAGCACTCGTAAACTGCCCCCAAAGAAGAGGCGTTTGCACGAGAGTTTATACCACTACGCCGAAAAAACCAAACTCGGCTTTAAGAAAAGTTGCAAAAGTAAGATTAACAAGCGGATTTGAAGTTATTAGCTATATTCCGGGCGAAGGACACAACCTCCAAGAGCACAGTATCGTACTCATAAGAGGCGGTAGGGTAAAAGACTTACCGGGTGTGAAATATCACATTATTAGAGGTGCGCTCGATACAGCAGGTGTACAAAAAAGAACGGTATCTAGATCTAAATACGGTACAAAAAAACCTAAACCCGGTCAAGCAGCAGCTCCAACCGGCAAAAAGAAATAATTGAAGGAACTATAAATGAGAAGAAGAAGAGCCCCAGTCAGACCCGTACTCGAAGATCCGGTATACAGCAGTACAACGATCACGAGATTTGTCAATAAGCTAATGTATGACGGCAAAAAGAGTGTTGCACAAAAAGTAATTTACGGTGCATTAGAGAGAATTGAGCAAAAAACAAAAGAAAAAGGGATTGAGATTTTCAATAAAGCCCTTGATAACGTAAAACCTATGGTCGAAGTGAAAGCTAGAAGAGTCGGCGGTGCGACATATCAAGTACCTATGGAAGTAAGAAGCGCTAGACAACTTTCGCTCTCTATCAGATGGCTTATCGACGCTGCAAGAAAAAGAAATGAAAGAACGATGATGGATAGACTTGCAGGCGAGCTTAGTGATGCGGCAAACGAAAGAGGATCAGCATTTAAGAAAAAAGAAGATACCCATAAAATGGCAGAAGCCAACAAGGCATTCGCACATTATAGATGGTAATAATCTTTATATAAAATTATCAAAATATATTTTTAGAGGAATAACCGAATGGCCAGAAAGACCCCGATAAACAAAGTGAGAAATATTGGTATCGCCGCGCACATTGATGCGGGAAAGACAACCACGACAGAGAGAATATTATTTTATACCGGCGTATCGCATAAAATAGGCGAGGTGCATGACGGTGCCGCCACTATGGACTGGATGGAGCAAGAAAAAGAGCGTGGAATCACCATTACTTCTGCTGCGACGACTTGTTTTTGGGGAGAAACTCAGATAAACATTATCGACACTCCGGGACACGTTGACTTTACAATCGAAGTTGAAAGGTCTATGAGGGTACTTGACGGTGCCGTTGCCGTATTTTGTTCGGTAGGCGGTGTTCAACCGCAATCTGAAACAGTATGGAGACAAGCCAATAAGTATGGTGTTCCTAGACTTGTATTCGTAAATAAAATGGACAGAATCGGTGCAGATTTTTATTCAGTTGAAAATCAAATCAAAGAGAGATTGGCTGCAAACCCGATTCCATTGCAAATCCCTATCGGTGCAGAAGATGCGTTCAAGGGTGTAATTGACTTAGTAGAAATGAAAGCCATCGTTTGGAATGACGAATCTATGGGTGCTAAATATGACGTAGAAGAGATTCCTGCGGAACTAGTCGAAAAAGCAAAACAATATAGAGAAAAAATGATCGAGGCTGCTGCTGAGCAAGACGAAGTTTTGATGGAGAAATATCTCGAAGGCGGAGAGCTTACAAACGACGAGATCAAAAAAGGAATCAAGATCGGTTGTATCAATATGAGCATCATTCCGATGCTATGCGGTACGGCATTTAAAAACAAAGGTGTTCAGACATTACTAGATGCAGTCGTCACCTATCTTCCGAACCCTACCGAAGTTGCAGACATAAAAGGTACGGATATTAATGATGCAGAAAAGACGATAAAAGTTGATTCTACCGAAAACGGACCACTTGCAGGTCTTGCATTTAAAATCATGACCGACCCGTTTGTGGGGCAGTTGACATTCGTAAGACTCTATAGGGGCGTCCTAGAGAGCGGTACATATGTTATGAACTCTACAAAAGGGAAAAAAGAGAGAGTAGGTCGTCTTTTAAAAATGCATGCAAATAAAAGAGAAGAGATAAAAGAAGCCTATGCCGGTGAGATATGCGCTATCGTCGGTCTAAAAGATACATTGACGGGTGATACCGTATGTGATGAGAAAGCTCCGGTAATACTTGAAAGAATGGAGTTCCCTGATCCGGTTATCTCTATTGCGGTTGAGCCAAAAACAAAAGCAGACCAAGAGAAAATGTCTCTTGCCCTTGCGAAACTCGCCGAAGAAGATCCAAGCTTTAGAGTTTGGACCGATGAAGAGACGGGTCAAACGATTATTGCGGGTATGGGTGAACTCCACCTTGAGATTATCGTTGATAGGCTCAAAAGAGAATTCAAAGTCGAAGCAGAGATCGGACAGCCGCAAGTTGCATACAGAGAAACTATCAAGAAGATGGTTACTAAAGAGCACAAATATGCAAAACAATCAGGCGGTAGAGGTCAGTACGGTCACGTATTTATCAACCTTATGCCTGCAGAACCGGGCGAAGGATATTCATTTGTAAATAAAGTAACAGGCGGTGTTATTCCTAAAGAGTATATCCCTGCAGTTGATAAAGGTATCCAAGAAGCGCTTCAAAACGGCGTACTTGCAGGTTATCCGGTAGTGGATGTCAAAGTAGAACTTTTTGACGGTAGCTACCACGATGTCGACTCCTCTGAAATGGCGTTTAAGATTGCAGGATCTATGGCGTTTAAAGAAGCGGCAAGAGAAGCAAACCCTATTATACTAGAGCCTTTGATGAAAGTCGAAGTCGAAGTCCCTGAAGATTATATGGGTGATGTTATCGGTGACTTAAATAGAAGAAGAGGACAGGTAAACTCTATGGGTGATAGAACAGGCGTAAAAATTATCAACGCTTTTGTTCCGCTCTCTGAAATGTTCGGATACTCAACAGACCTTAGATCTGCTACGCAAGGAAGAGGTACATATTCTATGGAGTTTGATCACTACAGCGAAGTGCCTTCAAACATAGCAAAAGAGATCGTTGAAAAAAGAAAGGGTTAACCCTTTCTTTTCCAACTAGCTACATTTGTCCCCGTAGCTCAGCTGGATAGAGCACACGATTCCTAATCGTGAGGTCGTGGGTTCGAATCCCGCCGAGGACACCACTTCTATATATCATCTATTATTCTTTTATTCATCTCTTCTATTTTTTCGATTTTAGCTCTATTTTCCGTAAGCTTCTTAAAGTTGTTCATCATTTTGTCGGTGTCAAAAATAGGAACAACAAAATCTTCTAATATTTTTGGCGAGAGTGTTTTGTTGGGGGAGTTGGTGAAAAATCTCCCGAGTTGTTCCTGTCCACCTATTGAAATCAAAAACATATAAAGTGCAATGGCTTGTTTTGTATTTTTCGTCCGCACTACAATTATTCCTGCGTTTGGAAGTATGGGTATTTCTCCGCAATCTCCCACAATAGCGATTTTTTCAGGACCGGTACGCATTGCTATGAGTATATCCCACTCTTTGAGAGCGAATTTTTTTACGGTATTTTCGTCGTTTGTGGTGTTGGTTTTACCTCGCGGAATCGTAGGGGAATGTTGTTTAAAATCGCCTATCCCGATACTTTTGTATCGGTATTTTCCATCGACGCTCTCCTCACACCTTTGCCCTCTGTAGATTCTCTCTGCGTATTTTTTTAGCAATACCACGTTGCTTGGATTCTTTGGTATATCGCTTAAATAATATTCCGGATTGAGATTGAGGTAGTGCAGATCCGACATATCTCTTGTAGTACAATTTTTTGTCGTTTTGCACCCAAGCACCTCCGAAACTATTTTATCAATATTCTTTAATTTATTGTATTTCCCCTCTTTTTGGTAATACTCCTCACCGGATGCGTCAAAGAAGGTGACTTTCGTATTGTTTTTTGAGAGTAGTAGTAAGGAATTTTCTCTTTTGCTAAAGGGGATAATTGCGCTAGGTAATTTAATTATCGCTTGTATTACCCCTCTTTTGAGTAAAACCTCTTTAGTCTTTGCTAATTTGGCATTGCTTTTTAATATCTCATTGTTTACCAAGACCACCCCGCATTTTTCCATCACGCTTATCGAGTGGAGCAGAAAATAAATCTCAGGTATATTTTTCGGCAAATTCCCGAACTCTTCAAATTTTCTATCGCTCTCAAAAAATCGCATATTGCTCGGTGGAAAACATATAACTTTATCAAAACTTTTTTTGCTTTTAGAGAGCCCTTCTATTTTGAGAGCATTGCCTAGTTGCAGAGTGTGGCGTATGCCTAGCGATTCTAAAAATAGCTCCGCTATTCTAATTGCATCTTCGTTTATGTCCTCTCCGTGTACATAAGTATCTGTTTCGCTTGCTATCTCAAATACGCTTCCCATCCCACAACAAGGACTGTATAAACTCTCCCCGTCTTGTATACGAAGCAGGAGTTTTATTAAACGCTTGAGTTCATACGGGGTGGAGTATTCGTAGAGGCGGTGTATGGTTTTGTCTATGCAAAATTTATCGATCATACGCCCCAAGTCTTCGGTGCTAGCAGGTGTTTCGCCAAACTCTCTAAAAATTTTTTTCGGGTTGAAGTTGATAACGTATTCTTTTTTGCCGTACCGTTCTTCAAGAGCTTTTGTTAAGAGCTGAATAGAATCAATCACGCTTCCTGCGCAAAGTTTTTCTGCAATGCTAGGATTGCTTTTGTGCAAAAGATACAGCGATAGCGTCATCTCCAAAGCATAAAAAGGGCTTGAGCTGTGTTCTAGGATATATTCGGCAATCTCTTCAAGGTTTTTTTGCATACTACACCCTAAATGACGTAATGGCTTTAGCCAGCCCTTTTTTTATCTCTAGCTCTTTTTGGGCGATCGGAAGAAACGAGCTTTTGATATTCTCTATTTTTGTCTCTTCGGCGGCAAGATTCCTCTTGTAGGTTTCAATATCTTTTTTATATTGATCGTATTTTATTTGCTGAAACTCTTTTTTTGAAGAGATGGAATTTTTCTGCGCTATAAGCATATCTTCTTTTTTCCCCATCGTGCTTAGCGCCTCTCTTAGTTGTTCGACCTTGCTCTTGGATTCTTCTCGTTTATCACCGTTTTTTATCGTATTTTGGACGGAGACAAAATCTTCTTGCATCTCTTTGCGTGCTTGGGTGAGTTCGTTTAGCTCGGCGTTAATACTTAAAAGAGATTTGTCTATGGTGAGCAATTCATTTTTTTCGGCTACTAAGCGTTGTTCGCCCTTACATATCTCTTGTTTGAGTTTTTCGATCTCTTGGAGTTTTTTGTCAAAGCTATTTTTGAGCGATTGTTTTTGGGAGACGATGTTATAGATTGAGGAGTAGTTCCAGTTTTGCCCCTCTGCTTCGATCGTACTTTTTCTTATCCTTTTTTGTTTGACGAGAATCTCTCGACCATCGTAAAAATTGATAAAATTTTTTAGATTCTCATTATTTTTCGGAAGATTCTCGAAAATAAAATCGGTGATGATTGATATGGAGGTGAAAAAATAGTTTCTTAAGACGTAACCGCTAAACCCCTCTAGCATCTCTTGGGAATCAAATTTATAGTTGATACGTCTAGAGATATTTTGCATAATAATCTTGAGATAATTTTTATGGAACGTGATATTGTCCATAGAAAGCGGCGATAGCGGAGTGTTTAAAAGCTCCTCCGTCGCGGAACTAACGCATTTTTTCATATCAAAATCTCGCATCTCCTCGACTATTCGCTCAAACTCCTCTTTGGGAATCCCGTTGTATCTCTTTTCTGCACCGTTGCTATTGAGTTTCGAAAAATATCTTATAAAAAGTTTGTCGCTTGAAAAAAATATGACATCCCGCTCTCCGAGACCGAAAATATCTTTGAGTGAGAGTTTGAGACAGTTATTGAGAAATCGCTCAAAGATGATTCCTCCGAGAGCCTCTTTTAAAAGGCGTATGAGATCTTTTTTATAAATAAAAAATAGATCGGGTCGATTGGGAACCTCTTGAAGTTCAAGAGGATTGAGCTCAAAACTTCTTTTGACGAATGTCAGAAAGAGATTATCATTGCGATTTATTGTTTTTTTATCAAGTTCAAAAAAATCGACACCTTCTCGTTTTTCTAGCTCTATCCCGTTCGCTTCGTAAAAATCCCTTATCACCTCGATGATAACGGAGTTTTTTTCGTGAGTATCGATTTTTTTACTTGCAAACAACCCCATAAGGTATTTTTTTTCAAACAGTTCAAGGGTGTGTGATTTGTTATACGCTTCCCACAAGTACATATAGGTCATAACCCGTATTTGGTCGTTTTTATCGCTTGCCACTATATGACCTGCCGTAATTTGTCTATCATTTTACTCGGATCGTTTGAGTGAATCATCATATGCTTTATACCCGATTTGCCGGCTTTATTGAGTGATTCGTAAGTAGGGTTTTGAAAACGCATAAGAATCTGTACGCATCTTTTTGCCGTAGGGAAGAGTTCCCAAAATTTTGATACATAGTCCACTCCGTCGCCGTAACGTTGTTCAAAATCGATAATCACTAGATGCAACCCCATTTTTTTATGTTCAATGGGGATTTTGTCGGGATTTGTAGCGGTCATTACGGTATAGTCTTTATCGATTTGTTCGATTTGCTTTTTGTCTTCCTCGCTTCTATCGGTGTCGGTAGTGACTATGAGGATATTTTTATTACTGATGCCCTCTAAGTAGTTATAGAGTTCGATGAGTTGTTCGTATTCCGAGCCGACCGATTCTTTTTTGAGATTCCTAATAAAGTATTTGAGATAGGTTTTGGAGCTAAAAGAGCCTTCGATAGAAGCGATTTTAAAAAACTTTCGTATGATAATCGATTCTCTCGCCTCTTCCCAAAGCAGCATATCAAGCTCATGGGTCAGAGCGTCTAAAATATCTATTAGTGCGCCTATTTTCTCCGCAGAAGTTGCCGTAAAAGCATTTTTGAAGCTCTCTAGATTTTCGCTGCTAAAAGCATCTTTTACCGCGCTTAATATATTGACCTCTGTTTTTTTGTCGGAGATGTCTTGTAGCGTATCTACGTACATTCCGTTGTATTTTTTGAGCTCGGAGTTGAGTTCTTCAAATTCCGGATTATTACTGCTAATAATACTCAAGCGCTCTTTCGCGGAGGTTATTTTTGATTGTATTCCTCGCAAAGAGGCATTTGCGGCATCGATTCTATTTTTGGCGTATTCGAGATATTCCAATACTTCGATATAGTTTGCTTGTCTTGAAAGAAAAAGTTGGTCAAATGCTACGGTGACCGGTTTTGATACGTATTGCGTGAGCTCATCGTACTTTTTTCTTATGGAGATGAGTAGTCTATAGGGTTTAGAAACCTTCCCTTTGGAAATCGATTGATCCATCTCCACGAGATTGTTGTATGCGGTAAAAACAAAACGTTTCATTAAAAGAAAGTTCAATTTTTTTTCCGCGTTTCTGTAAAAGTTGTTTTTTTCTATAATTGTCGAGTAGCAGCGAAAAAAATCTTCCAAGCATTGTTCTAGTTCGATGCTTACGGGGATTTGTGTGCTAGAGCCGGCAAGCAGGTCTCCTATAAAACCCTTGTCCGTCGATTTTTTCACTCGCCACCTTTTGTTTGCTTTTGTGGATAGAATCTGAATAGTAGCATTAGAAAAGTATATACAAGCTTTTAAAAATCAATATTTAGTATACATAAAGATTCAATATAGAAACGGAGAAAAATTATGAAAAGAAAATCAATAATATTACTTGCCTTCCTCCCACTTTTCGGTGTCGATTTGCAGTTTCAGGGAGTGAGCGTAGCGCATCAAAGTAACGGAGAGACAAAAAACGTGATCGTAAAAAAAGAGCGTCCGTTTGAATGCTTTGATGTTCGTGCGAATGTCGCGCATGTATTTGGAGGAGAGTATGCTCCGAATTCTGTTCCCAAATCTTGCAAAAAAGATTTCACCGTTACCGTAGGAAAAATTCAACCCTTCGTCATAGAAAAAGGGGTGGAGACTATCGGAGAGCTAGAGATGCTTCAGTTTATGGAACAAATGGGAAAAGAGGGAGATTCTTATCTTTTGGTCGATGCGAGAGGGGCGGAGTGGTATGAGCTAATGACGATACCCGGTGCGGTAAATATTCCCCATACCGAGCTAGAGTACGACGAGGAGTTTTTAGAGGATTATTATGAGGCGTACAAAAAAATGGGTGTTGATCTCAAAGAGGGTATTTTGGATTTTAGTAGAGCAAAAAATCTTGCCGTTTTTTGTAACGGCTCTTGGTGTGTACAGTCAAGCAGATATATACAAAGCATCCTCAAGGCAGGCTATCCAAAAGAGAAGATTCGATGGTATAGGGGTGGGTTGCAAGATTGGCTTGCACTCAATATGACGGTCATAAAAAAATAATTAATTTATTACTAAGTTTATGTATAATTACCCCTTTACGTTCAAAATAGAGCGTTATTTCGTCAATTTAGGGCTTGCATAATGAAAAGTTTGAAAAACTACATACTTATATCTACCTTCGTAGCGTCTATCGCGGCGTTATCTGCATTTTTTGTCATCGGTTCGAATTTTTTTGAGGATATAGCGCAAAAAAAAGCACTCGAAACCTCCGAAGTCATCTCCAAACAAGTATTTAACTCTATGTATCAAGTGATGAAGCGAGGATGGAGCAGGGAAGATATGAATGAGTTCATATCTTCTACGAAGAATGCGTTTGAGAATAGCTCGCTAAGCGTTGAGATTTATCGCGCTCCTTTGGTGGTGGAGCTTTTTGGGGAGTATGATGACGACAAGGAGAAGCAACCCGACTTGGTCGCGTCTGCTTTGAGGGACGGAGAGCTTAGACGCGTAGCGGATGAACTCAATATCCAATTTCTGTATCCCATAAAAGCGCAAAACGAATGTCTACAGTGTCATACTAACGCAAGCGTCGGGGATATTTTGGGGCTTATCGAGACGAAACAATATCTAGCCGCTACCGTGCAAGAGGCGAAAAACGACTTCTATCTTTTCTTGTTATTTTTAGTGCCCGTACCGCTTATTGCGGCATATATCAATGCCAAATGGGTTAATGGAAAAATCGACAGTTCCATAGAGAGCTTTCAACAAGAGATAACCAAGGTTAACTCGGTAAAAGACCTCCGTTTCTTAGAACTCGGGAAAAAAGAGATAGGCTTTAAAGAGCTGAATAAAATCTACGAGGAGGTGGGGGTTCTCACTTCAAAACTCAAAGATATAGCCGCCGACAAAGACCTTTTGGAGTTCGAGGTCAAGTTGCTAGACAAGTTTATCATCACATCCGACGTGGTAAAAGATTGGCAAGAGCACATATTAACGCTCCTTTTTGAGATAAATACTATTATGGAGGTTTACAATCTTTTTGTCATTTTTAAAGTCGAAGAAGAGGGGTATGATCTAGAGATTTTTTGGATAGCGACACCCGAAGAAGATACGAAAAAAATGTTTGAAGAGAGTGTCAAAGCGAGAATCAAAGAGAATCCTTATTTTTCGGATGTAAGCTCTTTGGTCATAAATCACAACATATGCGAACCCGATACAAAACTCAAGCCGCTTACCCAAAGAGATATAGAGTTGCAAACAAAATCTTTAATTATGGCCACCCCTAAAATAGGGGGCGTAGTGGGTATCGGAGTGCAGTCTTTGATGAGCCAAGATCCTACGAGATATATCGTCATAGAATCGATACTTACGACACTCATTAATGTCGTAGGCTCGGTAAAGGCGATCTATAAGTACACCAAAGATCTCGAATACTACGCTACGCGCGACCCCCTTACCGCCCTGTATAATCAGCGTGTATTTCGAGAGTTGCTCACATATGAGATAATCCGCGCAAAAAGAAACGGCTATAAATTCGGCGTGATGGTGATAGATTTCGATAATTTCAAATTAATCAACGACAAATACGGACACACCTTCGGAGACGAATTTTTGCAAGTTTTTGCGAGCGGACTTCGGGATATGTTGAGAAAAGAGGACATTATCGCAAGATACGGCGGCGATGAGTTTGTAGTGATTTTGCCCGAGACCGATAGCGAACAAGTGTTTATGATTTCTACGAAAGTGCGAGAAGGTATCGAAGCACTCACCCTCACTTCGCCTAGCGGAGACGATGTTCATGCGACGGTTTCTATCGGCTATTCGGTCTACCCCGAACACGGCAAAGACGACAAAGAGCTTTTTATGATCGCCGATAATATGATGTACAAAGCAAAAAAAAGCGGTAAAAATCGAGTCGCGGCTCCTACTGAGGAGGATATTTTAGAGAGCTTTAAAATTGCCGGCGAGAAAACCCAGCTCATTCTCAATACCTTGCAAAATAAGAATCTCCTGCCGTTTTTTCAACCTATTAAAAATTTGGTGACGGGCGAGGTGGAGATTTATGAACTGTTGATGCGGATACAAAAAGGGGATGACATCATCTCCGCGTTTGAGTTTATCGACGTAGCGGAAAGTCTAGGGGTGATACATAAGCTAGATTACATCTTGATAGAAAAAGCGTTTATGTATATTCACGAAACCAATTACGAAGGGCTTTTGTTTGTCAATATTTCTCCAAAAGCACTTATTATCGGGGAATTTGTCCAAAATATCTTAAGTATCGCCAAAAAGTACGCCATCAATCCGCGCAAAGTAGTTTTTGAGATTACCGAAAGAGATACGGTAAAAAATATGACGCTGCTTGAAAAATTCGTGCGAGAGCTGAAATTTGAAGGATTTAAATTTGCCATCGATGATTTCGGCAGCGGATTCTCGTCGTTTCATTATCTCAAGCGTCTGCCTATCGACTACATAAAAATCGAAGGGGAGTTCATCAAGAATGTCGTTACCGACAAATCCGACAAGGCGTTTATCTGTTCGATTCTGACGCTAGCAAAAGAGATGGGGATAAATACCATAGGCGAGTTTGTCGAAGATGCCGAAATCTACGAAGAGATAAAGACGCTCGGCGTGACCTATGGGCAGGGATATTTTATCGGCAGACCTAACGCTAAAATGTTAGTCTAAAAAGACTACGAGAGCCGTAAGCGTATCTCAAAAACCGCGCCGTCATTTTTATTGTAGGCGCGGATCTCTCCGCGATGTTCTTCGATGATTTTTTTTGCGATACTAAGCCCCATCCCCATACCCGAACTTGTTTTGGTACTCACTAGCGGATCAAATATCTTATCCATCATTGTGGAGTCAATACCGCCGGCGTTATCTATGAATTGAATCACCGCGAAATTATCATCGGAATCTATCACAAGCTCTAACTTTCGCTCTTCAAAATTTTCCTTTTGCTCGGTCAGCTCATCGAGGGCATTGTTTAAGATGATAATCCACACCTGTTCGAGTTTTTGTTTAAACCCTTCAACATAAAACTTTTCTTCAAAAGATTCTTCATCCATAGATATATCAAAAGTTTTCCCAAGTATCGTAATCGCCGTAATATGCTTCGACCTATTGTGGAGCATTTTTAGCGTCAATAAAATAGAGGAGACGATCTCGATTTTTTCCCTTTTTGTCTTTTTATTCCCGACAAACTCTTGCATCGATTTTATGATGTTTTCGATCCTTTTTACCCCGTCCTCCAAGGTAGAGATGTTTGCTAGAGCATTATTTCGAATTGTTTGGTCTTGAATATCTTCTAGATCGAGCTTCGCAATTTCGAGATTCCCTTTGATATAGGTGAGCGGAGTGTTGATTTCATGCGTGATGCCTGCGGTGAGTTTTCCTACGGAGGTGAGTTTTGCGAGATTGATTTCCTCTTCTCGCAGTAGCTCAAATTCGGTAATGTCCACAAGGGTGACGATAAAATACTCTTTTTCCGATTCGTTGGCGAGATTGCTTTGCTCAAGATAGTCGGCACTTATGTCAAAAATATATATCTTATTAAGGAGGCGTATTTTTACTTTGTGTTTTCTGTTTTTGTATACCAAGAGGTGTGCCAAGAGGTCTTTGTGTTCAAAATCGTATACAAACCCCTCTTCGTTTGTTTTTTCAAAAAGTGCAAAGATGTTTTTATTGGTGTTGTTGAAGTCGTTGATGCTTCTAAAGTTGCCGAAGAATTTTAAGAAACTTCTATTTGCATCGACGATTCTATCGTTGTTGCAGACGAAAATGAGACTTGATTGGGAATCTAGGATGCTTCTAGTGTACTTGACCCTGTCGACTATTTTTTTCTCAAGATTCTTATTGAGCTTATTGAGCTTTTCGTTGAGAATCGTAATCTCGGTAATGTCTTCTAAAATGAGAAGATATTTTCGAGCATTTTCCATCTCGAAAGGAAGATGCTCTCCTTTGACCAAGAAATGGACGATGCTCCCTTCGGCATTTGTCGTTTTTATCTTGATACTATTGGGTTTTTCTTTGAGGGCGAATATAAAATCCCTAAAGATAAAACGCAATTCCCCTTCGACGTAATTAAGAATCGGCTTGCTTATGATCTCCCCTAGATTTAGCCCCAATCTTTTTAAAATAAATTTATTGGCGTAGCTGACGTTGAGCTTGCTATCTAAAAAGATCGCCCCCGCTTCGATAGAATCTTTAATTTTTTTATCCCGTCTTCTATTTTCGGAGATATGTTTGTAGCTTCTTTTGAAGTTGCTTGCGAGTTGTTCGATAAATGTATCGAGTTTTTTATACCAAAATGCGATAAGCAGTATATAGAGCACTAGTGTCCCTATTAGGTATTTAATCAATTGCAAGAAACTATCGTCTTTATAAAGGGAGAGATCCTCTTGCTGTATGTAGAGTAGAAGTGAGCTGTTGTTGAGCTGCATAGGAAATATCAAAGTATCAAGCTCTCTTTTTGTGTTTTTGATCTTTTTAAAAAGCCCTTTTTCGGGAATGTTTGCGGTTTGGTTCAAGCGGAGATACTCTTTTGAGCCGTTGGCGAAATATTCGGAAAACTCGCTTGTGAGCAAAAGATCAAGCCGATCGTTATGCTTTTCGTATACCGTGATTTGCCATAGGCGGTTGTCTTCTGCTAACACATAGAGCGATTCGGAGTGTTTATTTGCGTATCTATTTTTATCCTTGAGTGATTCTTCTAGGAGTATAGTGTAGTGTGCGGCGATTTCGTGTGCGGTTTTTAATAGGACGTTTTTATTGTTTCTCTCTAGTCCCGTATCATAAGTGCGGTAGAAAAGGAGAAAATGAAACAACTCTCCAAAGAAAAGCACCAAAGTGATAAGGAGAAATATTTTTTTATTCATTTTCGCTTTCTTTGGGCAAGCGTATAGCAAATCCTTTTTTTTCTTCTTCGAGTAGCTCGATAGAGCCACCGTGCGCTTCGATGATTTGCATAGAGAGGGCTAAGCCTAGACCGTTCCCTTTTGTTTTTGTGCTTTTAAACGGCTCAAAAAGGAGATTCTTATTCTCGATGGCTTTCCCGTTGTCGTAGATTTTGAATATGTGATTTTTCACATCCTCTTCGTAAAAGAATTCAAAAATTCCCCCCTCTACGCTATCTTCTTCTTCGATAGCATCGATAGCATTAAAAAGAAAGTTTTGAAATACGATCGCCATCAAATCTTTATCTGCGCTAATCTTCATCTCTTGCGGCAACGCATAACGGAATTCGATCTCTTTGCCGTAGGTATAGTGTCCTACCGCGGTATCAAGATCCTCTTTTATGTCGCTAAGAAAATACGATTCTTTGCTCACTTGCAATCCTTTACTAAAAAGGAGGGTCGCTTTGACGATACGCTCTACGCGCCAAATAGATTTTTTTATCTCAAAGACTAAAGGCTTTGTTTTGATGTCTACTTTTTTTAAGAGCGTGGAAGCCAAAAGGGCGACAGAGCCTATAGGATTCCTGATCTCATGCGCCAAATGGGCTGCTATTTGTCCCATCGAAGCGAGGCGTTCTTTGCGTTTTTCCTCGGTGATGTTTGTCGCGGAGATGATGATTTTATTGGCTTTGTTGTTTGTTCGTATGAGATAAAAATTGTCCATATACTCTATCTCGTCGTTGTCTTTTTGGAGGTCTATCTCTTTGAAAATATCGCGGAGTTTTCCCGCTTCGGAGTTTTCCAAAAATATCGCACCGTCTTTTTCGAGTACCCATATGGCGTTTGGGAGGTATTCGATCACTTCGTTAAAAATCTCTTTAAGATTCTTAAACTCTTTTTCGGCATCGCTTACTTGATTGATGATCTCTTCAAGCGAGTTTAAAAGTTGGCTTTTTTCTCTACTATCTAAAGAATCTAACAGCTCTTTGCTGATCAATGTTTGTTTTCCTTGAGGTAGTTAAACAAGAGTTCGCTAAAGCCAAATCCACCCGCAAGCTCTTTGCTCACCGCTTCGTTGTACATTGAGTTGTATATGTCGCTCCCCGCTTGTTTGGGATAGAGAGAATCCTCCCTCTTTATTGCGGTGTCGAGGATTATTTTTAGAAATATCGCTTCAAACTCGTCGGTCTTTTCCTTGAGCGCTTTATCTTCGGCATTGAGCGTACTTATAGAATCAAGCTTGTTTTTTTCGCCGATAGCGAGTATAGAAGAGGTATCAAGGCTAAGCATCAGATGATCTCCAAATCGACGCTTATCGCGCCCGCTTTTTTCATCGCTTCTAAGATAGAGATGATCACTTTCGGGGTCGCGCCGAGTTTTTGGAGGGCACGGGTGACGTTTGCTACCGTGGGCATCTCTTGTGCGGTCGTTAGAGTATTGGAGTTTACGCCGATGCTCACGCCATCACCCATATCTACATCCCCCTCTTTGAGAGCATTGTTTTCTTTGGCGGTATCGATTTTTATCGTGATTTCACCGTGTGTGACCACCACCGGATCGATTTTTATATCCACTCCCGCCACTACCGTGCCGGTGCGCTCATCGATTACGATTTTGCTATCTTTGGAGTAGTTTATTTGCAGGTCTTCGATTCCCGCCAAAAATTCGACCATACTCATATTTTCGGGGCGTTCTAGTTTTATCGTACGAGGGTCTATCGCCTGTGCTACGCCATCCCCGTAAAATTTATTTATCGTACTTTGTACTTCGAGTGCGTTGGAGAAGTTGGAGGTTTTGAGGCTCAACGTGGCACTTTTTTTACTGCTAAGATCATAGCTCACTTCGCGCTCTATCACGCCGCCATCGGGAATAGTGCCTGCGAGCGGATGGTTCTGTGCACCGCCTCTGCCGCTTTTACCCCCGATACTTACCGCTCCTTGGGCTATGGCATATATCTCGCCGTCCATCCCTTTGAGCGGCGTCATAAGGAGCGTGCCTCCTTCGATGGATTTAGCATCACCGATAGAAGAGATGAGGATGTCCATTTTATCCCCTTGTCTGCCGAAAGGGGGGAGGTCGGCGGTCACCATTACGGCGGCTACGTTTTTTGATTTTATCGCACCGGGGTCTACTTTGACGTTGACACTTTGGAGCATATTGGCGAGCGATTGGGTGGTGAATTGTGAACTCGTACCGTCTCCCGTACCGTTCAAACCGACTACTAGACCGTATCCGATGAGTTGGTTTTCCCGTACACCGACGATATTTGAAATGTCTTTGAGGCGCTCGGCAAAGAGTATGCTAGAGAGTAGCAGTAGTGAGAGTATCGCTTTGTTCATAAAATCCACATCCTTGGGCTTTTATGTAAAAAAGCAATTTTAATACCATCCGCTAGATAGGGACTTCTATCATTTGGCGTTTTTTAAAATAGCTACATTTGGTATATCCGACTGCTTGCGCGAGATTCCGCGCTTTGTCCATATTCATCCCGACTTGTTCGGGGATATGCGCGTCGCTCCCGAATGTGATAGGAATCTTCAAAGCATAGAGCATTTGTAATAGTTCTAAACTCGGATACTGCTCCCCTATAGGTTTACGGAATCCGGAGGTATTTATCTCTACGCACATTCGGGAATCTTTTATTGCTCCTAGCGCTTCGCGTGCGATCTCTTTTACCTCTTTTTGGGGCATATAGTTAAATATCTTCACCAAATCAATATGTCCTACGATGTCGTATTTGCTACTTTTCGCCATCGCGCCGATGGCTTTGAAATACTCTTCCCAAATAGTCGTAACGTCGCGTTTTTTATATTCCGCTATCGATTCGGGGTGGTCTACGCCGAAATTTCCTAAAAAGTGCACCGAACCTATGAGGTAGTCGACATCCGCATCAAGTATCCGCTCCACCTCAAACCCCGGAAGATAATCAACCTCGTATCCTAGAAGAATCTCGATTTTGTCTTTAAAATACTCTTTGAGCTCCAAAATATCGTTTTCATATGCCTCTATCTCTTCAAATCCCATACGATACGCCGTGTCGTGATTCATCGGTGCGTGGTCGGCAAAGCCGAAAACATCGGTGTCGCAATCGAGTGCTTTGTATATAAAATCTTTCAGATCTCCTTGTGCGTGATTGCATCTAGGGGTATGATTGTGCAGGTCGATTTTCATAAGGTTTTTT
>CAZCQG010000027.1:0-28362 GCA_964500775.1 uncultured Campylobacterales bacterium
ACAAATATCTCATTTTCATAAAAAAAATATCTTAAAACAGGATACCTTCTGGGAAGTAAATTTTTTTGAAATTTAAAATCTACAGAACTTTTAAAAGAGAGTAACCTACTATTTATCTGATCTATCAAAAAAGATTGAGAGAGGGTTTGGGTTATTTCAGAATTAGCTAATGGCTTACCCAGCATTTTTACTCTCTCCCTTATAGGAGAATGTGCGTACTCGTTCAAATATCTTACGACATAATGTAATAAAATATTTTCATTTTCACCAATCAGAAACTCACCTGAAATCTGATATACATAAGATTTATTGACTTTTTTGACGGTTGAATTTATAGTTTTAAATAACTGTGCTTCTACAACACTATCTTTGTTAATAATAATTGAAAGCGGTAAATCAAATCTATCAACACTTTTTCCAAAAAGATTTGTTTCTAAAAATAACTTTACCCCTAAAAGCCTATGGTGTCCGTCAATAACAAAAAATTTGCTTGAGTTTTCGGCGACAGGAACATATAGCTTATTACTCTCATCAATGCTCACAAGAATAAAACTGTTCAATAATTCATTTCGATACTCTTCTATATAATCTGTTTTAATGCCATCTATATTGACTGATGTAGAATTTAAAATGTTACAAATTTTTTTAAACTCATCACTATCGCTAATTTCAATTGCCCTAGCAGCAACAATGATAGAGTTGGGAATTACATGAAAATCTGAAAGAATTTCATTTGCGACATAATTATGAATTTCTGATACTTTTTTATTTGAAACGACCTCTCTTTGATATCCAAGCTTTTCATTTTTTTTTCGTTCAATATTTTCAAGTTTTAGTTTTTCAACATAATCATCTTTTACTTCTTCAGCATTATCATTTATTTGAGTTAAAATATATTCCGAAGGATGAGTTGTGTAGCTTCTTGCTATTATTCTAGCTTCAGCACTAGCTATATAAAAAACTCTTTTGTCTTGCACAACTTCGTGAAGGATAATTTTTTCGTGTGTTTTAATACACATTACAATCCTCCCAGCACATCAAGTTTTTTACTAGGGTCGAGCTTCCCACTATAATCACTTTTTATGCTCGAAGTATGTTTCTCGCTAAACCTCATCTCTTTATCAAGAATATCTTTGAGTTCTTGATTTTCATCTCTGGTATTTTGAATATCTTCTTTCATCTTTTTATATTCTTCAGACACCCTTTTATATTCTTCAGACAATTTTCGATAGCTACTATCATAAAACCTATTACTTAGAGCAATTTGTTCATTCAATAAATCATGAGCCAATTCATACTGTTTGGCTAGTTTGTTATTTTCTTTTTCTGCACTCTCTTTGATACTATTTATAGTCTTATAACCAAAGAAAGCGGCAACAATTGAGAAAAAAGCTATCACATAAACAATTATTTGGATTGTATCATTTTGCTTCTGTGTCATTACTTCATTGAAATATTTTACTTGCTTGAGGATTTCTAGAGGTATGTTGACCTCCTCGCTTATTCTTACAATACTTGCATCAGATGGAGGGTTGGTGGAGATGAGTTTAAAATTAGCTCCATTTATAGTACCGTTACGGTCAACTTGAAAACTGAGGTTATTTCTTGCATCAATTTTTTCTTCGAGGCGATTTATCTTTGAAGTTTGCATCCACGATACGAATACATAACTAATAGCGAATACAACCAAGATAAAACCAAAAAATGCTACACCCTTATCCCTTATCTTGTCTTTTAAAGCCTCAAGTAGTAAATCACTAAACTCTTCTGACTTGCAGGGGGTTTCTTTGTTTTCTTTACCAAACATGGAACCTCTAGTTATAAAAGTTAAGAGATTATCCTATACTATCACTTAAAATAACTGCCTAATGAACATTTCAAAATATATATAAGAAACATTTGCAATACGCTAGAGGATGCATCCAAGTAAGTGCCGATTTGAGTAATAATATAGGCATTTAAGTCCCTAAACTAAGGGTTGGATTATATCGGATAGCGTTGGGGTCAGCGGTTCGAACCCGCTATTCTCCACCATAATGGAAATCCATTTTTTATTTTCGAGTCAATAAAAACTCTAGAATCCCTTCCAAAGAAAGTACCTTTTTTATACTTCCGTTTTCGATGGCTTTTTTCGGCATTCCAAAAACCACGGAGCTATCTTCGTCTTGTGCGATCGTGTAAGCGCCGTTTTCAAATAGCTCTTTCATCCCTATACTGCCGTCATCGCCCATTCCGGTTAAAATGATAGCCGTGCTATTTTTCCCATATAGATTATTGACACTCCGAAAAAGAATATTTACACTCGGTTTATTGAAACAAATCTTAGGTCCATCTAGCGGTCTAGCTATATGCTTTCTGCTCTCTTCGCACCGCTCAACTATCATATGCGCATCTCCAGAAGCAATATATGCGCAGCCGTCTTGAAGCTCATAAGCTTCATCGACCTCCACCACTTCGATTTTTGAAATACTATTTAAGCGGTGCGCAAAATTTTTTGAGAATCCAAACGGGATATGTTGCACTATGACTATCGGAGGAAGGGTCGGAGGAAGCGAGGAGAAAAGATACGTGAGAGCCTCTACGCCTCCGGTACTAGCACCGATGGCGATTATCTCCTTTCCTATGCCTTTGGCTGGATTTTTGGTTAGAATTTTGTCGGGCAATATCTTCTGGGCGTTTTCTATCGGCTGCACTCCCCGTGCAAGCCTATATCTGTCGTACAGATAGGAGAAGCTCAATAAAGTATTTCGAACCCTTCCGTAGAAAACGTTTTCATCCTCATCTTCCGTTTTTTTCTTAATAAAAGCCAATGCCCCTTCTTCGTAAATCTCCTTATCTCTCCCTATTTCAGAACTGACGATAAAAGAAGGCATCGGTCTTAGCCTCATAAGATTCTTTAAAAATACGACTCCGTCCATTTTTGGCATATTTATATCTATCGTGACGAGATCAGGATCATATTTTTTTATTTTTTCCCTAGCATCATATGCGTCTTCTGCCACCTCCACAACCTCAAACTCATCAATGGCATTGATAATATTTTTTAAAAATTCTCTGTAAAAAGGAGAATCATCAACCACTATGACTTTGTATTTCATACCGACCTTTTAAAACAGCGTGATGTTTTGGGTTTTGCTTTTGGCGATGACATTTTGTAGTTTTTTATCCTCTTCTTTGATTTGCTCATTGACATTTCTATTGTCGATATATCTTATGTATGTCTCAAAATTCTCCGTCAAAAGGACAACCCTCCCGTTATTACCCAAAACACTTTCACTCACGACATTGATTTTCTCTACCTCGCAAAACTCCCTAGCGAATTTTACGTTCTTTAATCCGACATCGGAAAGATCGCCCTCTAGCACCTTGGCACCGCCTGCTATTTTGGCTATGAGATCCCCTTTCTTGACGCCGAGTTTATACATAGAGTTTAGCATACCTTCAATAGAATAGAGTCCAAATCTATAACTTTCATCCTTGGAATTGCCTTGAGGGAGAAAAAAATGGTTGATAGCTTTTATCTTGAGCCGAACATCATAGAACATCACCGCTACACACGATCCTAGGAGTGTTTGCAATGCCACGCCGTATTTGTCTTCGACTATAGCAAACTCACCTCCGACGATACCAAATGTCGGGAAACCTTTTACGACATTATCTATCCCTTTGATGGGGCATTTGATTATTTTTCCCTCAAGCGAGCCCTTGAAAATCATAACTCTCCGACCTTCACAAACGTATTCATTCCCAGTCGTTTTAATGCATACGTGATCTCTAGCGGGCTCTCTGAGTGCCCCAAATATAAAGTGCCGCCTACTTTTAATACGGAGAGAAGTTTTTTCAATATCTCGTTCTGATCTTCGATGCTAAAGTAAATCAATACGTTCCTGCAAAAAATGACGTCAAGCGAGTTTTTCGCGAACGGGTATCTCGGCGCGATAAGGTTTAGCTGTCTAAATTCGATATATTTTCTAAGGGATTCTTTTGCTCTAATTAAAAAATAATTTTCATCCCCTATCTCCCGTCTTTGAAAATACCTACTCGGAATCACCCATTCCGGAAACGTATTCTCGTTTTTATAGTATTTATAGATGCCCTCTCTCGCTTTGCTTAGCATATTCGTATCTATATCGGAGGCTATGATATTGGCGTTTATATGGAGTTTTTTCATCTGCTCCTTGAAGTATTGAAAAGCGATGGCGATAGAGTAGACCTCCTCCCCGCTTGAAGAGGCACAGCTATACATCGATATGGTTTCATTTTCGGCAAAATGCTCCTTAAAGACCCTGTTTATCAAGTCTTCAAAATGGAACACCTCTCGAAAAAATTCTGTTTTATTCGTAGTAAAAGCATTGATAAAAACTTCTTCCAACCCTTTTTCGTAGACCTTTGAGAGCAACTCATCCGTATCGTCAAAATCTCCTATTTCACGGCAAATTTTTTCAAGTCGATTCCTTATCATTACCTCTTTTGTTTCGCCTAGGGTGTTTCCCGTCAACTCATAAACAAGCTTCTTTACTTGTTTTACATTTTTTTGACTTATCTTAATAAGAAATCCTTTTTTAAACTTTACTCTATTTTTTGGAATATATTATTAAATTTTAGCTAACATTTTGCAATTTTGAGTTTACAAAACGAAAGGCTGTAACAACTATGAATAATCTCTCTTTAAAAACGAAATTCATAACAATGTCCATTTTTGTCTTTTTGGTCATTAGCGCAGGCGGCGTCATCGCTTACTACAAAGCAAACACCCTACTGACGAAGTTTTTAGAATACGAGAAACAGAGTTTGGAAAAAGACGTATTGGTAAACACCATAGCAGAAGCATTGCAAACTGGTCAGGCGGTGAGAAATATACTTATCAGCATTAATGATACGAAAGCCATAGAGAATCTCGGTGCAGCAATCTCGAATCTTGATGAGCTCTCTAAAAATTTCGAATCGCTAAATAAAGAAAATTTTATCGCCTTGAAACTCGACTACGAGAACTTTATGCAAAACACGAAAAAACTTCTTTTGCAAGCAAAAGACGCTAAACCCTTAACAAGCAACCAAGTGATTGAAAACACCCAGCTTTGGAGAGAATACAAGGCGAAACTCAAAGATTTTTCGAAAAATGCGTCAAAAGAGAGTGAGCGAATCAAAGTAGAACTTAGCCAATTTATTGAAAATGCAATTTTACAGATGCTCATCGGTCAACTATTGAGCTTGACAATCATCATAGCATTCCTCTATGTGATGAATAGCCATATACTCAAATCCATCAAAATCACAAAAGACGGGCTTATCGAATTTTTTAACTATCTCAATAAAAAAATCGACACTCCCAAACCTATAGAACTCCATTCAAAAGATGAGCTGGGGGATATGGCGAGTATCATCAATATCAATATGTTGAACGTTCAAGAAGGTTTAAAAAAAGATGCTAAAAGCGTTAGCGAAGCCATAGAACTTGTGGAGACGATAAAGAAAGGGAGGCTTGATGCGAGGATAGCCTCTACGCCCAATAACCCCGAGCTTCTTGAGCTAAAAAATATTCTAAACGGTATGCTAGATGAACTCAATCAAAATATTCGGAAGATATTAACGATATTAAACACTTTTTCCAAAAACGACTTTACGGCGAAAATCGAAAAAGGACATATAGAAGGGGAGATTGGGAATCTAATGGATGGGGTGAATCACCTAGGGGAAGAGATCGGCAAAATGTTTGCGAAAAATCTCGAAAACGGTCTTCATCTAAAACATAGCGCTCTCATCCTAAAAGGTTTTGTCGAAGGACTTGCCGGCTCATCAAACCAACAAGCGGCAAGCCTTGAAGAGACGAGCGCCGCGCTAGAAGAGATAACTAGCAACATCTCAAGCAATACGGATAAAGCCGGCATTATGGCGCAAAAAGCAAACGAAGCCAAAGGGGCAACATTGGTAGGCGAAGAGCTTGCTACTAAAACAGTCACTTCTATGGAGGAGATAGAGCGCGCGACAAATACTATCAATGAGGCGGTGAGCATCATCGAAAATATCGCATTCCAAACAAACATCCTCTCCCTAAACGCCGCCGTCGAAGCTGCGACCGCAGGGGAAGCGGGCAAAGGCTTTGCCGTAGTCGCGCAAGAAGTAAGGAATCTCGCAAATAAAAGCGCCGAAGCGGCAAGAACCATACAAACGTTGACAAACTCCGCTAAAACCAAAGCGAAAGAGGGTACGGAAATATCTAGTCAAATGATTGAGGGCTTTAGGACGATTACGGGCAAGATAAACGAGACGGTCGATCTCGTAAATGACGTCGCGAATGCCAACAAAGAACAAATGGCCGGAATCCAACAAATCAATGACGCGGTTGCACAACTCGATCAAATGACGCAAGAGAATGCAAAATTGGCAAATAACACCGACCAAATATCAAACAAAGTCTCCAAAATGGCGGAGGTCTTGACGGAGGAGGCACTTAAAAAGAATTTCACGGAAAAAGAATATACGATAAGTACCTTCAAGCAAATAGAGCAAAAAGAATCCGAAAGTTTCAGAAGCTATGAAATCCACCCTCTCAAGAAACATATCGGCTACGCAAAACCTAAGCAGATACATAACGGCAAAAACAAATTGACATCACAACATACGAGCTCCGACAAAGAAG
Source organism: uncultured Campylobacterales bacterium (assembly GCA_964500775.1). GTDB lineage: Bacteria > Campylobacterota > Campylobacteria > Campylobacterales > CAZCQG01 > CAZCQG01. The sequence continues at coordinate 6,641 of CAZCQG010000027.1, forward strand.
AGATATGGGAGAGCTTTTAGTGGAAGGTGAGATTTCGGCTTTTTGCGCATTGGAACTACTATCGCACGATATAAATCTCATAGATGCGATTGTCGCCGAAAACTCAAAAAAGACACACGATATTTTTCAAACCCAAATATATGCTATGAAATCAATTCGCGAGGATATAAAATCGGTGAAGTCGGACTTATCCGACTTGCAAGACGGCACACTCTCGCCGGAGATAAAAAAGCTTGAAGAGATTACGAATCTAACACATTCTATCCTCGAAAGGACCGATAAGGTTATAAAGAAATTTCAAGGATTCGTAACAATACTCCAGTCGCAAGACAAGATAGAGCAGATGCTGCAAGGGTCCGCTAAAATAGCCAAGTCGAGCATGGAGACACTAGGAGAGGAAAACTTTCCGGAGGGTAAACGCAGTAAAATTAAGCTAGAGTTATCAAAAAAATATACAATCAAAGAACAGAGAGATTTCGCCATCGGCGAGATAACACTAGAAAACAAAGAGAAGATTACATTATTTTAAGGGGGCTTGGGGGATGGCTAAAATACTGGTAGTGGATGATTCGAAAATGTTAAGAGATATGGTCGTTTATGCCCTTAATGAAGGAGGCTACAAAGACGTTTGCGAGGCCGAGAACGGAAAAGAAGGTCTTGAGAGAGCGATGGAGACCAAATTCGATGTAGTCTTGACCGATATAAATATGCCTATAATGGACGGTTTTGACCTAACAAGCGCATTAAGAAAAAACGAAAAATACAAAGATACCCCCATTTTAGTCCTCACGACAGAATCGAGCGAAGAGATGAAACAAAAGGGAAAAAGTTGCGGTGCTACGGGATGGATCGTGAAACCTTTTGTACCTGAAGAGCTCTTGTATGTGATAGAAGTTGTCCTTAGCAGATAATATCGGAAGCAAAAATGATTAAATTTGATATGTCAAAATACAAAGAGTCTTTCAAGGCAGAAGCCTCGGACCTATTTGGCAACATCGAAGAATTATTGCTTTCCGTGGAGAAAGATGAATCTATCAACTCCGAGCAGATACAAGAACTCTTCAGAGCGGTACATACGCTTAAAGGCGGCGGCTCTTCCGTAGGATATACTTATTTCTCGAAATTCGTACATGAATTTGAAACCTTGCTTGACAAGATGCGAAGCGGAGAAATACTTTTTGAGCCGGCTATGTCTACTCTTTTTATCGAATATTACGACAAATCCAAAGAACTTTTTACCCTCGAAGTAGACGAAAAGATAAATAAAGATGTATATCAAGGGGTATCTCAAGAACTTATCTATCAAATCCGCAGCCTAATGGAGGAAAAACTCCAACCCGACAAACAACGACAAAATGCGACGGAAAACTTCGGTTTTTTTGATGAAAAGTATAAAAACGTAAAAACACTCTTCAGAAAAAAAGAGATAAGCGTATCAGAAAAGCAATCTCTGAATTTTGGCTTTTTTGATGAAAACGAATCAAAACAAAAAAATATGAATTTCGGTTTTTTCGATAAACGCTTCAGTGATAAAAACCATACTACGGATAAAGCGAAAGAGGATATTTCGCATACGCAAGTCGAACCGCAAGAACAAAAAGCCGCCACACACAAGGAAAAAGCACCGAAAGAAGAGGTCATAAGAAGTCGTGAGCTTAACTCCTCTACGATTCGAGTGGATCTTTCAAAAATCGACGTACTGGTCAATAATATAGGTGAACTTGTAATCGGTATGTCGATGCTATCCCAGTTCGCTAGCAGTATCGCCGATACCAAAATCAAAAGCGGACTATTTGAACGAATAGAGCTTATAGAGAGACACATTAGGGAATTACAAGAATCGGTAATGAGCACGAGAATGGTTCCGATGGAAAATATCTACTCAAAATTTCCGAAACAAATACGCGATGTAAGTAAAAAATTAAACAAGGAGATAGACCTCAAAACCTACGGTGACAGCGTTGAAATAGATAAGGCTATGATAGAAGGGCTAAGCGATCCACTGATGCATATCATCAGAAACGCCTGCGACCACGGGCTAGAAACTCCCCAAGAACGCGAAAAAAAAGGAAAAAATAGATCAGGAACAATCATACTCGGTGCCGAACAAGCAAACGGTCAAATAATCGTGACCATAAGCGATGACGGAGGCGGTATCGACGGTGATAAAGTCGTGAAAAAAGCACTAGAAAAAGGAATCGTAACCCAAGAGAAGATAGAGCAGATGACGCACCAAGAAAAAATCGAAATGATCTTTGAGGCGGGTCTTAGTACCGCAGCCGCGGTTACGGATATTTCCGGCAGGGGTGTGGGTATGGATGTCGTCAAAGAAAACATCTCCAAGTTGGGCGGAATCGTTAAAATTGAAAGCAAAAAAGACGAGGGTACGAAATTTATAATTTCACTTCCGCTAACTTTGGCGATACTAGAGGGGCTGAATATCTCGGTCGGTAAAGAAATATACATACTGCCGTTATCAAGCATCGTCGAATCACTCCAGCCCGAAGCGCATATGCTTCGCCCCTCAAACAACGGAAAAGACGAGATTCTTGTTTTAAGGGACGAAGCACTACCTATCATACGACTTCACGAAGTCTTTGACATCGAACCGCAATACGACGCTTTAACCAAAGGGATGCTTATCATAGTGAGGCTCGGAACGGGAAAGATAGCACTATTTGTAGATATGTTCTTGACACAACAGCAAGTAGTGATAAAAGCTATTGAAAAAAATTTCAGACAAGTTGAAGGGATAGGCGGAGGTACGGTTCGAGGCGATGGTTCTATCGGGCTGATAATAGACATAGCAGGAATATATAACATCTACAAACGAAAGAGGAAAGCTGCGTGAGCCAAATCAGCTATATCACCTTTGAACTCGGCGGGCAACGATACGGAATAGAGCTCTCTAAAATAAGGGAGATACTCACCTACACGACGTTCACGAAAATCCCCGATACGAAAGAATGGGTCGTGGGAATCATAGATTCTAGGGAACAAGCAATGCCTATCGTCGATCTCCGTATTAGATTTAATATCGATAAAAATCCGGTCTATTGCGATAAAACGGTGATCGTAGCGACTAAATTTTCCGACGGCAATCTGCTTGGATTTATCGTAGATGAGATAAAGGATATTGAAAACATTGAAAAAGATGCTATTTTGGAACCCCTCAACCTGCACAGTGTCGTCCCTGCGCAATACCTTGAGGGTTACATCAAAAGCGCTAAAGGGATGATTATTCTACTCAACAATGAAAAAATCGTCGATAGAACGGAGATCGAGTGGAACTCATAGTTTTTAACCTGCAAAACTATCAATACGGAGTAGACGCCACGAAAGTACGGGAGATTCTAACGTATATCTCTCCGACGCGCCTCCCCAATACGAAAAAATGGATCAGCGGAGTGATAAATATACGGGGGGATGTGACTCCCGTGATCGACCTTAGGATTCGGTTTGAAACTACGGATACGCCGAAGTATGATGAAAATATTCCTATAATCGCCGTCAAAACCGATGACGGCAGGATGGTGGGGATGGTCGCCGACGGAATAGATACGTTGGTGGAAATAAAGAGCGGCGATATTATCGATATGCCTTCTAACGATCTCTCCATCGGAAATAAATTCATCAAAGGAATCTTTCTTGCGGGAGAAAAAAATATCGCACTAATCGATACCGATTTACTATTGTCAAGGACGGAATTGGAATAATGGAAAAAGTTTTAGTCGTAGAAGATAGCGAGGCTCTATTAACGTTTGAAATCGAAATGATCCAAGAGCGACTTCATCTCGAAGTAATCACGGCAATGTCGTACAAAGAGGCGCAAGAAGCTATCGCGGAACATAAAGACGAAATATTCGTCGCACTCGTTGATTTAGTGCTTCCCGATGCGCAATACGGCGAAATTATAGATTTAGTTTTAGAAAACCTTATCCCCACCATAGTCTTCACCGGTGAATATAACCGTGATTTGAGGGAGTTTATCCTGCAAAAAAGAGTTGTTGACTATATCCTCAAAAACAATCTCAACAATTTTCAGTATGCCCTAAGACTCATTCGACGCATCTATGAGAATAGAAATATGAAAGCTATTATCGTCGATGATTCGGAATTTATGCGAATGAAAAGCAGATATAGCCTAAGTCGCCTCGAAATAGAGTGTTTAGAGGCAAAAAACGGCTACGAAGCGCTCGACCTCCTTGATAAGAACAAAGATATAAGACTTATGCTCATTGATTTCAATATGAAAGAGATGGACGGAACGGAATTAACCGATGAGATTCGTAAAAAATACGGCAACGACGAGCTTTGTATCGTAGGCTACTCTTCAAACAAAGACCCGCAAATATGTATCGAGTTTCTCAAAAAAGGGGCAAACGATTTTCTTCCTCAGTCATTCTCCGAAGAGGAATTCACTCTAAGAATCGTAAACAACCTCGAAATGCTAGACCTGCTAAAAAATGCGAGGGACAACGCTATTAGAGACTTTTTATCAAAACTGTATAACAGACGCTATTTCTACGATGTCGGATATAAGCTTTTCGATAACGCAAAACGTGGCAATATCACCCTCTACTGCGCTATGATAGATATTGATCATTTTAAAAAAATAAACGACACCTACGGTCACCACATAGGAGATAAGGCTATCGTACACATAGCAAGTCTCATCAATAGCTCTTTTAGAGAGGGGGACATAGTAGCAAGAGTGGGCGGCGAGGAGTTTTGCGTCTTAGTTATAAACTGCAACAAAGATTTCGTAATCTCTATGTTTGAGAAATTGCGAGAAAAAATAGAACTTAGTCACCTATATATCGACTACAAAGAGAAGCATATCCACGTCCCGATCACCGTATCGACAGGGGTAGCTTTGACTCTGGAGAGCAACTTTGATGATTTCGTCAAGATGGCCGACGACAAGCTATACGCGGCTAAACAAGAGGGAAGAAACAAAGTAGTTTTTTAATTTCAATCGGGCGGTCGTATATTGCACCACCCCGATAGTCTCGCTATGTTTAAATCGAATCGTGCTTCACCAAACTAAACATAACAATGCCGCCGATGGTAATACCGTAAAATAAAAGAAGTATCGACAAGTCTCTCTTATATTGTTTTATTTTGCTACTAAATATTCGCCTCATATTCGCCCTTTGCGCTCTTTTGGGCAGAGGAGAAAGCTCCCCTCCCGATTATTGTTTTCCTAGGCGACGGAGATTTTTTTCGCTTCTTTCGGGGCTACCTTTGGGATTGTTACCATCAGTACGCCATCTTCGTATTTTGCGGCTATTTCGTCCGTATTTGCGTTATCGGGCAAAGTGAAGCTCCTTTGAAACTTGCCGAAATAACTCTCTAGCTTGTAATAGTCGTCTTCTTTTATCTCTGCTTTGTGTTTTCGCTCACCCGATACGGTCATTACGTTTTCGTGAATATCTATATGTATGTCCTCTTTGGGAACTCCGGGCAAATCCACCTCCACGCTGTATGCGCCGTCCTCTTCTCTTGTATTGACGCTCGGTGCAAAACTGCTGATATTATTTCGTTCTCCTCCGTTGCCCAAAGCAAACAACTTCCTCTCTAAATCCCTTAGTTCTCTAAAGGGATCGTAACGTGTGATTGTCATAGTATCCTCCTTATGAATTAAGTATTTGAGTTTAGTGTAAATTGCATCACTTACAATAACTAAACTTGATAGTATTGTACTAAACTTTTTATACGATGTCAATATTTTCTAGCAATTAGAAACTATAGTTGCTAATTATTCATTCGAATATGCTGCTTTAATTTTAAATTCATCGACTAGCATAAGGTCTTCGAGGAGCTCATAGAGCCTCCTATCGTGTACTATCACTGAGAGTTTTATCTCATCCTTGTTTTTGAGCTTTTGAAATAATCCAATGACCGCGCTTGGCATCGCGAAAGAATCTATTATGTCTATCTCTAGTTTTTCGTCGCTTTTTATCTTCATCTTTACTATTGCTTTATGTATCATCTCAAAATCATCTATGCTTTTTATGACCCCCTCTATCTTGAGGTATCCGGGCGAACTATCGACTTGTATCATTTTTCCCCCTCGGTACTAGTTTGTGTATATGTGCTATCTTGCCTCCGTCTTCATAGTAGCAAGCACTTGCGAGACTTTTGACGACTTTGATTCCCCGACCGTGAAATTTAAACGTGGGTTGTATGTATGAGCGGATTTTTGCGAGATCAAAGCCTATTCCTTGATCTTTTACCGTCGCCTCTACCCGTATATTATCTTCTAAAATACTAATTTTAAAGATCACCTTTATCTCGCTATTTCCGTGTTCTCGCTCTAGCTCTTTTAGGGTCTCGAAATATTTTCCTTCTCCCAATAGTTTTTGTTTGCCGATTTTATTTACGCCGAGATTCCCGTGTTCGTAGGAATTCATCGCGACCTCATACACCGCATCCTCGAAATCGGCTATCAAATCCCGCTTATCCGTATATTTCGCGATAAACGCTTCGGCATAGAGTCGGATGTTGTTTATCTCTTCCGAAGAGCTTTTGAAACTTAACTCCATAATATCCGTAGTCCTACTCCGCTCTTCCCTAAACCATCCTATGATAGCGATGTCGTCTTCAGGCTCATCGATTCGATCAAGATGGAGATTCTGTAGTTCGCGCAATGAATGGGATTTTTTGAAATCTTCCCCGAGGTATTTTCCGTATATTTCATTTCCGCCTACGGTAGCTTCATTTAAACCGTCGGTATAAAAAAGCATCCGAGAGAAATTACGCGTACTGATGTCATCACTCGTAAAATTGGTCGTGTACCCCATTAGCGGCGGATTGTTGTTTTTTATCTTTACCACTTTTCCTTTTGTAGTCACCGCCAAAGCACTCGGCATACCGAACGAAATATATTTTAGCCGCTCTTGCTCGGGATGGAACAACGCAAACAAAATAGAAACGGTCTCATCTTCCAAAAGCTCTTGTTTTATAAAAGCAATATAGTCCCTGATAAGTTCGGATAAAAAGAAATATCCCCGATTCTTAGTCTGAATCGTATGGTGGTTGATAAAAGTAGTAGTGAGTATCGACGTGATAGATGCGGATAGCCCTTTGCCCATAGCGTCCACCACGAAAAAGAGGATCGAACCGTCACTTAGCCTCCTTGTCGAATAGCAATCTCCGCTCAACACCTCTAGCGGTCTATAGTACACATCATAGTACCACCGCATCTTCGGGAATTCCTCTTCTTTGACCACGACGGTTTGCATATAGCAGTCGTCTTTTATGAGATTTTCCTCTTTTTTAAACGCCCTTGTTTGTTCGACCATGTGGTGATCGTTGCTTCTTTTGAGAAGCTGTAGCTCATTTTCGCTTTTCGTCATTTTACTTTCCTGTTTTACCACGAGTTCATAGTTGGAGCGTATCGCCCAAAAGAGATGTCTAATGTTGAGCGGCTTTAAAAGCATAGAACCTACGCCTTGTTTTGTGAAAAAACTCAAAAGGTTCGAATCGAGCTCCGAGACGGTCGCTATAATCGGGAGGTTTCCGTGGAGTTTTCTTAGAATCTTTACGATATTGCGTAGCTCTTTTACACCTAAAGAATCATCGACGATTACCATCTGCGGGGTCTCTTCGCTAAAGATATGGAGTGCTTGCTCTATTCCGTTTGCCTCTAGGACTTTGCAAAAATAACGCCCGAGTTTTTTTAGGTGTTTTTCTATTTTTTCAGGCTCACCGAGAACGACAAGCACTTTACTATAAGCCGCTAGCTCAAAAAGCTCTTTTTTACTTAAGGGCATAAATGCTTCTTTGTGTAGTATTTTTTGTAATGAAAGCGATATGAGATTGTAAAGAAGAGTATAATACTCATAGGTGACGTTGCAATTACTTTTTCAAGTTTATTTCTTAAGTAATTTTTAAAAAAGATAACTTTTAAGCATATTTTATTAGAATAGATAAGAAAAAATATCACAATATATTTATTCTCGGGGGGTGGTTTTATGAGAGTCTCATTCTATTTTCTGCTCGCTATACTGCACTTTCCGGTATTCACTTTTGCCCTTACCGAGATGCGCATCTCTACCGAAAATACCCCTACGCACATCCAAACGCAAATCGTAAGCGATTTCGTAAAAAGCGTGAATGAACACCTCGGAGACAAAATACACGCTATCCATTACCACAGCGGACAACTTTTCAAAGATAAAGACATCGTAGGCGCACTAGATAGCGGTCAAGTCGATATGGCGGTACCCGGAAATTGGCAATTGGATAAATACGAACCCAAAGTCGGGATATTTTTACTCCCCTCCTTTTACGGACTCACCTACGAAAAGATTAACCAAATCAGAGACGGTCTCGTAGGCAAGGAGATAAATCGCGCGCTTGAGAAAAGTACCGGCGTGAGGGTGTTGGGAAGGTGGATAGATTTGGGGTATGCACATATTTACTCACTAGACACCCCCATAAATAGCTATCCGAGCATCAAAAACAAGCGAATCCGCGTGGCGGGCGGCGTAGCAAATATATCTCGCATAAGGGCTTTGGGCGGGAATCCCGTCTCAATACCGTGGGGTGAACTAAAAAGCGCTATCGCCAAAGATAAAGTGGACGGGATTCTTACGACCCACGAAACCATAGCAAGTGCAGAACTATGGAAAAACGGTATCCGATTTTGTTTTGAAGATTCCGATTATTTTCCCCAATATATACCGCTTCTATCGGAAAAATTTTTAGAACGAATCGACGAATCGACAAAAAACCGATTGGCGCTTTTGTGGGAAGCACAAGTGGATAATGCTAGACAAAGAGCAAAAGATGCGCAAGAGAGCGCCAAACAGGAGCTAATCCGTAACGGCATACTTATCACCACTCCCGATGAGAGTGAAAAAGATGCCGCACGTTTGGAGCTAAAAAAGGTCGAAGGGAAACTCTTGCAAGAGCTTGACATAGACCCCGCATTTTTAAATAAAGCACTAGAAGCACGATGAAATACAAAGTTAGTATCACCCTCGGACTAAGTATCGCTGCGGTACTTCTTAGTATAGTCTCTACATTTGGTATCGTGCACATTTTTACAGAGAGTTTCCACGCAAGATCAAGTGCATACAAGTCCAACCTCGACGAAGCCGAAAACTCCGCTAGATTTATCGTCCCCATACTAGACAATACCTTTCTTAATGCCATCAAACTCCAAGAAACCGCCGTTACGATTATTAGAAACTACGGTTCGCTCAAGAAAGCACTTGAGGGGAATCTTCCGCAAGTCATCAGCGAGCATATCAAAGGGGACTACTGGATAAAATCGGTATGTATTATCGATAAAGACGGTGCGGTGCGCTATTCGAGCTACTACGAAGATATGAAACACACCCACAAAGAGAGCTTTTTACAAGAACAGCTTCAGGGCAAAAGTTCGTTTATCGTCTCTTATCCGCCGAATAACTCAAGTCACTTCGGAAAAAATAACCTCATCTTAAGCGTTTCAATCCACAACAACGGTCACTTTGAAGGGGTGGTGGCATTGGAGATGAAGTATACCTACTTTCAAGAGCACCTGCTCCCCTATCTTGAGGGGGCGGTCGAGGGGTTGGCGCTAGTAAACCGTCAAAAATCGGTATTGGCGGTGGTGTTTTCCGACTATAGTCAAGACGAAAAAATGGTAGGTCTCCCGATAGATCAATTAGAAGGCTTTAGTGAACTAAAAACCGCTAAGATGGATGTAGAGGGAGGGGTGAGATACAAGGGAGAAAATAAGTTTTTTACCGAGGTGTCGCTTAACCAAATGCCGCTTGATATTGTAATGATGCTCGATAAGGGCAAAATAGAGCAGCAATGGAAAGAGGAATCGCTCTATCCGATGATCACGGCTACACTTTTGATACTTTTCGCCACCGTGACTGCACTCGGGTTTATTATCAGACAGGCTATAAGCGCAAAAACGTCGATAGAAAAGCTCAACGCAAAAGTCGCAGAATCTATGGAAGAGATTCGCAAAAAAGATACGATTATTTATGAGCAACAAAGAAGAAGCTCCATCCAGCGCCTCCTTATAGATATAGCTCACCATTGGAGGCAACCTCTCAATAATTGTGCCGTGGAGATTCAGCTCATCGAAGATATTATCGATGATTGCGCCAATAAAGAACTCATAAAAGAGTACATCTCCGGCGGCGTGACGGAGCTCAAAGGGCTCTCGGATACTATCTCAAGATTGACCTATTTTTACGAAAACGAGGTGCAAAAAAAGACCGATTTAATTGATGCGCTCCGCCAAACCGACGAGCTTTTCGAAAAAACCCTCAAATCCTCGGATATGAAAATCAAATACGAAATAAGTCCCGATTTTGTGATAAAAGCCGATACCGACCAATGGGTCGAGCTTTTCTCGATTCTCATCCTCAACGTCAAGGATGCTGCCAACAGAAGAAATCTCGACAACGTCGAAATATTCGTCAAAGCATATATGGAAAACACCCAAGGGGTAATCGTCGTAGAGGATAATGCCGGCGGTATAGATGCGGAGCTTTTACCCGATAAAGTCTTTGAACCTTACACTACCACCGGATTTAAAAGCAGAAACAAAGGTCTAGGTCTCTACATCGCCTCAAATATCGTCTCTTATGCCTTGAAAGGGAGCGTCGCCGCAGAAAACGGTGCGGCGGGCGCGAGAATCATCATCAAAATCCCTCTAGATTAAGGGCATCTCTAAAAACCCTAAGGAGTCATAGAAGGCAAAGTCAGATTGAGATTTTCCAAGAGATTTTCGCAGGCTTATCGGGTATAAGTCAAGGAAATATCTTGGAAAAGATCGCCCCGAATTTGCCTTCCCTTCGGGCTTTCAAAGCTCTCACATATACTTCGTTGCACCTCCTTGATTTACCTCGGTAAACCTGCGTCGGTGCGCCTCGTCTACAAAAAAGCTTTGAAAGCTATGACCCCTTAGGGTTTTTAGAGGTGCCCTTAAACCAATTTCTTCCTTTTTCTTATAAACGCTTCGTAAGCTTGGTTGGTTTATCATTTTCCTTGATCCCCCGTATAGAAATCGTAAGTTTTTAGAAAATGCCAAACCTATCGCGAGGTAGGGACGGAAAGCCACGGGTCTCTATGAGATAGCCGGGTTGCCTAATTATAGCTTGCTGTATGAAGACAACTCTTAACTTTTAGCGAGACTTGGTGGCCTACTTTTAAGGAGGCCGACCATGAAAAATCTTCTTTACAAATTCGCGCCGTTACTACTAGCGGCGACTCTATACGGTTTTGCTTCGGAGGCGATAGCCGAAGAGGTAAAAATTCAAAACGAGGTTACCGCCGTAGAATACGGCAACAAGCTTGATAGATTCCTATCCGATGCAAAAGCGACAAAAGAGATAGTCGAGACGGGAGTCAATAAAAGCATTCGGTATTTCATCCCCGCAAATTTTGATATTGACACAAAATTGCAAGGGACGAAAGCCGACGTTTTTTTCGTTCATAGATTCTAGTCGATTTCATACGGGGGATATGTTTGGCTAGTTTATGGGTAGTGATACGATAAATTCGACGCCGCTTTGATGCTCAAAGTCAAGTATACTTTTGACGCTCAAGCCCCCCTCTAGTTTCTCCTCGACGATAGTTTTTGAAAGATACAATCCCACCCCTTCTTTAAAGGGTGCTGTTTCGGTAGTGAAATAGGGGTCAAAGATTCTGTGTTCGATACCTTTATCTATCGCGCCGCCGTTGTCAAAGACTTTTATATACACCTTTTGCGTATCTTGTGAACACGAGAGGTAAATTTTTCCCGATCCCTTTTTGAGTAGTTTTCTTTTTGCATTGGCGATAAGCTCCATCACTACTTGCTGTAAATCACTCGCATACGTATTGCAAAAAACTTGTTCATTGCAACTAAGTATCAATTTTACATCCTCCTCAAAGCCTCCGGCTACGAGTTTAAACGTGTCGGCGAGGAGTGCACTTATATCCACCCTCTTTTTAAATTGTTCTGCATAATAGACGCTAGCAAAACGCCCGATTGATTCCGAAAGCGCTTCGGTGGCATATATGATGTCGTGAGAGTATTTTGCTATCTCTTTAATATCAGGTTCGTCCCGTGCGGCTTCTTCGTCTATCAGGCTAGCTATGAGGCTTATTTTTGCCAGAGGATTACGCCAATGGTGCGCCACTTGTTTGAGCAGCTCCCTAAGAGCGTTAAGTCTCACATCATTCAGTAAAAGGTTTTTTTGCTCTTCTAGCTCTTTTTTCATCACAAGCGAATCGAGTATTCGACAAAAAACCTTCGTAATCCCTCCGAGAGAGACCGGTTTGAGCAGATACGCATCCACCCCTATCTCTATGGCTTTTTGAAAAAAACTCGTTTCGGCATATGCGCTTAATAAAACAAGCTTCGTATGCGGTGCCTCTTTTTTTATGATACTAAAAAGCTCCAAGCCGCTCATTTTTGGCATTCTAATATCTGCGACGACTATTTCGTGATGCTTTTCTCGAAACTTTGCCAACCCCTCCTCGCCGTCCTTGGCGCAGTCTGCATTTTCAAAGATTTTTTTAAAAGTGGCAAAATTTAGCTCCCGCACGTCATCATCGTCTTCGACATACAATAAGGAGCAAAAGTACCCTTTTTGTTTGAGTGCCGCGACCTCATTTAAAAACTCACCCATTCTTCAACTCCAAAGGTATCTCCACGATAAATTTCGCCCCCACGTCGGTATTTTGTGCTTTTATAGCACCGTGAGAGTGCATCTCCACTACCATCTTACACATATAAAGCCCTAGCCCAGTGCCGTTTTCCGCTTCTTTAGTGGTGAAATAGGGCTCAAAAACCCTTTCAAGATATTCTTCTTTGATTCCGCCGCCGTTGTCTTCGATACTCGTAATAATGCTCTCTTCCGTATCTCGGATAACTATTTTGATAAAAGGATTTGTCGGATGTTTCGACTTGATAGCATCTTTGGAATTATTGATGATATTTAAAAAGACTTGCATCAATTCATTCCCGTAGCCTCTAAAACGTTTTTTCGAATCATTCTCGATGATAAGCGCGATATTGTTATTTTCCAAGCTTTTCCCTATCATCGAAGTCACCCTCGCAAAAACCCCTTCCATATCAAGCGTCTCGCTCTCTTGCTTGGGTGAAAAAAAGTTTCTAAAGTTATCTATCGTTTGCGAAAGGAAATAGGTGTACTCCTCGACCTTTCCGAGCATCTGCTCTAGGTTTTTCGTATCCAAATCCCCTAGCGCCAAGCTCGCCCCTATATTCCCCACCGCCGCGTTTATTGCCGCGAGCGGCTGCCTCCATTGGTGGGCTATCATACTTATCATCTCTCCCATCGCGGCTTGTCTTGCGCTTGTGAGGAGCATTTCGTCTTTGATTTTTATCTCGCTTATTTTCTCTTCGACGCGCATTTCGAGATTCTTATTGAGCTCTTTGAGTTGGGTATCTAGCCTATGTTGTTCACTATAATCCCTCGCACTACATACGATACCGGATATTTTTCCATCCAGTTTTATGGGGCTTTTGAGTATAGAGAGGTAGATCTCTCTTCCGCTCTCATCCACTATCATATCGTACTTGTGGAGCGTCACCCCTTTTTCTAGCACCTCTTGGTCTAGTCCTCCAAAAACCCGTGCCGTGGCATGGTTGAAAAGCTCTTTGTCTTTTTTGCCGATTATCTCATTCCACTCTTTGTTGCATAGCTTTCTAAACTTTTCATTGCAGCCCGAATATTTCAAATCCTTGTCTTTGTAAAATACATAATCCTCTATCGTATCTACGACATTTCTCGTAAACTTCATCTCTTTTAAAAGCGTCCGATTATAGGCGATAACCAATAATACCGCAGGGAAAAAGAAAAAGAGGCTGATAGCCAGCGAGCGGAGAAAACGTTGCTCCAAAAGTGCATGCAGATAGGTGATATTTATCTCCGCTCCGGCGATATATTTTTTTCCCTCTTTTGTTTTGAGCGGTAAAAATACCGAACGGAATCTCCCCCATCTATCTTCATACTCTTCCACCGTCATTTCGCTTTTGTCGAAGCTCGCCTTTAAAGCATCGCTTGCATCGTCGTACGGGGTAAAATAACGTACCTCTTCCCCTTTGTCGAGCTCGTATTGTTGTGCACTAGAGCTCGTGATGTAAAATTTTCCCTCTTTTTGCACCACCGTGTACAAAAATTCCAACCCGAGTTTATTGCATAAAGCGCTAAGATTTTTGATATTAATCTCATCTTCGGAAGCTTGTATCGAATCTTTATCCAAGGCTCTCTCGTGGAAATCTTCGGCTAGCACATACTCTATTGCCGAGGCGGCATAAAAAAGTTTATTATCTATTTCGCGCAAGAGATCACTCTTTTCACTCCGATACGACCAACCCACGAATACGGCGGTGACGAATATATAAAAGAGAATCGCCGCAGCGATACTTTTGTTGAGTTTAAGCACTTTGAACCTTTTTGTTTCTATCTAGCGGTAATACTATCTCAAACACGGCACCTTGTGCGTCATTATACGCAAATATTTTTCCAGAAAAATTCTCCTCTATGATCTTTTTAACCAAGTGCAAACCGATCCCCGTCCCCTCGTCTCCTTTTGTAGTGACGTACGCATCAAATATCTTCTCGGGCAAAAGCTCCTCTTTGATGCCGCCCCCGTTATCTTTGAAGCAAATTTTGATTTCATTTTCTCCTTTGGTGAAGTCCACGGTAATCTTCTTATGACGATTCCCTTTATCGGTCAAAAGTACGTCTTTAGCGTTATTGATAATATTGAGTGCACACTGCTTAAACTCGTTTTCGACACCGTTAAACAAAAACTCACCCTCTTTATTTATTGCGACCTCTATCCCTTTTGCGCTCAACTGCAAACGCAACATATCGAGAATATCCTCGATCGCTTTATCGAGGAAAAAATCTTGGACTTTTTTATTGGGGTTGAAAAAATCTCGAAAGTCGGTAATCGTTTTTGACATAAAGTTTATCTGCACGAGTATCTTATCTTGGAGGGTGATTACCTCTTGGGTGTTTTCGTCATACACCTCCTCTTTGGTCAGTGCGGCGAGAAGCGCTATGGCGTTTAAGGGCTGTTTCCATTGGTGGGCGATAGCCCCTATCATCTCACCCATTGCCGCCATTTTGCTTTGCTGTACCAACATTTCGAAATTCGCCCTATTTTCATTCTCTAGCGCCTGCTTTGCGATATTCTCTTCGTGTATGATCTTTTCATACAGTTTCACTATCTCTTCATTTTTCTCTTCGAGCTTCTTTTTTTGCGCGCGCAACAGGCTATTTGATTTTCTAGAAAGATAGATAAAATAGAAAATCACCCCGTTTAGAAACGAGACCAAAAGGAATCCGACCCGATTCGTTTTGTATATATGGGAGATGATGGGGTATTCTTGATAGGTTATGAAATATGCGATTCCTTTTTTCCCTTCCACGTTTGCTACGGGCATCAATGTCACGAGATATGCTGCGTTTCCTACAAAAGTATGGACGGCAAATTTTTCAAAGTGTTGTATTCTCGCATCGACGATATTTTTTAGATTTTGGTCTATTGTCTCTACGGTCTCGTTGGGTATCGTGCTCTCTTTGTCTTCGTCTTGCGATTTTTCATATAAATAACTATCGGAGATACTCGATTCTTTATAGGCATCGCCGACATTCCACACTTTTTGTATCACCGTCTCTTTATCTATCAAGAAATGGACGTGGATATTTGAGAGTTTTTCTATATCGCTTTTTATAGCCATATACGAGAGCGAGGTCTCCACGCTACCGATATGGATGCCGTTCTCGTCAAACATCGGAAAAACGTAGCGAAAACCGTTGTATATCCTCCCCTCTTCAAAACCTTCGTGATACTTTTGCGTCTCATTCGTCGCTTTTATAGAGTAGCGCACGTTAGTGAGGTCATCGCCGAAAAGGTGCGGTCTGTGAAACCGCAAAAAACTCGTGTTATCGAGCAGGTGAAAATGGAGCTGTCGAAGATTGAGTACTTTGAGTTCGTTGTAGGTGCTTTCTAGTTCCATAAACAAGGTGTTTCGAATCTCGCGTAGCTCTTTTTCGTCTTTTGTCGTATGTGCTTTTTTGAATATATCGATAACGTTTTTCTTATTGATGGATTCTTTAAAAAGAAGGTTTGCTAGCTTCGTATATCCCGACATGATAGAGTTATATTGGGCGCTAATAATCGAACTCTCTTTTTCATATATCTGCTCGATTTTATAACGAAGCAAGTACTCTGAAAAGAGATAAATAAGTACCTGCACGACAAGAAATATACTCGCTATAAGGGCGACCGCTTTTTTCAATGCTCCTCCGTCTTGAGTGATGCTTTTACGACCTCTATCTCATTTTTTAACATACAAAAACAATCTCTTACCGATTGCCCTTCTTTATTTTTGACAGCCTCTTCGATTCTTTGCAAAATATCCGAGATGCCCTCCATTCTAAGATTGAGACATGCGCTTCTTATGTAGTGGCATTTTTTGATAATCTCATCCGTTTTTTCCTCGTTTATGAGCTCTTCTAAAATCTGCATATCCTTATCTATAGTGGAGAGAAAGTTTTTTAAGAGCATTGCGCATACCTCTTGCGGAAGTTGCAATTTCGCCGCCAATATCGCAGCTCCGTATCCCTCTTCGCTTTTTTTGGAAGGGCTGCTTTTTTGTGTCGCTTGTGCGTCTTGCGCCTCAATGAGGTATTTTTTTAGCACCTCTTTAAGTGCGTCGACATGTATGGGCTTTGTCAAATAATCATCCATTCCGCAAGCCAAAAAGCGCTCTTTGTCCCCTTTGATCGCATTTGCCGTGAGCGCGACTATCTTTACGTGTCCGATACCCGCATTTGCCTCATACTCTCTTATTTTTTTGGTAGCTTCGTCACCGTTGAGATTAGGCATATTAATATCCATAAATATTAAATCCGCACCCTCTTTTTGATACCGCTCCAACGCCAAAGCTCCATCGCTTACGCATTGCGGCTCGATACCCGCTTGATTGAGCAATATGGTGATGAGCTTCATATTCACGGCATTATCTTCCGCGACTAACACCCTCCCTTTGTATACGGTACCCTCGCTGCTCTCAGACACATCGCCGAATCGAGTATCGAAATTTTTTTCCGCGACGACCCCCATGATGCTATCAAGCAACTTTGAGGGGTGGATGGGTTGGTGTAAAATATCGGCAAACTCTTTTTTCGTGTTCTCATCTATGGGCAGCTCGTGCGCCTTGGTGATAAGAATCACGGGGGTGCTTGAAAAAGTCTCTCTGCACCTTTTTATATCCTCATCCAAAGATCCGCCCGAATGCACTACCAAAATATCGGGCGGTGATTGTATCTCGTCAACGTAATTTACGCGGGTGAGATTCTCAAGATATTCGGCGGTGATTCTTACCTGCTCCCAATTATCCTCCTTGGCTCTGCATAGCCCTATCATTATCTCGCTTTTATCGGAGCGGCTATTTGCTTCTTGATTACAAATCTCTAGGGTTAGCTCAAAAAAGAAACTGCTCCCTTTTCCTTCGCTACTCTCCACGAATATCCGCGAACCCATCTGCTCAATGACGTTTTTTGATATATTTAGCCCTAGTCCGGTTCCACCGTACTTTCTGCTCGCTCCCCCTTCTGCTTGCATAAAGGGTTCAAATATTTTTTCTAGATTCTCTTTTGAGATTCCGATACCGCTATCATTGACCCGAAAAAGGAGCTTGCACTCCGCCTCGTCAATCGCGCTCACGCTTATCGCAAACGTCACTTTGCCGCCGACATCGGTAAACTTCACCGCATTTCCTAGGAGGTTTACGAGTACTTGTTGGATTCGCGTCTTATCCCCGATGAGACAGGGGGGGATATTTTTATCGAGCTTAAAGATAAAGTCGTGATCTTTTTCGCTTGCCTTTGCGGCAAAAAGTTCCGCGGTTTGCTCGAAGGTCTCGATCGGATTGAAGCTACTTTTTTCAATCGAAAAATTACCGCTATTGATTTTGCTAAGATCCAAGATGTCGTTGATAATGGCAAGCAAACTTTTTGCACTATTGTTGATGATGCCGATATGCTCTTTGTGCTTAGGGTGGAGATTCTCTTTTTTTAACAACTCCGAAAATCCTATGATTCCGTTTAAGGGGGTACGAATCTCATGACTCATATTTGCCAAAAACATCCCTTTCGCCGCCTCTGCCCTCTGTGCCTCAAGCTTTGCCGTTTCGGCTCTTTTGGCTAGCTCGTTTGCTTCGGTGATAGCCTCTTTGAGATTCTTGTTCGTCCTGCTGATACCAAGAGATATTACCCCTCCAAAACCTGCGGTCGCCGCCAATATGAGAAGTATCACCCCTATCTCCAAAAGGACGTATCTACTTTTTTGGTCGCTTATCTCCTCTTCTATCGACAGCACTCTGTTTTTGCTCTCAAAAAGCATCCTTGAGGCATTCTCTTTCATCCGAACAAATAACGGTTTGGATATTTTTAAAAATAACTGAATACTCTCGTACCCCTCAATAATTTGCGCCGAATCTTTCGTATCCATCAGCCCTTCGATAGAGATTATCTTGTTTTCCATCACGTCGGTTCTTACCAAAATATCCTCTAGTTTGGGCTCAAGTTCTATCGATTCGAGGATAAAAGCCTCTTCGTTCGTAGGGGTATAGGGCGTTCTATGGGTTACTTGTTCTTTGTTAGCGAGATTGAGCGTTATGGTCTCTTCTATCGCCCCTCCTTTTTCGAGTACCTTTATAGCAGCCCGTAT
Source organism: uncultured Campylobacterales bacterium (assembly GCA_964500775.1). Taxonomy (GTDB): domain Bacteria; phylum Campylobacterota; class Campylobacteria; order Campylobacterales; family CAZCQG01; genus CAZCQG01. The sequence continues at coordinate 25,355 of CAZCQG010000027.1, forward strand.
CGCCTCGACGTCTTTGAAAATATCCGCCGAAATGATCTTTGCGGATTTTTCGCTCATAGCGACTGCCATTTGGTAGAAATTGGATTCGATACCGTTGATTTTTTTCACGATATACTCACCGATGCGGTATCGAGACTGTTCGTTTGCTACTTTATGATCCAAATTATCCATAATACCCGTGAAGACAAAATGAAACAGTAGCAACAACGTAAAGCCGCACGCATAGACGATAAAAAGAAGTAACAGGTTTCTCGAAGTGCCGTGTAATTTCATACGATTAGAACTTGTCCTCGTCTATATGTGCCAAGTCGTATTCATCCAAAAAGCCGTACTTTTTAAATATAGCTCTCCCCTCTTTCGAAGCGGCGTAGTCCATAAATTTTTTCGCTATCTCTTTATTTTCCGAAAACTCCAAAAGGCTAATTACGAGCTTTTTCTTTTCCGCCAACGATTCATCTAGTACGATTGGATCTACCTTCTGTTGATTGTCATCCCAAAACGTGGTCGCATACCAATTGATGACTAAATCTGCATCTCCGTCTATGATAGCTTTGGTGAGATTCCTAGAATCGGTAGTTACATAGACGCTCTTTTTTATAGCCTCATCGTAGATGCCGGCTTTATCGAGGATTTTTTTCGTCTCCCTTCCGATACTTCCGCTCTCCGCCGAGCAAAGCACTATCGCATTATTTTCGCTAAGTAGCTCTTTGAGGTCACCTTGGATTCCTTTGGGATTTCCTTTTTTCACGACAAGGGAAGCCTTGTTATACCCTACTAAAACGGCATCTTGGAGATACCCGTCTTTGAGATTCTCCACTCTATACGAAAGCGAACCGGGAAGATACATATCCCCTTTTTTACTATTTTTCAAGCTCGCATACAAATCCTTTGAGCCGCCTTGAGTGATCTTGATAGTGCAATTCTCCTGCGCTTCGATGATTTTAGCGATTTCGGCTATCGGCTTTACCATCGTGATACCGCAATAAATAAGCAATTCGGGTTTTTTTGCATCTCCCGCCATCTCTTTTTTTCCGTCGCAACCCAAAAATAAAAAAACCGCCGCCAACAACAATAATGTCTTTTTCATCTTCCCACCTCATAGTCTAATTGATTATCATCTCTAGATTCTTCGCTCACCTCTTTGTAAGCATCGTAAATAATCCTCACCCGTTCGATATTTCCTACAAACAAATCGACCAACCGAGGATCAAAATGTTCACCTTTTTGCTCGATCAAAAACTCGCACGCCTCCTCAAAACTCCACGCTTTTTTATAGGGTCGATTCGACGTAAGCGCATCAAACACGTCCGCTACGGCGGTAATCCTCCCAAACAACGGTATCTCTTCGCCCTTTAGACCGTTAGGATACCCTCTGCCGTTATATTTTTCGTGGTGCGTGAGGGCTATTTGCGCACCCGCTTGCAAAAATTCGGATTTTACATCCTTAAGAATATCATATCCGATTTTAGGATGTTTTTTCATAATTTCAAACTCCGCCTCATCCAACCTTGCGGGTTTCAAAAGCACTTTATCGGGAATCCCCACTTTTCCAATATCATGAAACGGGGAGGCGTGAAAGAGAATCTCTTGATTTCTCACGCTCTCGCCGCAAAGTTCGGCAAGCATCTTGGTGTAGTGAGCCACTCTTTGGATATGCGCTCCCGTCTCGGGATCTTTATATTCCGCTGTTTTGCCGAGCACAAGAAGGGTTTCGTGTTCCCTTTGGACAATATTTTTCGTCGCTTTTTTTACCTCTTCTTGGAGTATCTGCGCTTCATTTTCCAAAAGTTTTTGAATCTTTTTGAGTTTGAGCAGGTTGCTCGCCCTAGCTATAAACCTCGGCGCATTCAGGGGCTTGGACAAAAAATCGGTCGCTCCGTACTCCAAAGCTCTCTGTTGCAAGTTTTCATCATCTCCCGCCGCGGTTATCATAATAATAGGGGTAGTCGCGTCTAGAATCCTGTAGCTTCTCGTAAATTCTAATCCGTCAAGTTCGGGCATCATATAATCGACCAATATCAAATCGGGTCTACTCTCCAAACAATACGCAAGCCCCTCTTTAGGGTTTAAAAAACTTCGGATATTTAATCCCATATCCTTGCAATACGATTCCAATAATAAGAGATTTATTTGACTATCATCAATAGAAACTACCTTCATTCCTTCTATTTCCACTCGATTCCCTTCAAAAAGTATTTACAAAGTTTACAATTACTTACATTAAGTAAAATAAAAAAAATTATGTAATTTTCAAATCGGACATCACGCTGTCTTATCGGTGCCTTATACTGCTACAAATAAAAAAAGGAGTAGCAATGGGAACGATAGCACTTGAAGAGATATTTGAACTTATAGAGCAAGAGGATATGGGGGTCGATATTGACACTCCGCTTGAAGATTTATTGGAGATTCTAGAGGAGTTGGAGCAAAAAAGGGCACGGCAAAAATACCGAAAATAAAATATTGTATATTTTTTAATCAATTATCGTTATTTACTTCGATATATTGCGGTATAATTTTTTCGCTGTCTCACTAAGGAGCGATAAATGAAAGTGGCGTTTGCTACAAAGAATCTAGCGGATGTGGATACCTATTTTTCCCACACCAAAGATTTTATCATCTATGAAATAAATAGCGAAGGGGTATTCGTCGAATCGGTATCCCATATCACCGACAAATCATTAAGAGATGAGAGTAACTTTTGTGATGCTTTTATCAAGCGCGGCGATATAGACATCGTCTATGCAAAAGAGTTTGGACAGATAAATCTCTCTAGGCTCATACAAAACAAAATCTTTCCGATACGTACTATCACAAACTCTCCCATAGCGTTTGAGATGGAAAAGCTCACAAAGCGTATCAAAAAAAATCCTCCAAAATGGATACAAAAACTCATCAACAAAAAACCCGTAAAAAAAGAGGTTATCTTTGAGTGTCCGAAGTTTTAATTGCTCTTATTAAAAATATAAACTGTTACTATTTTTCTTATTATAAATGTTTATATGTCT
>CAZCQG010000028.1:0-16356 GCA_964500775.1 uncultured Campylobacterales bacterium
TGCATAAAAGCGTAATCGTACGGTTAAGCGCCTTGGTCGCCTTTATCTTTGTTGCGTTTGCCTTGTGTGCATTGTTTATGATTCGTACGATAGACGACTATTTCCTCACCCACATCGAAGTGATAAAAAAGACTACCCTCGAAAACAAAAAGGCGCTCGCAAAAGAGCGCATCGAGAATATTATCCAAGCCATCGATATGCAAAGAACCGTAGATATTCACGAGCCCGAGATACAAAAACAAAACATCATCGATGAGTTTAAAAACTGGTATTTCGGCGCAAACGAGAATGAATACCTTTTTATCTACCGACTCGAAAATGCACAAGATACATTTTTCGCCACGATGCTAGTAAACCCCAATCGCCCCGATCTCGTAGGGGAAAAAATATCGTTGGAAACACCCGATGCCGAGGGGAAGATGTTTCGCAAGGAGATGCTCCAAAAGCTCCTCAATGAAGGAGAGGCATTTGTATCTTATGTCTATAAAACACCCCAAAGCGACGAGAGCGAAAATAAGCTCTCTTATTTTAAGTATTACCCCGAATGGCAATGGATAGTGGCAACGGGAATCTATCTCAAAGATATGGAAAAAGATTATAGAAATGAGATAGAGAGCGCGAATGATATGACACGACTTTTGACGCAGGTGGTGACGGTCGTTTTTATCGTAATGGCGGTTTTTGCCTCGCTCATAATGTATCTCGCTATCCGCGTCCAAAAAGAGATAGCATCTCGGCAAATAGAGTATTTTCAAAACTATAACGATATTTTAAAAACCGAAGTGGAAGCGGAGGTAAACAAGAATCTCAAACTCATCGAAGAGAAAGAGCGCAACAAAGCTTTTATGCACCAACAAGCAAAAATGGCGGAAATGGGAAATATGATAAACGCCATCACCCACCAATGGAAACAGCCGCTCAACGTCCTCTCTCTTCTGCGGCAAGCGGTAGAAGATATAATCGGAGATCGGGAGAGAATCCCCATAAACGACAATGACGTACAACGATACATGGAGCAGTCCAAAAGTCAAATCGAGTTTATGTCCCAAACCATTACCGATTTTCGAAATTTCCTAAACCCTTCAAAAGAGAAAGAGCGGTTTTTAATGTGTGAATCGGTAGCCAAGGTCTATACGATGTTTAAAAACGTCTACGCCAACAAAGGGGTGGAGATTCTCATAAAAGATCATAAACATTTTTATGCGTACGGCTATCCGAGTGAATTTATGCACGTGGTGCTCATCGTGCTCAATAACGCAAGGGATGCCATACTTGAAAAAAACAAAGGGGGCGGTGTGATTGAGTGCGACTTTGAAACTACCGACACTATGGGCATCATCTATATACGCGATGAGGGAGGGGGGATAAATCCGGAGGTGATGGAAAAGCTCTTCAAATCCCAAATCACCACCAAAGGGGAGCAAGGGACGGGAATCGGACTACGACTCGCTAGAGATATTATGGAAAAAAATATGGATGGAGAAATCAGCGTAAAAAACACCCCAAAGGGAGCGGAGTTTACTTTAAAACTCCCCTTGGCTAATTAAATTCATCAAATGACAAAAGCCACTCATAAAGCGGCACCACCTCTATGGTTTTATCTTCGATCTTTAGTGTCTCTTTTTTCTCTTTGGTCACCAAATACGCCCTATCAACATCTATATAACGCATCGCTTCTACTAGGGCGCGAATCTCTCTATCAAAAGTATTTTTAGAATCTATCTCGTAACTCGCGTTGATTATGAGTTTTTTACCGTCTATTACCGCATAAAAATCAACCTCTTGCACCCTTTTAAGGTAATAGACCTCTTTTGTCCTCCTCCGCAACTCTAAAAATACGGCATTTTCATAGAGTTTACTAAAGTCGGTCGACAAGGACGTATCGAATATATATTTAAACCCCGTGTCCACGGCATATATTTTTTTCGGATTCCTCTGTTCTTCTTTGACAGAATCCCTAAAAACAGGAACGCTAAAGAGTGCGTACGCATCGCCGAGATGAGAAAAATATTCAAACAACGTATCTTTGCTGAGCTTAAAACCTTGAGACTTGAAATCGTTAAACATCTTCGTGAGGCTCACAAGTGTAGAAATATTCGTAAACGAGTACCGAATTATATGCTTGAGTAGTGCGATATTTGTCACCCCGTAGCGCTCAATAATATCTTTATAAATTATCAAGTCCACATAGTCGCTGAGGATTCTCTTTTGTATATCCACACTCTCGTCCAATATCTCGGGAAAGCCCCCTTTTTGCAAATACTCCTCTAGATGATGCTTGATAAAACTGAGGGATTTTGAAGAGTAGAGATTTGTCTTTATCTCTTTTTTCCCTAAGTACTCTTTGAAGGAAAACGGAAATATTTCATAGGTGAGGGTTCTCCCCCGAAGACTTGTTGCGATCTCGCTACTCAAGAGTTTCGAAGAACTGCCCGTGATATAGATAGAGAGATTTAAGGTGTCATATATCCTCCGCACAAACTGCTCCCAATGGGGTACACTTTGCACTTCGTCTAAAAATATATAGACCCTCTCCTCTCTTTTTTGTGGAAAGAGCTCATAATATCCTTCTATCAAACCGTCTAAATCATTCAACGAGACACCAAACAATCTATCATCTTCAAAGTTGATATAGATGATATTTTGGGGCGAGACTTTACTTTTGAGTCTATTTATAAGATCAAACAATATGTATGTTTTTCCGCATCGCCGCACCCCTATCAAAGAGACTATTTTCTTGCTCTCTAGGGGTATATCGTACTCTCTGCGAAATATATGTTTTAGCTCTCTTTGTTGAAAATCAACAATAGCTTTTTTAAACACCTCTTTCATAATTATCCTTTTCAATAAGGACAATTATATCTATATTCGGTATTTTTATCAAGTACTAATTTGTGCATAATTAATCTTCTTTATCGTACTCCCAACCGCCCCCGAGTGCTTTATAGAGCGTGATAGAAGCGGCGAGGGCATTTTGTTTGTACGAAGTAGTAGCTATGCGTGAAGCATAAAGCATCCTCTCGGCATCCAATAATTCTAAATAACTAGAATATCCATTCTCAAAACGAGCTTTTACTATCGCTTGGGTTTTTTCTAATAGCTCGGTCTCTTTTTTACTACTTAGGTAGGATTCTCGCGCGCTTTGGTAGCGTACAAGTGCCTCTTTCACCTCTCTAAACGCCGATTTTAGCGTCTTTTCGTATGTGAGTGCGGCTATGGCTTTTTGGCTCTCCGCACTCTCCACGCCGCCGCTTGTTTTGCCGAAATTAAGAAGCGGCATAGCGAGTGCACCGCCGTAATTCCACACACTAGCACTCGATTGGGCGAGGTTGTTTAAATCGGTACTCGCATACCCGAGTGCGCCGCTAAGCGATATAGTCGGGAAATACGCGCTTCTTGCCACACCGACGAGGGCATTTGTCGCTTTGAGCGATTCGAGTGCCGCTTTTACGTCGGGGCGACGCTCTAAAATATCTGATGGGAGATTCTTCGGAATCTCTAGCGTATCGGGCAAAACGCCGCTAGTCGTAACGTCTGCTTCAAAGTAGCTACTCGGTGCACTCCCCAAAAGCTCTTTAAACGCACTTTTTGCAAGTTCTAAACGCTCGTTTGTATTTTGCAAAGCGATCTTTGCCGTTTCTACTTGGATGTTTGCTTGATGGAGCGTGAGGAGATCCGCGCTCCCGACGCCATACTCTTTCTCTCTATATGCCGCTTCGCTTTCTCTTGCATTGAGCGTCTCTTGGGCTATGTTCTTTTGCTCCTCCAAAGAGATGATAGAAAAATAGCTCTCCGCCAATGTAGCGATTAGAGAGATACGCAATGCTTGTGCACTTGCCTCGGCACTTGAAAGCACGGCGCTTGCAGCATCTTTCGTGCTTTGTACCCTCCCGAAAAGATCAAGTTCGTAGCTTAGGATCCCGCTTAAAGCGTAGTTTTCGTAGGTGTGGCGCGTATTTACGGGATAGCTTTCGTTACTCGTCCGAGTTTTACTCCCCTGCCCTGTTCCTTCGAGTGACGGGAGTTGATCGGAGACGGCTATTTTGAGTGATGCACGCGCTTGATCGATTTTTAAAGCCGCCTCTTTAAGATCGTAGTTGTTTTTGAAAAGCTCCTCAATATAGCCGTCCAAATAGGAATCATGAAAGCTCTTCCAATACGTGAGTAGATTCGTACTCGCGTTAGAATCAAATATCTTTGGATTCGTAAAACTCGGCACTTCGAGATTCGGAGCTAATGAGCAGCCGCCCAAAAGTAAGGCGCTAAGCCATATCGTATATACTTTACTCATGGCCTGCTCCTCGTATCTTTGTAAATATTTTTTTACTGAATTTCTCCAAATAATAATAGAAAAACGGCACGAAAAACGTCGCCACGAATGTCGCGAGAATCATCCCTCCGATGACCCCCGTACCGATAGCATGCCTACTCGCCGCACCCGCACCGCTACTAAGTGCCAGCGGTAGCACGCCGATAGTAAAGGCGAGCGAAGTCATAACGATGGGTCGGAATCTAAGCTTAGAAGCCTCTATCGTCGCTTCTAGCAGATCGACACCAGCACGCGTCCGCTGCATCGCAAACTCTACGATAAGAATCGCATTTTTCGCCGAAAGCCCTATGAGCGTCACAAGTCCGATTTGGAAATAGATGTCGTTCTCTATACCGCGCAGCCAAATAGCGAGTACCGCTCCAAGCACCGCGAACGGTACGGCAGTGACGACGGCAAGAGGGACGAGCCATCGCTCATACTGCGCCGCAAGGATCAAAAAGACCATCACGATACCGAATATAAACGCGTTCATTGAGCTATCGCCCACCTCTTTTTCCTGATACGACGTTCCTGCCCACGCTACGGTGTAACCTTCTGGAAGTACCTCACTCGCGCACTCTTCGATGGCACGCAGCGCATCACCCGATGAGAAGCCGGGTTTGGGCTCTCCTAAAACTTTCGCGGCAGGGAAAAGGTTGAACCGCTCTACGATGTCTGCTCCGAGTTTCTTTTTCATCGTTATAAGCGTGCTCAAAGGGATAAGCTTCCCTTCGCTATTGCGTACAAAAACATCTTTAAGGTCATTTGGATTCTCACGGTAGCGCATATCTGATTGGATATTGACCTTAAACGTCTTGCCGTACATATTGAAATCATTCACATAATACGCTCCGAACGTGCTTTGCATCGTAGAAAACACATCAGTGATAGAGACCCCTAGGCTTTTGGCTTTTTCCCTGTCTACTTCCGCTTCGTACTGCGGTACGCGTACGTCTAGCGTACTGCGCACCATCGTGAGCTCGGGTCTCGCGTTCGCCTTTTGGACTATTTCATTGACGTAGTTACTAAGGTCGTATATACTCCCTCCCGTCCTATCTTGGACGTACATCTCAAAGCCTCCCGTCATACTAAGCCCCATAATAGGCGGCGGAGAAAGCGGGAAAATAAACGCGTCGCGATTTGCCATAAACTGTCCCATAAATTGCCCTGCAAGAGCCTGCGAGTGTTGCGAAGGGAGCGGACGCAAATCCCAATCTTTGAGCGGTACGAAAGAGATACCCGAACTTGTTTTCATAGCAAACGAGACGATGTCAAAACCCGCAAGTCCGATGACGTGCGCTACGTTTGGATTTTGTCTCATAGTCTCGCTGATAGTGTCACGCACCGCTTCGGTTCTTTTTAAACTCGACGCGGGAGGCAAGGAATCTATGACCATCAAGAAACCTTTGTCTTCCATCGGCACAAGCCCGGTAGGGACTTTTTGTAGCAAGGAAACACCCAATGCACCCAACCCTAGAAAAAGTATGAGCGTTACGATGCCGAGTTTAATAAACATTTTTACGCCACTTTGAAACTTAAATGTCAAAAAGTCGAAAAACTCATTGAACTTTCGGACAATCCAAAAAGGTTTTGGCTCATGCTCTTTTAAGAAAATAGCGCAAAGTGCGGGAGTGAGGCTCAATGCCACAAGTCCGCTGATACCTACGGATACGACGATAGTGGTCGCAAACTGCTTATACATCTGCCCCGTAAATCCACCCATAAAGGTGACGGGTAAAAATACCGCCGAGAGGACGAGTACGATAGCGATAATAGGAGATGTGACCTCGTGCATCGCGTGTATCGTCGCCTCTTTGACGCTCATATTTTTCTCTCGCAACGTCCGCTCAACGTTTTCTATAACGATAATAGCGTCATCCACGACAATGCCTATGGCGAGAATGAGGGCGAAGAGCGTCAAGAGGTTGATGGAGAATCCAAGCATATAAAATCCCGCAAACGTCCCAATGATAGAGACGGGAACGGCGAGTATAGGGATGATGGTCGCGCGGATATTTTGCAAAAAGAAATAGACGACTATCGTCACCAAAAGCATCGCTTCGATAAAAGTCTTGATGACCTCTTGGATGGAGATTCTGACAAACTTCGTAGTGTTGTACGGAACTTCGTATTTCACGCTATCGGGAAACTGCGCGGCGATCTTCTCCATCCTCGCATTTACCGCATCTGCTGTGGCTAGCGCGTTTGCGCCCGATTGCAAAAATATCCCGATGGCGATACTCGGGTTGCCGTCCATCGTGGCGCTAAAGTTGTAGGTCTGCGAGCCGAGTTCCACCGTTGCCACGTCTCTTATTTTGAGGCTGGAGCCATCACTATTACTGCGGATAATGATATTGCTAAACTCGCTAGGATCGGTAAATCTCCCCTTGGTAGTGATGGTATAGGTAAACGCCGAATCGCCTCCGATAGGCTCTGCACCTATCTGCCCTGCGGCAAACTGGGAGTTTTGCTCACGCACTACTTTGATAACATCGCTTGGAGTGAGAGAGTATTTTGCCAAAACATCGGGCTTGAGCCAGATTCGTATCGAGTAGTCTTTGCCCCCGAATAAGAATACGTCCCCTACCCCCTCTATCCTTTTGAGGTCGTCTACGACGTTTATTAGTGCGTAGTTTGAAAGAAAGAGCGGCGCGTATTTTTGTCCTTCGGAATAGAGCGTGATCACCTCTAGGATAGAGGTCGATTTCTCCGTGACGGTGACACCGAAATCTTGCACTTCATCGGGGAGTTTCGTGAGTGCGGCTTGGACTTTGTTATTGACATCTACCACCGCATCATCGGGATCCGTCCCTATCTCAAAAAATACGTTGAGCCGCAAAGAGCCGTCTGAAGCAGAGCTAGAGGAGATATATATCATATTATCCACACCGTTTATCGCTTGCTCTAGCGGGGATGCGACCGTTTTACTGATAGTCTCCGCGCTCGCGCCCGGATAGTTCGTGCTCACGCTCACTTGCGGCGGGACGACTTTTGGATACTCCTCGATAGCGAGATTCCGCATACTTGCCAAACCCGCGAGTATTATCACGATAGCGACGACGGTGGCGAATATCGGACGGTAAATAAAAAATTTTGAAAACATTAGGATTCCTTACTTCACGTCAGGCTTTGGTTCTTTGCCTGTTTCTATCGCCTCTACCGGCATTGCCGGGCGAATCTTTATAAAGTTGTCGAGGATGAGCGTTTCGCCCCCTTTAAGCCCGCTAAGCACTATCTGCAACTCTTTTGTAGTGTCGCCCAAAACTACGGGTGTGGGTGTCACTTTAGAATCTACGAGGGTATAGACAAGTGCGCCTTGCGCGGTTTGCATCACCGCTTTTTGCGGGATAGCGACGACCTCTTTTGCATATACTCCCTCTATGACGATTCTCGCAAAAGATCCTGCGATGAGTCGCCCATCGTTATTTTCAAATACCGCTCTCGCTTGGACACTTTGCGTCACGGGATCGATCTTGCTATCGATAAAATCTATTTTTCCGATAGGGGCATCTTCGTAGCCATCGCCGAGAAGTTTTATCTTGATTTGCGCATCGCTTCTTAGCTGCTCTAGGTTTATCCCGCGCGCAAGGTCACTCTGTGGGATAGAAAATTCTGCTTGCAGCGTATCGGTTTTTGTGAGTGTAGTAAGGGTGGTATTTGCCGAAGATGTCCCGACGTAGTTGCCCAAGTCTTGGATATTTTTCCCTGCGATTCCGTCAAACGGGGCTTTTACGCTGCAATATTCAAGATTGATTTTGCTCTCTTTGAGTAATGCTTTTGCGTATTTCACTTGCGCTTCTGCCCTCTCATACGCAGAGACGAGAGTATCATAATCTCTTTCGCTTATCGCTTCTTGGGCTTTGAGCTTCTCGCCTCGTGCCATATCGCGCGTAGCTTGTTTGAAAGCCGCTTCGCTTTGGGCGAGATTTGCTTCTGCGCTTTGTGCTTTTGCTTCATATACTTCAGGGTCTATCGTATAAAGGAGTGTCCCTTTTTTGACAAAGCTCCCTTCGGTAAAGTGTTGTGACAAAAGCGTACCGGGGACTTTCGCGATGATCGCGGCCTCTTGGATACTTTTTATCGTAGCGGGATATTCAAAATACAACGGAATATCGCTTTTTTGCGTCTGCATTACCGAGACTTTCATAAGCGGCATTTTCGGTGCTTCCGCTTTTTTCTCTCCATCGCTAAAATAGTCGCATCCGCCTATAAAAAGGATTGCTCCGACGAACAAAAACGCTATAAAATACTTTCGCTTGAACTGCATATTTTTTTCCTATGGTTTTGAGATATATAAAAGTGTAATAATAATTACACTATAAGAATTGGAATTATAGTTTGTTATTTATTTAGTTTCAATAGAAGAGCGGTAGCCGATGCAAAAAAAGAAACGCTTTATCGCCTTTTTCGTAATCGTTTCGATCTCTTTATGAAGGTCTTGCGCGCTTTTATAGCCGACCAATAGGCGGAAATGGTGCGGTTCTTTGAGGAGAACTAGCAGTAAATCGGCGCTATCTTCAAAGTCATCTATCGGTATATTTTCGTTTTGGGCGTAGTGTCGCAAGATTTTTATAAGGAGTTCTCGAGTTTTTTGCGGGGCGTTTTCATAAAACAATGTGCCGATACTATTTTGCTCGCGTTGGCACTCCGCGACTATGATTCTAAAAAACTTCACGGACTCTTCGGTAAATAAGACATTTAAAAATCGAACCGAAAAGTAGTGCAACGCCTCCTCAAAACTAAGCTCGATTAGTTTTTCACAATCGCTAAATTGCGCATAGAAAAGATCGACTTTCCGCTCTAATATCGCTAAAAGCAATCCCTCTTTATTACCGAAATATTTATAGAGCGTCGCAAGTGAGCCGCCCGCTTTTTTCACCACGTCGTTAAGTGAGCATTTCTCAAATCCGTACTCGAAAAATATCTCCGTCGCGACATCGAGAATCTTGTCGTATCGTGCCTGCCCGCGTGCGCTTAGTTGATTTTTTTTCAACCTTGACCTTTTATAGATGGGTGTCGGATTTGGACAGCGAAGCGCGTGAGCTCTCCCGCACATAGTCCATACCGATGTAAAATTCTTGCATCATTACTAAAAAGAAGTAGCGCCCAAAGGCGCTTAGCGTACCGTCTTTGGCGATGATACCTAAAAATCTTAGAATCTTTACGCGGCGCAAAATCAACCCCCTAGATTCTTCGCCTAACTCTTCTATCAAGCGCTCAATATCGGGGAATCCGCCGAAATACTCCACCATCAAGCGGTATTCGACCCTTTGGCTCAAAGTGTATGTTTTGAATCGCTCCGTCGCGATATTTCCGCTTAGTATAGATTCTTTGTAGCGCTTGAGAGAAAACGTATTTATATACAAAGCACCGTCCAAAAAGCTAAACGACCCCGATCCAAGACCGACATACTCGCTATAATCGACGACATACTCATCAAATACGCCTGCATCCTCTTTAGAAAACGACCAAGAGGAGAGGCGCACATATCCTCGCAACTCCTCCAATATCGCATGATACATACGGTATGTATCTTTATCTTTGAGCGCACCGAGGCTCTTTTCTATCCTTTTTTTGACCGAGGGGGAATACATCAGCGGATAGGTTGATATTTGATTCGCTCCCAAAGCAAGCGCCTCTTGCATATCTTTTCGCACCGAATCTTCGCTTTGTTCGGGGATGTTGAAGATAAAATCGAGATTGACTATCGGGAAATTCTTAATCGCAAGTGCGATTTTTTCTTTTTGTTCTTTGCTAGAGCCAAACTTCTTATACCGCCCGAGTTTTCGTAATATCGCATCATCAAACGACTGCACTCCCATAGAAAATCTGTCCACTCGCCCTTTGAGCTTTTCGATAAGAGATTCGTCTATCCTCGGGTCACCCTCGCACGTGACCTCTTTGATGCCAAAGAGCGATTTCGCGTAGTCTATGGTTTGCGCCAGCTCATCGGGGAGTACGGTAGTAGTACCACCGCCCACATAGAGCGAGACAAAATCGTATCCCAACTCTTTTACGAAAGCGATCTCTTGCCGCAATAGAGAAAAATACTCCCGCGCAGTGGTTTCATTGAAGATAAATTTATTAAAAGAGCAGTACGGACAGAGGGTATGGCAAAAGGGGATGTGAATATATAGAAGATACTTTTCCCCATCTTTTGGGGGCGGGATGCGGGTGTGTGCGTCGGTGAAATCAAACTTCAAAGCTTTTTCGCATTTTTTTCGCATCAAAAAGCGTGCGGCAAAAAGGATCGTTTTTTCCCAAAGGTTTAACGTCGGTTTTGATTCTAGCTCTAGCGGGGAGGCTTTTTGGAAAATACGATTTGGGTCTATATCACGCATTTATTCGGTGTATCTTTTCCTTGTCTTGAGGTAAAAAAGTTTTAGCAAAAGTATACCTACAGAAAACCCAATTAAAACAATATCATACATATCAAGCACTTTTTGCGAAAGGTAAAAATGGGTGATGATACATGCGTACGCGAGATAGACAAGTATGTGCCATTTGTAAAATCTCACAAAAAATATCCTAAAAGAGGTGAGCGTCATAAATAAAAGTATCAAAAATCCGCCGCTCCCTAGATAGATAAAAGGTTTTTTCACGGTCTCGCCTAAAGCGTACGCTACATCCCCCTCCATATCCAAAATAAAAAAATTGAGAAAATGGATAGATGCGTACAAAAACGCCGTGATTCCGAAATACTTTTTATATGCACCCGCCCTACCCCTTGGCGCTATGAGTGAGATGCTTAAGAAAATATACGCCGTATAACCGCTTAGCGTGTAGATGTATTTGATGGGATCGTTCACCCCCTCGTTCAGATTCCAAGCCGCATACAAAAACGGTACGGCTAAAAGAAAAAAGAGTGGGTATTTCAAAAATAAAACCCCAAATCCATCCCTTTGTACAGGTGCGCTACCTCTTTTTCGTAGCCGTTAAACAAGAGCGTCTCTTGCTTAAACAGCTTCCCTAGAATCCGCTCTTTTTTTTGAGACCATCTCGGATGATCGACGTTTGGATTGACATTGGCGTAGAATCCGTATTCATCAGGATTTGCTTTTTGCCACGTGTTCAGCGGCTCCTCTTTAGTGAAAGTAATTTTTGCGATAGATTTTATGCTTTTAAATCCATACTTCCACGGCACGACAAGGCGCAACGGTGCGCCGTTTTGATTCGGGAGCTTTTTGCCGTAGAGTCCGAGCGCGAGGAAGCTTAGATCATGCATCGCCTCATCCATCCGCAAGCCTTCGACATATGGATATTCGATAGCCGCTAAGAATCCACGCTTTTGGTCGGGAAACTGCTCGGGGTCGTAGAGCGTCTCAAATCGTACGTATTTTGCGCTGCTTAGCGGTCTAGCTTTTTCGATGAGCAGCCGCAGCGGGAATCCAAGCCACGGCACTACCATCGCCCACCCCTCCACACAGCGGAATCTATAGATGCGCTCCTCTTGCGGGAAGTTTAAAAGCTCTTCTATTCCTATCGTAAAAGGCTTTTCTACTTCTCCGTCGATTCGCACCTCCCACGGCGAGGTTTTGAGATTTTTGGCTAGCTCTCCGATCCCCTCTTTTTGGGTGGAGTATTCGTAAAAATTGATATAGCTTGTGATCTGCTCATAGGTATTGAGCGGCAAATCTTCCTTCGCCGTATTCTCTTGCGCCAACAGCTCCGCCACCGCACCGTTGCCCACAAGCGCAGCGGCTCCAAGCTTGAGAAACAACCGTCGATTTTCAAACAACCGCTCATCGGTCACGTCGGATGATTTTAGATTCCAAGTTTGTTTTCGCAATATTGCCCTTTATCGTGTTTTGCCCTTATTCTATATCTATTATGTTTACTTTTCCCCCTAGCATCTGCGGCAGATAGAGTTTTTTGGCTTTGGTGTCGATGCTCAAATCGGCGGCTCCCATAAAGGTATCCAGCGCCAAGATGGAATCTTCTCCGCTTTTTAGATCATACACCCGCACTACGCCTGCTTTTTCAAACCTTACCCAGTCGCTAATGTAGATTTTCTCCCCTACTTTTTGCACGCCGTCCAGCACCCCTTCACCGAAGTCTTTGAGGAGCGTTTTTTTGCCGCTTTTGGTATCGATGACGCTAAGAGTCCCTTTGGGATAGGTCACGGCGTAGAGTTTCCCTTTTTCATAATATAGTCCGTTTGCCCCTTCAAGGTCGGCGAGTTTTTTGTAGCTCTGATTCTTGATATTTACCGCATAGACTGCTCCGAGGTCGGTGGCGCTCACATAGAGGGTGTTTTTCCCCGCAGCGGTAACGTCGTTCAAAAACACCGTCCCCTCGAATCGCAGAGCAAACACCTCATTTTTGGTTGTAATATCAAACCCTTTGAGCGTATCGACATCCGCGATATACAGCACATCCCCGATTAGCGCGCTCCCTTTTGGCGCATCTAGTCCGTCGATAAAATGCATCTCTTTCACAAAGCCGTTTGTATCCAAAAGGCTGATAAATCCATCCCCGTCTTTTTCACTAGGTTTTAACTCCTTCCCGACATTGCTGACAAACACCCCTTTCTCGCTCACGAGTGCGGATTCGGGCGAACTAAATCCGCCCACTTCGATATTTTGCGCCAAAGCTAGAGACGCCACGACAGCGAGACTCGATACAACTTTTTTCATAAAACTCCTTTTGTGTTGTTTTATGGGATTATAGTGTGGATTTAAGAGGACTTGTTTGTCTGTGAGGTTTTATTTCTTATCTATAGAGCTCGGTACATACCCGTAAAGCTCCTTGTAGAGTCGTGTAAAATGGGCATGCGTTTTAAATCCTGCCGTGATAGCGGCTAATCCTACGTCATATCCCATTTTTTCTATGAGGAATCTCCCTTTTTCTAGCCGCTTTTTTTGTATCCATTTTTTGGGTGTAGTATCAAAGCTCTTTTGAAATTCACTCTTGAAGGCACTTAAACTTCGACCGCTAAGGGCTGCTAATTCTTTTAGCTCCAAGTCGCGCTCGAAGTTGCTCTCCATAAAGCTTTTGAGGTCGCTTTTGCTAAACAGGGCGGAGCGGAAAAATCCGATGAAGTCCTCGCTATCCTCGCTCCCTAGGAGTAGCAGTATCAGCTCTTTGAGTTTGAGGAGCAAAAGCTCTTCGCTAAATTCGGGGCGCTCTTGCAGAAAAAGAAGCAAAGAATCGGCGTTGGCTTTGATAAAGGGATTGAGCTTGACCTTGAAAAAATTGCGACCGTTTTTGACTTTAAGCGGCGTGTTTTTAAAAGGCATCTCCGAAAAGAGGCGTGCGCTTAGATAATCATCGAAAAATACCAAAAGGCACGAGTACTCCTCCTCCCCGACCACTTCACTCATGAGGTACTCCCCTTTGGCGAGGAAAAACGCCTCGCCCGCCCGCACCTCCACGTCGCCGCTTGCGGTGTGGAGTACCTTGGTGCCGGAGTAGACGATATTTAAGAGATTTTGGGAGATGATACTCTCATGCTTGTAGTTGTTACAGAGCGTGCAGTATTTCGCCATCACGATTCCTTTAGTCTCTATCGTGTCTTGTTTGTGGTATTCTTTGAGGTATTGTAATGCATCCATCATTTTCCTTTTGGATATAATACAAGCAGACTCTTGAAATTAAAAGGGAAATAGTGAAGCACTTATCTCTCTCCATTAAGTCAAAAGTGACCCTTACGGTGTTACTGCTTTTTATCGTCTCTATATGGGGGGCGGTATTTTATATAGATTCTTTACTGAAAAAAAGTGTGCAAAGCGAGATAGCAAACTTTCAAATTAGCTCCTTAAACGCCCTCAAATACTCCGTTGAAAAAGATATATCTTTTAGTTTGCAGACCGTGACCCATCTCGCCCGCTATCTTCCTTCCGAGCTTTTAAACGACATCCCGGAACTCCAGCGCTACCTCGATGAGCGGATGAACATCCAAGAGGGGTTGTTTGACACGGGTATCCACATCTGCTCACGCGATGGAATGACACTCGTCGAGACCCCGCGCACTGGAGCGGTGGGGATAAACTACGGTGATAGGAAATATTTCAAAACCGTGCTTGCCACGGGGAAACCCTACATCTCCGAACCCGTCATCGGCAAGCTCATCAAAAAACCTTTTATGACCGTCACCGCGCCGATCTTTGATAAAGACGAAAATATCACCGGAGTAGTGATCGGAATCATCGGACTTATGAAAGGGGCATTTTTGACGCAAATAGCCCAAAATGACTTCGGGGAAAAAGGGGAGGTGTATCTATTTTCCTTGCGGGACGGTCTTTTTATCAAAGGGTACCAAAACACACTATCCCTCCAAAAAATAGCGGGTTCAAAAGAGGAGAGGCTCTTTAAGAAGTACATAGAGGGGCTAGAAGGCTCTTCGATAGAACAAGACGGCAGCGGAGAGGCGATGCTTATTTCAGGCGTAAAGATGCTTGATGGAGACTGGCTTATCGGAGCAAGCCTCCCCGCAAAAGAGGCATTTTCCCTCATAAGGATGTTAGAGCGCAATATCCTCTACGCCGTCACGTTTGCGACACTTTTGACGCTCTTGCTTGTATGGTATCTCTTGCACACCCTCCTCAAACCGCTTCTTCTGACTGCTAACCAAATAAAAGCTATGTCGGCAAGCGGTATGGAACTAGCCACGATAAAGGGGCATACGCGTGATGAGATAGGGGTGCTTATCGAGAGCTTTAACGTATTGCAGCGGAAGCGGAAAAAATTAGAAGAGAGTCTTATCGCCCAAAACGAGGAGTTACACAAATCAAAAGAGCAATTGCTTATGTTTGAGCGGGCACGGAGAATCTCAATAATGGAGCTACTACACAACATCGCACACCAATGGCGACAACCGCTCAATGTCGTAGGAATCAGGCTCTCTAATATAGAGGATTCATTGGAAATATCGGACAAGCAGAATCAGCAAGAGATAAACAGCATCAAAAGTGAGATTGAAGAGCTCTCTAATGTCATTACGAAATTTAGTTCGTTTTATCACAAATACCAAGATACCGGCAGGGCAGACCTCAAAAACATCATTCACGATAGTCTCTCTCTTTTTGATTTCAAAAGTTTGTACGACTACACTATAGAATCTGCAATAGATGAGGATATTTTTATAGAAGCAAACGAAAGTATTTTTGCAGAGATTCTCTCCGCGATGATAAACAACTCCTTAGAAATTGGCGAAAATAGAGAAATCAAAGATATACGGATAAAAATAACCGCTTGCAAAAGAGACGGCAACGCCGAGATTCGACTTTCGGATAATTGCGGCGGCATAGAGAGCGAACTACGCACTATTCTTTTTGATCCCTATACCACTACCCACTTCAAGCACAGAGGAAAAGGATTGGGGCTTTTTATGGTCAAAAAAGCGGTAGAAGATGACCTTAAGGGAGAAATAACCGTCGACAATATCGAAGAGGGGGCGGAATTTTTGATAAAAATACCCCTAGCCGACGATCTAAGCACATAGCGTCAAAAGTCTATATAAATCGGCTAATAAATCAAAATCATTTATGAGTTTGCCGACGAGTTTTGCCGAAAACATATCCTCGTTTACCGCCTCGCGACGTATCAAATAAAAGCTTTTTTTGTTGTACCACGGGGCAATATTTTCGGGAAAATCGCCTAGTTTTCTTTTGTATTCTTCCCCTTCGAGCGCAAAGCGCCCTTTTGTAAAAAAAGCAGTCGCCAATGTGAATTTTTCGGGCGTTTCATCTATGATAGCTCGAAATCTCCCCATACTCTCTTTGTTTGCTTGATAAAACCCCATACCGTGTGACGTACCTCGTGGAGAGAGCTCAAAAAAATAGGCAGGGAAGCTCTGCCACTCGGGATTTTTACGCTTATACGTGATCCAAATACGGTCGCGGTAAAGCGACTTATCCTTTGAGAATCTAACATCGCGGTGGATACGAGAGATGATCTTTCTGGGTTCGATTACAAACTGCGAATCGATAGATGCCATAAATTCGCCCAAATCAAAAGCCAAGTCACGCATAGGAGACAATACGAGCCTTTCGTATGAATCCTTATGCGCACCGTACCATTCACGATCGTTTCGCGCCTGCAATTCC
>CAZCQG010000028.1:16456-28027 GCA_964500775.1 uncultured Campylobacterales bacterium
AAATCTCAAGAATCTCTTCCGCCTCTAGCTCACCGCCTTTTGCCTCGCCTGCCTCTTGCACCGCTTGGACAAGCGTTTGGCGTATTGCTTCTTGCGCTTCTATACCGAAATGCTCTTTGAGGAGGTAAAAAATACCGCTTTTGCCCGATTGGGAATTGATACGTATCGCGTCTTTATACTCTCGCTTGATGTCTCGCGGGTCTATGGGGAGATAGGGGACTTCCCAGCTCCCGCCTCCCTTTTCTCTGTGCCGCTCTAGCCCCTTTTTGATAGCATCTTGATGCGTCCCCGAAAATGCCGTATAGATCATCGCTCCGACATATGGGTGTCGGGGCGGAATAGCAGCGTTCGTAAGAGCGGAGACATTTTTGAGTATTGCATCTATCGATTCTAAGTGCAACTGCGGGTCTATCCCTTGAGAGTATAAATTAAACGCCAAGGTAACAAGATCGACGTTCCCTGCCCGTTCACCATTCCCAAGGAGCGTCCCCTCTACCCGATCCGCACCTGCGAGCATCGCGCACTCGGCACTTGCTACCGCACACCCTCTGTCATTGTGGGGATGGACGCTTAATATCACGTTTTCTCTATGGCGTATCCGCTCCGACATCCATTCGATTCTATCGGCATAGACGTTTGGCATACACGCTTCTAGGGTATTGGGGAGATTGAGTATCATTTTTTTCTCGGGCGTGGGCTGCCAAGCATCGATGACTGCGTTGCTTATCTCTAGCGCAAACTCTATTTCGGTCTGCGAAAAGCTCTCGGGCGAATACTCAAATACAACCTCCCCCGCAAACTCTTTTGCGCACGCTTTGATCGTCTCTACCCCTTCTAGCGCGAGGGCGATTATCTCCTTTTTTGTCCGCTTAAAAACGACTTCGCGTTGGTTGGCGGCGGTGGGATTATAGAGGTGCATAATGATCTTTTTCGCCCCCTGCAATGCCTCAAAACTCCTTTTTATATGGCGCTCTATCGATGGAGTGAGCACGCCGATAGCGACATCTTTTGGAACAAGCCCCTCTTCTATGAGCCTCCTACAAAAGGTAAACTCGACCGTAGAAGCACTCGGATACGCAACCTCAATCTCTTTAAACCCCATCGAAAGGAGCAATTGAAAGTAGGCGATTTTTTGTGATACGTCCATCGGGCGCGCTAATGCTTGATTGCCGTCTCTAAGATCCGTACTCGCCCAAATAGGAGCTTTGTAGAGTATGTTGTCGCACCATTTTCTATTTTCTAACATAAAAATAGGGTAGCCTTTATATTTGTTATATTTTTGCATAGTTATATCCTTGATGATTCTTAATATATTTATTACGAAAACTCCGAAAATTCGGGATTTAAACGTTTGATTCTAAAAAGTGATTAAAAAAGTTTGAAGTGTTACAGCAGGTGCAGGAGGAGTAAGTTTGTAGAAACTACGTTTTGTCTTGGAAAAATGTCGTGACGTGTGCTGATGTATGTATCGTATCGCATCATAAATACCCCTTTTTTTGGATTTTAAAGTGGAGATTGTAGCATAAAAAGGACAGTTGCGCGAATTTCTAGATAGTGTTTTTACGGCATACTCTAAAAGAAATACAACTCTATGATTTTCGTAAACTCTTTGAGATTCTCCGCACCGTGCAAAATATTTGGCGGGATAAAATAGAGATCGCCTCTCCGAACTTTTTTCAGCTCTTCTCCGATTCGTATCTTTATCTCCCCCTCTAAAACTACTCCAGCTTGTGCATATTCGTGTTTATGTAGCGGCACTTTGACGTTAGGATCTAGCTCTATATACGCGGCGGTTTTCCCCTCTCCGAAAAGCTCTTTCGCGTACACACCCTCAAATATTACCGTAGAAGGAATCTCTCTTAGCGCCGTAAAATGCTCGCTTTTGTCCTTTGTCGTGCCGAAAAGCCGCAGCCATATACTCTCTTTTTGCATCCAATCAACCTATAAAAATTTCCCGGGCGTAACGCCGAATATCTTTTTAAACTCCCGCGTCATATGCGCTTGATCACTAAAACCGCTCTCAAATGCGGTGTCGCTTATAGGATTCCCGCTTAGGAGCATATTTCTCGCACGGATAACTTTTATTTGGCTTGCATACGCATAGGGTGTCATTCCGACTGTTTTTTGAAATGTCCTAATAAAGTGGAATCTGCTAAAACCGGCTATTTGGGCGAGTTCGTTTACTCCGATTTTCCCTATATCCTCACAGCTTTCTATATACTCTAAAACTTTTGCTATCTCCTTTGGGGATATAGATTCAAAGCTTGCGAGGCGCTTTCCGCTGCTGGCGGCATTTTCTATGATGAGGCGGCTAAGGATGTCTACGAGTTCAGATTCTAGATCGAGTTTTTCATTGCCTGAAATTATCTTTCCGAAAAGTCGCTGCAAATCGTGTGCAAGGTGCGGGCTCTCAATACAAGCTTTGGGAAAAACGGGAATCTTTGAGCGTTCACCGCCTAGCTCTTCATAAAGATCGCCCATAAGCTCCGCACTCGGATAGATATTGGCATATACCCATTTTTCACACTCTGTCCCCCGCTCACAGTTGTGTACCTCTTCGGGGTTTGCTAGAAAAATCTTCTCATCATAGAGAATCTCCTTTTTATTTTCGCGCATAAAATGGCTATATCCCGAGAGCATCAATCCGATAGAGTACGTATCGTGGGTATGCTTTTCAAAATGATGTTTCCCGCTTAGAAGGGTAAAGATCGTATCTTCCCGTCCCGGTAATCTCGTGGCGTAATTTTTCTTTTCCATATCCTTGCCTAGTTTTTTGATGATAGTAGTGTAGCAAGTTTGACAAAGAGGCGTCTTGAATAAAATTGCTAAAATCTCGATTATGCGGCTATAATAATGCTTAAATACAAAACAGGCGGAAAACAAATAATGAAGCTAAAAAACCTAGAAGCTAAAAAAATCATCCTAGGCGTCCTAGGCGAGCGGGGAAAGCTCAAAAGCGAAGAGGAGCTAGCGGAGATCCTCAAAAAAAGGCTCACAAAAAAGGAGCGTCAAGTGCTCAATAGTAAACTCGGCGGTGCGGACACTAAGACCCCGGATGTTGTGGAAGAAGAGTTTGAAACCATCGCGCAAAAGGCTATCAAAAAGATAAAAAACGAGAGTGTGCATAGGGAGTTTTACGTAGAGGCAAAAGCGATATGAGCGAAAAAAAGCGGTGCGGCTGGGTCAAGCTAAGCGACCCCGTGTATGTCGCCTATCACGATGAAGAGTGGGGCAAACCTTTGCACGACGATCGCGACCTTTTTGAGCTATTTTCCTTAGAGACGCAGAGTGCCGGACTTAGCTGGCTAACGGTACTTAAAAAGCGTGAAGGGTACAGAAAAGCATTCGAAGGTTTTGAGCTAGAGTCGGTAGCCCGCTACGATGCCGATGATGTAGAGCGGATACTCAAAGAAGATGTGATAAAAAGCCGCAAAAAAATAGAATCTATCATTAACAACGCCAAGATATTTTTGGAGATTCGCAAAGAATACGGCTCGCTTGATGCCTATTTTTGGGGGAAAGTGGGCGGCAAAACGGTAGTAAATCGCATCTCTGATTACAAAAACATCCCGACTACCTCCGAAATCTCGGATGCTATCTCCAAAGAGCTAAAAAAGAGGGGTGTGAAATTTATAGGGAGTACGACCATTTATGCGTTTATGCAAGCGTGCGGGATGGTGGATGATCATGAGGAGGGGTGTGGATACAAAATGACACTTTAAGTTTACAAAATGTAAAATCTTAGGCAATTTCCCATCGAAACTTAATTTTGAAGCAATATCTCTTTTTTTAAAGAATATTTGTCTTTTTATGTGAAATAGGATAAAATACATTTTACAAATCTTCCAAATTGCTACGGAGGCGTTATGAAATTGCTTCGCCTATTCTTGTTATCCGTTTCCATCTTTGCCGCTTCGATTTCATTTGCCGAAGAATTACCCGCAAATATGTCACGCCCTACCCTCGCCTACATCGTTTCAGACATTCGGATTCCTTTTTGGGAGATTATGTCCCGAGGGATAAAAAACGCAGCGAACGCGAAAGGGTACGACGTAGCAATCTATAGCGCAAATAATATCGCCAAAACGGAGCTAGAATCACTTATGCGCGCGATAGATAGCGGCGTATCGGGTATCATCCTCTCCCCCACTAGCTCTTCGGCGGCAGTGACTATTTTAAAGCTCACAAAAGAGGCAAATATCCCCGTGGTCATCTCGGATATTGGAACCGATGGCGGCGAATACGTCTCTTATATCTCTTCGGACAATAAAGACGGCGCGTATAAAATAGGGAAAGTATTAGCAAAAAAAATGGTGGAGCAAGGGATGGAAAAGGGGAGCGTGGGCATCATCTCTATCCCGCAAAAAAGGCTCAACGGGCAGTTGCGCACGGCAGGGTTTATGCAAGCACTCGATGAGGCGGGGATAAAGGGGGCGGGGATACGCCAACAAGTAACCTTCTCTTATCAAGAGACGTATGACTTCGCAAAAGAGCTTATAGATGAGAATCCCGACCTTAAAGCACTGTGGCTGCAAGGATCAGATAGATACCAAGGGGCGCTAGATGCCATAAAAGATGCGGGAAAAGAGGGGGAAATCCTCCTTATTTGCTTTGACGCAGAGCCTATATTTTTAGAGCTTATCCCAAAAGGAATCCTCGTGGGAGCGGCGATGCAACAACCCTACCTTATGGGAGAAATCGCGACTACGCAAATGGATAGGCACCTCAAAGGGGAATCGGTAGAAAAAAACGTTCAACTCGAAATACTCGCCATAAGTACCGACAATATACAAGATAAGCTCCCGTTGATACGAAGAAACGTCTTAGGATTGGGTGAATAAGGGGTGGATTCTCTCAAAAAAAGATCGCTTTTTACCGTCTTGGCAGTGGCCGTAGTATTGACGGTTTTGGTCATCACCTCCATCCATTCGGCGCTCACTTTTTACTCATTCAAAAAAAGCGTGGGCAAGGATATGGAGCTGCGCACGAAAGCGAGCCTCCTCTATCTCAAAAAAAATATCGCCACGTATATCGAATCCTATGCCGTAAACGAGTATGAGAATCTCATAGCCAATGAAATGGAGCGGAGAAATAGCTTTTATATCCTCGTAGAGGACTACAATATGGGGAAAATAGTCGGCAAAAACGCTTACTTGACGGGGAAAATACGTGACGAAAACTGGCAAATAATCGATTTTTATCCAAAGGAAGAGGAATACCTACGTATCAAAAACGAATGTTTTTACAAAGAGAGCGAAAGAATCTTTTCCGACAAAAAGGAGTATATCGCTACCGTTACGATTTGCCTTACCGATGATGAGCTCAATAAAGAGCTTGATGCGATAGTCGTCGATACCTTGATAAATACTTTTGGAATCTCCGCACTCCTTATTATCGCCCTTTTTGTTGTTTTACGACACCTATTTTTGCGCCCCGTATCCGATATGATCGCAGTCCTTGAAGATAGCGATGAATATGGGATTCCTAGAAATAAATTCGCCGATTCGAGTATCAAAGAGATAGACCTGCTCTCACAAACTATGAACAAGATGGTAGAAAATATCGAAGAATCGCGAAGCGAGCTAAAAGCCGTAAACGAAAATCTCGAAAAAAGAATAGAGGACAAGCTCGAAGAGATACGTCAAAAAGATATGATCATCTACGAACAAGCGAAGAAAAAAGCGTTGGACGCTTTACTCGTAGATTTGGCACACCAATGGAGGCAACCGCTCAACGCCGCCTCTTTGGAGATACAAAATATCGAAGATCTTTTAGAGGGCGGGAAAAACGACAGAAAAATCATAGGGCAGATAGAGATCGCTAGAAAAGAGCTCGAAGGGCTTTCTGCGACGATTAGCAAAATGGCGCTCTACTATGAGACGAAATCCTCAAATGAAGCAATAACCTTTCAAACGGCGCTCAATAGAGCCTTGGAAATTTCGGGCAAAACCTTAAGTGCGAACGGAATCACCGTCCATACGGACATAAGCGACGATTTTAATCTAAAGGCGGGTACGGAAGACTGGCTTGATATTATCGCCCCATGCCTACTCAACGTCAGAGATGTAGTAAAAACTCGCAATCTTGGAGAGGCGGAGATATATATCAAAGCGGAAAAAATAAAAGATGAATTTGTTATAGTTTTTGAGGACAACGCAGGAGGTATCGACCAAAGTCTCCTCCCCGAAAAGCTTTTTTACGCCTACACGACCACCCATTTTAAAAGCAGGGACAAGGGGCTAGGATTGTATATCGTGCATAGTATAGTCACGCATATTTTCAAAGGAGAGATTTTCGCTACCAACGGTAAAAACGGTGCGATAATAGAAATAAGGATACCCGATGCAAGAAACTGATACGAATATTCTCGGCGAAAAAACCATCCTCTTCGTAGACGACGATCCTTTTACGTGTATGGCGGTAGAGAAAATGCTCCAAAAGCGGTTTAAAAAAGTGTGGGTAGCAAAAAACGGTAAAGAGGGGCTAGAAGCCTTTACCGCCTACCATCCCGACATCGTGATGACCGATCTAGAGATGCCCGTCATGAACGGTATCGTGATGCTCAACAATATCAAAGCCATAAAACCTAGCGCCGTGGTGGTCATCGTCACCGCGTTTTCAAACGAGATAGACGACACCGTACATGCCGACGCTATAATCATAAAACCTATCGAAAGAAAAAATCTCCTTGCGACATTCGTAAGCCTACTTCGATAATCCGCTTCGACTATTCGCGAAATTACACCTTAAATTCCGAAAGTTTTGCATTTAGATTGGCACTTAGGGTGTTTAATTTTTGTACCGATACGGAGATCTCTTTTACCGCGGCGGTATTTATGCCCGAGATGGCATTGAGCGCTTCATTCTCTTTGACTATCCCTTCGGCACTATTTTTTATCTTCTCCACCTCGGTGATATTTTGTAGCATAAGTGATGCGGATTTGCCTATGAGCTCGACCGCTTCGCCTATAGAATCTTCGATCTCTTTGCTAAAGTCCGCGAGTTCGGAAATGTGTATCGAGTTCTCCTCCATACGTCCGCTGGTATCACGTATAGATTGCACTATCGAGCTTATCGTCGCATTGATTTCAGAGAGGCTCTTTTGTGTTTTTTCTGCGAGCTTTCGCACTTCGTCGCTCACCACCGCAAATCCTCTCCCGTGCTCTCCCGCGCGCGCAGCTTCTATGGCGGCATTGAGCGCGAGTAGATTGGTTTGATCGGCGATCTCGGATATTGCATTTAAGATTGTCTTGATATTTTCCGCTTCTTGATTGAGTGCGTTTAGGCTTTGGGCTATCTCTACTTCGTTTTGCGCAGTATTTTGAATCTTATCGGTGATGTCAAAAATATCTTTTTTCGCTTTTTCTAGACTTTCATTGCTATGCTCTATATCTTTTTTCATCGATTCGTTGTGTGCCACCGAATTATTGAGGGCATTTGAGATCTCGAAAAAGACCTTCGTCGTGTTTGCGATGATTTGAGATTCCTCCCCTACCCGTTTACTGATTTCGGACGAGGTTTTGCTCATATCACGTGTAAAGCTCATATTTTGCTCGGAATTCTCTACGCTTTGCTTTATCGTAACCGCAAAACGCTCCATTAGCGCATCGATATTATATGCTATCTCCCCGATCTCGTCTTTTCTGTCAAGTGCGACTTTTGCGCCCAAATCGAGGGTATTTGCCGTGTTTTTGAGTTTGTCGTTTATGAGCACGATTGCCTTGACGATTCCTAAACTGATAAAAAACGAAAGTATGATTCCTGTACTCAAAATCAAGATCGATATACCCGCAGTTTCAACCAATAAAGCGTTTAGTTTTTCATTCAAGGTGCTTATCTCTATATCCGCACCTACAAGATATTTCTCCCCTCCGGCACTTGTTATAGGTATCAAGACGGAGCGGAAATGCCCAAACTCATCCTCTATCTCGGTAAAGACCTTTTCGCTCCCTCTAAGCGCCTCTGCCGTCTTGCCGTCTTCATCTTCGTACTCCATCATAAAAGGGTCAATATCGTTTGCGGCAACCTCTTCGGGAGTAGCGGAAGAGAGCGTCTCATAGACTTTATCGCCGCGCAATACCATCGTATAGACGTACTGCAACCCTATCTCTTCAGGGAGAGAATTAACGAATTCAGAGATTTTTGCCACAAATACTTTATGTGTCTCTTCATCTAGGGATTCTTCGCTTTTATATTTATCGTGAAAATCACTACCTATTATTTGCACCGTCGCCCTTGCGCTAGATTCTAGCACTTTGTCGATTCCCGAGACTATCTCTTGACTCTCTTTTTCATAGACATAGAGTGAAAAGAGTAGCGATGCCACGAGATTGGATATGAGGGAAAGTACAAAGAATTTCCATTTGAGACTTAAGTTTTTGAAGCCCATATTCACGCCTTATGTAGTTGAAGATTTTAAACTTGAAATAATATTGTAGCTTTGAATTATAAAAATAAACGCAAAGGAATCATAGAAGATTCGTGAAATCCGTGTTTTTGATAAAATTTTCGAGCGGGGATATTTGTGGTGTCCGTCAGAAGAGTGATTCTTCTAATCCCCTCTTCTTGTGCAAAACTTTTCGCTTTTTCTAAAAGCATACCGCCGATCCCCTCCCCTCTGTGCTTTTGCAAAACCGCCATATCTTCGAGAATTGCCGCCCGCTCCCCCAAGGCGCTGCTCACGAGATACTGTAAACTCACCATCCCTATCACCTCCGCCCCGTTTTTTGCGACGAGAATCCTCGCATTGTCGCTCTCTACTAACATTTGCAAGGCTTTTCTTTGCAACTCTGCATCGAAAGAAAACTCCTCCTCTAAGGAAAAAAGCTCTTCTAATAACGGAAGTAAGGATTCTATATCCTCTTTTTTAGCAAGCTCTATTGCGATATTATTCATTCAAACTCCAAAAAGGACATCGC
The DNA here is from genome assembly GCA_964500775.1 of uncultured Campylobacterales bacterium. Lineage (GTDB taxonomy): Bacteria > Campylobacterota > Campylobacteria > Campylobacterales > CAZCQG01 > CAZCQG01. The sequence continues at coordinate 25,375 of CAZCQG010000028.1, forward strand.
GTGATGACAACCCTGATGCCGCCGCAAAATTTCAAACTTGAAGAGTATTTTAGCCGAATCGGCTATAAAAACGGTCGTGAGTGCACTTTAGAGAATCTCAAAGAGATGATGCGTTGCCAACTCTATACGATTCCTTTTGAAAATGTCGACGTGTGGCACTATAAAAAAATCGTCTCGCTAGAGCCTGCTCATATCGTCGAAAAGCTCGTCCATACGCATCGGGGTGGCTACTGCTATGAACTAAACGGTCTCTTTTGTATGGCATTGGAATCTTTAGGCTATGAGTATGAGATGCTGGCGGCTAGACCGAGGTACAACTACACATCACGCCGCCCAAGAACACATATGGTGCTCCTCGTGCATTGTGAAGGTGAAGAGTATCTATGCGACTTGGGTTTTGGAGGATATGGGCTACGCGCCCCGATAAATCTCAAAGACCTAGGAGTGCAAGTACCGCAAAACGTAGATAAATTTATGCTCGTTAAAGAGGGTGAAGAGTTTGTTTTGCAAGTGCTATTGGAAGGGAAGTTTGCCGATCTCTATAGCTTTACCCTAGAGCCGCAGGAGTGGGTGGACTACTCAATCGCCAACTATTTTAACTCTACCTCCAAAGAGACTGTTTTCACTAATAAAAAAATCGCAATTCTTCAAAAAGAGGGGGTGCGCCTGTTTTTGATAGACGAAGAGCTAAAGAGTCTCTACCCCGACAGGGTGGAAAAATCGAGCGTGCAAGAAAGTGAGTATTTCACGATTTTGCGCGAGTGCTTCGGACTAGAGGCTTAAAGGGTCTCTACTCTGTTTCTTCCTCCGTTTTTTGCTTTATAGAGTGCTTCGTCGCACCGTTTCAATAAAACCTCTTTCGTATCTCCGCTTTGAGCCTCGCTCACGCCGAAACTACACGTCACTTTTATCTCGTCCGAAAAGCTATTCTCCTCGATAGCCTTGCGAAGCTTTTGTGCCAATTCGAGCGTTTTATCTTTTTGCATCGTATCTACGACTATCGCAAACTCTTCTCCGCCCCATCGACAAAAAATATCGGAAAAGCGCGTTTTCTTCTTGATGAGCTCGGATAGTTCTTTCAGTATGCAGTCTCCCATAAGGTGTCCGTGCTTGTCATTTATCTCTTTAAAATGATCTATGTCAAAAAGTATCACGCTAAATGCCTTCTTGTATCTGTAAAACTCACTCATAGCGATTTCTAAACGATCTTCGAAATAGCTTCGATTGTACGCTTTAGTGAGTTGGTCGGTAATCGCCATTTTGTGGAAAAGTTCGCTTTGCTTGTTCAGCTCTAGCTCTTTTTTCTTCCGCTCGGTGACATCTTGAATCGTTCCGAATATTTTTGTCAATTTTTCTTTCTCAAAGTAGAGGGTGTATTTTGAGACGATCCATTTGGTTTTGCCCTCGTCTACGATTCTAAACTCAATCTCGTTATCGCTCTTTATCTCTCCTCGGAGGCAATCCCTAATCACCTTTTCTACCGATACGACATCTTGATCGTGCACCCTCTTTTTTATCTCGCTCAAATCAACATCCCTTTCAAAGAGATTGAAAATCTTTGCCGCCTGCTCGGAACAAAGAAATCGCCTGCTCTCCACGTCCCACGTAAAATGTCCTATAGAGGCTATCTCTTGAGCTTGGAGCAGCTTCATCTGCAAAGCACTCACTTCGAGTTCTTTGCTCTCTTTATAATACAGATAATAGACGATAAAGACGACAAAAAAGATACCGCTCGTAAAACCTACAATGGGTTGCCAAAAATTCTCTACGGTGTAGAGATCGGAGGTGTAGAAATCAAATGCGTATTCTCTTCCCCCTATTTCGACATTTTTTCGTAGTACTTCGACGGATGCGCCGATCTTGTTTGAGTATATGAGGAGGTGGTTTTTGGAAGTAACGTCATATAGCTCCATTTCTACGTCGCTAAAGCCGTATTCTCGCAAGATCGAATAGAGCAGATGCTCATACGTAAAAGGGACGGCGGCTAGCCACCGAGTGTTCTTTTCCCCCTCCTCTGCTTCGTGGAAGGGAATATATATCATACCGTTATAGATTTCACCCTCCCCTACTAGCTTCACGGGGGCGCTCACGCTGTATTTCTTTCCGCGCATCGCGAGATGGAGTGCGTCATATCTGCTTTTTGAGCTCGTAAGCTCTAAGCCTCGTATATCTTTTTCTGCGATATACGGGTATTTGTATACGACCGTAGCATTGAAGAGATTCTCGTTAAAACGCTCTTTGTTAAGCACGCCGCTTATCTCGCGAATTTTTATCTCTTCTCCGTAAATATCTCGTAGCATATTCGCTACTTGCCCACTCTCGTTTTTCTCATACACCCGCACAAGCGCCAATCCGTTTAGCATCGGATAATCGGCGTGAAATATCGATGCGATGTTTTCGAATTGCGCTACGATTTTTTTTGGGGAATCGTCATAATTTATTTGGTCAAAATAGCTAATATCCTTTCGGATTTCTTCGATGGAGTTGCGGAAAATAAAAACAATCCTATCGGCATCCATATAGGCGCTCGCGATAATGTTTTGTTTCATAGCGTATACGGCGATTGCCGTGATGATGCCAACTATCACTACGCCTGAAGCGCCGATAAATGCGAGACGGTATTTAAAATCACGAAAATGTTTCATTTTGTAGC
>CAZCQG010000029.1:0-27153 GCA_964500775.1 uncultured Campylobacterales bacterium
AAAAAAAGTGATAATGTAGATGAACTGAAAAAAACGGGCGATTCTGCAATACATCATCAAATAACCGAGCATTATACTCCCGATTCCAAACGCTATCCAATTTTGATTCTCTATAAAAATCGGATTAAAATACTCTTTGATTCCATAGTATTTCAAATATCCGTTGATAACCGCCGCAAAAAACGCCACGTCCATCAATAGATAAAAAATCGCACCGAAAAACAGAGAACCGAATAGGATATTCATTACCGCAACCTCATTTGTCGCTTCGAGCCGATTTTTAAAATCCTAGAAGCACCCGATGCGCTAAACCCCTTGGCATCTTCGACGAAAATATCGGCACACTCTTTTGCAAAAGATTCGGAGTATCCTTTTGAGGAGAGATTCGCGGAAGTAGAAAAAACGGGGGAGATTTTTCCCAGCAGTCCGTTGTGCCGCATATCTTTTGAGATTCTAAAGCTCTTTCCCAAAAGCACGAACGTAGTTTTGCTCGCACGCCTCACGAGTTTTTTCTTACTATTTGGAATCCGATAAGAAAAGCGATCGAGCTTGTCTGCAGTTTCAATAAAGTTTTTAGCCGCCCCTCTTTGCTTCGCCAAAACAAGAGCGTCTCTACTTTTTGACAAGAATCCGACCGTCGTATCGCTCTGTGCCAAAATAATAGCCTCCTCTTTTACTACCATCAATACCCCAAATAATCCTGCAACGCCGTTGCACTCATACTATCGCTGTTTTTAATATCTTTTATCGCCTCTGCAGCGGCATATGCCGCTGCTATAGTCGTGAAGTAAGGAATATTGCATCTTAGTACCGTATAGCGTATCTTCCTCGCATCATCCTTGCTTGCTTTATTATCACTCGTATTTATAGCGAGCGCAATGTCGCCGTTAGTCATCATATCTTCTATATTCGGGCGTCCTTCGCTAATTTTAAGCACTACTTTTGATGGTATACCCGAGCGCTCCAAGATCGTATGCGTGCCGCCGGTCGCATATATCTCAAAACCTAGCTCGGCAAATGCTTTCGCTATGGAAGGTGCTTCATCTTTATCGTGATCGCTTAGCGAGATAAAAAGTTTCCCGCTTTTAGGGAGCTTGTTATGTGAAGCACTTTGGGCTTTGGCAAAACTCAGTCCAAAACTTCCGCTAAGCCCCATTACCTCGCCCGTAGATTTCATCTCAGGTCCCAAGAGGAGGTCGGCTCCGGGAAGTTTATTAAATGGAAATACCGATTCTTTTACGGCGATATGGTCTTGGATTTTTGGTTTCAATACGCCGTTCTCTTCATACACTATCTTGTTTCTGTCATAAAAGCTAAGCGCCTCTTTGAGGTTCCCTTGCCACATCACCCTTGTAGCGACTTTCGCCATAGGAATCCCCGTAGCCTTGGAAGCAAACGGCACGGTTCGGCTCGCCCTCGGATTTACTTCGATGAGATAGAGCTTCCCTTCGTGAATAGCGTATTGGATATTCATTAGCCCTTTGACGCCGAGTTTGAGTGCGATATTTTTCGTCGTGCTTTCTACCTCGGCAATGAGTTCTTTGCTTAGCGAAACAGGCGGCAAAGAACACGCGGAATCGCCGCTATGTATCCCCGCCTCTTCGATGTGTTGCATCACCGCACCGATATATACGAGTTCGCCGTCGCTGATAGCATCTACGTCTAACTCGATGGCGCGATTCAAAAACTTATCGATAAGCACGGGCGAATCCTCGCTCACCGTAACCGCCTCTTTCATATACTGCTGGAGTTCCGATTCGTTATATACGATACGCATAGCTCGTCCGCCTAGTACGTAGCTAGGGCGCACCAAAACGGGGTAGCCTATTTCATTGGCTATTTTTACGGCATTTTCTTCGGTAAACGCCGTCCCGTTCTCGGGTTGTAAAAAGCCGTTTTGATTCACGAAATCGGAGAATTTCTCCCTATCTTCGGCAGTATCAATCACTTTTGCGCTTGTTCCGATGATATTTGCCCCCAGTGCGGTGAGGTGTTTGGAGAGCTTGAGCGGCGTTTGTCCGCCGAAATGGACGATCACTCCATCGGGCTTCTCTAGCTCGATAACTTCTCTAACGTGTTCTAGGTCGATAGGCTCGAAATACAATACGTCGCTGGTATCGTAATCGGTCGAGACGGTCTCGGGGTTGCAGTTGTACATAATGGAGCGCATCCCCATATCTTCGATAGCAAAACTCGCGTGTACGCAACAGTAGTCAAACTCGATTCCCTGTCCGATTCTATTGGGACCGCCGCCGATAATGAGTACTTTTTTTCTCGTATCTGCATTATCGGGTTCATAGCCGTCTTCGCATCCATCCGTGATCTTGGTGCTAGAGTAGAGATAGGGGGTGAGGGCTTTAAACTCTGCGGCACACGTATCCACTTCGTTGTATTTTAGTCCGATACCAAGTCTTGTTCTCGCATCATACACATCCCGCTCATTGATCTCTAGCTTCTCTTTTTTGGCGATGAGTTTTGCGATCATCTTGTCGGAGAATCCGTAGCTTTTGACTGTTCTAAAAAGTGTCTTATCCTGCAAAAGCTCCACATCGATTTGTGATTCTAGATCGATTATTTGCTTGAATTGATTCAAAAACCATTTGTCGATTTTGCTTAGCTCATAAATCTCGTCTACGCTTAGCCCCTGCCTAAAACCGTCTGCGATATAGAGGCTTCTATCGGCATTAGGTCGGCGTATCTCTTTTTTGATTTGCTCCAAATCGGAACTAATGGAGTTAAAACCGAACAATCCGTTTTCCAAAGAACAGAGCGCTTTTTGGAACGATTCTTTAAAAGTTGCGCCGATAGCCATAACTTCGCCGATAGATTTCATTGAAGTGGTGAGGGTGTTGTTAGCCAATGGGAATTTCTCAAAAGCGAATCTTGGAATCTTCGTCACGATATAATCGATAGTCGGCTCGAAACTCGCAGGCGTGCCCGTGATGTCGTTGGTGATCTCATCGAGCGTATAACCTACTGCAAGCAATGTCGCCACTTTTGCTATCGGATAGCCCGTGGCTTTACTCGCCAATGCGGAGCTTCTAGAGACCCTTGGGTTCATCTCGATGACGATCATTCGACCTGTTTCGGGATTGATAGAAAACTGTACGTTGCTCCCGCCCGTATCCACGCCTATCTCTCGTAAAATCTTAAACGAAGCGTCCCGCATATGCTGATACTCTTTGTCCGTGAGGGTGAGCGCCGGAGCGATAGTGATCGAATCTCCCGTATGCACCCCCATAGGGTCGAGATTCTCAATAGAACAAACGATGATACAGTTATCCTCCCTATCTCGGATAACCTCCATCTCATACTCTTTCCAACCAAGGAGCGATTCTTCGATGAGGATTTCATTTATCGGGCTGGCTTCTAACCCTTTTTTGGCGAGGCTTTCAAACTCCTCTATATTATATGCCACACCGCTTCCGCCGCCGGCAAGTGTAAAGGATGCACGGATAATGAGGGGGAATCCGATATTTTTTGCCGCATCCATAGCCTCTTCCATATTATAGGCATATTGACTCACGGGCAAGTCCATACCGATTTTTAACATCGCTTTTTTAAACTCTTGTCGATCTTCACCTTTTTTTATCGCTTCGGGATTTGCTCCTAGAAATTTTATCCCTTCAAGCATCCCTTTTTCGTGCATCTTCATAGCGATATTGAGTGCGGTTTGTCCTCCCATCGTAGGGAGTATCGCATCCACTTTCTCTTTTTTGATGATGTCGCTTACGATGTCTTCGGTGATAGGCTCGATATATGTCCTGTCGGCAAACTCGGGGTCGGTCATAATGGTAGCGGGATTAGAGTTTACCAACACCACTCTGTACCCTAAAGACTTGAGCGTCTTTGCCGCTTGCGTACCCGAATAGTCAAACTCACACGCCTGACCGATGACGATAGGACCCGAACCTATCAACAAAATAGTTTTAATATCTTCTCTTTTTGGCATAGAAAACAACCTCATTCTTTGTTCGTAATTTTTTACTATTATACAAAATAACCGCTTTACCGCCCTTTAGATTCTCTCTTGCCGAATTCGCAACGATTTCAAATACTACTTATAAATATTTCTAAAACTTACGCTTCTATAAGGTATTAATTTTATTTATATTTAAACTTATAGGCAATATAATCTTCCCGACACAATTTAAAGGAGTTAAATGGCACGAGTAGTTATTCTTGGAGCCGGGGTTTCTGGGCACACCGCAGCACTATTTGCCAAAAGAAAACTTGGTTCGAATCACGAAGTTATCGTAGTTTCCCCTAATAGCAAGTGGAATTGGATTCCATCAAATATTTGGGTGGGCGTAGGAAGAATGAAGCCCGAGGAGGTCTATTTTGAACTCGCTCCGGTATATGCAAAGCAAGGTATTGAGTTCAAACAAGCAAAAGCACTAAGCATCCATCCCGAAGGCGAAGGAAGTGAAGGTAAGCCTTTTGTAACCGTAGAGCATACGAGCGAAGGGAAGGCGGGCGTAACCGAAAAGATAGCGTATGACTATCTCATAAACGCAACCGGTCCTAAACTCAACTTTGCCGCAACCGAAGGTCTTGGACCTGAACACCATACGGTTTCGGTATGTACCTACGGACACGCCGAAGAGGCAAACAAACACTTCAGAGAAGCGATCGAAAAGATGAAAGCCGGTAAAAAACAAAAATTCCTTATCGGTACGGGTCACGGTATGTGTACCTGCCAAGGAGCGGCGTTTGAATACATCTTTAACATCGACCACGAACTAAGAAATCTAGGTCTTAGAGACAAAGCCGAGCTTACTTGGATCTCCAACGAATATGAACTCGGTGATTTCGGTGTAGCGGGTATGCACATAAAAAGAGGCGGCTATATCACAAACGGCAAAATTTTTGCGGAATCACTCTTTACCGAAAGAGGATTGCATTGGATCACGCGAGCGCACGTCAATAAAGTAGAAGCAGGTGTCGCGCATTATGAATCTTTAGACGGTTCGCAGAACAAAGTAGAGTTTGATTTTGCGATGCTTATCCCTCCGTTTGCCGGCGTAGGAATAAAGGCGTTTGATAAAGAGGGTGCTGATATAACAGCCGAGGTTTTCGCGCCGAACGGCTTTATGAAAGTCGATGCCGATTATACCGCGAAACCGTTTGAGGAGTGGAAAGCAAGCGACTGGCCGAGAAAATATCAAAACCCGAAATACAGCAATCTTTTCGCTTGCGGTATCGCATTCGCTCCTCCTCACCCGATCTCAAAACCGCAAAAATCGCCGAACGGCACGATGATATTCCCGACTCCGCCGAGGACGGGTATGCCTTCAGCCATAATGGGTAAAGCAGTAGCGCTAAGTATCGCCGATATGATAGCAGGCGCAAAAGCTCCGACACATGAAGTCTCTATGTCTGAAATGGGTGCTGCGTGCGTGGCGAGTGCAGGAAAAGGGCTATTTAACGGGACAGCGGCATCTATGACTATGTATCCGGTAGTGCCCGATTTTGACAAATATCCCGAATACGGCAGAGACGTAGACCTCACAACAGGTGAGATTGGAACGGCGGGTCATTGGATAAAAGAGATACTACACTATATGTTTATCTACAAGGCAAAAGCAAAACCGTTTTGGTTCTTGATACCGGAATAAGAATACATCTAAGCATGCAAAAATAAATTAGGAGATATTTATGGAATCAAATAAAAAAGCGTACGAACAAGCGTACTATCCGCCAAACCCTACCGGCTTTACGAGATTTATGAGAAAATGCCTCATTTGGCAGTTCATAAGATTCGTAGTCATCAATCTCAAGATGCTCAAAGTCATCGCGAAATCTCACTAGTTACTCCGAGTCGTAGCAGAGGAAACACCTCTGCTCTACTCCAATAAAAAAGCAAATATTTATCTTTTTTATGTAAAATTGCATCTCTTCAAAGGTGAGCTTTGAGGATTTATTCGGAATCTTCAAAGCTCTTCTTTAGACCTGTGCAATAGATTTTAGAGGCACCGCTTCAGGGTGGGAACACAGCAGAGCACCTCTATTTTTATGTGCCGCAGGTATCTGAAGGGGGGCGCTAATCCTCCTAAAATCTAATTTACTTTTAGTATAATCCCCGTTAATTACAATCAAAACATTTAGGACTTCTTATGTGGATCGTCAGCTCAGAAGACAAAGTATTTCAAACCGAATTTCAAATTAACTCGCAAATCTATAATCTTACTACCGAAAACGGCAACAGAATCGATGTATTCGATAGCAAGGAATTTAACAAAGTATTTCTCATAAACAACAAAGAGGTCGTGCTCGATTCTCTAAGCTTTATCTACGCCGAGACGCTTTCACACCTCCCCGTTTGCTCCCACCACAATCCGAAAAAGATCTTGCTTGTAGGCTCTTCGACTTCCTTAGTAGCGATGGAGTTAGCAAAACATAAAAACTTGACTATCGACTTCAAGCCGCTTGACGGAGAGCTATTGCTAGCGCTAGATAATTTCGGTATAGGGAAAAAAGTATGCGAAAGGATGCAAAATATCAACCTGCTCTCTTCTATAGATTCATCCAAAAAATATGACGTGATTATCTATGATGCCCTTTTTGACGAGAATTGCAAAAATCTCGCGCAAAATTCTCTAAGCGAGGACGGACTCATAGTCGCCGGTATCTATGATTTGGTTTTGGACAAAGAGAAAAACGGAGTGATTTTTGAAGAACTATTTTCCTATGCTAGCGTCAGTATCCCGTTCTATCTCCACTTTAATCCCACCTACCCTAAAAGCTACGTACTCTGCAGTAAAAAATACCACCCCGTAGCCGATATGAACTTCCAAAGAGCAGAGATGATAGAGGGGTTGAAGTACTACAATAGATATATTCACCAAAGCTGCTTCGAGATGCCGAAATTTATCCTACAAAAATATAAAGGGCTTTTAAAACAGTGAATCCTTTTACAAACGCTATCGTTATCACGGGCGGTATCGGGAGCGGTAAAAGTACCGTAGGCTCTATAATCAAACTTTACGGCTATACCGTTTTATCCGCCGACAAAATATCCTCGGAGACTATCATGCTCGAAGAGGTGGTAGAAGAGATAAAAAAAGAGTTCGGCGAAGAATTTATCCACAACAAAGTAGTCGACAAAGAAGCGCTCGGGAAACATATTTTTGCCGACGCACTCGCTAGAAAGAGACTTGAAAACATTATGCACCCTAGAATCAAACAAGAGATTCTTCGACAAAGTGCCGAACAAGAATCTTACCAAGTCCCATACTTTATAGACATACCCCTCTTTTTTGAGACAAAGAGTTACGACATTAAAAATATTCTCCTAGTATATGCCGACAAAGAGACACAAGTAAAAAGGGTAGTGCTCCGCAATAAAATCGGTGAAGATGAGGCAAAAAAAAGGGTAGAATCCCAAATCAGCAACGAAGAAAAACGTGCGCTTGCAACATTTGTAATTGATAACACAAAGGACTTAAAACACCTCCAAATTGAGGTGGAGGCATTTCTAAGAGAATTAAGGAGCGGAAATGTTTTACGCTAAATACTGCGCGAGCGGCAATGATTTTATTATCACCCATAGATTTAAAACACAAGACGCAAGTGCGCTTGCCGAAAAACTCTGTGATAGAAACTACGGCATCGGCGCGGATGGGCTTATTGTTTTACTGCCGCATGAGAAATACGATCTAATGTGGGATTTTTACAATAGCGACGGGAGCAATGCGGAAATGTGCGGCAACGGCACGAGAGCCGCGGCACTCTACGCTTACGAAAACGGACTATGCGATAAAACTATGTCGCTCCTAACGCGCGCCGGAGAGATCGCACTTGAAATAAAAGAGAGTACGGTACAAAGCCAACTCTCCCCGTATGTCGTTGAGACAAAAGAGATCGAAGAGCTAGGAAAAAACTGGTGGAAAATAAACACGGGTGTCCCGCATCTCGTGACCTTTGATACAAATCTCTCAAACATTCCCAAAGATGAGCTCGCAAAACTTCGACACAAATACAACGCGAACGTCAATGTGGGGAAAATAGATGACGGCGTACTTTTTATCCGTACGTTTGAGCGGGGCGTAGAAGACGAAACGCTAGCTTGCGGTACGGGGATGGCGGCGCTATTTTTGCGCGCTTATAAAGAGGGGGGGGTAAATAAACGCTCCAAAATCATCCCCGCTTCCAAAGAAGAGCTTTTTGTCGAAATCAGGGACGAGACCCTTTTTTTTGAAGGGGCTGTAAAAAAAGTAGCGGAATTTATTCTCTAGATTCCGTCCCCAAAGGCTTTGCACGCGCGAGGCAAAACCCTCCAAGCGCAGAAGAGAGAAGTGTCAGAAGGAAGAATAAGAATCCTATGGCTATCCCACTCTCTTGGGTCAATCCTAGATAGAGAAAACCTTTCATAAATACCAACTCCCGTATACCCAACCCACCGATACTAATAGGTAAAACAGAGAGTATCGAAGAGAGGAAAAAGAGGGTGGCGATAAGCTGATAATGCCCATCTATCCCCAAAGAAAGGGCGATAAATAAAATAGTGACCACTTCGAATATTTGCACCCAAATCGCCCAGTAAACGGAACTAAAACCTATTTTTCTATAACTTGCGAAAAATTTTCCCAAAAAAGCTTTCCATACTAGCCCCAAAAGCAGTAAAGAAGCGATGCAAAATGCAAGCTCAATAAGCAATCGCTCTCCTTCAATAAAAGCAAAAATCGCTATGACGCTAAGCAAAAAGAAAATCGCAACAACCCCCGAGAGCCTGTCTAATATGGTCGCCGAGGTCAATGTACCGAGTTTTACCCGAGTATTTTTGTGAAGATAATAGATCTTATATCCATCGCCTCCGATTCCTCCGGGAAGCAGCGTGTTATAAAACATTCCGAGATAATAGAGGCAAAGCGCTTCTATGTTTTTCAACTCTACCTCTATAGCACGATAAAAGAGGGAGATTCTCGCCACGCTCAAAACCTTAGAGAGATTTATAGCGATAAACGCGGTAAACAGGAGTCCAAAATCGGTACTCTTTAGTGTGTCTTTGAGCATCTGCATATCGATAGTGTAGTAAATATATAAAAATGCAATGCTCAAAAATATGAGTTTTAATACGAGCTTGAAAACTCCCTTTTGCTTTTCCAGTATCTATCCTTTTATAAGCTCTTTGATGGTGTACGGTTTCTTATTTTGCGATTCAAAATAGGTACGCATAATAAGCTCTGCCAAAAATCCCGCGGTTATCAGCTGAATCCCGATAAACACCAAAAGCACCCCGAGCGTCAAGAGGGGTCGCTGCCCTATGTCTTCTCCTAAAAGCTTCAAAAACACAAGATAGATATTTATCAAAAATCCCATCCCGAAAGAGGCGATTCCCAATGTGCCGAAAAGGTGCATCGGCTTAATATTGTACTTCTGCATAAAAACCATAAACAACAAATCACTCATCACTTTGAGTGTTCTGCCGATGCCGTACTTTGAGGTTCCGTGGAGTCTCGGGTGATGCCGCACATCCATCTCGGTGATCTTGGCTCCGTACATCTTGGCTAGTACGGGGATAAACCTATGTAACTCCCCGTAGAGCCCTAGATTCTTCGCGACGTCTGCGCGGAAGACTTTGAGCGTACAGCCGTAATCACTGATATACACTCCCGTACTTTTGCGGATAATAGCGTTTGCGATCTTGCTAGGAATCTTTCTTAGAAGCATCCCATCCTGCCGTTTAGCCCTTTTGCCCGCGACCACGTCCCAGTTTTCATCAAGGAGTTTTTTCACCATAATCGGAATATCTTGCGGGTCATTTTGCATATCACCGTCAATTGTGGCGATAATCTCGCCGCTCGCCGCCTCAATGCCTGCTGCCATCGCGGTGGATTGCCCGTAATTTCTATTAAATACTATGAGTGAGCTCTTGGAATCTAGTAGTTCCTTTACTTTCTCGACGGTGCGGTCACTTGAGCCGTCATCCACCGCGACTATCTCGTAGTTATACCCTTCCATAGCGCTTCGTATCGCTTCAAATAGCGGTCTAGCATTCTCCTCTTCGTTCATCAAAGGAATCACTACGGAGATCTTTATTTTTTTCATCAATAACCTTTGAAGTTTTGCATCAAATAGAGCTTGTATTCGATCGCGCCGTCTTTATAACGCAAACGCTCTACCGTTTTTACGGGTGTTATACTATCGAAATAGTGCTCAATATTTTGCGGCAAAGAATCTTCGCTTACGAAAATAAAATCCTCTCCGATAAAACGATTCATATCTCCGTAAAGTTCGTAATGATTTGTATTGGAGCGATCGGGATTGTAAAACTCTGCATCAAAAGGGTGCGGTTTTACGTAATAGATGAGCTGTGCCATTATTTTTCTATCATCGCACAAAAGTTTCGCTCCGCTATGCTCGCGCAAAACCTCCGATATGTCCATTCCTACTTTTTCCCAACCTTTGACACTTTTAAACGGGTCTTGCTTTTGTTTGAGTTCTATATGGAGCATATCCGTTATCGGCTCAAGATTGTAAAAGAAGATACCCGCAAAGATGTTGATTCCAAGACCGAGCGCCAAAAGTCTCTTTTTATTGTTTGCCGCCAAATAGATTCCGATAAGCACCGAAGAGGCTATATACATCGGCGCGGACCAATTCGCATGCGCTCTTGAAAGGAACGCCACCGTAAGAATCAAAACAAAAAACGGGACAATAAACCAAAATAGCCGTTTCTCGTTTTCGCTAAGTTTTTTATACAAAAACAAACGGTACAAAAGGAGAGCAAAAAAGATCGGTCCAAACACCCCGAACTGCGACCCCAAAAACTCAAATAGCTTATCGATATGAAAAAGGGAACCCTCCAAGTGTGCATTGTCTTTAGTGTGTAAAAAGCTCGAAAAGCGGTTTGAGGCATTCCATAAAAGATTCGGTAAAAAAACAATCGCGGCAATCACGGAAGCGAGATACAATCCTCTCTCTTTTAACAAAAAGGTTTTTTTGGAAGCAAAGATATATGCGAATACCGAGACTAAAAACATTATCATGGTGTACTTGCTAAGCAATCCGAAACCCGCAAAGATTCCCGCTAGCGCCCAATACGAAACCCTATTTTCACGCTCGGCTTTGATGAAAAAATAGAGTGCGCCGCTCCAACAAAACAAAAACGGCACATCCGTAGAGATAATGACGCTTGAGAGCCACACCGCAGGGAGTGTGGCGTATATGAGTGCGGCATAAAACGCGCTTCTTTTATCGGTGAGTTCTAAAGCGATAAAATAAATGAAGGACGCGGTAAAAAAATGGATGAGGGGGGAGAGAAACTTGATACAAAACACCTCTTCGCCGCAAAGTGACTGCCCGAGCATTATTATCCATGCGACCATCGGCGGCTTGGAGTAATAGCCAAACTCAAAGCTCTGCGCCCAGCCCCAGTAGTAGGATTCGTCGGCATAGAGATCGTAACCGCCGTGCCATATAAAGTACAATCTATAAAGGGTAATCGCAACGATAATTAGGGATAGATTCTTGAATGAATAAAGCACTTCTTTGTTCAAAATTCTCTCTTTGTCAAAACGGTATAGTTTTTGTTTGATATTTTAAGTTTATAAAATTAGTTTTTTCAAGTAAGTACGAAAAAAGTATAACTCGATAAAATTCGGCTAAACAAAACCATTTTATCTAAATGTACTTTATCAAAACAAAGAGATAGCTATGCCTACTCAATTCTAGGAGCATTTTTGCGATTTTTACTGACGATTTTTATATTCACTTGTTCTATTTTTGCGTCGGGACTCCCCGATGAGTACTACCAAATCAGCGACCACCAAGTAAAAAAAGAGGAATTTATCAAGTTTATACTCCCCATCGTCGAAGAGAAAAATAGGGAGATTATAGAAGAGCGGGAATTCGTCGAAGCATATTTCAGCGACGAACTTCTCATACGCTTCAACGAAGATTTCAATAAAGTCAATCTCCAAAAACTTATCACAATCGCCAAAAAATATAACATCAGCAATCTTTACGACAAAGAAGAATACCTCAAAAAAATAGATGCCATCCCGCTTTCTATGGCGCTTTCACAGGCTGCATTAGAGAGCGGTTGGGGAAAAAGTCTTTACGCCAAAAAATATAACAACCTTTTTGGACACTACACCTTTACAAAAGGGGTGGAGAGTAAATACGTAAGCGGCAAAAGAGAGCGCATTAGGGTATTTCCCGACATATCTACTTCGATAGAATCATATATGCGCAATCTCAATACCCATTGGGCATACGAGAACTTCAGAAAAGCGAGACTGCAGGCAAGAAATACAAATGATTACTTCTCCGGTATCGCGGCGGTAAAATATATCACTAAGTACTCCGAGATAGGAAAAAGATACATTGCAATGCTAAAAACAATAATCAAAGAAAACAACCTACTTATATACGATAAATTTTACGTTACTAAAAAAAGCAAAGATTTTTTGTTGCATAACGTGACAATTAGTAGTCTTTAAGTCATAATTCCACCTCAAACACCCCTGCTACTGCACCTTTTTTAAGCAAAATTTGTTTAAAATTAACGACTTTGCGTGCAAATTAATTTACGGGAGAAATCAATGTCAGATAACATGAATAGACGTGATTTCATGGGTATGGCACTCGGAGGCGTCGCCGCAGTAGGCGTAGGCGCATCTCTGCTTGCCATGAAAGCCTCATGGGATCCGCTGCCGAGCGTTATTTCGGCCGGCTTTACCACTATAGACCTTTCAGGTTTAGGTGATGGAGAGCTTAGAACCGTTGAGTGGAGAGGGAAACCTGTCTTTATTCTCAAAAAAACGGCTGAAATGAAGAAATGTATGGATAGAGACGTAGTAGTGGGGAATGCCGACTACTCGCTAGGTATACAGATATGTACACACCTTGGCTGTATACCTTCATATATAGAAGGGCAGCAAATATTCAAATGCGCGTGCCACGGCGGCGAGTTTGACGTTTGCGGTAAAAACACTTTCGGTCCTCCACCAAGACCGTTTGATATACCGCCATTTAAAATCGAAGGCAACAAGTTGGTACTCGGCGAAGAAGGTCCAGAGTACAAAAAACTTGTAGGCCTAGCCTAATTTAGGGGGATGTTATGGCAGAAATAAGAAAAGCAGACGGTTTAGTTGATTGGCTAGACCAAAGACTAGCGGTCAAAATGTTGACAAAGGTCTTGATGACCGAGTATTGGATACCTAAAAATATTAACTGGCTTTGGGCGATGGGTGTCGTACTCACGGTACTCTTCAAGATTCTTGTTATTTCGGGTATCTTCCTTCTGATGTACTATAAGCCTGATGTAAATCAAGCTTTTGACAGCGTAAACTACACCATTATGCAAGAAGTTGCGTACGGATGGCTATGGAGACATATGCATGCCGTTGCCGCCTCTATGATTTTCTTGGTGATTTATATCCATATGTTTGTAGGTATTTATTACGGCTCGTACAAAAAAGGGCGAGAGATGATTTGGCTCACGGGTATGTTGTTGTTTATGACGTTTTCGGCAGAAGCTTTTTCGGGCTATATGCTCCCATGGGGTCAAATGAGCTACTGGGCAGCTGCGGTTATCACTAACCTTTTTGGAGGGATTCCCGTAATCGGTCCTGATTTGGTTATATGGATACGAGGGAACTTCGTTGTTGCAGATGCTACACTGACAAGATTTTTCATGCTACACGTATTATTGCTCCCTCTAGTAATCATCGGAATTATCGCGCTTCACTTCTATTCACTAAGAATCCCTCACGTCAACAACCAAGAGGGTGAAGAGTTTGATTTTGATGCGGAGGCAGAAAAATACAAAGCAGGGCAAAAAAGAGAATCCAAAGTAATCCCTTTTTGGCCTGTGTTCCTTTCAAAAGATATATTTGTAGTAGGCGTTGCACTAACACTCTACTTTTATCTCACGTTTTTCCATTTCAACTTTGCAATGGATCCGATCAACTTCGATCCTGCAAATCCGATGAAAACACCGCCGCACATCTATCCTGAGTGGTATTTCTTGTGGAGCTACGAAGTGCTTAGGGGCTTCTTCTTTAGTGCAGATTTAGGTCTAGCGGCATTCGGCGTAGCAAACGTTATCTTTTTGGTGCTGCCGTTTATCGACCTTAACCCGAGCGTACAACCGACACACAGAAGACCGTTTTTTAAATACTGGTTTTGGATATTGATGGCGGATCTTATAGTGCTAACGGTATACGGAAAACTACCTCCTACCGGAGTAAATGCATACATAGGTTTCGCGGCATCAATGACGTTCTTAGCATTGTTTGCATTATTACCTATCATAACAAGAGCGGAGTACAAACTCCTTAAATCTAGAGGAGAGGTGCACTAATGAAAGAGATAAAGATTTTTATACTTGTAGCTATTATTACGGGTATCGTCTATTACGGTGTAGAACCGTATGCACACCACGTAATGCATCCCGAAGTGGAAGCTCCGGACTATTCTTTTAATGATTTAGACCCCGTGAGCGGTAACGGTGACATTCAAAAAGGGAGCGAACTTGTCCTCTCTAACTGTACTGCGTGCCACGGCATAAAATCGCAAGGTTTTGAAGCACCTATGCAACCTATCGATTCTGCTGCCGCATACGGCGTGGTGCCACCCGATCTTTCAAATGCGGGTACGATTTATAATGAAAAATTCCTTGCAGGATTCTTGAAAAACCCCGTTACGGCGACCCATCTTTCGCACAAGTTTGACAAAGACTATACGAGCGGAAGAATGTACCCGATGCCGAGCTACGGTTGGCTAAGCGATCAAGATATTGCAGATATGGTTGCGTACTTTAAATCCATCGGCAAACAAGATATTTCCGGTAGAGAAATCTTTGAAGATGCTTGCTCTAGATGCCATAGTATGAAGTATGACAAAATAGCGGCAACGACACCTGCTGAGAACATCAAAGCGTATATGGGAAGCAATCCTCCTGATCTTTCTATGATGATAAGAAGCAGAGGTGCTGAATATCTTCATACGTTCGTTAACGATCCTCAAAAACTACTTGAAGGTACGGCTATGCCTAGAGTAGGTTTGAACGAAGCATCTGAAGAGAAACTCGTAAACTATATGGAAAAAATCGGCGATAGCAAAAAAGAAGAGAGAAACAGTTTAGGTCTAAACATCATCCTCTTTACGATTGTATTTACTATTTTTGCCTATCTATGGAAAGTAAAAATTTGGAGAGATGTACATTAATCTCTCCCCATCTTTAAAAAAAGGACGTAAATGAAAAAATTGGTTGTAACGGTTATCGCACTCGCATCGTTTCTTTTTGCAGATGACGTAATGGTTATGCAAAACAGCATGTATAAAATGGAGATGGGTCTAAACGCTATACAAAAGGGGTATCTATACAACAATATAGATATGGTGCAAAGCGGAATTAATGACGTAAGGGATGCGAACCATCTTTTTAAGTCTACCGATATGAAGTCGTTTTTGCCCGATGACAAAAAACATATGATAAATATCGCAAACAATAGCTCAGAGAGAATCGAAGATGCGCTCTCCAATATGGAAAAATATCTCGGCAAGCACGAGATGATGAACGCGCATAAATCGTTCGGTGAGCTTATCAACGCCTGCACAATCTGCCATTCATTAGTCAGAAACTGGTAAGAGCTTCGCTCTT
The DNA here is from genome assembly GCA_964500775.1 of uncultured Campylobacterales bacterium. Taxonomy (GTDB): domain Bacteria; phylum Campylobacterota; class Campylobacteria; order Campylobacterales; family CAZCQG01; genus CAZCQG01. The sequence continues at coordinate 15,614 of CAZCQG010000029.1, forward strand.
GCCTTTTTCGACACATCTTCTAAGTTCTATTCTTTTATAATATTTCTTTATAATTTGTTCGTTTAGCCGATTTTCATCACATGGAGAATGATGTGAGTAAAGTTGAAGAATTAAATAAAGATTTCCACGGAAATATAAACAAAATCGAGAACGTCTTATCGGCACTCTCTTCCGATACACAAGAGGATCTTAGCGCTTTCCTTGCGGAGGATATTTTTCAAAAAATCTCTTCGGTTATCTTGCCTTATATTCTTTGGCTCGCAAAAGAGCGCTCATACGACACGGAGGAGCTTGAAGAGCTCAAAGAGGAGTACCTGGAGATCGTCCACCTTTTTAGCGAGAATCTCTGTGATTTTTTTATCTCCAGTAAAGTCTCTTCAAAAAAAGCTTACACCGCAATGCTCCAAAAGATTTGCAAAGAACTAGAATTCGCCCTCAAGGAGAATTCCGATTTGGAATTAGAATCTTTTTTGGATGATTATTTGGATAAATTTGAATGATTAGCTAAGTTTTGCGGCTATATATACGGCGGCAGTTTCGGCTTTTAGGATATGCACTCCCCCTATGCCTACCGTTTTATACGACCTTAGCAGCTCTCGCTCTGCCGCACTAAATCCCCCTTCCGGTCCTATAATAAAACCCTCTCCGCTATATGCCTCGCTAAGCTTTTCGTCACAAAAATCTACAACCGTCAACTTTTGCTCCGATTCTATAAGTTGCTCCATTGATTCTAGTACGCCAAACTCCATCATATCTCCTCTTCCGCACTGTTCCGAAGAGAGTATCGCTATTTTTTTCAGTCTTTCTATATCGAGTTTATATCCCCTTTGTGATCTTTCGCAGTAAATAAAATAGAGCCCGCTTACCCCCATTTCATTCAAAAAGGGGATAATCTTCTCGATGTTTTTTGGCTCAATCACGCACATAAAAATTTTTATCTTTCTTTCATATTGCTTCGGCAAAGATTCCGTTGATTTTAATTCTAGTTTTGCGTCGTTTCGATTGATCTCTTTGATTGTATAGCCGTATTTGTTTCCATCGAGGAGATTTCGTAGTTCCAAGGTCTCGAATTTTTTGGTACGTCTTGACCTAAAGAGATGGTTGTACTGCTCACCTTCAATAGTAAGCACCTTTTTTCCCGCATCTTTATGATAGGCAAAAACCATTATGCCGCACCGAAATATAGAGCGATCAAGATTCCCGTATCAATCAGATAAATTTTTCTCACGTAGCTCAAAAACGGGGCTTGGAGAGTGGGATTTTTGAGTGCCTTTTTTTGTTTGACAAAACGGATAATCTCCAATGTCAATACGATACCCGCCCCCAATACCATAAGTGCTATAAGCGCGCTGAAATAGTGTTTGAGGAATACCGCCAGAATTATCCCCGTAAATATCACGCTAGATAAAAAGAAATGGAGCATCGGAGTGACCAGCTTGATATTTTTTGCAATCTTTTCAAACTCTTTGAAAACAAATACGGTTACTAAATTCACACCCAAAGCTAGCATTGTCAAAAAGATGAACGCTAAGTGTAAACTTACCGCCATTTCGGTTGTTTCGATCATTTTTTCTCACTTTAAAAAACTAAAAATATTTTGCAATTTTAGCCCAAAATAGCTAATCTTATAAAAAAACTGGAGAATCTATATGAAAAAAGGGGTCGTATTGCTAAACATGGGGGGACCGAGCAATCTAGAGGAGGTGCCTCTTTTTTTGCGCAATATGTTTAACGATAAAAACATTCTTCCGATTCCTTTTGACTTTATCCGAGGTTCGGTTGCAAAATTTATCACAAACAAAAGAACTCCCATCGCCAAGGAAAACTATACCGCTATAGGGGGAAAATCTCCGCTTTTAGGGCATACGAAAAAACTTTTAGAGATACTAAGCTACGCGGACAAAGAGACTTATTACACCTGTGCGATGCGCTACGTCCCTCCGTTTGCCGATGAAGCGATAGAGGAACTACGGAAAAGAGGGATACAAGAGGTGCGGCTTTTCCCTATGTATCCGCAGTACTCTACAACCACGACACTCTCAAGTGTCCAAGACTTTATGGAGCGATGCGCCGCGTTAGATTATAAGCCAAAAATTGACGTTATCCACAACTACTACTACGAACAAGGGTATAACGAAGCTATCATTGAACGCATTACGGAATCTCTAGCGGAAAAAAAAGCGGATGATTTTGTCCTTATTTTTTCTGCGCACGGACTTCCGCAAAGAGTAGTGGATAAAGGTGACCCTTACCAAAAAGAGGTCGAAAAAAATATTGAGATTCTAAAAGAGATGTGCGGAAAAGAGGGGTTAAACTTTGAATCCATCATGCTTGCTTATCAATCCAAAGTCGGTCCGATGCGATGGCTAGAGCCGAGTCTAGAAGAGGTACTAGCACAATGTAAAGGAAAAAACGTGTGCATCTACCCCATCTCTTTTACCGTAGATAATTCCGAAACCGATTTTGAACTCTCTATCGAATACAAAGAGAAGGCTCAAAAATTGGGCATACAAGAGTATGTGGTCGCAAAGTGTCTAAACGATAACGAAACATTCGCCAAAACAATAATTGAACTTACTATTTAAAGCTCGGAAAAATACGCATCCTTTTGCGTCTTAGGGATGTTTTTTGTCTCGGGAATCTTCAAGACTTTGTACCTCTTAGAGCCTTCGAGATACTTGATCTCGATAATATCGCCTACTTTTACCCCTTTGCTCGCTTTTGCGACTTCGCCGTTTAAAAGCACCACGTTATGTGTGATCATATCTTGCGAAAGAGCTCTTCTCTTGACTATATTGACGCTGTTTAAATACTTATCTATACGCATTTGTTCTCTTTAACTTTACCGTTTTTATACATATTTTAGTTAAAATTATCCCAAATTTTCCCTATTTTACTTGCAAGGATCTAAATGTCGAAAATAAAAAAAGTAGTATTGGCTTATTCGGGCGGTCTTGATACGAGCATTATTTTAAAGTGGCTCCAAGATACTTATGAATGCGAAGTAGTGACTTTTACCGCAGATATTGGTCAGGGCGAAGAGCTTGAACCCGCACGCGCAAAAGCGAAACTATTAGGAATCAAAGAAGAGAATATTTATATAGACGATCTCAAAGAGGAGTTTGTGCGCGATTTCGTATTCCCGATGTTTCGAGCAAATACGGTATACGAAGGAGAGTATCTGCTCGGTACCTCTATCGCTAGACCGCTTATCGCAAAAAGACTTGTCGAAATCGCCAAAATGACGGGAGCGGATGCTATCAGCCACGGCGCTACGGGCAAAGGGAACGATCAGGTGCGATTTGAGATAGGTGCGTATGCGCTCAATCCCGACATAAAATGTATCGCTCCATGGAGAGAGTGGGAGCTAAACTCTAGGGAATCAATGCTTCAGTACGCTGAAACACACGGGATTCCGATAGAGAAAAAAGGGAAAAAATCTCCATACTCTATGGACGCCAACCTTCTACACATCAGCTATGAGGGGCAGATACTCGAAGACCCCGCAAGTGAGCCTGAAGAGGATATGTGGCGTTGGAGCGTCAGCCCTGAAAGCGCGCCCGATACGGCTGAAAAAATCGAAATAACATTTGAAAAAGGGGATGCAGTAGCCATTAACGACGTAAAAATGTCTCCTGCTGCCCTCCTCGCCGAACTCAATAGACTAGGCGGCAAACACGGGGTAGGGAGACTTGATCTCGTGGAAAACAGATACGTAGGGATGAAAAGCCGCGGTTGCTACGAAACACCGGGCGGCACGATACTTCTCAAAGCTCACAGAGCCATAGAATCGCTCTGCCTAGATAGAGAAGAGGCGCATTTAAAAGACGAGATAATGCCAAAATACGCAAGTTTGATATATAATGGATATTGGTTCTCGCCGGAAAGAAGAGCCTTGCAAGCACTCATAGACGAGACGCAAAAAAACGTAAACGGTGTCGTGGGAATCAAGCTCTATAAAGGAAACGTCATCCTCGCGGGCAGAAAGTCGCCAAATTCGCTCTTCAATGCCGCGTATTCGACGTTTGAAGAAGATAGCGTCTATGACCAAAAAGATGCCAACGGCTTTATCAAGCTCAATGCCCTAAGATTTATCATCGCAGGCAAAGCGAACAAAAAATAAACCACAAGAAAGGATAGAAGATGTGTGCAGAAAAAATTCAAAGATTGATGATGGCGGTTATATTGCTTTTGGCAATGTATCTTATTAGTATCTCTAGTATTTGGGGGTTGGTGCTTCAAGGATTTGTGATATTTATGATCGTCGTGTGGGCATTTACCGATTTTTGTCCTAGTATTTGGATGCTCAAAAAAATGACGAAATCTTGTTACAAAGACTAAATAAATGATTAGTTACAAGGATGCCGGCGTCGATATAGATGCCGGTAACTCACTGGTAGAGCGGATAAAACCCGCCGTTAAAAGTACTTTTAGCAAAAACGTCATTGGAGGAATCGGCTCTTTCTCGGGAGCGTACGCCCTTCCTAGCGGCTACAAGGAGCCTATTCTTTTTGGAGCAACCGACGGCGTAGGGACGAAACTGCGCCTCGCAATCGAGAGTAAAAAACTCGACACCGTAGGAATCGACCTCGTCGCGATGTGCGCAAACGATCTCATCTGCAATTTTGCCGAACCGATGTTCTTCCTTGACTACTATGCCACGGGTAAACTGTGTGTGGACGATGCCCAAAAAGTGGTAGAGGGTATCGCCAAAGGATGCATCGAGGCGGAATGTTCGCTCATCGGCGGTGAGACGGCGGAGATGCCGGGGATGTATGAGGGGGATGATTTCGATCTCGCGGGCTTTTGTGTGGGTATCGGTGAAAAAAGCGAAGTGATGCAAAGACCGGAGATTCAAGTAGGAGACGTACTTGTCGCACTCCCGAGTAGCGGCGTACACTCCAACGGATATTCTTTAGTGCGAAAACTCTTTTTTGAAAAACTCGGTATGAAATTTGACGACAAGCTCGGAGACAAAGCCCTTATCGATGTCCTTATGGAGCCGACAAAACTTTATATAAAGACATTTAAAAAGATCAAAAACAACATCAAAGCACTCGCCCATATTACGGGTGGCGGGATTTTGGAAAATCTACCCCGTGTATTTGAGGGTGATTTCAATGCCGTGGTGCAGAAGAATCTCATCAAAAGATTACCCGTTTTTGATGTCATACTAGAAAATGTCGCGGAGAATGAAGCATATAGGACATTTAACATGGGTGTCGGTATGGTTTTGGTGGTTTCAAAGGAAAATGTGGATGCCGTGCTCAATAATAGTGATGGATACGTTATCGGAACGATAGAAAAAGGAGAAAAAGGGGTCACCCTTATATGATTTTTAGAAAAGTTTTGTTAAAACTTTTTAACTTATATATTTAAACATTAGGTGAGGGGTAGTGAGTTATTTCGAAAAGGCTATGTCTATTTTTGTCAGAGACAAACAAAACTACGTTACGTTAGACTCGAATAACCACGCCCTCAATAAACTCGTAGACCTCATCAAACTGCAACCTTTCTCTATCGTATTGCTCTACGGGCCTCCGGGAGTCGGGAAGACTTTTTTGATCAACAGATGTTATGCGACGTTAAGCACGGAGGAGAATCTCTATCTGCAAAACGTTCCGTTTGATGATTCTCGCCTTTTTTTAGAAGATATTTTTCTTACCTTCACCAAATCCAAGCCTGCCAAAACAAGCTCTCTTGCTTCGATGCTCAAAGAATTGGAAGCTAAGCTCGACAAAAAGGTGACCATCTTGTTAGACGAGGTGCAGATGTACAAAGATGAGCAGCTTGAATTTGTCCGTCTCCTCTCAGATAGCCCTATGATTCAGATCGTCCTCTCGCTTCACAAGATAGACAAAGAGGATTTGTTGGCAAAAGAGTATTTCAGCTCTCGTGTATGGGAAGTGATAGATCTCAAGAATCTTTCAAAAAAAGAGCTTCGGGTTTACATCCAAAAGCAGCTCCAAAGCGCACTTGCGAACGATGCCTCAAGCTATTTTGACGAAAAAAGCTGCAAACACATCCATAGGGTCAGCAAAGGAAATCTTCGTACTTTAAACAAGCTGCTCTACAAGATTTTTGAGATGTATCACTATTTCGACACCAACGAACCTTCAAAAATCAGCGCTCGTCGTGTCGAAACAAAGCATATCGAAATGGCAGCTCTTGACCTAGGAATCCTAAAATGAGCAGAGTAATAAAGATATTTACCCTCCCCTTTTTGGTATTTGCTATCGGCTCGATACTCTATTTCCTAGCTTTCTATTTCATCCATCAACCGGCATATAAAACTGCCGTCTCTGAAGTAAATATAAGCGCTATTGCATCAAAAGCGGAAAACCTCAATACCCCTGAGCAAATTTTAGAAGCGATTAAAGAAGAAGAATCAAAACAAGAGACGCCGAATGAAGAAAATACCTCCGAAGCAACACAGCCGATCCTAATCACCGATGCGCTAGAGAAAAATACATCGGAGCAGAATACTACCGAAGCAGTAGAGATTCCGATAGAACAGCCCTCTTTGGAATATATCGCGTGTTACGTAGTAGACACACCCGTGCTCAACGTTAGGGAAGAAGCAGGGATAGAGGGGAAAGTACTCGGACAAGTGAGAATGGGGGACGTGGTATGTTCGCTCGAAGAAAAATACGGCTGGATAAAAAGCGAACTAGGGTGGATATACTCAAATAAACTCATCCGTGTCGATACCTCTCGGGCGCAAGAGGCACTTAAAACCTTTCAATGATTTTATTGGCGATATTCGGGAATCCTATCTCCCACTCTAAATCTCCGAAAATGCACAATTACGCATTGCAAAACCTTGGAATCGACGGCTTTTACGGGCGCATCAGACTTGAATCGGGCGCTTCGATAAAAAAGGTATTTTTTGACACTTCTCTAAAAGGGGCAAACATCACCGTCCCCTTTAAAGAAGAGGCGTTTAAAATAGCCGACATCCTAGGAGGGCGAGAGCAAAAGATAGGAGCGATAAACACCCTTGTGCGCAAAGGTGATTTGCTCCACGGCTTTAACACCGACATTGATGGCATCATACAATCAATACGCCCTTTCGGCAAAATAAAGAATGCACTCATTCTCGGAGCAGGCGGTACGGCAAAAGCGGCTTACGTAGCTTTTAACGAACTAGGGATACAAAGCACTATCCTTAACCGCTCTCGCACAAGGTTGGAGAGTTTTCAAAGCGAGGGGGCGGAGTGTTATGATTTTGCTACGTTTTCCCCAAAAAATTTTGACCTCATATTTAATACGACGAGTGCGGGATTGGGTGATGATTCTTATCCTTGCCCTAGAGAAATGCTCCAAGAGCTTTTCGTGCACAAACCCTACGTGATGGACGCGATTTACGGCAAAGATACTCCCTTTCTTGCTTTAGCGAAAGAATCAAAACTCGTAGCCAAAGACGGTGAAGATATGCTTCTATGGCAGGGGGCATATGCGTTTTGCAAATTTTTTGACGATGTTTACTCACCTTCAGATATATATCTAATATTAAAGGCGGGAATATCCCTTTAAAAGCCCTTTTTTGTTAATATTTCCCTCGCTAAAATAATTACCGTGAAGGTGAATTATAGGTTTGGTAAATACAACACTAGGAGTCCAGTATGAATATCAGTATAGTTAGTCGACACTTCGAGTTGACGGATGCAATAAAATCGCATATTGAAGGGGTCTTAAGTTCACTCGAAAAATACAACCTCAATATCATTCAAGCAAGAGCGATCATATCCGGAGAAGAGAAGAACGGCAAAAAAGGCTTCATCGTTGAATTTACGATCAACGTAGCGAGCGCAAATACGATAGTCATCAAACAAAGAGACAAAGATGTCTATGCCGCGGCAGATCTAGCCATAGACAGAGCGCATAAAGTACTTAGAAGATACCACGACAAAATAACAAGCCACAAAAATACGACAATAGAAGAACTAAGCGCACAAGAGGTGATGAGAGAAGAAGCGCAAGAGGCATACGGCAGTGAAGATGAAATCATCCCGATGGATCTTGAGCTCCACAAACCTCTTGAGATCGAAGATGCTCTAGAGCGCCTCAAAGGGAGCGAGCAACACTTTATCGTTTTCAACGATCACGACGGTAAAATGCGCGTGATGTACAAAAGGGCCGACGGTAAATTCGGTTTATATTAAAAACGGTGCGACACCTTTTAACGGGGTGTCGCCTACTTTCTCCCCCGCATACTATTTCCCACCACTAAAAGCGAACTAAGCGACATAGAAAGAGCGGCTATGAGCGGTATGATGTACCCAAAAACAGCCAAAGGAATCGTAAGGGCATTATAAAGTAACGAGATGGCGAGGTTTTGTTTTATCTTGCCGTATGTCCTGCGCCCGATAACAAAAGCATTCAACAACCCGTTCAAAGAATCATCCAATACCACCACATCACTCACCGCGATCGAGACATCCGCACCGCGCCCCATAGAGATAGCTATGTCCGCTTTTGAAAGGGCAAGGGCATCATTTATCCCATCCCCCGCCATTACGATGATTTTTCCTTTTTGATGCATCGTATCGATCATCAATGCTTTATCCATCGGATGCATACTAAAGCGGTACTCTTTTATCCCGACCTTATCGGCGATCTTTTTTGCGACAGGCTCGCTATCTCCTGTGAGCATCACCACTTCTAGCCCCATATTTTGAAGCTCTTCTACCACTTTTCTAGCCCCGATTTTTGGCTCGTCGCTCAATTCAAAAATCGCAACAAGTTCGTTATCGACGGCGAAGAGAAAAAGGCTATTAAGCGAATCGAGGTTCTTTTTGAGCGAGATGCCGTATTGCTCCAAAAGTGCAGGGTTGCCGCCGATAAGATGTTTGCCATCGTATTTGGCGGTAATCCCTTTTGATTCATAGAGTCTGATCTCTGCTAGCTCAAGCTCCCGAAGCGTCTCAAAGCTCTCCTCCAAATAACGAATCACCCCTTTGCTGATCGGGTGATTGGAGCTTCTTGCCAATGAATAGATATAGCTCTCAAACCCTTCGCTATACATCTTTGCGGCTACGACTTTGGGTTTTCCCTCCGTTATGGTGCCCGTTTTGTCTATAAACAGAGTGTCGGCTTTGGCGATAGTCTCTAGGAATCTCGCCTCTTTAAAGAGGATATTTTTTTGCATCGATTCGCCGATACCGACCAAAGTGGCTACGGGCGTAGCGAGGGCGAGAGCACACGGGCAGGCGATGATGATGACCGCTACGGCGATGATAAAACTATGCTCAAATCCCGCCTCGGCGTAAAAATACCACCCCAAAAAGCTAAGAAGCGAGAGCGAGAGAATCGCAACGGAAAACCCTTTGCTTAGTTCATTCGCCCAGGTCTCGATTTGGGGTTTTTTGGAGAGCGATTCTTCGACGAGATTGAGGATATTTGAGAGGATCGACTGCTCGAAGCTTTTTGCGACCTTGTAGGTGATGTTATTGCCGAGATTTATTGTGCCGCTAAAGACCTGACCTCCCTTGCTTTTTGCCACGGGGCGCGATTCCCCGCTAAGCGAGCTTTCGTCAAATTGTGCGGCATCAGATTCTAATACTCCGTCAAGCGCCGCCTTTTCACCGTTTTTAAGCTCGATAGTCATACCGATAGCTACTTCCTGCGGACGTTTTTGCGTCCTGACACCTCCCTCTATCACCGTCACTTCGGAGGGAATCTGCGCATTTAATTTATCCAAAATATCTGCCGCGCTCTTTTTCCCCCGCGTCTCTAAAAACTTCCCTGCCAATACGAACGTCACTATCATCGTGGCAGATTCAAAATAAGTCGTACCGTCTCCCCAAAAAGTGGCATACACGGAGTAGCCGTAGACGAGGCTCGCTCCCGTGGCGACGAGGACATCCATATTGATATAGCGATTTTTTAGTCCGTAATACGCACCTCGGTAGAAGATGGAGCCGCTATAAAAAAGCGCAGGTGTAGCCAACACCATCTCCGCGATATTGAGGATGCTTTTTATTTCCGAGTGCATCCCCGTAAAATAGCCTGCATACTGGGCGATGGCTATCCACATAATATTCATCGTACAGAAGATCCCCACTACTAGCTTGGTGTAATACTCGCGCTTGGTTTTAGCCGCCATCTCCTCTTGGGTCTTGGGGTCGTAGGCGTGGGCATCATATCCGATGGCACGGATTTTCTCGACGATTTCGGAGAGTTTTATCTCGTTTGGATTGAAGATGATGTTTGCTTTGTTGTTGGTGTAGTTGATGTCGGCTTTGAGGATTCCTTTGCTTTGATGGAGGATTTTTTCATTGAGCCAGACGCACGCCGCACAGTGGATTCCTTCGAGTATCAGCGCGACTTTACAGTTTTCACCCTCTTGTTTGACATAGCGCTCGTAAAAAGATTCGCTGTCAAATATCCTGCTGTCGATGAGATTCTCTTTGGGCGGAGCGAGTTTGGTATCGCCGAGTTTGGCGTAGAAACTGTCCAAGCCTTCGGAGTTAAGCAGGTGGTAGATGCCTTGGCACCCTTTGCAGCAAAAATGGAGCTTATTCTCCTCCGTGCCCTCTTGTATCATGACCTCTTCATCAAACTCCAAATGGCAATGGGAACAGGGAACTTTCAAGTGATGCGTCCTTTAGTATTGAGACTTCTAGGTAAACTACGCGATACGCTTTGTCCCGACGGGTCGAAATCTTTGATTTCGGGATTCTCGTCGTGCGGCAACTGCGTTGAGTGTGGTTTACTTGGAGGTCTCATTATTTGATGTCTAGGAAATTTTTGAGTATCTCGTGCCCGAACTGGCTCATAATCGATTCGGGGTGGAACTGCACGCCGTAGACTTGCTTGCCTTCTATCTCGATGCTCATTATCTCACGATCGTCGGTGCTGTAGGAGGTGGGGACTACCGCACTTGGGAGGTTTGCTTGGTTGAGCACGAGCGAGTGGTAGCGCGTGGCGGTGAAAACCTTTGGCAAGCCTCTAAAAATCGGTGTCTCTTTGACTATCTCCACTTCCGAAGTCTTGCCGTGCATCAGATTCTTCGCCCGCACCACCTCGCCGCCGTACACTTGCCCGATAGCCTGATGTCCGAGGCAGATTCCAAGGACGGGCAATTTCTCGCCGAAATACCCTATCGCTTCTAGACACACCCCCGCCTCATCCGGCGTGGAGGGTCCGGGAGAGACGATGATCTTCTCGGGGCTGAGCGCCTCTATCTCTTTGACGTTTAGTTCGTCATTACGTATAACTTTGAGCTTCGCCCCTAGCTCTAGGCAGTATTGGACTATATTGTAGGTGAAACTGTCGTAGTTATCAATCATTAAAACCATTTTTTCTTTATCCCTCATGCGCCTTTATTTAAAGCAAATTATTCTACTTGTAATTGTGTTGTTTTTTGATTAAAGACGCGCCGTGCTTCTGCGCCGTGAAAATGATATAATCCTAGCCGCAGAGATGCTCGGCATCTCTAGTGTGATGGTGTCGAAGATGGTGAGAAAGGTTAAAGGTTGGAGTCTGCCCTTGCTCTTTTTACCCTTGCTCTTTTCGGCTTATGCGCGGCTTTGTCT
>CAZCQG010000030.1:0-23364 GCA_964500775.1 uncultured Campylobacterales bacterium
ATGCGTTTGATTATGACAGACGGCAAGTGATGCTTATGTTTAGTAGGAGTTTTTAGTAGCTACTTAAACTACCTCACTTGTATCGGGAGGTAGTTTTTTAGCAAACCAATTTCTGCTATAATCACCCCTTAATACTATCTAAGGGAAACTCTTGCGACTCAATAAATATATCTCTCACAATACCGACTACTCTAGGCGCGAAGCGGACAAACTCATCGAAGAGGGACGCATCAAAATTAAAAACTTCGTCGTACGAGATTTTTCGCGTGAGATAGGAGAAGAGGAGAAGGTCTACCTCGACGGCAAGCCGATAAAACCCAAAGACGAGCACCAATACACCATCATCGTCTACAACAAACAAAAAGGGGAGCTCACCACCAAAAAAGACGATAAAGAGCGCACGACTATCTACCATACTCTCTCAAGCGCCTACAAACACTACGTCTCCGTCGGACGGTTAGACTTTGCGAGCGAGGGACTTTTGATACTTACCGATGCACCGAAGATCGCCGATTTTCTCTCCAATAGCGACCTGCCGCGCACCTATAAACTCAAACTAAACGGTCCCGTAACACAACCCATGATCGAAGCGATGGAGAAAGGGATCGTCTTAGAAGATGCCACCAAAGGGGCACACAAGCTCACCGCCATAAAAAGTATGACCATCAAACCGTTTATCAAATACGAAGTGCAAAAAAACGGCAAGACCTATTCGATTCTCAAAGTGACCATAGGAGAGGGGCAAAATAGGGAACTAAGACGATTTTTCGGCTATTTCGATAGAGACGTACTTGATCTCAAACGAATCTCATTCGGTGAAATAGAGCTGAATAACCTCCCAAGCGGCAAGAGCCGATTTCTCACCAAAAAAGAGTACACCTACGTCCGCTCCCTCATGAAAGCGGCGGCAAAACTAGAGGGTGCGAAGGCTTGATCTCCAAGGCTTCCATCGAAGGGCTACTCACCCAAAGCGACATCGTAGATGTCGTCTCCAACTACATCGAGGTAAAAAAAAGCGGCGCGACCTTTAAGGCCATCTGCCCTTTTCACGACGAAAAAACCCCTAGCCTCGTCATCTCGCCCCAAAAACAGATATTCCACTGTTTCGGATGCGGCAAAGGGGGCGATGCGATAAAGTTCGTCATGGAGTACGAGCACCTCACTTACCCCGAGGCGATAGAGAAACTCGCCCTGATGCACAACTACGCCCTAGAGTACGAATCCAAAGGGAAAAACACCCTAGATACGGGAATCGTAGAGAAGATAAACACCTACTTCAAACAAAACCTCCAAGAAAACAAGCGTGCCTACGCATATCTCCTAGAGCGCGGTATCCAAGAGAAATTCATCGAAAAATTCGAGCTTGGATTCGCCCCCGATCCCGATAGCTTTATGCGATTTTTGCGCGGGAGTTTTTTCAATCTCGATGAGTGCGTCAGTCTCGGAATCCTCGGCAAAGACCGCAGCTTCTTTCCTCGATTCATCAACCGCATCACTTTTCCTATCAAATCAAACACGGGGAAATGTATCGGCTTTGGCGGCAGAACTATAGACAACCACCCCGCCAAATACGTCAACTCGCCGCAAAGTAAAATATTCAACAAATCGCGCCTCCTTTACGGACTAGACGTAGCCAAAGAGAATATCTACAAGAAAAAAGAACTCATCGTGTGCGAAGGGTATATGGATGTCATCATGCTCCACCAAGGCGGGTTTAATAATAGCGTCGCGACACTCGGCACCGCCCTTACGGAGGAGCACGCCCCTATCATAAAAAAATTCGATGCGAAAGTGATTCTCGCCTACGACGGCGATAATGCGGGTATCGAAGCGGCGTTTCGCGCTTCAAGAATCCTAGCAAAATCGAGTATCGAAGGGGGAGTGGTGATTTTTGGCGGCGGACTCGATCCCGCCGATATGGTCAATCAAAACAGGATAGCCGAGCTGCAAAACCTCCTTGAAAAGCCAAAAGCTTTTAGTGAATTCGTCATCGATAAGATCATCGAAAAATACGACATAGGAATCCCCGAACAAAAAAACAGGGCATTCGAAGAATCTCGAAGTTTTCTCTCGACCCTCTCACCCATCATCGCCCAAGAGTACAAAGAGTATTTGAGTTCCGTCCTAAAAATCGCCGCTTCGATGATAACGGTAAAAAAATCACAACAAACGAGTAGCGGCAAAAAAATAGCACACAAAGACCTTGCCGAAGGAAAAATAGTAAAAACCCTTATCAATAAGCCTACCCTTATCGACAATATCCTAAACTATGATAAAAGTCTCCAATTATTTCGTCATTATCGATTCGAGATAGGGGAGCTGCTCCAAAAAGGGGATGCGGCAGATTCGCTTATCGGGATAAAGGTAGACCCAAGTATCGGTGAACTTGAAGAGCACGAACTTATCGAGCAATTCAAGATTCTGATGATACGCAGATACGAAGAGGAGATACACCTCACAAAACTCGACAAAACTAAAAGCGGCACGCTCAAGATGCACATCATCACAAAATGCCGCGACAAAATCGAGCGATTAAAAAAAGGGGAGATGGAACCGTATGAGAGCTTTAGCTCTATTTAGCGGCGGGCTTGATAGCCTGCTAGCGATACAAACGATCAAAAATCAAGGGATCGACGTCATCGCCTTGCATTTTGACATAGGCTTTGAAAAAGAAGAAAAAAAAGAGCGTCTGAAAAAACTTTGCGACGATATTGCCGTCCCGCTAGAGATCGTAGATATAAAAGAGCAATTTTTCAAAGAGGTGCTATTCTCGCCGCGATACGGTTACGGAAAACATTTCAATCCTTGCATTGACTGCCACGGCAATATGTTTGCTCAAGCCGCAAAACTGATGAAAAAATATGATGCCGCATTTTTGATAAGCGGCGAGGTAGTGGGTCAAAGACCGATGAGCCAAAGGAGAGAGGCACTCCACCAAGTCGAAAAAGTCGCTGCGCTCGATGGACTTATCCTCCGTCCATTAAGCGCAAAACTCTTAAGAGAGACGATACCCGAAACCAAAGGATGGGTGGATAGAGAGAAGCTACACGACATCTCCGGCAGAGCACGCAAGATCCAGTTTCAACTCGCCGAAGATTTCGGAATCAAAGACTTTGAAACGCCTGCGGGCGGTTGTATGCTGACCGAAGATTCGGTGAGTTTTAAGATACGCGATTTTTCGCGAGACGGGAATCTCCAAGTCGGCGAGATTCCCTTTGTTAGCACGGGGAGGTATTTTATCCTTCCCGAAGGCGCACGCTTCGTACTCTCTAGAAACCAAGAAGAAAACGACAAGGTTCGTGCGATACGAAGCGATCGCATACGTATCGTGGAGTATGATTTTTTACTCGGTCCTACGGGCGCTATCACCGTAGGTGCTACGAAAGAAGATATAAAGCTCGCTTTGGCGATACTTTTGACCTACTCAAAACACGAAGAGAGAGAGTATGAGTTTCTTTTTGAGGGTGAACGCTATTTGCTTCATCCGCTAAAGAACAGGGACGAAGCCCAAAAATACATCATAAAGTTTTAACACATGAAATCAAGAGAGTTTCTCAACGTAAAAATTCTATACGCCGAAGATGAAGACGACATTAGAACCCTTCTTGCTTCGCTGCTCTCCAATTACGTTGCCGAAATACGAGCCGTCTCAAACGGGCAAGAGGCGATTACTCTTTTAGAACAAGAGCATTTTGATATGGTTATCACCGATATTAATATGCCTCTAGTTAACGGGCTGGAACTTTGCGAGATGGCAAAGAATATGTTTCCAAATCTCCCTTTCATAGTCACTACCGCCTACTCGGAAACAGATATGCTTTTAAAGGCGATAGACCTCGGCGTCAATCAATACGTCCTCAAGCCGGTAAAAAAAGATAGGCTTTTGAATGCCATTAGCAAATGCCTCATCGAAGTGGAGAACGTCCGCTTAAAAAAAGAGCTTCAAGAGGCAAACGAAAAAGAGATGGAGTTATTAAAATATAGAGAGCGCTACCACACGTTTCAACAAGAAAACGCCTTTAAAAAACAGATAAAAATCACAAAAGACGAGCTCTCCTACCTCTATGAGAATAATTATATTTTCGCCTCTTACTACAAGCCGCTAGACATCCTAAGCGGCGATAGCTACGGCTCTATAAATCTCGGTGAAGGGCGGTATCTTTTCTACCTCGTAGATGCGATGGGAAAAGGGCTTTCGGCTTCGGTTACTGCGATACAGTCGATTTCGTTTATCAACAACGCTTTTGAGCTCTCTTTTATAAAAGATGATTTTGATTTAGGCAGAGCGGTAGAAAATTTCTCATCGTATATAAAAAAACAACTCTTAGATGATGAGATTCTCTCTGCCCTTTTTATACTCCTTGATACAAACAAACAAGAGATAGAGTACTCCTCTTTCGGTATGCCCCCTATGCTTTTTCAAGATATTGACAAAGAGCCCGAGTATCTAGAGTGCAACAATCCGCCGATGTACCCTTTTTATTCCACGCTCAATACCTCCAAAGTGCAATTCAAGCAACTCCAAAAACTCCTAATTTATAGTGACGGCTTGGTGGAGAATATCACCAATGATCAAAGACTATACGGGGCGTACATAAAAAAAGATTTCGAGCAATCGTGCTCAAAAAATAAATTTCTCTCCGCGATAGAAAAAAGGATAAGCTCATTTGACGACGATACGACCTTTTTTTATATCAATAGAATCGAGCACGACCAAGCAAGCAAAAAGGTTCTGACTTCCAATACCGATTTGTACGAACTCGCCGCGGCAGTAGCAGAGCTAGAAGAGGTACTCACGGAAAAGATAAAAGACCCCTCATCAAGAAATAAACTGTTCGCAGCAGTCAATGAAGTAGCGATGAATGCCTTAGAACACGGGAATGTCGGAATCTCATACGACGAAAAACAGATGATGATTCGCAATGGGGAGTTTGATAATTTTATCGCTACGGAATGTTCCAAAAAAGAGATTTATGAAAAGAAGATAACGATCACCCTCATAGAGACGGAGTACGGCTCTTGCAACAACATCGCGATTTTTTTTGCAGACGAAGGAGAAGGATTTTCAACACCCAAAATCTTAAAAAGCATAGAGATACACAGAGAAACCCTCTTTTGCGGACGCGGCATCAAGCTAGCAAACCAAATGAGCGACGGAGTTTTTTACAACAAAAAAGGCAATGCCGCCTTAATACTTTTTACCTACCCTAAAGGAGATACGGATGAATCTTGAGACCAAAAGTACCGATAAAGAGTTAGTGCTCGCCATAAGCGGGGCAATAAGCACGCTCAATGAAGCTATGAGCATTAAAGACGCTATGAAAAAACTCATATCGTCCCACCCGGGAAAAGAGCTTCGCGTAAATATTTACGATGCTATCGTATTGCCTAGCTCCGTCATCGGGACGATGCTAGAGATTTCTGAAATCAACAAGACAAAGCTTACTATCCACATCGCTAAAGACGAGCTGATAGATGGTGTCAAAAAGTTGAAGCTAGATGAAGTTCTAAAAATACACAAATTGCAAAACTAGGAGCGAGCGTGACAAGACCTACACCTACGAACAAGGAAAAAACATTCGGCAAAGATGAGATAGTCGTCTCAAAAACCGATCTCAAAGGAAACATCACTTACGGTAACGAGCTATTTATAAAACTCTCGGGCTATAGCGAAGAAGAGCTACTGGGAGCACCGCACAACCTCATCCGACACCCCGATATGCCCGCCGTCGTTTTTAAAGCACTTTGGGACACGATACAAGCAGGGAGCGAGATATTCGCATACGTCATCAATCTCGCAAAAGACGGCAGCTTTTATTGGGTATTTGCCAACGTCACCCCTTCTTTTGATAACAGCGGCAAGATCATCGGTTATCACTCTGTTAGACGCAGCCCCGATCCAAAAAAGGTCGCTATCGTCAAAGGGTTATATGCACAACTCTTAAGTGCCGAAAAAAGCGGCGGTATGGAGGCATCCTTGGCGATACTTACAAAACTTTTAGAAGAAAAAGGGACGACGTATGAAAAATTCATCCTATCTCTCTAATCTCAAAATACTACTCTACGTAGCCGCTTTCGGTTCGCTATTGATACTTCTCTCCGTACTTGCGGGAAGCAAGATTTTAGGAATCATCCTTTCGCTTGCGGGAATCTTGCTCGCTATGGGTGCGATGTTTACCATCACCTCTCTTCAAAGGGAGCTAGAACATCTAAGCGAAGTTTCCCATAAACTCTCTCAAGGGGAATTTGAAAACAGAATCATCCATATAAAAGACGGCGGCTTTGTAGGAAAGGCGTGTTGGGAGATAAACAATCTCGCCGATCAACTCGAAGCTTTTATGCGCGAGATAAAAACTACGGTCTCGTATGCAAATAACGATAAGTTTTTCAGAAAAGCACTCTCCGAAGGGCTCAAAGGTGGGTTTGCTATAAATATCGAATCGATAAATAATGTCGTCAAAGAGATGGAAAAAAACGCGCAGCTCAACAAACAAAACTCGCTTGTAAGTTCGATTTCTAAACTTAGCTCTAGCTCTTTAGAAAAGAATCTCGGCACGATGCAAAGCGATCTCGCATCCAATGTCAATATGATAGAGAGTAACTCCAAGGATATAAAAGAGATCACCCTAAACTCTTCCGAAGGGGTAAAAAACATCAACGTCATCTATAAAGACTTAGAACAACTCGCCGTCTCGGTGGACGGGATGGATAGTTCGATAAACGGATTTGCGACGAGAATCCGCGATGTGGGCTCGGTCATCAACCTCATAAAAGACATCGCCGAGCAAACCAATCTCCTCGCTTTAAACGCAGCAATAGAAGCGGCGCGTGCGGGTGAGCATGGGAGAGGTTTTGCCGTAGTCGCCGAAGAGGTACGAAAACTCGCCGAAAATACACAAAAAGCGACATCCGACATCACCGCCTCCATCTCGACTATCAATGATGAAATAACGGTTATCGCCAAAGACTCCAAAGAGGTCAAAAAAGTCGCCAAAGAGACGAACGACAAAGTAATAGCCTTTAGATCGGTCTTTGAGGGGATAAACGAAAAGACGCAGCAAATCCAAAGAGACACGGGGTATATTCAAAATCAAACTACCCTCGCCCTCTCAAAAATAGAGCATATCATCTATAAATACGTCACCTATAGTGCCGTGATGCAAGGACGGGTAGCAAAAGAGGTGTGTGGCATAGAAAACTGTGAATTCACGGGATGGATTAAGACACAAACGCTTGATGCGAGTTTGATGGGTGCTTTGAAAGAATCTCACGAACTCCTCCATGATAATATCTGCAAAGCGCTAGACATCGTCAAAACAGAGGATTTCCTAGATAAAATCGATCAGGTATATGAAGAGTATTTGGAGATAGAGATCGCTTGCGACAAGATGTTTGAGGCGATGGATAAAACATCCCTTGCCTTAGGCGGAGAAAATCGGTAGTTTACGAAGATTAAAACTTCGTAAACTTCTTTGAGCTTGCTTCTTTGACCACTTCGCTTGAGATAGTGTATATCTCCGAAGAGATTTGATTTGCGTCGTTTGCTTTCATTGCGTTCTCTTGCGTCGCATGATCTATCGCCTGTATAGCCCCGTTTATCTCCTCGATTGCCGTTGTTTGTTGTTTCAGCATATCGTCTATGTCGTTTATCGATTGCACCAAAACGCTAACGCTAGAGTTGATGTCCGTAAGGGATTTTTGGGTTTTTTCGGCAAGTTTTCGTACTTCATCCGCCACGACCGCAAAACCTCTCCCGTGCTCACCCGCACGTGCCGCTTCTATGGCTGCATTGAGCGCGAGGAGATTCGTCTGATCGGCGATGTCGCTGATAAGCCCGATGACACTTTTTATATCCTCCCCTTGTGCGACTATCGTGTTTGTTTTATGGCTTGCTTCCACGCTTGAGCACGTAAGTTGTTCCAATGCCGCACTCGTCTCTTCTATACTTGCGGCTTGGGTGTTGGAGGAATCATTCAGCGCACCTACCAACTCTTTGAGTTTTTCGGCAGAATCATTGAGTTTATTACCCATATCCATCGAGCCGGAGAGCATTTTACATATCTCATCCCCCAAATTATTCACCGCGGTCGCGACTTTGGCGTGACAGCTTTGGAATCTCGGGGTAAAATCTTGTTCTTTGAATTGCTCTAGGATTTTTAAGAGCGTGTTTAAATCCCGCGCTATGTTGTTTTCTAGGTCAACCTGCACTCGATCCAAAGTCGCTTTAAGCGCTTTGAGATCAGGATCGTCACTCAATTTTTCTATCGTGGAGGTAAATTTCCCGTTGCTAAGATCTTTGGCAAATCTATTGACATCCTCTATAAAATCTTTATTCTTTTTAATGTCGTTAAATGCTTGCTCGATGGCGGCATTCACCGACTTTGCCATCACTTCAAACTCATCGCCGCTCCGAAGTTCTATCGGTTCAACCTTATCGCTCTCCCTGTTTAAAAACGCGAAGAATCGCATAATCCCTTTTTGAAAAATATCCAAAGATTTCGTAATCTTACTAGAGATCGCTATCATAAGCAGTAAAACAACGACGGTCGAAAACGACGCGCCCAATAGCACCGTCATTTTGGTAGCTACCAATTCAGTGTCGAATTCTCCCTTTAATTGGGTGACTTTCTCCTCGTTTTTCCCTCTCCATTTGGCTATCGCCTCTTTAAAAGGTCTCCAAGCTTCTGCGGTATTTTTTTTAATATCCTCGACACTAATGATCTCACCGCTCTCTTTTTTTGCTATGAGTCGTTTTACGTCCGCGGCAAATGTTTCGTATAGAGGATAGATATTGAGATTCTTCATCCCCGGCGAACACTGCGTTATCTCATCTTTACCTAGTTCCGCGATCAATCTATCTACACCGGCTAGTGCTTTTTTGAGGTTTTCAAAAGCCTTGTTATCGGTCGGGTCTATGTGGACGTTTCTAAGTGCTTGTCCGCATTGCAACCCCTCCCCGTTCAGTGCCGTGAGCAGTACTTGAATTTCGCTAATGGTATTTGTCTTGTGATACCTCGTATCCAAGCTCCCGAGGGTAAAGTAGACAAATGCCGCGCTTCCGGCGATAATAAAGAATACGATTGTCGAAAGAAGCTTTAATCTGCCTCGAACCGTTTTGAAACCTTGCATAACTCTCTCCATAATTTTTCTTTATGAATATTATACATTACGGTTAATTGAAAATGTTATTTATTTCTGCGTATCAAAATGTAATTTAATATATTTCCAAAATGCGGTTTGTGCATTATAGACGGATATGATATACCCCTCAAATCCGTAGCAGATTCCTTTTTTTAAGATATAGTTTTTAAAAAAAGTGAATGACGCGTGCAAAATAGCCTTTGTGAGCGAAGATTTTTTCCCTTTGTTTTGGAGTGCGTAGAGATCGGTGTAGCGCTGCATTTTCTCTAAAAATTCCCGCGGATGATTGTAGGAGTAATGGAGCACTTCCCCTTTTAGTCGTATGCTGTTCAAGACGGAATCTTTTCCGACTATCTTTTCGTGGACTTTTGAGCCGTCAAACGCCGCTACCCTTTTATCGAAGATTCTCGGGATAAAGTCGGGATACCAACCGCAACATTTGATCTTCTTAGCGTTAAAGATATTTACCCTGTCTATCTCATAAAGGGTGTTAGAATCAAAAACGAGTGTTTTAAGATTTTCCAAAAACTCTTTGCTCGGAATCTCGTCGCTATCGAGTGAAAAAACGGTGTCGTTTGTGCACTTTTGAACACAATAATTCTTCATATCAGAAAAATCGGTAAACTCCCGCTCATAGATTTTGACATTACGAAACGATGCCGCGATTGAGAGTGTAGCATCGTTTGAACCGCTATCGGTAATCACTACTTCGCCAAATTCATGAAGCGATTCTAGGATTTGGGGTAAAAACCGCTCGCTATTTTTCGTGAGCATTGCTACGCTCACGTTTTGTAGATTCATCTATATATCTCCTCATAGCGATTTTTCCACCGCCTGTGAAACCAAAACCACTCTTTTGGGTCTTTTTCGACTTCTATTTGTACGGCTCTAGCTTGGAGTTGGGTGAGCCTTTGGATGTCTTCTTTTGTGCCTAGATTCGGGTCGGGGAATATCGGAGGGTGGAAATTGACGGCGTATTTCTCCCCCTCGCGTCTCACAAATGCGGGGACAATCGCGGCATCGTAGCGTTTGGCGAGATTGGAAGCTATGGGGGTGTGTCTAGATTCTTTACCGAAAAAATCGACCAATAATCCCTCTTTTTCTGCAGTGTTTTGATCTACTACTAGACCGAGGAGCGATCCTTCATTGAGTGATTTTACGAGCGCTTTTGCGGCGTTTTGTTTTGAGACGAGCGACACACCCATTCGCTCTCTAGATTCTTTTAAAAGCGCATCGAGGTCTTTATTGCCTAATTCTCTCCCCACGACGGTAATATTTTTCCCGAAAAAAGTACGGCACACAAACGGCAATATCTCCCAATATCCGAAATGTCCCGTGATAAAGATCACCTTTTTTCCCTCGGCAATGAGGGTTTGTACCGCTTCGAGGTTTTCTTTTACGATGAGTCTCTCTTTGAGTTCACTCTCGCTTAGCTTGAGATTCTTTGCAAAATCGAGCAGGTTTATCACGAGATTCCTATAACACCACTTGACGATATTTCTTTTCTCTTCAAGCGTGAGGCTCTCTCCGTAGATAAAATCGAGATTTATCTCTGCGATTCTTTTTCTCCTTTTGTCGATACGATACAACAAAGAGGCGAGATTTTTAGCCATAAACCAAATCATAGATGCGGGAATCTTTTCGGCGATGAAAAAAAATAGTTTTGCGGAGTAGAATAAAATTTTATCTTTCATATGAGCTTTTTATATGTTTGAAGTATAGCGTCTATCGGAATCTTTTCTATATTCGGATGTTCGCTGTCAAAATCTATGCCGCTTAGACATTTATTGATAGGAGAATCTAAACAACTCCTCGCTTTTATCGCATCGACAAAAAGGGTGATCGAAGGGATTTTTAGCGCCCACGCCATATGAGTGATACCCGTATCGCCGCCGATGACTAGATTCATTCGGGCGATGATGCGTATCGCTACATCCAGCGGGGCGGGAGCGAGGAGTTTTGCTTTGGAATTTTCGGCTATATATCGGGCTTCTTCTTTATGGGCGTGATAGATGATATAGACATCCTCTTCTAGCGCGTTTATGAGTGCGGCAAACTGCTCTTTTGGGTATATCTTCCAATCTTTGGATGCCTCGATCATTATGAGTATTTTTTTCTTTCCGTCGTCTAGATAGGAGTAGCTTTCAGGTAGCGGTGCGGCTTTCAAAAACGGAGCGCTTTTGAAAATATCTTGTAGGCTAAAAGAGCTATCAAGCGCTCTATTTAAAAGCGCCAAATGCCTTGCTAAAATATTCTCATAATAAGAAATTGAGGTTTTTTTATCGTAAAACAAACTACACAACGCCTCTCTAGCGCTCTTGGAATCGTAGCCGGTCTTCTCTTTTGCACTCAAAAAAAACGCAAGCACTCCGCTTTTTATCAATCCTTGCAAATCGATGATTTTGTCGTATGCGGGTTGTGATTTG
Organism: uncultured Campylobacterales bacterium; assembly: GCA_964500775.1. Taxonomy (GTDB): domain Bacteria; phylum Campylobacterota; class Campylobacteria; order Campylobacterales; family CAZCQG01; genus CAZCQG01. Next base: position 11,568 of record CAZCQG010000030.1, read on the forward strand.
AGATACTTGATGATTCTAAAATAGTCCGCTAAGGTTTTTGCACTTTTTAGCGGGATGCTATGGAGCGTATCGATATAGTCGCAGCCCTCCAAAATCGACACGTTTTTACTATCGACATACCATTCGACTTTTGCGTCGGGATAGTTTTGCTTGATGATTTTCGCGACAAAAAGGGTGTGGATAATGTCCCCGATAGCGCTTAGTTTTACGATAGCGATTCTGATAGCTAGCCCTCTTTTCTTCTGAAAATCACCGCCAAAGGAACCGGCTTGGCAAGGGTTTTGAGGTACTCTTTTGCGATATAGAGCTCCTCTTGGGTATAGACGTACAAGGTGTTGTTATCATACTCAAACTCCGCATCCTCGGCATTGTAGCTTGCATTGACACACTCCGCTAAAGAGAGAATGAAGCTTAACCATTGGAGCAAGGAAATATCCGGCATCAACGATTTTATATCCGAAATATCGGCATTGGTCGGTACTTTTTTGTGGTGATACTTGACGAGGAGCGAGATTATCGACCTATCCCTATGTTTGAAGCCGTAATTGAGCGCATTCTCTAAAAAATAGCTCCCGTGTTTGTGCTTATCGTAATAGTTGAGCGAGATTCCGATGCTTGAGAGCCTACAGGCGATTTTGAGGTGGTATTTGTATTTGTCGTCGATTCCGTGTTTAGGTTTAAGCGCATCGAAGATTCCGAGTGCAAGTTTCGTATTTACTATCGAGAGTTTTTCATTCGTCTCAAATCTATCGGTGATCGATTTGATCGAGGGGTTGAAATTGTTAGGGAATTTGTGATTGCAGTTTCTTAAAACATCACTCAAAAATACCCCTTCTCGCACCCCTACGCCGCTACATACCACTTTTTGGATATTGTATTTTTTGATGATTTCGGCAAATATGAGCGCTCCGCCGCGTATGGTATCAAGGCGGTCGTCTTTGATGCCGTATTTTTTGAGTTTCAAAACCTCGGAGCTAGCGATTTTGACGATAGTATCAAGATTATCGTCGGTAGGAAATTCATACCCGTGGATAGAATCTATAGGATATTTCTCTTTTTTCATAATCGATTTAGCCAATGCCCTCGCTGTACCGCCTATGCCTATGAGTGTGGTGGTGTCTATATTTTCGTGGAGTTTTGCCATCTCTTCTTTGAGGAGATTTATGGGTTCGCTCATCGGGGCTTTTTTATCGAAGTATAGCTCTTTTAAGCGTATCGTCCCTATGTTGAGCGAAAAGAGATCTACGATTTTTCCCTCTTTTATGAGCGCGCACTCCGTAGAGCCGCCCCCCACATCCACGGTCAATCCCTCCTCTATATGGAGAAGATTGAGTGCGGCAACCGCACCGTAAAACGCCTCTTTATGTCCGTCGATGACCTTGATGGCGATACCGGTCTCTTTTTTGATAAGGGAGATAAATTCGCTTCGATTCGGAGCATCTCTCGTCGCACTCGTCGCGACGCAAAGAATCTTATTGGCTTTGAGTGCTTTAGCGATAGCGACAAACTCTTTTACCGCTTTTTGCGCTCTTGCTATCGCCTTTGGCTGAAGATAGCCGTTATTTTCGTAGCAGTCTTCGGAGATTCTGACCCTACTTTTGACCTCTTTTATGAGGTGAAAACCAAACCTGCTTGTGCGCTCAAAAACCGCCATTCTAGCGGAGTTGGAGCCTATATCTATTACCGCGGTAATCTTAGCCATCGGAATTTTCTTGAAGTTGTTGGAACTTCAGTCGTAACTCCTCGGCACTCTCGATGTTATCGGGATCAGGGATGATGCAATCAACGGGGCAGACCAGTAAACACGCCGGCTCGTCATCGTATCCCATACATTCCGTACACATATCCGGATCGATCACGTAAATAGGATCGCCCTCTTCAATCGCGCTGTTTGGACACTCCTCCCTGCAAGCATCGCAAGCGATACAATCCTCGGTTATCATAAGTGACATTCAATATCCTTGATAGAGATTAAAAGTGAGTTTGTAACTAAAAAAAGCTAAATGTTTCCTTTGATTTTTTTCACCGCTTCTTCTATATTTTGTTGACGCATAAAATGCTCGCCGATAAGAAACGCATCAACACCTATCGCGCTTAGATTCCGCAGTGTCTCGTGGTTGTCTAGACCGCTTTCGGCGACGATTATCTTACCGTTTGGTATCAAAGGGATGAGCTTTTCGCAAAGGCTCATATCCATCTCAAAGGTTTGGAGATTCCTATGGTTTATCCCGATAATATTTGCGCCGCTAAAAATTGCTTTGGTGAGATCCTCTTTATCGTGTACCTCCATAAGCACTTCCAATCCCAAGTGAAATGCGTATTCGGTCAAGTCCTTTAGCTCTTTGGTACTGAGTGCCGCGGCGATGAGCAAAACAAAATCCGCACCGTAGACGAGAGCTTCTAAAAGCTGATAGCGGCTCACGATAAAATCTTTGCGGAGCAAGGGCAGCGAACAGTATCTACGAATCTGCGTCAGATATTCCCTATCCCCCTTGAAATAGTGCGGTTCGGTGAGGACTGAAATAGCATTTGCGCCGCCCGCTTCGTACGCTTGGGCAATCTCGGCGGGATTGAAATCCTCACGGATGATTCCCTTGCTAGGGCTTGCTTTTTTTACTTCGGCGATGATTCTGTATTTATCGGATTCATCGCTTTGCAGGTAGCTTTTCACGTCTCTAGGCGGATAGGGGTTATATGCCAAACTCCTCCCTAGCATCTCAAAAGGGAAGTCGATCTCCCTTTTTTGTAAATCTTCTTTCGTCTTTTTTATAATCTCATCGAGTATCAAACCTAGTCCTTACATTCATTGATAATTTTATAGTGAAGATCTATCTCTTCCTCTTTTTTCCCTTCCATCAAATCCCTCACTTTTTCCATAAGGGCTTTTGCCTCTTTGCATTTTTTTTGTTTGTAGTATCCCCACGCAAGCGAATCGAGATAATACGGGCTCTCGGGTTTTTTCTTCAATGCTTCATTGACGTACTCTATCCCCTTTTTGATGTCTAAATTATGGTCTATCAAAAGGTAGCCTAAGAAGTTGAGGTAATTGTCGTTATCGCTTAGCGTCACTACTTCGCTTAATTTCTTGACGACGGAATCTAGCATCTTCGTGTCGTTCTTATCTTCGGCAAATTCATATTCATACATTGCAGAGCGTGCGAGGAGATTTATATCTCCGTTTTGTGCATAAATCTCATTGATGAGATTCTTCGCTTTGTCGTATTTTTTCGAGACGACGTAGAGATCTATGAGGAGCTTATCGTCGCTTTTGCTTTTTTCCAAAAACTCTATCGCGCTTCTAAAATCTTTTTTGTAGATATAAATCTCTACGACCGCGTTGGCGTATTCGGATGCTCCGTAGACATCATACAGTCTATGATAGACGGTTGCGAGTTTTTGAATATCTTTTTGGTCTTTATAGATGCCCGCCAATCTTTCGCAGACAAGTCTAGAGCATCCAAAGAGTCTTGAGTGCGATTCTAAAAGGGAGATCGCTTCGTCTTTTTCGTCTAAAAAATAATAGAGCGTTGAGACGACTTTATCGAGCAATGCTTCGTTTTTATTGAGCGCGTACCCGCCTTGGAGGTATTTGAGCGCGTTTTGATAATCTTTCTTCGTAAAATAGACCGATGCGCACAGTTCGTAGTTGCGTTCGCTTTTATTTACCTTTAGTGCTTCTAGTGCGGCTTCGAGCGCTTCATCGAAGTTTTGCGCGTGGAGATTTGCGGCGAGCAAAAGATGGTAGAGCTTCTCCTCTCCCGCGAGCTCCTCTTTTGAAGCGTTTAATTTTTGCAATGCAAGCTCCATATCGCCTGTTTTTACCAAAGCGGTGAGCGCTTCTAGGAGGTATTGTTTCTTGCCCGATTTGTTATAAAGTTCATCGTACAAAGAGTAGCTAAGGACATAATCGCCCCGCTCTTGGGAATCAAGAGCCGCTAAAATCATCTCGTCTTCATTGGGAAATGCGAGCTTTGCGGGATCGTTTGTGAGCTCGGGCGCGACGTGCGAACAACCGGCAAAGAATACCATCACCGTAAACAACGCGGCTATAAAATTCCGGGACACTCTTGTACCACCTCTTCTTTGTTTTGTTTAAAACTCTCCCAAAAAGGGAAGGTTCTACATTGTGTAGGACGTACGTCGTAGATTTTACACCTATTGCTCTCATCCAAAAAGATACAAGCGTATTCATTTCCGATTCTTTGTTCGATAAGCGAATACTTATATCCCACTTTTTTTAGATAACTAAGTGCAAAATGCTCAAACGTCACGCCAAGATAGTCCGCTATTGTAACCATCTCTTCCTTTTTTACCCAAATATATCCCGATTCTCCACGACAACACCGCGCTTGACAGCTCTCGCACTTTGCACTATCAAAACCGTATTCAAACCCCTCTTGCCGCAATATCATCGCAGTTCACACTTTATACTATGGGTAGAAGCCGACAAAAACGCCTCCTTTGCTTCGCTTGTATATTCACTATTTTCATCAAAAACTATAAAGGGGGCTTGGAGGGTGATATTGCTCTTTACCCCCCGTTTTGCCCGCACGAAAAAAATCGTACTTTTTCTCCCGACTTTGGGATGGAGGAATCTAATATCGGTGATTCCGAGTTTTTGTTTCTCTAAAGCCATCACGAGCCGATGCAGTTTTTTAGAATCGTAGCATAGATACAGCTCCCCGTTTTTCGCAAGGAGTTTTGCACTCTTTTCGATAAGCGCTTCTATGGGCAAATGCTCTTCGTAGCGGCTTTTGTTGATGGAGGGATTCTCGCTTTTTAGAGAGCCTTCGCAATAGAAGGGGGGATTGCAAACTATGTATTCAAAACTCTGCGTAAATTCAAACGCTCGAAAATCTCCCAAAAACACTTCGGAATCTATACTTGCGGTTTCGCTATTTTTTCGCGATAAAAAAACATTGTTTTCTTGAATGTCTATCATCGAAAGACGCAAAGAAAAATCCCGCGCAAGCAATAAACCGAGTACGCCGTAGCCACACCCCACATCAAGTATGGAACGATTTTTTTTTAAAAATTTTTTGATGAAGTAGTACAAAAAAATCGTATCGCTGTTATAGCAGTAACCGTTTTGGTCTTGATAAAAAATCATTCATCTCCCGTTATCCGTCGGTTTTCACTATTTTACTAAAATACCGATTTATAAAAGTTAATTAAAAGTTATACGGAGCAGTTTTTGAAACCTAAAAAAGTCATATCGCTAAAAAATCAGCCTCTTTGGTCAAGAATATCCAATGAAGAGGGGATAAATCTCATCGACAGCGGTGGAAATTTTAGAGTACTTAATAGCAAATATGAGGTCATTAGAGAATTAAAAAATAAATTTGCCCTCATCGAACCAAATACGAAGAACTATAAAATCTCTCCGTGCGGGAGATATGCTCTCTATGTAGATAGTGCCTCAGAAGAGACGATTTGCTTTGATATGGAGCAAAAAACACCTATCGCCAAATATGAATTTAGTAAGCCTTATATCATTACGTTTGATAGTGAGTTTAAATATGTGATTCTCGGTGCTTATGACGGCAAGGTGGGATTGTTTCGATCGCTTAGCGGTGAATTCGTCAAAAAATTCCCGAGTCATCCCGATTATGTTTCCTGTGCGGCTTTTAATCAAAATAAGACCTACTTTATTACTGCCGATTTTGAAGGGACGCTCGTCATAAACAATGTCAGCACCGCCGCACAACCATTAAGAATGAAAATTTTTCGCGGTCGCCCTATCACAAAAATCTTTTTTCTGAAACACTATGTCTTAGTCGTCGCCAATGACATAGGAGAACTCGTATTTATCGAATATCCTAGAGCAAAAATCATCAAAACGATACACACCAACAACAATAGAATAAACGACATCTCCGTAGGAAAAGACGGAAAATATATGTATGTAGGCTCAAGAGACGGCAAGGTCGCCCTTATCGAGCTAAAAGACCTTACGCTTGTCACAAACAAAATTATCTCGACGGGTTACAATATCTTTTCGCTCTCCTCAAACTTTGCCTCCGATTATCTGTACCTAGGTACGGAAAATAGAGAACTCCTCGTCTACAAGATGCATGATGACAACGATTTAAAAGAGCTTATCGACGGAGAAAAATACAAAGAAGCGTACGATTTGGCAAACGACAATTTTCTCCTCAAAGAATCGAGTCAATACGGAAGACTTGAGGGAATCTGGAGGGATAGATTTAGCAGAGCGTTCAAGCTTATGTACAACAAACAGCCCGCACAAGGAATTGAGATGCTCGCCCCTTTCAGCGAGGTAAAGGAGAAAGGCTATCTCATTAATACGTTGATTCGAGATTTTAACAACTACGATACGCTCGAAGAGGCGATACGTGACAAAAACTATATGAAGGTTTATTCGCTTATCGAACGGACGGAGTTTTTGAAAGATACGCCCGCATTTAAATCGCTCGAAGCAAAATGGGAAAAGCTCTATAAACTCGCCCAAGAGATAATGCTCAAAGAGATAGATGAAGCCAAAGCCAAAAGTGTTCTTTTGGAATTTTATAAAGTCCCTGCCAAGGTGCCTATCATCAACAACCTCCTAAGAAACAGAATCTTATTTATCGAGATGAAAAACACTATTAGCGCTAAAAATTTCAAAAAATTTTTCGGTCTTATTGCACGTAACAAATTTTTAAAAGACGTTCCCGAATACAGACAAGTCATCGACTTCGGCAATAAACTCTTAGAGATCGTCAATCGAAAAATCGACAATAGGCAATATTCCGAGGTTTTAAAAGAGATAAACCTTCTTATGCAATTTCCCCACCTCGAAGAGAAAGTGACCCAAATAAAAGAGTTTGCCGATTACGCAGGAAGATTTTTCGATTTTTACAATACGGGCAATGTCGTCTCTTGCTATAAAATAATCGATGAATACCCTCTTTTGATGGGATTTGATGAAGCGAGAAAACTCGAAAAAGACTGGAGTAGTATTGTCTATAATGCCGAAGAGTTAGCGGCAAAAGGTGATATGACGAGTATAAAAAATATCTTCTCACACTATATGGACTTGGAAACTAGACGACCGAAAATCGGGGAATTGGCAAAAATTGCCTATCTCGCACAATTTAGAAAAGCGATGATTTTCGAGTACAAAGATGAAGAGGGCTATAAAGATGCCGTACTCAAATATATCTTTATGTTCGGATTTGACGATGAGCTCGAAGAGATAGTAGACCAGCTCAAAAAAGATTTTGGCATAAACCTCATGCTAGGCGAAAATCAAAAAGAGAAAAACAGGCAAGTTGACTGGTATAATATCACCAAAGGAAACTTTCCCGATGCTTTACTCCCCAAAGCTTCCGGTATATAATCCCAAAAAGGCTCTATATGATAATCATCCCCGCACGTATCGCATCCAATAGATTCCCTGCTAAAGTATTAGCCGATATACACGGCGAGCCGATGGTGATACGGGTAGCAAGACGAGTGCAAGGGTTAGATGACGTAGCTATCGCGACCGATTCTTTAGAGGTAGCGGACATTTGCAAAAAATACGGTTTCAAAGCGGTGATGACCTCCGATAAACACAAAAGCGGTACCGACAGAGTAAATGAGGCAGCGACTATTTTGGGGTTGGATGATGACGAAGTGGTCATCAATATGCAAGCCGACGAACCTTTTATAGAAAAAGAAATTATAGAAAAGGTGATCAAAAGAACCGCTTCGCTTCGAGGAGAATCTAAAGAGATACTCATGACGAGCTGCTATAAACTCATCGATACCCATGAAGCCGATAATCCAAACTTCGTAAAAGTTGTCCTTGATAGAGACCTCAACGCCGTATACTTTTCTCGCAGTAAGATTCCTTTCATCAGAGATGACGGCGACTATTTCTACAAAGGGCATTTGGGAATCTACGGTTTTTTACGAAGGGGATTGAAAATATTTTGCAATCTCGGCGGTAGTGAATTAGAAGACTTAGAAAAACTAGAACAACTCCGAGCACTCTATCATGGATACAAAATCGCGATGGTGGAGGTCAAAACCGAATCATTCGGCATCGATACGCCGGAAGACTTACAAGAAGCGTTGAAAAAATTTAGCGCGTAGGGTGAGTAAAGTCGGGGAGAAATCCGACTTTACCTTAGGGTGAGACTAGGGGTAGTGAGTTGCACGACTTTCTCCTTGGTCATTTGCGGTTGACTTTTAGAGCTGCTTGAGATCATTTCTTGCATTTCCCTACTCCTATAAAATTAACTTAATTAGGGTGAAATGAAATTCTATTACAAAATTCGTCGTCCGCACCCCTTAAACTGTATAAATTTTAATCACCCGTAAAAGTAATTAATTTTTTAACCGCAAATGAGCTATTTTTTGATAAAATTCAATAAAAAAGGTTTTTGTTTGAAAAAACAATCATACAGATTGTTGTTTTTTGTGATTTGGGCGGTTATCGTTTCTCTACTGGTAGTCGGTCTTTTGAAGCAGAAGCGCTCGTTTACCGATGAGTACGGCAGTCAGATTCTTAATAATATGCAATACACTTTGCTACCTAGCAGATACATTAGCGACGCGATTTTTGAGATCGTCTCTTCAAATAGCGAAATCATCGAGATTATCAATCGAATGGATGACGAGGATGACGAAGCACTCAAAAGAAAGTACCGCATAGTAATCAAAGATATTCTCCGTAGCTCTTACGAACATCTCAATAAACTCGGCTTCGTGCAAATGCAGTTTCACGATAAATACGGAAAAAGCCTACTGCGTTTTAGCAATGAAGACATCTATGACGATTCTCTTATTTACGCGCGACCCTCTATCAAAAAAATGGTTGAGGAACAGACGGAATTTAGCGGCTTTGAAGTAGGAAAGCTCCAAAGCGGCATACGCTACCTCTATCCTATCTTCGATGAGCGAAAATACATAGGAAGCTTTGAGACGGTGCTAAATCCTATGTATGTCGGTAGAGAACTTGAGAAAAAGCTCGGAGGAAATTTCCATTTCCTTATCAAGAAAAACACAATCGAAAAAAATACCCTTGGGTCGTTTTCCGATACGTATCGGACAAGCGATATAAGCGAAGAGTTTTATGAAATCAAGCAAGATTCTCGAATAAAACCGGAGCAAACTATTTCCATTACCGATACTTTTCCCAAAATCGACGAAATAAAAACCCCGATCCTCACATACGACACATATGGCTTTCAAGACTACCTCGTCGGTATCTATCCCATCCATTCTATCTCCGGTGAGATAGAGAGCTATTTTATTTTTAGTAAAAAATCAAATGAACTGTTTGGGTTTACAAAAGATACGATTCTTGAAATATCGGCTTTTAGTATCGTTTTGCTCATTATATACAAGCTTCTGACGAATTTACAACGAGAAAGAAATATCGCGGTTCTCCACAGAGAAGAGACCGATAGGCTCAATAAAAAGCTCAATGAACTCAATAAGAATCTTGAAGAAAATATAAAAAACGAGGTGGAAAAAAATAGAGAAAAAGACCTCCTAATCTTAGAGCAATCCCGATATGCGACGATGGGCGAGTTGCTCAACAATATATCGCACCAGTGGAGACAGCCCCTAAGCGGCATTTCGCTAGGGATAGAATCTATCGGCGAGATGCTAGATGAAGAGGTCATAGACAAAGAGTTTATAGGTAAAACCATAGAACACACCGTCAAAGAGATAGAATACCTCTCGAAAACCATAGACGGTTTTAGAAAATATTTTGCGATAAAGAATGAAAAAAAGAGGGTGAATCTCAAAAAAGAACTCGAATCAATCATCAAGCTTATCTCCTCAAAAAGCACCATCAAGTCACAAACGCGCGTGATCGGAGCGGAGCTGGAGCTCATAATTAACTTTAGCGAGCTTTCGCAGGTGTGCATCAATATCCTCAATAACTCATTCGATAAGTTTGAGGAGCTACAAAAACACAATCCCGACTTTATCGGGGATATAAACATAGAGATAAGTAGAGACGAAAACTTTTTGACACTAGCTCTTGAGGACAACGGCGGAGGAATCAAACCCGAGATAATAGATAAAATCTATGAGCCCTACTTCACGACGAAATTCCAATCACGAGGCACGGGAATAGGGCTTTATATGTGTAAAATTGTGATGGAGAACCACCTCAAAGGCTCGATTAGGGCATATAACAAAACGCGGGGTGCTTGCTTCGAGTTAAAAATACCCCTTGACCCGCAAGATAAAGAAACGACGTATTTGTAAAAAAAACTACAAAAATGTCTATTTTTTAATCTGTTTTTAGATTCACTCTCCTTTTTTTTTAGAGAAAATTATCCCTTATACATTCAAAACAAAGGGGTGCTCTTTGGAGAATTTCAGCTTTATAATCGACACGTTCTTCTTGTTGTTTGCGGCAACACTTATCATACTCATGGCTCCGGGGTTTGCGATGCTAGAGGCAGGGATCGTCAGGACGAAAAACGTCGTAACGGTACTTATGGGCAATATTATGCTCTACACTATAACTTCGATGGTTTTTTTGGTATGGGGTTATAACTATATGTTTGGCGGCAGCGGCTTTTTTTTAGAGGGCTTTGTGAGTGAAAACTATAGCAAATACGCGATATTTTTCTTTCAGATGGCTTTCGTCTCAAAAACGGTCTCCATCATCAGCGGCGCGGTGAGTGAGCGTATCAGGGTGTGGCCTTTTATGTTTTTCGCGGTCGTAATGAGCGGCGCGATTTATCCGATAGTGGGTTCTTGGACTTGGGGCGGGGGATTCTTAAAGGAGTTCAACGATTTTGCGGGAAGCACTATCATCCACTCCGTCGGAGGCTGGGCGGCACTAGCGCTTATTTTGGTTTTGGGAGCGCGTGATGGCAGATACACAAAAGACGGAAAAATACGGGCGATCCCCGCATCTAACATCCCTTTAGTAACATTGGGTGCATTGCTGTTGTGGATCGGTTGGTTTGGATTTAACGGCGGATCTGCCCTCTCGATAAGCTCAAAAGAGCAGGCCGATCTCGTTGCAATGGTGATAGTTAATACTAATACCGCAGGGCTTGCAGGTGCTCTTGTGACGGCTTTATTGATGCAATTTATCTACGGTAAACTTGATATTACGATGATATTAAACGGAGCACTAGGAGGTCTTGTCGCTATTACCGCCGCACCCGATGTGAGCATTTGGGCACCGTTTATCGTCGGCGGCATAGGCGGAGCATTAGTCGTATTTGCCGTCCCCTTTTTCGACAAGTTAAAAATTGACGATCCCGTCGGTGCGCTCTCGGTGCATCTAGTAAACGGTATTTGGGGGACGATCGCCGCAGCGATTTTTAAAGACGGAGTTTCGTTTGCCACGCAAATAAAAGGAATCGTAATTATCGGCGGCTTTACTTTTGTAGTTTCATACGTTGCGTTTTACCTCATCAATAAACTCATAAAAGTGCGGGCGAGCAGAGAGGCGGAATACGAAGGGCTAGACCTCAATGAATGTGGGCTAGAAGGGTATCCTGAATTTATAAAAAATAATTAATGATTTTTACTTTCTCGCGGTAGCTAGGAATATCTCGTAGCTACCGTTCTCCCTATTGACATCCACCGCTTTTTCTATCACGATATTTTTAAATCCTACTGTTTGCAACAACATAAAAAGATACTCTTTTTCAAATCCAAAGTGGTGCACGCCATCATTGCCGTGCGTATGAAAATTGCCGTCCTCACTAAATAAATCAGCTATTGCCAATACCCCTTCGTGGGGGAGAATCGAGTAGAGATTTTTGAGCAATGAGGCGGTATTTTTAATATGGTGCAACGTCATTGAGCTAACGATAAGTTGCGT
>CAZCQG010000031.1:0-20638 GCA_964500775.1 uncultured Campylobacterales bacterium
TGCTCTTTGCAAGAGTGGGAATGTAGGTCGCTGCAGGGAGGGGGATTGTTCTTCAATCTACTTCTAAACAAAATCATTATAAAATCTTATTTAAAATAACTTCGGGAACATAGTGCATTTGCAAAATATTCTAATTACCGGCGGCGGTACGGGCGGGCATCTCTCTATTGCTAAAGTGCTTGCAAATGAGCTGAATAAGCGTGGAATCACCCCCTGTTTTATAGGCTCTACAAGAGGGCAAGATCAGGAGTGGTTTAAGGAATCCCCGCTATTTGAGAAGAAGTATTTTCTAAAAAGTACCTCTTTTGTAAATAAGAATCCTATTCAAAAATTCTTTTTTCTTTTTTCGTTTTTTTCCCTGATACTTCAAGCCTATGCGATTATTAAACGCGACAAAATTGAAAAAGTAATAAGTGTAGGCGGTTTCTCTGCTGCCCCAGCCGCATTTGCCTGCGTATTATCCGGTCGGAAGCTTTTTATCCACGAGCAGAATGCAGAGATTGGACTTTTAAATAAGATTCTGAAGCCTTTTGCAAAGATATTTTTCTCTTCGTATGATCCCGCTTCTCCGGTATCCGACTATCCTATCGATTTAAAGTTTTTTGAGATATACAGAATCCGAACCGAGATTAGAACAATTTTGTTTCTAGGAGGAAGTCAAGGGGCAAAAGGGGTAAATGATTTTGCCATGAAGGTTGCAAAATATCTTCACGATAACGGTTATAAAATCATTCATCAATGCGGAAAACACGATTTCCAAAGGGTTGCAGAATTTTATAATTCACAAAGAATCAACGCGGAATGTTTTGCGTTCTCCAATGAGATAGAAAAGGTATTGCAGAGTGCAGATTTTGCCGTAAGCCGTTCGGGGGCGGGAAGCCTCTGGGAGTTAAGTGCAGCGGGGGTACCTGCTCTGTACGTCCCTTTTCCGTATGCGGCAGGCGATCATCAGTATAAAAATGCCCTTTTTTTACAAGAGCGCGGCTTATGTATGGTGAGTCGTGAAAATGCGCTTAGCTTAGAACTTCTCCAAGAAGCGCTCAAGTGTGATGTAAAAATGATTAGCAGCACGTTAAAGGGGGCTATTTCACCAAAAGGGTGTGCTAAAATAGCGGACTTTATATTACAAACCTGAGGTTGTTTATGGATATTAGGGAAGAGTTTCTAAAATTTTTTGAAGAGAGTGGACATCAGCGATATGAGAGTATGCCGCTAGTGCCGGATGACCCGACACTCCTTTTTACAAATGCGGGGATGGTTGCTTTTAAGGATATATTTACGGGAAATATCCCTGCGCCAAAAAATAGACGTGCGACGAGCTGTCAGATGTGTATGCGTGCAGGCGGGAAACATAACGACCTCGAAAATGTCGGCTATACAAGCAGACACCATACCCTTTTTGAGATGCTAGGGAACTTCTCCTTCGGTGATTACTTTAAAGAAGAGGCGATTGATTATGGTTGGAGTTTTGTTACAGAGACTTTAGGACTTGATAAAAAAGACCTTTATGTCACCGTACATAATGACGATGATGAAGCGTTTAAAATCTGGACCAAACACGTTCCCGCATCCAAGATAAAACGGATGGGAGACAAGGATAACTTTTGGCAGATGGGCGATACGGGACCTTGTGGACCTTGTAGCGAGATATTTGTAGATCAGGGCGAGAAGTATTTTAATGGACCGGAAGATTATTTTGGCGGGGACGGCGATAGATTTTTGGAGATCTGGAATCTTGTCTTTATGCAGTTTGAGCGAAGCAAGGACGGGGTATTAAAGCCGCTTCCAAAACCATCCATCGATACGGGGATGGGACTTGAGAGGGCTACGGCGGTAAAAGAAGGTAAACATAGCAACTTTGATTCTTCAATCTTTATGCCTCTTATCAACAATATACAAGAGCTTGTCGGAAAAAAATACATCTACTCCGAAGGCGCGAGCTTTAGGGTTATTGCCGACCATATACGCGCCGTATCCTTCCTTTTAGCGCAAGGGGTGAACTTCGATAAAGAAGGGCGAGGCTACGTCCTACGGAGGATCGCTAGACGCGCCGTGCGGCACGGCTATATGCTAGGCAAAGAAGAGCCGTTTATATACAAGCTCGTAGATGTTTTGGCAGGCGAGATGGGTGGACACTACGGCTATCTCAGAGACAAAAAAGAGCAGATAAAAGAGCAGATAAAAAATGAAGAGGAACGATTCTTCCAGACGATTGCTTCAGGGATGGAGCTGTTTAAAAAAGAGCTAGAAAACACGACGAAAATCTTTAGCGGCGAGGCGGCGTTCAAGCTCTATGATACCTTTGGATTCCCCCTTGATCTAACAGCCGATATGTTGCGCGAAAAAGGGATGGGTGTGGATATGGAATCCTTTGAGCGCTGCATGGAGCACCAAAAACAGATGGCACGTAGCTCATGGAAGGGGAATGAGAAGCTGATGAGCGGCAATGATTTTTCCGGCATTATTTCCAAATACGGGAAAAATCAATTCGTCGGATATAAAGAGAAAAGAGCTACTTCAAAAGTACTCGCACTTTTGAATGACGAGTACAAAGAAGTGGATTCTTTAAAAGCGGGCGAAAAAGGACACATGCTTTTGGAGAAAAGCCCATTCTATGCGGAGAGCGGCGGGCAATGCGGCGACATCGGAGAGCTATTACATAGCGATGCAATAGTGGCGAAGGTGACCGACACGAAGAAGCTCTTCGACCTAAATGTTCTTGAAGTTGAAGTATGTGGAGATATAAGACAAGGGGAAGATTATCTTGCTATCGTAGATGATAGCAGACAAGAGATTGCCAAGCACCACTCCGCTACCCACTTGCTGCACGCGTCCTTGCGAAATATTCTTGGCGAGAGCGTAGCACAGGCAGGGAGTTTGGTGGAGCGGGACAGATTGCGATTCGATTTTTCGTTCGGCAGAGCATTGAGTGCGGATGAAATTCTTGTCGTACAAGATTCCGTCAACGCGATGGTGGCGCGCGGAATCGCAAATAATACCCAAGAGTGTGATATACAAAGCGCAAAAAACATGGGTGCGATGGCACTATTCGGCGAAAAGTACGGTGAGCATGTGCGGGTAGTGGCATTCGGAGATGCGAGTATTGAGCTATGCGGCGGTTGTCATGTCGATAATAGTGCGGAGGTCGGGACGTTCATTATTACAAAAGAGAGCGGTGTGAGTGCCGGCGTACGGCGGATAGAAGCCCTCTGCGGGAATGCGGCGTACGAATATGCCAAGAATCTGATAAATACGATAAATACGATTAAGGAAGAGGTCAAATCGCTTGACCCGATTCTTGGAATCAAGAAGCTCAAAGAGCAAAACAGTGAGCTCAAAAAAGAGCTCAAAGAGGCGCAAAATAGTGTAAAAAGCGAACTTGTTTTTGAAGAGCAAAACGGCGTAAAATGGTGCGTGGCGCAGATGGACACCGGCGATATAAAAGCGATTATCGACGTGGAAAAAGAGAAACACGATAATGTTGCTCTCATGCTCATCGCCGCAAAAGACGAAAAAGTCTCTATCGCGTGCGGACAAAAAGGGACAAAAATCGACTGCGGCAAATGGATAAAAGCCATCGCTCCGATTCTTGGTGGGGGCGGGGGCGGTAGAGCTGATTTTGCCCAAGCAGGCGGCAAGGATGTCTCAAAAATAGAAGAAGCTTTGCAGGCTTCTAGGGACTATTTGCAAAATAATCTGTGAAGTTATTACGACTCTGTTCCGGCTCTCCGACGCGCGCACTGATTCTGAAAAACGCGGGTGTTGCGTTTGAACAGTGTGGTTGCGATTTTGATGAGGAGAGCATCCAAGCACAGCATCCAAGGTCATTCGTATATGAGGTGACGCTTGGGAAATACGGCTGCTGCAAGGAGCGTTACGGCATCGCTATGCCGCTATTAGTCGCAGATACGGTAGTTTCCAAAGAGCTTCAGATCCTCCGCAAAGCCAAAGACGAAAACGATGCATTAAAGATGCTTCAGGCTCAAAGCAATTCGCGTATCGACATTACGACATGTACGATTTTGGCACACACCTCTTTTTACTTTGTCGATATTTCCGTCACCTCCTATATTTTTC
Organism: uncultured Campylobacterales bacterium; assembly: GCA_964500775.1. Classification (GTDB taxonomy): domain Bacteria; phylum Campylobacterota; class Campylobacteria; order Campylobacterales; family CAZCQG01; genus CAZCQG01. The sequence continues at coordinate 4,078 of CAZCQG010000031.1, forward strand.
ATAGGTTTGCACTAAATGAGATAGAATCCTACCTCCATAGCGGAGAATGGCGCGGAAAAGCCGGTGCGTGTATGGTCGAAGGTTTTTGTAAAAAATATATAAAAAATGTTGTAGGATTAGAGAGTAATGCTATGGGATTACCCGTAGAAAAGATATTACCTTTACTTAAAGGGGAGTGATGAATACGAGTATGATAGCGGTGATGATAACCGTCTCGGTACTATTGGGGCTTACGGGGCTAGCGGCTTTTATTTGGGGGCTTAGAACGGGACAGTTTGATGATGAGAAAAAAATGATGCAAGGGGTACTTTATGATAATGAGGAAGACCTCCGTTCTCTAGCGGCACAAGATGTAAAAGAGAAAAAGCAAGAAGAGAAGGCAAAAGATGCAAAATGATAATCATATATACGACATTGCAATTATCGGTGCAGGTCCTGCAGGGATAGCATCCGCGGTAGAGAGTGTGGTTTTCGGGATAAAAAATATCGTTATTTTTGAAAAGAGCGACAATCACTCCGCGACCATCAGGAACTACTATAAAGACAACAAGCGAGTGGATAAAAACTGGAAAGGGGCGCACGTTGAACTTGACGGCAACGTATACTTTATGGATGGCACGAAAGAATCAACCGTTGAATATTTCGGTGACCTCATTAACACCCATGCTATCGAGGCACGCTTTAATACGGGAATAGATTACATCGTCAAAGAAGATTCGCTTTTTAAAATAGTGACCGAAAGAGGGTATGAGTATTTCGCCCGCTATGTTATCGTTGCAATCGGAGTGATGGGCAAGCCCAATAAGCCCGCGTATCCTATTCCCAAATCACTTGTTTCGGTAGTGAATTTTAACGCAAATAACGCCTCCAAAGGTGAAAAGATAATAGTCGTAGGGGGCGGCGATAGTGCGGCAGAATACGCGTATCTTCTCACAGAAGCAGGGAATGACGTAATGCTTAGCTATAGACAGCCTACGTTTAGCAGGGTGAATGAGATAAATCTTGATATAGTCGAAAGCTACACGAGAGATGGATTGATGCGATTGAAACTCGGCGTCGATATTGATTATATCGAAGATGATGAGGGGAAAGTAAGCGTGCGATTTTTCAACGGCGAAAATGAGACGTTTGATAGAATGGTACTTGCTATCGGCGGAGCTTCTCCTATAGATTTTTTGAGAAAGTGTAAAATCGAGATAGGCGAAGACGAGACGCCTAAGTGTGATGAGTATCTAGAGAGCTCGCTTAGCGGACTTTTTATCGCAGGAGACGTGATAGCCAAAAAAGGGGGCTCTATAGCGGTCGGACTAAATCACGCCTTTAAAATTATCAACAGAATCAAAGAAAAAATAGAGAAAGATAAAAAATAATTAAGCAATATTTTTGTCTTATTTTTGTAAAATCACGGTTCTAAAAAAATAAAAAGGTATATAAATGGCAAGAAAATGCGCTATAACAGGAAAAGGTCCACTAGTAGGAAATAACGTTTCTCACGCTAACAATAAAACAAAAAAAAGATCACTACCGAATTTGAGAACTATAAGAATCACCCTTGAAGACGGTACAAGAAGAAAGATCAGAGTGGCTGCTTCTACGCTAAGAACGCTTAGAAAACAGTCATAGGTCTCTCCCCCTTGCGGGAATGCTCTTGAACTTTCTTCAAAAATTTAAAAATTTTATCCACTGGGAAAGAGGGCAAAAACCCGAAATAAGCCTCTCCGCAGAGCTATACGCTCAACTCAAACCTTTTAGACTCCCGCTAGTTTTAATTCAACTCTGTATGATTATCGGTACATTGGGATATGTTGTTATTGAAGATTATTCTTTGATGGACGCGATTTTTCAAACGGGGTATACGTTTACTACTACCGGTTTTGGGGCATTGAAAGAGAGTGAATTTTCTGATTTAGGAAAAGTTTTTACCGTTTCGCTAATCGTATTCGGATTTATGATTCTTACCTTTTCGGTAGGTATTATTATCGAAGTTATCAATCGGGGCGAGTTATTTTCGATTCTCAAGGAGCGAAAAATGTTATATAGAGTTGCACGGCTCAAAAATCACTATGTTGTTTGTTATCACAACGAATATACGATTCAAATGTCAAAACAGTTCAGGGAGAATCATATCCCTTTCGTTGTTATCGATCCTTCCAAGGATTTTGAAGAAGAGGCGATAAAACACAAATATCCCTACTATATAAACGAAGATCCGCATACGGAAGTAGCGATGCTAAAAAGCCACGTTTCTAGCGCCAGAGGCGTAATCACCCTTTCAAAAAATATGGCGGATAATATCGCGCAAATAGCGAGTGTGCGATTATTTGAAAAAGAGCTAGAGCGTAAACCCTATTATATTATTTCAGCCGCCGATACCGATAGCGATATAGAAAAACTAAAAAAATTAGGCGCAGACACCGTTGTTGCCCCTACAAAGCTAATGGCACAGCGGGTGAGTGCGATGGCGCTTCGTCCCGATATGGAAAACCTTTTGGAACAATTTGTATATAAAAAAGATACGCCGCTCGATATTGAAGAGATTGCGGTTCCAAAATACAGTTGGATAGTGCTTAAAAAACTCAAAGAAGCCCATTTTAGACAAGTGACGAATGTAAGTATCGTCGGAATCACGCAAAAAGACGGAAAATTTATAGCTATGCCTAAAGGGGAAACACTGATAACCAGCGAGTGCAAATTGCTTATCATAGGTTCATCAAACGGCATAAATAATACAAAAAGACTCATTTTCAGAAAAGATAAGCCCGAGGAGCTGAAATATGTTTGATATTATCCCTATTGAAGGCGGAGTGTGTGCGGCAGAATATTTTTATGGCGACGGCGTGAGCGTAGGACTCAAAAAAGAGGGGAATCCCGATGTTGCTTTTATCTATTCAAAGCTTCCGTGCAAGGTCGGAGCGATTTTTACGACAAATACGATGACCGCAGCTCCAATCGTCCACTTCCGTGAGTACGGCGAGGATTTTGAGAGTAACTTTATCCTCGTAAACTCTAAAAATGCAAATGCTATGACGGGGCGAGCGGGAGTGGAGGATATAAACGAAGTATTTTATATTTTAAAAAATAAAATCAGCGGTCTGCTCAATCCCGTTATGAGCTCTACGGGCGTCATCGGAGTACGTTTGCCAAAAGACAAGATTATGGGCGCTGCTCATTTATTTGATTTTACGGCAAGAGATAGCTCCAAGGCGGCAAGGGCTATTATGACTACCGATTCTTTTCCAAAAGAGATCGCTTTTCAAGTCGATCTCGCCGATGGCGGGAGTTTTAAAATCGGGGCTATCGCAAAAGGAGCGGGGATGATAGCGCCGCAAATGGCAACGATGCTTTGTTTTATTACTACCGATGCGCTCATAGATTCTAGGGAGATAAAAGCACTTCTTCACGAATGTAATGAGGAATCATTCAACGCTATAAGCGTGGATGGCGATACGTCGACGAATGATTCGGTGATATTATTTGCCAACGGTGCAAGCGGGGTTTACGACAAGGATGCTTTCAAAGAGGCGCTGAAACTTGTTATGAAAAATCTTGCGCTCATGATGGTCAAAGACGGCGAGGGTGCAAAAAAGGTTACCGCTTTTGAAGTATGCGGTGCAAAAAATTATGAAGAGGCAAAAAAGGCGGCAAAAGCGCTTAGTAATTCACTTTTGGTCAAAACTGCACTTTTCGGGGAAGACCCGAACTGGGGCAGAATAGCGGCAACCATAGGCGCATCGCAGGTGGCGTGCGCGCAGGAAACTCTGACAATTAGCTTTGATGATGTAGTCGTCTACAAAAAAGGTGAAATTCTATTTAATGCCGAGGTGGAAAAAAAAGCCGCATCGGTGATGCAAAAAGAGAGTTTCAGGGTGGTGTGCGACTTGGGAATCGGTGAAAGTAGCTATACCGCCTATGGATGCGATTTGGGATATGAGTACGTCAAAATAAACGCCGATTATAGGACTTAAAAGCACAAATATTTTATAATCACGAATGCAATATTTTTAAGGAGAATGAATGCTACACGAGTATAGAGAAGAGATAAGCAAGCTAAAAGTGGAAAATGCCCACTTTGCCAAGATTTTTGAAAAACATAACGAATTGGATCAAAAGATTATAAATGCCGAAGAAGGCAGAGAACATGTAGAGCATTTTGAGCTAGAGGTTTTAAAAAAAGAGAAGCTCAAACTCAAAGATGAAGCATTTGCAATGATTATGGAGTATAAAAAAGCTCACCAATAATCTTTATGTGCCGTCAAAATAGACGGCACAATAACTTCTAACTACCCCTTCGGATAACTTCCGAGCCACTTGATAGTATCTTCGTACCTGCTCATTAGCGTCGCGATGTGCGGCTGATCGATATGCCCTTCAAAATCTATAAAAAACCAAAAACTAAAATCTCCGACATCTGCAACGGGACGCGATTCTATTTTTGTGAGGTTTATTTTTGCGTCATAAAAGTCTTTCAGGAAATTGAATAAAGCCCCGGGTTTATCGGTATTTTTTATATTTGCAAATATCGAGGTCTTATCGTTGCCGCTATCGTTATTTTTAAAGTCCGACACGATAATAAAGCGTGTTTTATTTTTTGAAGAATCTTCGATGTTTTCAAAAAGAATAGGCACTTTATAGAGCTTTGCGGCGATATGAGAACAGATAGCGGCACTATCGGAATCTTCGGAAGCAAGCATAGCCGCCTTTGCCGTAGAATCTACGGGGATTCTCTCTACGTCTTCTAGATTGTATTCGTTGAGAAAGTTTCTGCACTGACCGAATGCGACGTCTCGTGAATAGATTCTTTTGATGTCTTTGAGGCTATCGCATTTTGTCGCAAACGTATGATGGATAGGCATCAAGAGTTCGGCAACTATTTTTAGGTCGGATTCTCCGAGAATATCGAGTGTCTCGCCGACAACTCCATCGGTATTATTCTCGATGGGAATCACGCCGTATTTTGCACGTTTGGATTCTACGCTATGGAATACCGAGGCGATATTTTGCATAGAAAGATATTCGCTCATCGCTCCAAATCTACTCTCTGCGGCTTGATGGGTAAAGGTGCCTTCGGGTCCTAAGTAGGCTACCCGCTCGGGGAGTTCGAGATTGCGGCTGACGGCAAATATCTCTAAATAGATCGCATCTATTGCATCGGCATTGAGTATCGTCGTCCCTTTTTTGAGCCTCTCTAATATCTCGCGCTCCCTCTCGGGTCGGTATATGGAAGAGCCTTCAGTTTTTTTGAGTTTACCTACGCGCTGTACGATTTCCATTCTATTATTGAGTAATTCTAGTATTTTGTCGTCTATCGTATCAATCTCTTTTCTTAGCTCCGCTAGGTTCATTAAAAATTCCTCATATATTCGATTTCATCCATTATCATCTCATTAATATCTTCTCTTTTTCGTATCAAATGGTCTTCGTCTCCTATGATTCCTACTTCGGCACATCTCGCTCTTGAGTTGTAGTTGCTTGCCATACTCATCCCGTATGCACCCGCAGATTCTACGACGATAAGATCGTTATGCGAGAGTTGCGGCATTGCAACGTCTTTTGCCAAAAAGTCACCGCTTTCGCAAACGGGTCCGACGATGTCGGCTTGAGAGGTTTCTCCGTCTTTGAGGGCGTATGTGTTGTGGTAGGCTTTATAGAGCGAAGGGCGAATGAGGTCATTCATCGCTCCGTCCACGATGACAAAACGTTTCGTACCGTTCTTTTTTTCATACAGTACTTTTGTGAGGAAATAACCGCTATTTCCCACGATAAAGCGCCCGGGTTCGCAAACGATAGTCATATCCAACCCGCTCATTGTCGAGAGTATCGCTTGGGCGTAGTCGTACGGGAGAATCGTATCTTCATCTTTGTATTTGATTCCAAGACCGCCGCCCACATCGAAAAACTTTAAATCAATATCTACAACCTTGAGGCTTCGGACTAGATTAGCTACGATTTGAGCCGATTCTTTTATCGGATCGAGTTCGGTGAGCTGCGAGCCGATGTGAAAATGTATCCCTACAGGATCGAGATGTTCCGAGTTTTTTGCCTTCAGGTACATCTTTTTTGCCGTCTCTATCTCTACGCCGAATTTATTTTCGTGTAGTCCCGTGGAGATATATGGATGTGTTTTGGGGTCGATGTTGGGATTGACGCGGATACTGATTCTCGCGATCTTCCCCATCTCTTTGGCTACCGATTCTACCCGCTCTAGTTCCCCTTCGCTCTCAAGATTTATCATTAAAATATCTTCTTTAAGCGCTTCGCTTATCTCATCGTCTCTTTTGCCTACGCCGCTAAAAATTATTTTGTATTTCGGTACGCCGGCGATGAGCGCTCTTTTTACTTCGCCTATCGAGACACAGTCCGCACCCGCGCCAAGAGTAGCGAGCATTTTGATGATGCTTAGATTCGAGTTTGCTTTTATTGCGTAAGAGACGAGGCTTTTGCGTCCGCTAAATGCCTCTTTGATCTCGGTAAATCGCTCTTTTATATGATCGAGATCGTAAATATATAATGGGGTGCCGTATTTTTCGGCAAGACGTGCGAAATCCATACAAAGTCCTAAAATAAATATAAATAAGGGTACTATTATAGCAGTTTGCCCTTGAAGGAGAGGTTTTGGAAAATCTATACTTACCGGCGTTTATAGCAGTAGCAGGGATAGTTGCGATTATTATCGGAATAGCGATTTATAGGTCCGTAGATAAAAAAGAAAAAGCGGTAGCGCCCGCTAAAAAAATAGCTACCCTGCAAGAACTTATCGCAGGGGTAAAAAATCAGGCGCTCGGATTGGAAAAGCTGGAGGTGTTCGTGAGTGATTTTATCGCTTCGTATGCCGATTTCTCGCAAGATAAAGCGGCAAAACTAGAGTTTATGACCCATGTCGCTTCACACAAAAGTGCGACTTCAAAGCTTATTTTGGGTCTTGACAAAACCCTAAAAGCGCTCAATCCCGGAAGCACCAAAGAGATAGATTATGCTACAAAGCTAGGACTGGACGCTAGAAAGTAACCTCTCAAACAGAGGGGTGAAATCATCTTCTATCTTCAAAAAATCATCAAAGTATTCTCTAAAAAACGGCTCGGATGTTTTTGCAAAAGCTTCACCCTCGCTTCTTGTGTTGACAAACCAAGTATGCGGTAATTTATAGTTATTGATCGTCTCTAGCGAGAGTAGCGTAGAGTTTATGCAGCCAAGCTTGGCATCGCAAACCAGTACGACATAGCAATCTAAAAGTTTCGCCAAATCCAACATAAAGAACTCTTTAAGAATCGGCACTTTCAGCCCGCCCGCACCCTCGATTATCAATAAATCGCACTCTTGCTCTAATAAGGCAATCGAATCTTGTAGCTTTGTTATCTCGATTTGTCCCTCTTTGGCAACAAAAGGGGCAGCCGGAAGCTTGAAACTATAGGTGTTGAGACGCTCCAAGGGAATCTCTTTATAATTCGCCTTGTTTGCATTATAAATTTTATAAGTGTCGGTAATGGATATATTCTCCTCCGATACTCCTGTTTCGATGGGTTTACAGCCAAGGGTTTTTATACCTTTTTTGTTAAAAAGCTCTATGAGTTTTACCGTGGTAAAGGTCTTGCCGACTTCCGTGTTCGTAGCGGTCACAAATATTTTTTTATGTTTCATTTTGGGGTTGTATTTTTAATTTTTTATATTAGAATATACGATACAATTGTTTAAACTTCGCAATTAAGGGATGTTGTTGGGTAAGAATCTAGAGTTAGATAACGAGGTAAAAGAGCGTGTTCATTTAGATGAACCGAAAAAATTTAAAGTAATTTTGTTGAATGACGACTTTTCGACGATGGATTTTGTCGTGGAGGTGTTGATGGATATTTTTCACAAAAATTTTGATGAAGCACTCAATATCATGCTCTCCGTTCACAAAGAGGGGCGGGGCGTGTGCGGCGTATATACGTATGAGATAGCCGAAACAAAGGTATTGCAAGTGAAAAAAGCGTCAAAAAAGCACGGATACCCGTTGCGAGCGATACTAGAAGAAGCGTAGGGGATAAAATGATAAGCGGACAACTCAGTCATATTTTTAACGATGCCCTCCGCATCGCCAAATTAAGAAGACACGAATACCTCACTATCGAGCATGTATTTTTATCGCTTTTAACGAACAAGGAAGCTATGGAGATCATCAAAGAGTGCGGCGGGGACATCGCCAATCTTCGAGATAGCGTCTCGAAATACATCATCGAAAACGTCAAAGCGATACCCGAAGAGATGCGGCATGAACCCATTGAGACCTTGTCGCTTAGTCGCGTCATCGATAATATGCTCAAGCACGTAAGCGGTGCGGAAAAAAAAGAGGCATCGGTCGGGGATTTGCTAGCGGCGATTTACGAGGAAGAGCATAGCTACTCCGTCTATCTGCTCAAAAGGCAAGGGATTGAGCGGGTAAATATTTTAGAAATAGTGACGGAAAAAACTACCCCCGAAAGCATCACGGCACAACCTAAAGAGGGTGAAGAGAAGTTCTTGGAAAAATATACCGTCGATTTGGTGCTAAGCGCAAAAGAGGGCAAAATCGATCCCGTAATCGGGCGAGATTCCGAGATAGAGCGGGTCGTTGAGATTCTCTGCCGCAGAAAAAAGAACAACCCCTTGTTGGTGGGAGAACCCGGTGTCGGAAAAACAGCGATAGCCGAAGGGTTGGCACTCGCTATACAAGAGAATGAAGTACCGAAAATATTGCAAGGGGCAAGGGTGTTTGCCCTAGATATGGGGGCGCTCATCGCGGGGACGAAATACAGGGGCGATTTTGAGAAGCGCCTCAAAGGGGTCGTCGATGAGCTAAAGAGCATCCCAAAAGCGATACTTTTCGTCGATGAGATTCACACCATCGTGGGTGCGGGAGCTACGAGCGGAGGAAGTATGGATGCGAGTAACCTTCTCAAACCCGCCCTCAATAGCGGCGAGATAAAGTGTATAGGCGCGACTACTTATGGAGAGTATCGAGGATTTTTTGATAAAGACAAAGCACTTAGTCGCAGATTTGCAAAAGTAGACGTAAGTGAGCCGAGTGTTGCGGATTGCTTTAAGATTCTCAAAGGGCTAAAAAAACAGTACGAAAATTATCACGGCATAAAATACACGGATGCCGCATTACAGGCTGCGGTAGAGCTTAGTGACAAGTATATAAACGACAAATTTTTACCCGACAAAGCCATAGATGTGATAGATGAGACGGCTGCTTCGTTTCATTTGCTCAAATCAAAAAGAAAAGTGGTGCATCCAAGCGACATCGAGAGAATCGTAAGCAAGATAGCCAACATCCCCGATGTGAATATCAGCAGCGACGACAAAGAGGTTTTGCGCGCGCTTGATACGAATATCAAATCAAGAATCTACGGTCAGGATGAAGCGATAGAGCATCTCGTCCAAGCGATAAAAAGAAGCCGCGCGGGACTAAATGCGCCCAATAAACCGATAGGCTCTTTCCTTTTTGCGGGACCCACGGGCGTAGGGAAAACAGAAGTCGCTAGAGAGCTAGCGAAGAATCTCGGGGTAAATTTCGAGCGACTCGATATGAGTGAATTTATGGAGAAGCACGCCGTCTCTAGACTCATCGGCGCACCTGCGGGATACGTCGGATATGAGCAAGGAGGGCTTTTGGTCGAGACGATCAAAAAACATCCCTATACGGTTTTGCTCCTCGATGAGATAGAAAAAGCGCACCTCGATTTGCTCAATATCTTATTACAGGTGATGGATAGCGCGACACTTACCGATCAAAACGGGAGCAAAGCGGATTTTAGAAACGTCATTATGATAATGACCTCAAACGTCGGCTCGAAGGAATCAAACGTTATGGGATTCCATAAAGACGAATCTAGTAAAAACGACAATGCGGTCAAAAGCTATTTTTCACCCGAGTTTAGAAATAGAATCGATGCGGTCATCCACTTTAAAAAGCTCGGAATCGAGCATGTCATCCGAATCGTCGACAAACACCTAAGTGATTTAGAGAATCAGCTCAAAGACAAAAAGGTTTTCATAGTCGCCTCAAAAGCGGCAAAAGAGCACTTGGCGCAAAGGGGATATGATGCCGAGCTGGGTGCGAGACCGCTTGCGAGAGTGTTGCAAGATGAGGTAAAAACCAAGCTTAGCGATGAGTTGCTATTCGGTAAACTCAAAGAGGGTGGGACGGTAAAAATAGGACTCAAAGGGAAAGCACTCACGTTTAGTTTTGAGTAAAACGCGAATGTTTCCAAATCCTCGATATGCCTCCAAGGAGGGGTTGCTAGCATACGGCGGCGACTTAAGCCCCGAGCGTCTTTTAGAGGCGTATTCTAGCGGTATCTTTCCGTGGTTTGGGGAAAACGATCCGATTCTTTGGTGGTCGCCCGATCCTAGGGCGATCTTGTATCCAAAAGAATTTCAAATAAGCACCTCTCTCAAAAAGAAGATACGCTCAAATCTCTATGAATACAAAATAGATGCAAACTTTGCATCCGTCATATCGCATTGCGCGTCGGTAAAACGGCTAGGACAGAACGGAACGTGGATAGTCCCGCAAATCATCGAAGCCTATACGAATCTGCATAAATTAGGATTTGCCCACAGTTTTGAGGTCTATTTTGGACAAAGGCTTGTCGGCGGTTTGTACGGCATACGGCTCGGGAATCTTTTTTTCGGCGAATCGATGTTCCACTTGATGCGCGATTGCTCAAAACTCGCGATGTATTCTCTTTGCGAATATGCCAAAAAGGAATCTTTCGACTTTATCGATTGTCAAATGCCCACTCCGCATCTACTCTCTTTGGGGGCGAAAACCGTATCGCGCGACGACTATCTTGATATGCTGTATACGGCTCTCAATAAGGGTTAATCACACTTTAAATATAATCACGTAATTTAATACGTCGGAGATTCTAATGGTCAAAAAGTGTTTGTTCCCTGCCGCTGGATACGGTACGAGATTCTTACCTGCAACAAAAGCGATGCCAAAAGAGATGCTTCCCATAGTCAACAAACCGCTCATACAGTACGGCGTGGAAGAGGCGATGCAGGCCGGAATCTACAGAATGGCGATCGTCACAGGAAGAGGAAAGAGATCGCTTGAGGATCACTTTGACATCAGCTATGAGCTTGAGCACCAAATAAAAGGGACAAAAAAAGAGCTGCACCTAAGCGAGATTCGAGAGATTATCGAGAAGTGCACCTTCTCATATACGAGACAAGTGGAGATGAAAGGGCTAGGACACGCGATACTAACGGGTCAGACACTTATCGGCAATGAACCTTTTGCGGTTTTATTGGCTGATGATTTGTGTGTGGGGGACGGAGATCAGGGTGTTTTGGCACAGATGATAGAGCTGTATAAAAAATATAAATGCTCAATCGTGGCGATAGAAGAGGTAGAAAAAAGCGAAGTGGAGAAATACGGGATTATAGAAGGGAAAGAGATAGAGAGCGGAGTGTATATGATCTCAAATATGATCGAAAAGCCTTCCATTAAAGAAGCCCCGAGCAATCTCGCCGCTATAGGACGGTATATCCTCACCCCCGATATTTTTGATATTTTAGAAAAAACCAAACCCGGAAAAGGGGGCGAAATACAAATCACCGATGCGTTGCTTCATCAAGCCAAACACGGAATGGTGCTTGGGTACAAATTTAAAGGGAAACGTTTTGATTGCGGAAGTATCGATGGATTTGTCGAGGCTACGAACAGGTTTTACGAAGAGTTTAAAAAAGAAAATAAAGAGCAGAAGAAATAGTAAATGGCGCTTGATCTCTACGGCATAGGGTATTACCTCACGTATTGGATTATCCTCGTTCCGTTGGTTTTTTTCGTCATTTTCGTCGCCATTATAGCGGCTATAGTCGGTGTACTCACAAAAGAAAAACCCAAAAAGAAAAAAAGTGACGCGGAGATACTTGATGAAATGCTAGCGGCACTAAAGACAGGCAAGCTTGAGGCTAAAAAAACGCAAGAGATATTTTCACGATTCAAAACAAAGTTTGCCGATTTTTCCAAACATAAAATGACGGAAAAAGCGTGCGAGTTTCTGCATCTTATTGCAATGCAAGAGGGGATGGAGATAGAGACTATCACACATTTTAGAGATGAGCTTGCAGAGAGCAATGAAGATTCTGCGGATGCGATACAAAAAGCGGTGAATACCGCACTCAAAGAGCGAGAAAAACACAATAAAAGTAAAAAATAAGGAAAATTAATGGACTTTCTTAGAGTTAGAGGCGGCAAAAAATTGAGCGGAACAGTCGAAGTCTCGGGTGCAAAAAATGCCGCACTTCCGTTGATAGCGGCTACGTTACTAAGTGATAAAGAAGTAAATATCTCTAATCTCCCGAGCGTAGTAGATATAAAAACGCTTTTACAATTATTGGAAAATCTCGGGGCAAGTACCGCTCTAAACGGACATGAAGCGAAGATAAACTGCAAAGATATAAACAGCACCAAAGCAGTTTACGACATCGTACGAAAAATGCGGGCCTCTATTTTGGTATTCGGTCCTTTGCTTGCGAGATTTAGGAAATGTGAAGTTTCGCTCCCCGGGGGATGCGCGATAGGGGCGAGACCCGTGGATCTCCATATAAAAGCGATGGAGCAAATGGGGGCGAGTGTACAAATCAAAGGCGGGTATATCGTTGCCGAAGCTAAAAGCGGACTCAAAGGGACAACGATCGTTTTTGATAAAATCACCGTAACGGGCACGGAAAACGTCGTGATGGCGGCCGCACTTGCAAAAGGTGAAACGAAAATAATCAACGCGGCAAAAGAGCCTGAAGTAGTGCAGCTTTGTAATGTCCTAGCCGATGCGGGGATAGATATTCGGGGTATCGGTACGGATGAGATTACGGTGTACGGGAGCGATGGAGAGTTGCCTAGATTTCAGCCCGTGCGCGTCATCCCCGATAGAATCGAAGCGGGAACGTATCTTTGTGCAGGCGCTATCACAAACTCGACTATGACTATCGATAACTGCGAACCGCATCATATGGATTCGGTTATTCAAAAACTCGTTTCTATGAATTTCAAACTCGACGTAACGGATAAAAGTATCACGATACATGCAAGCGAAAAAATAAAACCTTTTCAGATTATTACCGCCGAGTATCCCGGATTCCCTACCGATATGCAAGCGCAGTTTATGGCGCTAGCGACGCAGGCAGAGGGGAGCTCGGTGATCGAAGAGCGATTATTCGAGAATAGATTTATGCACGTAAGCGAATTGCAAAGATTAGGGGCGAGTATCCATCTTCGAGGTAATACGGCAACCATAAACGGAAAAACACCTTTGCTTTCTGCTGACCTTATGGCGACGGATTTGCGGGCAAGTAGCGCTTTGGTGCTCGCTGCACTCATAGCCGAAGGGGAGACCGACATCCATAGAATATACCATCTTGATAGGGGATATGAGAATCTTGAGCAAAAATTAAAATCACTCGGTGCAGATATAAAGAGACTCTCGGAGTGAGCGGGTATTACGATAGACAGATAAAGCTCGTAGGGGAAGAGAGGCAAAATCTCCTCAAAGCAAAACACATAGCCGTTATCGGCTGCGGAGGACTTGGGTGTAGCATCGCAATAGCGCTGGGTTCTAGCGGGATCGGTGCTATTACGCTTATAGATTTTGATACGATAGCGATTCATAATATTCATAGACAAATCGCGTTTACTCTTCAAGACGTAGACAAATATAAAGCCGAAGCACTAGGGAAATTTTTGTCCGATCGAAACGGAGAGATAACGGTACGAATTATAAAAAGAAGCTTTGAAGAATCTATCGATGCGATAGAAAATGTCGATTTACTGCTGGATGCGACCGATAATCTTCAAACTCGGGAATCAATAGATAGATACGCCAAAGAGTCGGGGATACCTTGGGTATATGCGAGCGTAGAAGAATGGGGAGGGCAAGTGTGCTTTTTTGAAAAAGCGAGTTTTGATTCGTTTAAAATAAAACAAAGAGAAATTGGAGGCGTGAGTGCCCCAATGGTAATAAATATTGCGTCTTTTAGTGCACTTTTGGCATTAAAATTTCTTTTAGGCTATAATATAAGGAAAGATTTTCTTTATGTAGTTTCTGCTTTCGGTGAAACGATAGAGCAGAAAAGTTTTTTTATGCCTGTAAAATAACGGAGTTTTCGTGAGAGATAAAATTACCCCTTCTAGCGATTTAAAAAAGATGGTAGTCTTGTATGTGGAAGATGAAGACAGTATAAGGGAATCGCTCTCCTTGCTCATTCAAAGGCATGTGAAAACTATACATCTGGCAAAAGACGGTCTAGAAGGATTGGAGCTATTTAAAGAAGTAAACCCCGACATCGTCATCACCGATATTCAGATGCCCAAGCTCAACGGTCTAGAGATGACGCGAAAAATCAAAGAGATCTCAAAAGACGTCAAGATTTTGGTTACTACCGCTTTTGGCGATTCGGAGTACTTATTAGCAGCAATCGAACTTGAGATTAACGGCTATATAATTAAGCCGCTTGATAGGAATAAACTCTTTTCTTTATTGAACGAAAATGCGAAAAACGTACTCAACGAAAAAAGGAGAGAACTTTTTAGGCGGTATGCGCAGCAAATTATCGACTTCCAAAAGAATATGATAGCCGTTTTGGATACCAATGCGGGAATCATCAAGTGTAATAAAAGTTTTTTATCGTTTTTCGGCATGGGGACGTTAAAAGATTTTGAAGAGAAGTACACTACTTTAAACTCCGTATTGAACGAGCGAGAAGATGAGGACTATATAAAATCCATCGATGCCGATGTGCTTGCCTACGTAATAGATAATCCTTCAAAAAAGCACTTGGTATCTCTAAGCGGTGGAATTGACCTTGATGAGAAAGCATTTGCCCTACACGCTACAAAACTTACGAATGAAGACGGTTTGGCGGAATATATCATTTCGCTAACGGATGTAACGATCTTTGAATCCGAAAATAGAAAACTTGAAAAAATCGCGATAGCCGACAAGCTCACGGGCATCTATAACCGCGTGAAATTTGAAGATTCTCTTGATAAGGAGATGAAATCTTTCAGGGATACGAATGCTCCGTTCTCAATCATATTTTTTGACATTGACCATTTCAAAAAAGTAAACGATACCTATGGACACGATGTGGGAGATGAGGTGTTGAAGAATATCACCTCTATCGTCGGGGCAAAATTGAGGGGCTCGGATATTTTTGCGAGATGGGGTGGAGAAGAGTTTATTATCTTACTCCCGAGGACTCCGCTACAAAGCGCCAAAGAGCTTGCAGAGCGATTGCGCATAGCACTTGAAGAGACCAAGATGGAAAAGGTCGGAGTGGTCACTTGTAGCTTCGGAATCTCCGAGGTAAAAGAGTTTGATGACAAAAAAGAGTGTATAAAAAGGGCAGATGAAGCGCTCTATAGAGCAAAAAATAACGGAAGAAACAGAGTAGAAATCGGCTAAGAGGGGAGTCCCTCAAAGCAGATTATTTCGAGATATGTACCGCCATGTCTACGAGTCTATTTGAGTAGCCCCATTCATTGTCGTACCACGCCATCACTTTTGCGAAATCGCCGTCTATCACAAATGTCAAGTCACTCGCAACGATAGAGCTTCTCGTATCTCTCAAGAAATCGGTGCTTACGCCGTTATCGTTGTCGATTCCTAGGATTCCTTTGAGTGTTGTTTCGCTCGCTTTTTGAAGCGCCGCATTTATCTCTTCGGCCGTCGTTTTTTTACCTAAAAGCACGTTCAAATCCACCATAGAAACATCAGGTGTCGGTACTCTGACGGAGTGACCGTGGAGTTTGCCTTTGAGGCTTGGGATGACTTTGCCCAGCGCCTTTGCCGCACCTGTCGTGGTGGGAATCATATTGACCGCAGCCGCTCTAGCGCGTCGTATCTCTTTTTTGTGCATCACGTCAAGGATATTTTGGTCGTTTGTATAGCTGTGGATGGTCGTCATATTCCCTTTGATGATTCCAAACTCGTCATTGAGTAGTTTTGCTACCGGAGCTAAGCAGTTTGTAGTACAAGAGGCATTAGAGATTATCTTTTCTCCTTTGTACTCATGTGCGTTTACGCCTAGGACGTATGTCGGAGTGTCATCTTTTGCAGGGGCAGAGAAAAGGACTTTTTTGATTCCTTTGTCAAGATGGCATTGCACGCTTCCTTGATCTAAAAATAACCCCGTACATTCAAGCATCACATCCGCTCCGGCACTTGCAAAATCAAGCGCTTTCGGATCTTTTTCCGAAAAAACCTTCACTTTTTTATCGCCGATTTGCAGCGTGCTATCGTCTATTTTTTGCACATCAAGCGCAAAATTTCCGTGTACGCTATCATGTCTCATAAGATACGCAAGCATATCCAAATCCGCCAAGTCGTTGATCGCTACAAGCTCTACATCATCGCGCATTGCAATGATTCTTGCCACGCATCTCCCTATTCTGCCAAATCCGTTGACGGCTACTTTTAATGACATTATGCATCCTTTCGTTGTAATTATTGGTTACGAATACTAGCACACTTATAACTACAAACAGATTACTTTGGCGGCATTTTTTGTTTGACATCCATTAACTTTTTAA
>CAZCQG010000032.1:0-20459 GCA_964500775.1 uncultured Campylobacterales bacterium
CGAACTGTCCGCCGACGTAGAGAGCGCACTTTGAAGCACGCTCGCAAACCAACCGTATCCCCCTAACGCAAAAAACAAAACAGCCACCAAAGCAAATATCACATAGAGGACTTTCTCTTGCATCTGCTCTTTTAATTTAAAAAATATACCCCAAAGCACGACTGCTAATGCTAATTTTACGTATATATCCGCCGCCAATATAGATACGGCTATGAGCGAAAGCAACTTATAGTTAAATTTTTCTCTCCTATCAAAAAAGAGGGTATACGCCAATAAAAGATAGAATGAACCGTTGGCAATATGCCAACCGCCTGTATGCCACATCGCCCCATAGATAGCAAAGATCGGAACAAACAGCATTGCAATATAGCTTTTTCTCTGGATACTCCAAATAAGCGATGTAATAAAAAAGGTCGGCAATACTACGATAAGCAAGTCGGTATCATAATAACCCGTCATCGTCCTATTGTAATAACTCCAAGCTATAGGTGCTATCAGAGCCGCAATAAATCCGATCGTATACTGCCTAAATGCCGCACCTAATAAAAACACGGGTATCGCCAGTAAAGAGCCGAAAACCGCCGGCATATATAAAATGACGGTTTCTAGTTTGATGTGGGTCAACTTTACAATGTATGCCGTGAGAATCGATAACGGTGAAGTTACGGGAGAGAGATCATTGTCCTGATGGGTGCCGGCGATTATATCCCTTGCCCCTTCGGCATACCAGTATCCGTCATTTGTATTTATCATTATTTGATCATTCCAATAAAAATTCGGAGCTTCGTTAAACATATCCACCCATGCCAACCTTGCGACCACGGCAAAAGCATATGCAAGAAGCATCATTAAGACAACGAGTTTAATGTCGAATTTTTCTTCTTTTAATCCCAAAACATCGTATAAAAATCTCATTCCAAGCCTTTTAAAAAATATTTACAATTATAGTTAAATAGCCTAAATCCCCAACTCTTTGGCGAGGAATTCCCCTGTGTAGCTCCCGTTTTGTTTGTAATTTTTACCCAAACTTTCAGGCGTGCCGGCATCTATTACCTTTCCCCCTTTGCTACCGCCCTCGGGTCCCATATCGATGACATAGTCGGCGTTTTTTACCACATCTAAGTTGTGCTCTATGACTACCACGCTGTTACCCAAATCGGTGAGGTGATGGAGCACTTTTACTAGCCTATCGACGTCGGCGAAGTGCAGACCCGTAGTAGGCTCATCAAGGACGTAGAGCGTTTTGCCCGTATCTTTACGGCTAAGCTCTTTGCTTAGTTTAATTCTCTGTGCCTCGCCCCCGCTTAGGGTCGTGGCGTTTTGCCCGAGGGTGATGTAGCCCAGCCCCACGTCGCTTAGGGTACGGAGTTTGGATTCTATCTTGGGGATCGTGCTAAAGAATTCTAGCGCCTCTTGGACGCTCATATTGAGGACATCCGAAATGCTTTTCCCTTTATAGCGGATCTCTAATGTCTGTCTATTGTATCTACTACCGCCGCATGCGTCGCATTTGACCATTACGTCGGGGAGGAAGTGCATCTCGATTTTGATCTCTCCCTCCCCTTGGCATTTCTCGCACCTGCCACCTTTGACGTTGAAGCTAAATCTCCCTACGCCGTATCCGCGCACCTTCGCCTCTTTGGTTTGGGCGAAAATAGTCCGAATCTCATCCATGACGCCCGTATAGGTCGCGGGATTACTTCTAGGCGTCCTTCCTATAGGGCTTTGGTCGAGATAAATCACTTTGTCGCACCGCTCCAAGCCCTCTATCTCCACGCCGTCTACCTTCTTGACTTTACGGCTATGATTGAGAAGCTCTTTTGCCACGGGGAGCAATGTTTGGAGTATCAGGGAGCTTTTGCCGCTACCGCTGACACCCGTGATCGCCACGAGGTTTGCTAGCGGTATTTCTACGTCGAGATTCTCGATATTGTTGATATTGACGTTTTTGATCGCTATCCAATCGCTTTGCGGTCGCCGTTTAAAATACTCGATTTTTTTCTTGCCGCTGATATAGTCGCTCGTCAAAGTGCCGCTTTTTTTCAGCGCCTTTATATCGCCGCTAAATACGATCTCCCCGCCAAATCTCCCCGCTCCCGGACCTATGTCTATGATATAGTCGGCGCATTCGATGGTCTCTTTGTCGTGCTCGACGACAAAGACGCTATTCCCTTTTTGCTGGAGATTCCGCAATGTTTTGATAAGCTTCAGCGTATCGCGTTCATGTAGTCCGATGCTCGGCTCATCCAGTACATACATCACTCCCGTTAGCCCGCTGCCGATTTGCGAAGCGATGCGGATTCGCTGCGATTCTCCGCCGCTTATGCTTCTGGCATCTCGCCCGAGACTTAGATACCCTAGTCCCACTTCGTAGAGGAAGTTGAGCCGCTCGCGTATCTCTTTGAGGATCGGTTCGCTGATCATTTTTTCTTGCGGATTCAAATAGGCGAAATTGGCATCGTCCATAAAAAATGCGTAGCACGCTTCAATAGGCATCGAGATAAGCTCGCCGATCCCCTTCTCCGCCACGCGCACCGCCAACGAACTACGGCTTAGTCGGAATCCTTTGCACTCGGGGCACACTTTTTCGCTCATATAGTCGTTCAGGTCTTTATCATCTTTGAACATATCATAAGCGATTTTAATGATACCGCTAAAGGTGCGTTTGATAGTCGTATTTTTCCATTCGATGTCAAACTCGCTCGGACTTCCGTGGAGGATGAGCTTTTGAGCATATTCGGGTATTTCGTCGAAGCTTTTTGTGATGTCAATCTTTTCGCTTGCGCAAAAGGCCTTGAAGAGGTTGAAATAATACCCTTTGTTAAATCCGTAGATAATCTTCACCCCGCCGCGCTCTAGCGGCAGATGAGGGTCGATGATCTTTTTGATGTCTAGCGTAAATTTCATCCCTAGCCCGTCGCACTCGCTGCACGCCCCTTTTGGGGAGTTGAACGAAAAGCTCAAAGGTTCTAGCGGCTCGAAGCTCACTTTGCAATCAAAGCACGCCATGTGCTCGCTGTAGTGGATGTATTTGTTGGGCAGCCCCACCTCTTCGTGATTCATTACTTCCAGCTCCACCTCGCCGAAGCTCTCTTGGAGCGCTTTCTCCACCGCTTCTGCGACCCGTTGGCGGTTTTCTTCGGTGATGGTGATTCTATCGACGACTATTTTTATGGTGTGTTTTTTGTTTTTCCCTAGCTCTATCTCTTCGTCCAGTCGCGCTACGACGCCATCAATCACGGCGCGCACGTACCCTTTTTGGCGCAAGAACTCTATCTCTTTGGCGAACGTCCCTTTTTTCTCGCGAAAAATAGGGGCGAGAATCATCGTTTTGGCACCGTCAGGCAGCTGCATTACCTGCTCGATGATGTCGCTTGTAGACATCTCGGAGATGGGTTTGCCGCAAAGGTGACAATGCTGTTTCCCCACTCTGGCAAACAAAAGTCTAAAGTAGTCGTATATCTCGGTGATAGTCCCCACTGTAGAGCGGGGATTCTTGGAGGTGGTCTTCTGATCTATCGCGATAGCGGGGGTGAGCCCCTCTATCTTGTCTACATTCGGCTTCCCTACCCTGTCCAAAAACTGTCTAGCGTAGCTAGAGAGCGATTCGATATACCGTCGCTGCCCTTCGGCGTAGAGCGTGTCAAACGCCAATGTACTTTTGCCGCTACCGCTAAGTCCCGTAAATACGACGAGTTTATTTTTGGGAATCTCGATATTGATATTTTTTAGATTGTGCTCTTTTGCGCCGTAAACTCTGATTTTATCCATGCATTACTCTCCACGTCATCATAAAAAGGATGACAAAATATAGTCCGATAATTAATTTTTTATGTCTTTTGGGGTCGCTTTTTCCAAGGAGATATATCCCGACACTCACTCCCGCCAAAGAGGCGACACCTACGATAAAGCCGCTACGGTAGTCCACGTAGCCGTTGTATGCCATACTCAAAAATCCCGAAAACGACGAAAATACGACATAAAACAACGACATCGAGACGGATTGCTTTATCGAATATCCCGCATACCCGACGAGTAACGGTCCCATGATGAGCGCTCCCCCTACGCCGAGCGTGATAGAAACGATACCCGTAATAAAGCCCGCCCCTATGAAAAAAAGAGGGTTTGTAAGTTTCTCTCCCGTAGTTTCCGTTTTTGCTCTGAAAAATCTATAAATCGCAAAAATGATAAGCAACGTAAACAAAAGCTCTAACTCCCAGTTCTCAAAAAACCCGAGTAAAAAGCCGCTGAACGAAGCCCCTACTAAACCGCCTATCCCCGCATAAATGCCGCTTTTAAGGTCGAATGGATTTTTTTTGAAATTGAGTATCGAGCCAAACGTACTGGAAAAAAACATCTGCATCACCGAGACGGCTATCGCCCCTTTGATACTAAAGCCCGCGAGCATCAAGGCAGGTACTAAAAACGTCCCTCCGCCCACACCGAAGAATCCCGCGATAAATCCTATAAATAGCCCGAGTATCGCTAGATAACCATCCAATTTTTCCCCTTTAAGGTCGTGATTATAGTCAAAATATGTTTAAGGGCGTTTGGAATTGAAATTGCTTCGATTACGCGAAAACTTTTACAAAGGATTTGGATGCGAATCGAGCTGTTTGAAAATTGGATTCAAATTAGCATTGACGAAAAAAGCGCGATTCTCAAAAAAGCCAAAAGCTTTGCATTAAAACATTTCGCTGAATTTTTACAGCTCTCCTCTTCGGTGATAGTACTCGATGAAGAGAAAGAGCGCTATAAAAAGCGGTATTTTATCAATTGGATATACCACCTAAGCGTCACCAAAGAGCGCGACAAAGAACGTGTACTCCTCGCGAAACTCCTCGGCAGCACGCACCTCCCTATCCGTATAAAAACCACGAGCAACTCTA
The DNA here is from genome assembly GCA_964500775.1 of uncultured Campylobacterales bacterium. Classification (GTDB taxonomy): domain Bacteria; phylum Campylobacterota; class Campylobacteria; order Campylobacterales; family CAZCQG01; genus CAZCQG01. The sequence goes on from CAZCQG010000032.1 coordinate 4,890, forward strand.
GCGTCGTAGAAAACGTCAAAGTCTCTATGGAGATGCTCTCCAACGACCGTACCGTCTTTCGACTCGACAAGCAAAACCGTTTAGCGAGACGCTACCTCATCTCCTCATTTAGAGAACATATCGTGGGATACGGCAAAAAAGAGTTGTTTTTGGATAACACTAAAGAGGCTTTTTGGGAGCAGCTCATCGCGACGTTCCAAGAAAAGATCATCCACAACGTCTCACTCCAGTTCGAGTACGACAAACACGGCTCCAATAACGCCAGATTTGAAAGCCACAGCGCCTACCACACCGCTAGCGAAAGAATCTTGCGCAAAGCATACGCTATACTTGAATGCGACATCAACGACACTTTCGAAAAGATAAAAACAACTTATTTAAAAATGGCAAAAGAGTACCATCCCGACCGCGTCCACGGACAAGACGAGCTCACTATCAAACGCTACACGGAGAAATTTCGACTCATACAAGAGGCATATGAGACGATAAAAAATAACCACCATTTGGCGGCGTAGAATCTAAGGGCTAAATATTTGGATTATGATTGTAATGGTGTTATAGACAGTGAAAATTGCCAAAAAAAATTATACTCTTCCCCTGTGATACTTTTTCTACAATAACATTTTTTTAAACCACACGCGCTACAATACTCTCTTAGAATAAAGAACACCAAAAAAACAAAAGAGTACCCACATGCAAGAAGAGACGCAAGAAAAAAATAATGAATTGATAGAAGAATCCCCTCAAGAGAGCGGCGGAATGTTCGTTCCTGTCATTGTCGTTTTTATTCTACTCGCCATCATCGGCGGTGCGGTCACCTATTTTTTTAACGTGCAAAAAAAAGTAGAACAGGAATTAGCCGCTAAAAACGGTATCCCCGAAGAAAAAAAGATCAATGAAGAACTAGCAAAGGTCTACGAGCAAAGGATAGGCTCTCTTATGAAAAAAGTCGAAGAGCAGCAAGTCGAGATAAAAAGGCTCAGCCAGTTGCTTGCCGATTCTAAAAATACCACGGCTCAAGTCGCCAATATCCCAAAACCAAAATCGATTCTCGTGGCTGAATGTACCGATATGGAAGTGGGCAAATGGAATATCTCGACGGAATGCAAAAGCAACCTCATAGCAGGCATCAATCAAAACATACAAAACCAAAAAAATATCATCGCATGGGAAGTGATCCCCATCGTGGATGAAAAACCCTATGCAGGCAGCTCGCCCGAACTCAAACAAGAAGGGCTTGCAAGCTATAGGACGAGAGATGCGCACGCACTTTTAGAAAATATCGATAAAGAGGATAGCCCCGTCTTTAAAGGGCTGACGCTGCAACAAAAAGAGCAAAGAGGCTTCAAGCTCAAAGCTTACTATATCCCGCAAAGCTAAGAGTGTGCGATGCTAGATGCCTTGAACACCGTAGGTATAGTACTCCGACCCGACACCCCCGAATTAAAAACATATTACTATAAAGTACGCTCCCTTTTTGAGCGCTACGGTATCAAATGTTTTATAGATACCGACAGTGCCAAGATGATAGATGAAGAGGACGGCGCGGAGGAGTTTTACGCCCTCTGTATCAAATCTGATCTGCTTGTCTCCATCGGCGGCGACGGTACGCTCATAGCGGTAGTGCGGAAAAGTTTCGGCTTTAATAAACCGATACTCGGCATCAATATGGGACGACTCGGATTCCTCACCGATATTCAAAAAGACGAGATTGAAACTTTTATCCACAAGCTTATGAAAAAAGATTACCGTATCGACAAACGGATGCTCATCGAAGCCGAGATTACCGGACCGAAAAAGAAAAAGATCCTAAATGCACTCAATGACGTAGTCGTGACGAGAAAACAACTCGCAAAAATGGTGAGTATCACCGCGAGTATCAATAAAGAGCCGCTCAATACCTACTTCGGCGATGGGCTTATCATCTCCACACCCACAGGCTCTACGGCGTACAATATCAGCTGCGGCGGTCCGATAGTGTACCCTTTTTCGCAGATATTCATCATCACGCCCATTTGCCCGCACTCGCTCACCCAAAGACCTTTGGTACTCCCCGCAACGTTTGAGATGGACCTCAAGATAAACGACAAAGAAAACGGGGTCGTCGTGCTTGATGGGCAAGATGTCATAGAGATCACTCCGCAAGACACCCTCACCGTACGTATCGCAAAAGAAGAAGCACACCTCATCCACAAACACGAACGCGACTACTTCAAGATACTGCGGGAAAAATTTAGCTGGGGAAATAAATAGCTTGATAGAGCGTGTTTTCTTAGAGGAGTATCTCTCTTTCTCCAACTGCGAAGTGCCGCTCAAAGAAGGATTGACCGTCATCACCGGCGTTAGCGGCGCGGGTAAATCGATACTTACCGAATCCATCCTCGCTCTCTTTGGCGCAAAAGAGTTAAATGAAGGCGCTATCGAGCTGACTCTAGACATCGATATAGCACACGACGACATAGACAGCGACGAGCTACTCATAATAAAAGCAAATAAAAAAGATAAGGTTCGCTACTTTATCAATCAAAAAGCCTACCCGAAAAAGGGGATTCGAGATATTTTCGCCCCCTATCTAAGCCATATCGGACAAAAAGATAGAAGCGATATGGATGCAAAAAATATCCTCTCCGTCTTGGATAGTTTTATCGCCCAAAAACTCCCGCAACACGCCCAAACGCTCCAACTCCACAAAGAGCTTTTTAGTAGCGAAGAGACGCTTGGTAGGGAGCTCAAAAAGCTCGAAGAAGAAGAGAAAAAAATCGAAGAGCTTATCGAGTTTGCAGAGTTTGAGATAAACAAGATCGAGCGGATAAACCCGAAAGTAGGTGAATACGAAGATCTGATGAATCAAAAAAGGCTTCTAAGTCAAAAAGAAAAAATCACTAAAGCGCTCAACGATGCGAGTGAAATTTTTGAGATGCAAGGGAGCGTATCGCGTGCTTTGGAGGTGCTAGAAGAGGATGATTCTTTTTTCAATGATGCAATGAACACGCTCCATGCCCTTTTTGAAGGGAAAAGCTACGAGCTTGAGAATCTCGATGATCTCGACATCGAAGGCATCCTTAATCGCCTCGAAGAGCTTTCTGGTCTCATCAATAGATACGGCGGTATCGAGGACGTATTGCTCTACAAAGAGAAGAAAATCACCGAACTAGCAGGCTACAAAAATATCTCTATCTCAAAAGATAATATACAAAAAGAGCTAGAAGAGACTAGAAGCAAAAGAGCTAAAGTCACAAACGAACTCACGCATAATAGGACAAAATACGCTTCGACGCTTGAGAAGGCGATAGATTCCGAACTCAAAAAACTTTACCTCGAAGGCTTTGCATTGGAGCTGCACAAAAAAGGGCTTGATGAGAGCGGCGAAGACGGCGTCATATTTCGGCTCAAAAACAGCTCCTTAGAAAACGTCAGCTCGGGGGAATTTAACAGGATTCGTCTCGCATTTTTGAGCGTAAAAGCAGATATTTTTATGTCCAAGAAAAGCGGGATTCTCATCGTGGATGAGATAGATGCAAACCTAAGCGGCGAAGAATCCGAAGCTATCGCCCTCCTTTTAAAAAAGCTCTCAAGCACCTATCAAGTCATCTCCATCTCACACCAACCCCATCTCCCAAGTATCGCCGATACGCACCTACTCGTCTACAAAGAAGGCGATATAAGCGGAGCGAGAATCCTAAGCAAAGAGCAGAGTGTAAATGAAATCGCGCGGATGATAAGCGGCAGTGAGATCACTAAAGAGGCACTGGAGTTTGCCAAGAAAAGAGTATATGGCAAACAATGAAGCGCCAAGGGTGCGCGGGCACTCTGCCGAAGAGTCCTTGCGGGGCTTTGCCGCGCAAGGAGTGAAATAAAAATGAAGTATTTCCTCTTAGAATTGCTTGCAAAGAGGCTTGATTCGTATAAACAAATCACCCGAGCACGCAGGGTAGAAAACAACTCGATTCTTATCGAATTTGACTTTGACCATACATACATTTTTGACCTCACCCGCGGTCAAAGTACCGTCTATCCGATAGATGAAACCCCTATCGCCAAAGAATACAACGCCCCATTTGACGTGAATCTCAAAAGACTTCTCACCAAAGCCAAACTAGAATCCGCAAGGGCAGAATCGGGAAACAGAGTTCTCCTCCTCACCCTCATCTCTCCGCAGGTCTACAAAGAGGTGCGGACGATTCTAAGACTAGAATTCACAGGACGCCATACAAACGCAATACTCCTCAATGAGCACAACATCGTCATCGACGCGTTGCGTCATATCAACAAAGAGCACTCGTTCCGCGAGATAATGCCCTCCCGAGCCCTTGCGCCGCTTGCCCCTATGGAGATAAAGGAGAAAAGAGAACCCGTAGAAGAGATCGATGCTTACCTCAAAAAATGTTTCTGCGACAAAGTAAACAATACTCTAGAAGAAGCCCAAAACGGCGCAATAGGGAAGATAAAAAAGCGCCAGCAAAAGATACTCGAACATCTCGATTCCCTCCAAAATCCCGCATCGCTCCTCGAAGAATCCGATCTTTGCCGCAAGCACGCCGAGATACTTTATGGACGGCAGAATGAGATCAAGGACATCTATGCAAAAGAGATTTACACCGAAGATTTTGACGGCACCCCGCTCACGATTCCCCTCCCCGAAGAATCGATAAACGCCAAAGACGGTGCGCGTCTCCTCCACCAAAAAAGTAAAAAGCTCTCGCAAAAAGCGAAGAATCTCACCATCGAAGAGGAGAATCTCAAAGAGAAAGTGGTCCTCTATAACCGTATGATTCACGCCATCAAACAAACGACTTCGATCCACGAGATAAGCTTCTATTACCAAAAACAGGAATCCAAGCAAAAAAATAAACGGGGGATCCAAAAGAACTACGTCCAATTAAACATCGACGGATATGACGTGATAGTAGGAAGAAATAGCACCGAAAACGGCGAGGTATTACGTGATTCCAAAGGGGAAGATATTTGGATGCACGTCCAAAACGCCCCCTCCTCACACCTCATCATCAAGACCAATAAAAACAAAATCAACGAGAACATCCTCGTAATAGCTGCGAAAGTGTGCGTAAATTATAGCTTTGGAGAAAAAGGGAGCTTTTTGGTCGATTATACAAAAAGAAAATATGTTAATATTATAGAAGGTTCAAATGTGACGTACAAAAACCAAAAGACGTTAAGGATATACAAAGAGTAGTAGAACGCGTAAAAGGATTTACATGGCTATCTCTCCGCTAGGCAACATCGTACACGTAAACCAAAATATGCAAGTCCAATCTGCTATCCAAGGCAATGCCCAAAACAGAGTCGATCTCCAAAATTTCGTTAATATGCAAGACTTCAACGAAAAACTCCAAGAGGTAGAAGACGTGCGTCCCGCCGAACAAATCCATAAAGTCGATGAAGAAGGGGGCGGAGGCAAAAACGAACAAGAGATGAAAAAAAAAGAGGAAACAGAAGAGGAGATGAAAAAAGAAGAGGAAGAGGAGAAAAACCCGCTAAGCTCTTCCCCTTTTCATATTCTAGATATTCAGGTTTAGATAAACAGCGAGTTTACGCTTTCGTTGTGATAGACCCTGCGTACCACTTCGCCAAAAAGCGAAGCTACGTCAAGTACGGTGATTTTTTCTTGATTAGGTTGTATGGGGAGGGTATTGGTGACGATGAGTTCATCGAGTTCACCCTCTTGGATACGTTTGTACGCTTCGCCGCTAAGTACCGGATGTGTGGCAAACGCCATCACTGAAGTAGCCCCTTTTGCTTTGAGAGCACTTGCCGCTTTTACCATCGTCCCTGCGGTATCGACGATGTCATCTACAAGAATCACGTCTTTACCGGTAACATCGCCGATAATATTCATCACTTCGCTGACATTCGCTTTCTCTCTTCTTTTATCCACGATAACGAGATCAAGCCCCAATCTATCGGCAAAATATCTTGCCCTCGCCACACCGCCGATGTCAGGAGATGCGATGATAGGATTTTTTAGATTCTTCCTTTTAAAGTACTCAAAAAAGACTACCGCACCATACAAGTTATCGACGGGAATATCGAAGAATCCTTGAATTTGACCGGCGTGCAAGTCGATAGTGACTATCCGATCAATCCCCGAGGTCTCTAGGAGATTTGCAACGAGTTTGGCGGTGATAGGGACTCTCGGAGCCGCTTTTCTATCTTGGCGTGCATAGCCGAAGTAGGGGATTATCGCCGTGATAGAGCTAGCGGAGCTTCTGCGCAAAGCATCGGTCATTATGAGCAGTTCCATCAGATTGTCATTCGTCGGGGAGCACGTAGGCTGGATGATAAATACATCTCTTCCTCGCACGCTTTCACTGATATGCACGTTTATCTCGCCGTCGCTAAATCTATTTACCGTCGCGGCAGAGAGGGGGATGTTTAAATACTTGGCAACTTTGTGAGCAAAATCGGGATTTGCCGTTCCCGTAAAAATTTTATAGCCTCGCATAGGGTCTCCAAAAAGCAGTGTGGATTTTCTTTCGTGCAATAATAAAAGAAACTCTCTTAATACTGAATTTGATTTAAGCGGATGCAGTAATTATCCCCCCTCCTATAAGTTTTTCTCCGTCATAAAAAACGACGGCTTGCCCTATCGCCACACCGCTCACTCCCTCTTTAATATCGATAGTAGCGCTATCTCTATCAATACTCACAAAACACTCCTTGGGCTCGCTTCGGTAACGAATTTTTGTCTCGCAGACAAAGGTTATTTCGTCGATGAAGCAATTAATAGTATTAGCGATTATTCTATGTTTGATAAGTTTTTCTTTACTTCCGGCTACGATTCTATTATTTTTCGCATCGATCTCTAAAACATATTTCGGCTCAAACGAGAGAGGAATATCAAGCCCTTTTCGCTTCCCGATAGTAAAATGCATATAACCTCCGTGCCGCCCTATTACATTACCTGCTTCATCTATTACCGCACCCTCTTTGTCGACTTCGAGATTGTTTTGGCGCAAAATATCTATGTAGTTTGTATCGACAAAACAGATCTCTTGCGATTCCTTTTGCTTTACTAGTTTGTCATAGGGCGCGGTGTGTGCGAGTTTTGCTTTGAGTTCGCTTTTTATCACCTCACCAAGCGGGAATCTTAGAAAGGGCAGTTGCTCTTTTTTCAGTCCGTACAAGAAATAGCTTTGGTCTTTTTCTTTATCGAGCGCTTTATAGATGTATCCATCCAAGATGCGTGCATAGTGTCCGCTCGCTAAAAACTCTACGCCGAGATTCATCGCATACGCATAGGCTTTGCCGAATTTTATCGTCGGGTTGCAGAGTGTACAGGGATTTGGGGTGATTCCGTTTTTATATGCGTCGATAAAGGTATCGATGACGTTTTTGCGAAACTCTTCTTGGAGATCCAAAACATGGAGGGTGAAGTCGAAATACTCTTTTAATAAAGCGATATTTTTAAGATTGTTTTCGTGATAGGATTCCGAGGGGTGCAGTTTGAGATAGATTGCGTGCACCTCATACCCTTCTGCGAGGAGCAGGGAAAGCACATAGGAGGAATCAACCCCTCCACTCATAAGTAGTGCGGCTTTTTTCACCCTTGTAGTTGCTCTAGCCTTTCGCGTCTTGTCCCTATTTCGGTGATTTGAATACCGAAGTTCCCATCCACAATCACCACCTCGCCCCGAGCGATCACTTTATCGTCCACTAGGATTTCCAAAGGATCGTTTGCAAGTTGATTGAGCTCCACGACACTCCCTATATCCATAGAGATGACATCTTTTAAGAGCATCTTCTTTTGTCCGATTCGCACTTTTACCGAGAGCTTTACGTCCAAAATCATATTGATATTGGTCATCTCTCCGTCATTCAAAACGCTTTGTAAGCTCGAACCTCCGCCTCCGCCGCTAGAAGTACTGTGGTGCGGAGCGCTCACGCCTCCGATAGCGCTACTAAGATCTTCATTAGAACTCGCGCCGCCCCCTTCTATCGCATTTACGATACTACTATCTATCGCAAAAATGATAGGACTATCAATACTATTAAGGGCAAAGTGGAATTTATAGTTTTTCCCGCCTGCTATGCCGCTCGTATCTTCCAAAAACTCTATCGAAGAGGGGGAAAGGTTGAGCGAAGGGAGAGATTTTTGTCCGCCCATCGCCGTTTGCAGCGCGCCGAACACGTTGGAGATTATCTCCTTGGTCGCATCCAAATCATCATCGTCCATAGATTCTTTACTCTCGCCCTCGCCGCCTAGCATCAGGTCTGAAAGTGCCGTACCAAGCTCTGTCGGGACTAAGACATTGATATTGCCGCTCGCAGCGCCGCTAACGTCTATGGTGATTTTCGCCGCACTTGCGGGGAACTCGGAAGCATCTATCTCCCCTTCGCTGTTCACGCTTGGGGAGTGTCCCGTCAAGCCCTCTATCGTTGAAGATAATTCCTGTGATAACAGGTTTAAGAATTCGTCCACTCACTCTCCTCTTTGATTCCGCTCGCCCTAGATTTTCTTTGGTTTTCGAGCATTTCGAGTATCTCTTTGACCTCGTCTTTTTCTGTTTTAATGATTTCGATAATTTTAGCAGTTTTTCTATATCTATGTAGCCCGATTTTCCCGATATATTTACTTCTGCCGTCCACGCTTAGTATCACGGTATCATCCGCAGGTCTATCAAGTCTGATAATATCCCCTTCCTTAAGCTCCAAGACATCTTTGAGTGTGAGTTCGGTATTTCCCAAGAAGGCGGTGATATTTACCATCGCACCTCCGAGTAACGCTTGCAGCTCTCTATTTCTCGATTTTTTAGAGCTTGTCTCGCTTAGCATTACGTCCCTGCTCGCTAGTCTTGAGAGGATAGATTCTAGCGATATGACGGGGTAGCAGATATTCATCATCCCTGAGCTATGCCCGATGATAATCTCCATAACGACCATGATGACGATTTCGTTTTGAGCGACGATTTGCACGACGTTGGGGCTAGATTCCTTAGCGTCAATCGTCGGGAAAACCTCCGCTATCGGTCCCCACGCATCTTTGAGGTTGAGCATAATTTGGCGCAAAACCGTATCCAAGAGGTTGAGCTCTATATCGCTAAACTCACGGCTCGCTTCATACGGGTCGCCCTTTCCGCCGAGTAGCCTATCGATCATCGGAAACGCGATGGAAGGGTTTATCTCCAGTACCCCGCTCCCATCAAGCGGCTTCATCGAAAAGACGTTAAAACTCGTCGGGCTTGGGAGCGACATCAAAAATTCGCCATACGTCATCTGATCTACCGAGTGGAGCTGAATCTCCACGATACTTCTCATAAGGGCGGATATTTGAGAAGAGACGTTTCTCGCCATCTTATCGTGAATCCCGCGAAACGCCCGTAGTTGCTCTTTACTGACCCTGTTTGGACGCTTGAAGTCATAGAGTGTGACTTGTTTTTGTTGGAGGATATTATCGGTGTCTAAGACCTCGGTATCACTGTCATCGTCGACTACCTCAAGTAGCTGGTCAATCTCCTCTTGGCTTAGAATATCAGCCATGTTCTCTTCCTAGCGTCTCTCGGATACTTTTTAAAACCGCTTTGTGGATTTGTGAGATGCGCGATTCGGTGATCTCTAATATCTCGCTTATCTCTTTGAGGCTTAGCTCCTCGAAATAGTAGAGCTGGATAATCATCTGTTCACGCTCGCTTAGGTCTTCAAGTATGCTTTTGATGATCTCTATGAGTTCGTCTTGTTCGACTTTTTTGTCGGTGTTGAGATTCTCGATATTTGCCAGTTGGTCGTCTATGGGCATCAGCGCGTAAATATCGGCGGCGACTCTCGCTTCCCGTATTTTTTTCACGTCTTCGCCCAAGACACCCGCTAGATATTCGTCATCGGGCTCTTCTTCGTGTTCGTTGACATACTTCATCACTTCATCATCTATCGACTTGATGAGCTTTCTATTGCTCCTGCTTACGACGTCCAAACTCCGAAGATAGTCAAGCATCGCCCCATGTACACGAGTTTTCGCGTATCCCCAAAACGAATCGTTGATCGCATCGTCGTATCTTCTCGCAAGCTTCACAAGCTCTTCGGCACCGATAGAGATAAGATCTACGGTATCCACGGAGCTAGGCAAGCGCTCTTTCATCCTGTACGCCATCGCTTTTACCGCAGGGAGATACTGCACGGCAAGCTCGTCTTGGGAGTGTCTGATGTTGTCGCTATAGCTATTTATCGCTTTATTGTGGAGCTTTTTTTCTTTCATGCTTTCTCTTTATTTTGCTGCAAACCTAGCTCTCTATCCGCACCCAAATCGAGCGACTTGATAAACTCGCGTATCTTTTTCGAGAGTTTTTCACGTCTATCAAACTCTTCTACAAAATAATCTAGCGTCTCGTCATAGCGTTGTTTTTTGAGCAGATTTGCCCGCACATCGAATAATCCGACGAAAATCGAGGAGCTAATAAGAATGATCATATAAAAAATAATCGTACTAAATACCGTGGCAATAATTATTACTTCGGGTTCATCAAACTTCAGAATCGAGATGATAAATCCTATAAAAAATCCATTGACTACCGCGAAGGATATATAATTGTCAGTCTTCATTACGTGTGATCACCGCCCCCTAAAACTGTCCGAGAATCTTCTTGAAAAAGATTCCAAATCTCCCTTTTTCAGTCTCTTTAAGCACCTTTTGTTCCATCTTATTTGCGATATTTCGGGCTATGTTTTCTATATCTTCGGCGGGTTCGCTCCCCGGATTTACCTTGCTAAAAATCGCCCTCTGCTTGATGCTTTTAGAGATTATCGCGTCGTGATTGAGCTTGCCTATAAGTTCAAGATCAAGATCGGGACCGATGTTAGAGTTTGCCACTTTTTTGAGTTTTTCAAAAATGAGTCGCGCCTCTTTTTCGTTTCGCACCATATTCATAACGACATTGATTCCCTTGCGCTCTTTGGAGATGATCTTTATGGTCGCATACGCATCGGTTATGGCAGCCGGGTCGGGAGCGGTGATGACTATCACCTCATCGCTTGCTTTTAAAAACTGCTGGATATGCTCCCCTATCCCCGCACCCGTATCAATGATGACGAAATCAAACGAATCAAATATCATCGAGGCATCGATAAATTTATCGAGCATATATTCGCCGCTATATTTAAGAATCTCCTCACCGCTCTCACCGGGTATCAAATACAGCCCCTGCTCTACTTGCACGAGCGCATCTTCGAACGTCGCATGCCCTTTTAAGACATGCAGGATGTTTGTTTGGGCTTTCACGCCCATTATCACGTCAAGATTTGCTAGCCCTATGTCGGCATCAAACAATCCGACGCGGAATCCCAACTTCCAAAGGGTGTAGCCGAGATTTGCACTTATAGTACTTTTCCCCACACCCCCTTTACCGCTTGTGATGGCGATAAATTTGACGTTTTTCTTTTTGTCGAGTTTTTGCTCTACCAAGAGATCGAGTTTGTCCGCCTGCGTCTTCACGATCTATCCCTTCTGAACCCGTCCAACAAACAATCAACAAGATAATCGCTCTTTGCAGGCATCAAATCATCGGGGACTTCCTGCCCGATAGAAAAATAGCTCAAAGGCTTTTTCGTCTCATACACTAGCGAAAAGATATTCCCAAATCCTCTCGTCTCATCGAGCTTTGTCACGATAATGGTATCAATATTAAGAATCGAATAGGTCTGATAAATATCGCGCAAATCCTCATATTTCGTATTCGCCGAAATGACGAGATTCACATCCACGCTTGCATGTAATTCGCTATTGAGGAAACTTTTGAGCGAATCGATCTTTTGCTTGTCGTGTTGCGAACTCCCGACGGTATCTATCAAGATATAGTCGCAATGTTTGAGTGAATTTATCGCGGTGGCAAACTCCGGCGGATCGACCACGGTATCAATAGAGAGGCGCATCTTTTTTGCATAAAACATCAGCTGGTCGACCGCGCCGATTCTATAGGTATCAAGTGTGATGATTCCCACTTTGTTCTTTTTATTCATCTTCATCGAATAGCGCGCCGCTATTTTTGCCAATGTCGTCGTTTTGCCTACACCCGTAGGTCCGACAAGCATCATTATTTTGGTCACGCCGCTGTTTTCGTTTTCGATTCTCGTATGTACCATTTTTCTAAGAATCTCACGAAAATACCGCTTGATGAGGAGCGACTTCTCCCGCATCTTGAGCGGCATAAACTCTAATGAGAGTTGCATTATCTTGTCTAAATGGTCTTTATACATCCCGCTAGTTTTCGCAAGGCGATAGATCTCTGCAAATTCGTGCGGTATGATAAGTCCGTCTTTTTTCGGACCTTTCTCTTCCCAAAACATATTTTGGATGAGTTTTATCTTGTCGTTGAGTTTATCAAGTTCGCTTTTTATGAGACGGAGTTCTTTTGTCTCCTCTTGGGGCACGTGTTGTTTTGTTTCACTTTGCGATGTTTTAGAGAGCGGCTCTTTGTTTGGAGTGCTAGTCTGCACAGGAGCTTGCGGGCGTATTTTTTTAGCGATGGAGGATTCCACCCCTGCAATTCTCGATATTTGCTGCACCGCATCGGAGAGCTGCAATGAGACATCCTCGACACTGTAGGGATTTTTAATTTTTTGTCTTTTTTGCTTCTCTTTTTCGGCGATGTCTTGGAGTCTTTTGGCTACGGAGTTTTGCTTTTGTTCATTTCCGTCTCCGCCTTGTCCCTCTTCGCGCAGCTCTATCTCGCTTTTTTTCACGCTATCGTCAACCGCTATGACTATCTCGTATATCGCCGGCGTATTGAGACTTTTTTTCCGAATCTCATTGCTATTGATGAGCAAAGCGGCATCGCCGTGCTCCATCTGTGCTTTATTGAGCGCCTCTGCAGGCGTTTCACCGCGGTATGTAAAAAGCTTCATAGAGAATCTCGAATAAAAGATAACGGAACAAGGACGCTCTTGCGCTCAAAAAAGCCTTTATGAGGCACGCGGAGCGTAGGGGTATTTAGCGTCATATCGGAAAAAAGCAACACGTCTATATCCATCACCCTCGGTCCATCCTTTATCGCTCTTTTTCTCGCTCTTCCAAACACACGCTCCAAATAGCTCATATGTCTGAAAAAATCCAAATATCCCAAATCGGTTTTCAAAAACAAAACAGCGTTATAAAAACTATCTTGTTTTAAAAAACCAAACGGCGGGTTTTTATAGAGCGGAGAACTAGTTATTATAGCAAACTTTTTATTCTTTTCTAGCTTTCTAAATAACGTCGCAAAGTTCTTTTTTACATCCCCGACATTCGCCCCGATACCGAGCAAAACCTTGTTCTTTTTTTTGCTCGTATCATCCCTTTGAAACGGGAACATAGAGATAAATTCCAAGCTCTCGCTTTGGCTTATCTCTACTCTCATAATACTTCGTGTCCCCTTGCCGTGACCGCGACCAAATCCTCAATCCGTACTCCAAACTCTCCGCCAAGATAGATTCCCGGCTCTACGCTAAAGACCATCCCCTCTTCGAGTATCGTCTCGGAGCGGGCACTTATCACCGGATATTCGTGGATGTCTAGCCCGATACCGTGCCCCGTAGAGTGGACGAAAAATTTACCGTATCCGCTCGCAGCTATCACCGCCCTCGCCGCTTTATCAATCTCATTTGCCCTGATGCCGGGTCGTACCGCCTTTATCGCCGCCTCTTGTGCCTTGCGTACGGTATCGTAGATTTTTTGTTTCGTAGCGTCTTTGAAACGTTGCTCTTTATTAAAATCAAACGTATCGCCGAAATACGCCGTACGGGTCATATCCGAACAGTAGCGCTCATATTTTATCCCCGCATCAAAAAGTACCGAATCTCCTAGATACAATGCGTCTTTATCGCTCGGGAGGCAGTGGGGCTTCGCGCCGTTGCCGTTGAGTGCAAAGATCGGCTCAAAACTTAGCTCAAACTCCCCTTCTTGCGTCAAAAAGTCTTTGGCTTTGTACTGCAACTTTTTTTCACTCAATGTCGGTTTGTTTTCAAAGAGGTATTTTGCGAAATTCGCGAACGCCTCTTTATTGCGCCTTTGGGATTCTTTTATGAGTGCTATCTCTTCGCGCGATTTGATAATCCTTCTCTTATGGGCAAGCCCGAGGATAGAATCTAAAAACACCCTCGGGGCTTTCGTCTCTATATCCAAAAGCTCTTTGGCGTTTACTTCGGCAGGATCAAACACGAGCTTTCTCACCCTGTGATAACGGAGAAACTTGATAGCCTGCGCCATCAAGTCCCTCGTTATTACGACCTCTGCGTTTTGTACCGATTCTCTCGCCTCTATCTCATATCTCCCGTCCGTGATAAAATAGGAAAAATAGGGAGAGGTCAAAAGTATCGCGTTATCGCAACTGTATCCACACTCGTAATACAGCGCACTTTCGCTTTTGAAAAGATAAACCATACTTACGCTTGGGCTTCTTGTTTTTTCTGTCTTGCCTCTTTGACCGCTTTTACTTCATTGAGTATTTGTAGCATCGCCATAAGCGCTAAATGGTAGCTAAAAGGTCCAAATCCACTGACCGTCCCCGCACATACCGCAGCGGTGATAGACTTTTGTCGAAACTCTTCTCTAGCGTGAATATTGCTGATATGCACTTCAATAGCGGGGATATTTACCGCTGCTATCGCGTCTCTGATGGCGATAGAGGTATGCGTGTACGCGGCGGGATTTATGATGATACCGTCAAACTCGCCGAGGCACTCTTGAATCCTATCTATGATCTCCCCTTCGAGGTTGCTTTGAAAAAACTCCACTTCCGCGCCGTTTTGTTCGGCAAAAACTTTCATATTGGCGTGTATTTGCTCTAGCTTCATCGCGCCGTAGATATTTTGCTCCCTCACACCGAGCATATTAAGATTTGGTCCTTGAATCACCATTATTTTCACGAGAATCCTTTGAAATTTTTTGATTGGGGATTATACAAATTCAGAGCTTATGTTGCCAAAACTCACAGGGGGCGCAAGAAACGGAAACGGTTTTTAGAATCTTTAAGGATTCTTAGGTTTAAATGGTCTGTAATACTAGAACAACCAAAAGAAGCGAGGGGAAGATGCAAAAAGTGAGCGTAGGCTTTTCTAAAGCTATGGGGATGATTTATCCGTATCTCAAAAAGCGGATACTGGAGCAAATTCAAGCGGTTTGGCTGATCGTTATTTATCTCGTGGCGTTTCAGACCTTGGTGCTGCGTATCCCGATAGCCGAAGCTTCGGTTATTTCGCTCGGTATCGTCTTGGTAGTGAGCGGACTAACGTTTTTTATGGAGGGGTTGCTTTTAGGATTGATGCCTTTGGGTGAGACGATAGGGATCAAACTCCCTGAAAAGTCAAAACTCCCCGTCATCCTTATCTTTTCGTTTATCTTGGGTGTTGGAGCTACCTTTGCAGAACCCGCTATCGGGGTGCTCAAAGCCGCAGGCTCATCCGTCACCGCATGGGACGCTCCGTTATTATTTCTCATCCTCAACAAATACTCCTCGCAACTCGTAAATGCCGTGGGTGTAGGGGTAGGACTAGCGGTGTTGTTCGGGATGCTCCGCTTTATGTACTCATGGTCGCTCAAACCTTTTATCTACATTTTAGTCACTCTGCTTAGCGTCTACACGGTCA
>CAZCQG010000033.1:0-20309 GCA_964500775.1 uncultured Campylobacterales bacterium
CTTTGAGTTTGTTATCAAAATTTTCTTTTGATTTTTTTAATGAATCGTTTGCTTTTTTATTGGCATTTTTGATTTTGGCACTTCGTATGGATTCCTCATACTCAAACGCATTTTGTTCTAAAATGATTTTCAAATCTATCTTTTTATCATTTGTATTTTCTAGCTCTTTTGCTTTGATTTTTGCTATTTCAAAGCCTAGCTTGTCGATATATCGCTCTATTTTGCCCGAAAACGGTCTTTGGGTATCGGCGGGAAGTCTTTGGCAATTGGCATTTGTGCTGACTTCTCCCGTCTCCTCATTTACCTCTATTTGCGTCAAAGCTCTATATTGATTTTCGGCACTACACCATTTGCAAGTGGAGTTAAAACCGCTCCGTTTTGTATCGATAATAGTGTGAAGTTGTGCCATTGAAAATAGATTATTAAATCTTGCTTGATATTTTTTTTCGATACCGAAAAACTCTCCGATTCTCTTTGTCCATTCATCCAAATCTTTTTTGTATTTTTGTACCTCTTTATCTTCGTTTGTCTCGACAACTTGTTTGAATAAATTTCCATGTGATTTTCTAAGCTCTTCTATTTTTTTGCAATAGCTTGAGAGAGTTAGACGACCGACTTTTTCGCCTTTCCAAAGCTTGGACTCAAACATTTTAAAATGCTCTTCACTAATTGCCCGACCTAAAATTCCCGCTACGAGATTATGTATTTGATTATTTTTGTACGGTGGATTGTGGTTGCAAACTTTTAATATATTGTTTACATCATTCAAATTTAGTTTTTTATTTTTATCTTTTGTTTCTGCCCAGATGCCCGTCCGTACCTTTGTGCGGATAAGCTCATAGTATCTTTTTGCAAAAGAGTGAAATAAATTTGCATCAGCTCCCAAGGTTTTTTGAAGTAACAACGAGGGTTTTTCTCCCCTTAGCCCGTACACATCTATCTCTTTTGAAGCATCCAAAATACGGTGCAAAAGGGTACCCTCTTCGCTGAAGCCTTTTATTGTGGATTCTGTTAAATTTTCTTTTTGAGATTCGCTTGCCAACTTTTGGGTGATAACTCTCCAATTTGGCAAATGAACATTTAAATACTCTTCATTGAGCCGCAAAGTTTGGCACTTTACCGCCCCTCGGTTATTCATATCATCATAAGGCGGGATGGTCATTATCGGATTTACGGTCGTCAAAAACTCTACAATGCTTTTTTCTTTGAGGTTTTTGAGATTCTCTTTTTGTCTTGCTTTGTCTTCATCATTTTTTGGATGCCAACTTTGGATAAATCGCCAAGTGACTTTGTGAAGATGTTCAGGCTTCCATATATCGCCTTTTGTCATATTTTTATCGTTGAAATAGCGTCTAAGCTCTTTGAGTTGGTAGTTTGAGAGATTTCCGATGAGATTTTGCATCTCTTCTATTTTGAGGTTGTGAGATTGGAAAAAATCTTGGATTTTTTGGTTTTGTGCTATCTCAAGATTTAACTCTTCAAAGTATTTTGCTCGTGGAAGATTGCCTTGATTTTTTTGCTTGTCGTGGTCGTTTAGAATATCTTCGATTATTTTTAACCCGCTCTTTATATCCCTAGATAGCTTCTCTTTTGATTTTTCTTCTTTAAAAATTTTAAAATCTGCAAAAAACTTTTTAAAAGATTCTTCATTTGATGCAAAATCGGTTAAAAACCGCTCGATACTATCTTGGGTGATTTGCCCAAATTGCTCTTCCAAAAGCTCTCTTAGTTCATCGCTTTCAAGCTTTTCTCTCGTATCGTCCTTGAGTTCAAAGCTCGCGTACGTATATCCTCGTTTATTAAAAAGCCCTAGAATCTCATCGGGCAAATAATCTATTTTAAGCCCGTAATGTTCCCGCAAAATAAGCAAAAATAGCCGTTTTACCGACTTATTTCGTAGATTATTTCTTTTTGAATGCCTCTTGCCTCTGCGATCAACTTGTGACAACTTAAAATTTTCATCATAGATGATAGTTCCTGATTGAAAACTCTCTATTTTTGAAACGTCATTTGTCGTAAAACTAAAAAACCCCGTATTTTTGCCGCTGAGGTCAAGCGAAAGTAAAGAAGTAGTGTTTGCCATAACTATCCCTTAAAATTAAAAATAACATATTTATAAATTTATACATAATTATTGTTAAAATTATAAAACTATAAATAGTGTCTTTCTAAAAAAAGATACAGGTTGTGTTACCTACGTCAAACTATACGGCTCTATATCCACCTCGCAAAGCTCATTCTTGCTATTTTCTATCGCCTCTAGGAGCGGTTTGATTTTTTGAGCGCGTAAAAGTATCCGGTAGCGGTACTTCGCGGCTATCTTTTTTATCGGAGATTCGCCGCTTCCTAGGATCTCTACGTTTGGAAAGCGCCCTAGATTCCGCAATGTTTGCTCCATCGCCTCTTTGGCTTTGTGTTCGTTTTGGTGGGAAAATTGGAGCAAGGCGAGCTTGACAAAAGGGGGATAATACCCCTCACGATACCCGCGCTCCTCTTTTAAAAATTTATCGTAATCAAAGAGGTATTCTTGCAGCATCTCGGCGTTTGATGTCTGGATGAGTACCTTTCCTTCCCCTTTTCTCCCGCTTCTCCCGCTGCTTTGTATCGCTAGCGAGATCGCCCGCTCCCTCGCTCTAAAGTCGGCGGATTTGAGGATGTAGTCGATCCCGAGGATGACAGAGAGGGCGACGTTGTGGTAGTCGTGCCCTTTGGTGATCATTTGTGTCCCCACCAAGATGTCTATCTCGTGGGCGTTAAAGGCTTTGAGACGCTCTTTGAGGAGTTTTTCGCTTTTTATCTCGTCGCGGTCAAAGCGCTCTATACGCGCGTTTGGAAGAGCTTCTTTGAGTAGTTCGCTCACTTCGGCGGTGCCGAATCGCTTGTTTTCAAACTCCTCACTCCCGCAAGACGGACAGGTAGAGGGTATCTGCTCCGAGTAGCCGCAGTAGTGGCACCGCAGGCTCGCACTCCTAGCGTGCACGCTCATAGAGATGGAGCAATACGGGCAGGTGACAAATTCAAAGCATTTCGCGCAGACCATATATTTGAAATTCGCCCGCGTCGGGACGAAAAGGACGGCTTGATTCCCCCGTGCAAGATTTTGTTCTAGCATATCAAGCGTTTTTTTGCCGAGGGTGTTTTGGGGTGATTCTTCGATAAAAAACGCCTCTTTTTTGGCGGCAAAGTATTGTCCTTTGAGGCGGATGGTTGTGTATTTGACGTAGCTATTGAGCGAAGGGGTAGCTGACCCTAGGAGCGCTTTTGCGCCGCTTTTATCGGCGAGATAGACTGCGAGATCGCGGGCGTTGTATCTAGGGCGAGACTGGGATTTGTAGGCGTCATCGTGCTCTTCGTCTACGATGACTATCCCGATGTGCGGCATCTGCAAAAAGAGCGCGGAGCGCGCTCCCGCGACGATGCGCACTTCTCCTTTTTCTATTTTTTCCAGTATCTCGGCTTTTCTCTTTTTGGTCACCTTGGAGTGCCAGATCACTATTTTTTCGCCGAAGTGTTTTTTGAGCCGCTTTTCCATCTGCGGCGTGAGGCTGATCTCGGGCATCAAGAGGATGCCGTTTTTCCCTTGTGCCAACGCTTCGGCTAGCAGGGTGATGTATATCTCGGTCTTGCCGCTCCCCGTGTCGCCGAAGAGGAGAGCGATATTCTCTTTTTGTATCGATGCTAGGGCTTGATTTTGTTCCTTGCTAAGTATCGGGAGATTTTCCATAGGGATAGATTCTAAAGATTCTAGAATCGGGAGCTTCTTTTGAGCAAAAAGGGAGAGCGATTCGCCCAAACTGCAAAGATAGTACGAAGCGATAAAGCGGGCGAAAGCGAGTGTCTCTTCGGTGAAATACTCCTCGCAATACTGCACCTCTTTGCAACTAAAATCGGGTTGTGCCACCTCTTTTACGGCGACTCCTTGGACGGTGCGATTACGCACTTCCGCCGTGACTACCGCCCCTATTTTTAGCGGTCGGCTAGAGGCGTAGGTCAGCGGCTCTAGCGGTGAGCCGAGGAGGGCAATCTCATAAAAATACACTATTGTTCTATTTTTTGAAGTATCTTGGAGATTTCATTTTTGAGTGCTCTGTTTTCTACACAGAGACTGATAAAAGCCTTGAGGATAGCGGTCAAATCGTTATCTTTATCTTTCGAGAGGTAGGAGAATATCTCCTTTTCGATCTCCTCTTGGGTGAGGATGTCGTATATGTCGCTCGCACCCCCTTTGAGGTCGATATTATACTTTTTGCCTGCGAGGTAGAGCTGCATTATTGGTTGGTCAATTCATTCAGTCGGTAATATACCGATTCTATCTCTCGCTCTTTGTTATGGAGTTGTTCGTGGAGCGAGTTTATCTCGCCGTTTTTTGCTTCGTTCTCTGCTTTGAGCATCACGCTTTCGTTTCGGAGGCGCTCTATCTCGCCGTTTTGCGCATCCATTTTCGCTATCAAATGATCGATTTTCTCGTGCATTTTTTGAATGAGATTCATACCCTCTTCCATCGTGCTTTCCTTATGATTTAGCGGTTTTGGCTATAATGATACAATTTTAGAGATAAATTTTAAAGGAAATGTGATGCGCGCCGTTGAATTTTCGAGCACGATACAAGAACGTTTGATACCGATTCCAAAAGATATATCGGAGTTGAAAAACGGGCAGAAGATAAAGGTCATTGCCATTATCGAAACACCCGCAGAAGACGAAGCCAAAAAGCATATCGATGCTATCCTTTGCGGGATAGAAGAGGCAAAATGCGGTAGAGGGAAAAAGGTAAGGTCTATCGCTTGAAACTTAGCGGATTTGATATTTTTGAGGGCGAGACATATCAGAAAGAGCTAAAGAGGCTACAGAAAAAATATAAAAATATTAAAAAAGATTGCAAGATATTTATCGATAGCTTAGATGAAATAGCCGATTTAGGCGTAAATTTGGGTAGTAATCTCTATAAAGCAAGAATCCAAAATACCGATAAAAATAAAGGGAAATCGGCAGGTTATCGCGTGATAAGCTATATCAAAATAATTGAATCCCAAGTTTGGCTAGTGTATATCTACGATAAAAGTGAATTGGAAAATATGACCGAAAAACAATTAGACAATATTCTCAAAAAATTATTTAGCAATTAGTATCGGAAGGACGTTCATTTGGCATTATTCAAGCTCGCTTCAGACTACGCTCCCGCGGGAGATCAGCCAAAGGCGATAGAAAATATCACTGGGTATATTAGTGCCGGAAATAGGTATCAGACGCTAGTGGGCGTCACGGGGAGCGGCAAGACCTACACGATGGCAAATATCATCCAAAATCTCCAAATCCCCACACTCATTATGACCCACAATAAAACCCTCGCCGCGCAGCTCTATAGCGAGTTTAAGGGATTTTTTCCCGACAATCACGTCGAGTATTTCATCTCCCACTTCGACTACTATCAGCCCGAGGCGTACATCCCGAGGCGCGACCTCTTTATCGAGAAGGATTCTTCGATCAATGACGAATTAGAGCGCCTCCGCCTCTCTGCGACCTCTTCACTTTTAGCTTTTGAAGATGTCATCGTCGTGGCTTCCGTCTCTGCCAACTACGGACTGGGCAATCCCGTGGAGTACAAAAAGATGGTGCAGGAGTTGACAGTCGGGATGAGCATAGGGCAACGGGAGCTTTTGCGGCGGTTTGTGGATATGGGGTACAGTCGTAACGACAATTTTTTTGACCGCGGCGACTTTCGCGTGAACGGCGAGATCATCGACATCTATCCTGCATATTTTGAGGATAGGGCTTTGCGACTAGAATTTTTCGGCGACGAGATAGACGCGCTACTAGTCTTTGACCCCCTCACGGGGGAAAAAATAGCCGACATCAAAGAGATAGTCATCTATGCCGCCAATCAATTCATCGTGGGCGAAAGCAGGCTCAAACAAGCGGTAAAAGAGATCGAAGAGGAGCTCCAAAAGCGGCTGGACTTTTTTACCAAAGAGGACAAAATAGTCGAATACCAGCGCTTGAAACAAAGAACCGAATTCGACCTTGAGATGATCGAATCTACCGGTATCTGCAAAGGTATCGAAAACTACGCTAGACACCTCACGGGTAAAGCCCCGGGCGAAACCCCGTATTCGCTATTGGATTATTTCGAGGCAAAAGGGAAGCCCTATCTCATTATCGTGGATGAATCGCACGTCTCTTTGCCCCAATTTCGCGGGATGTATGCGGGGGATCGGAGCAGGAAAGAGGTGTTGGTGGAGTATGGATTTCGTCTCCCTAGCGCATTGGACAATAGACCGCTCAAACACGAGGAGTTTATCCATAAAGCGCCCCACTATCTCTTCGTCTCCGCCACGCCAAACGAGCTAGAACTCGAACTCTCCAAGAATCATATCGCCGAGCAGATAGTCCGTCCGACGGGATTGCTTGATCCGGTTATTGAGATTTATCCCATAAAAGGGCAGGTCGAAAAGCTCTATGACGAGTGTAAAAAACGAATCGAAGTCGGCGAAAAAGTGCTCGTCACCACGCTCACGAAAAAAATGGCAGAAGAGCTAACGAAATACTACAACGAACTCGGACTGAAAGTGCGCTATATGCACAGCGAGATAGACGCTATCGAGAGAAACCAACTTATCCGCTCCTTTCGCCGCGGCGAGTTTGACGTGATAGTGGGCATCAATCTCCTACGCGAAGGGCTAGATCTCCCCGAAGTCTCGTTAGTGGGAATCTTGGATGCCGATAAAGAGGGATTTTTGCGGAGCGAAACAAGTCTCATCCAGACAATGGGAAGGGCTGCTAGGAATCTAAACGGCAAGGTGCTCCTCTTTGCGGATAAAATAACAAACTCGATGAAAAAAGCGATAGAAGTCACCGAATCTAGACGCAAAAAACAAGAGGAGTTTAACAAGCTCCACGGCATCACCCCAAAAAGTGTCGCAAGAAAAATGGACGAAGACCTCAAAGCCGATGACCTCAAAGAGCTGACAAAGGCGGAGAAAAAGCTCAATAAGATACCCAAAGCCGAAAAAGACAAAATCATAAAAGAGCTAGGGAATAAAATGCGCGATGCCGCCAAAGCGCTAGAGTTTGAGGAAGCGGCACGATTGCGAGACGAAATAGCAAAAATACGGGCGATGTAGCGAAATTATGGAAGAATCGCTACTTCGGTAGCGCGTAAGTAGCTATTTTGCTATATAATCACGAACTTTATTTATTTTAGATACGTGAGAAAATAAGGAGAAGTTTATGAATCTCAAAGACCCGAAATACTATTTTAACAGAGAACTTTCGTGGCTAAAGTTCAACACAAGGGTGCTTGAGGAGGCGAAGAATGCAAAGAATCCCCCTTTAGAGCGATTGAAGTTTATAGCCATTTACGGCACGAACCTTGATGAATTTTATATGATACGGGTAGCGGGTCTTAAAAGACTATACGGCGCGGGTATCGTAGAGACGGGATCGGATAAGCTCACTCCTATGCAGCAGTTAAGCGAGATTCGGACATATATCCACCAAGAGAAACTTCACGTCGAGCAAATTTTCAAAGAGATTCTCTCGCAGATGTCAAAAGAGAAGCTCTACATAAAAAGCTATCAAGAGCTATCGCTTAATCAAAAGAAAAAGATAGATTCTTATTTTTATTCACATATTTATCCCGTCATCGTCCCTATCGCCGTGGACGCGACGCACCCTTTTCCGCACCTAAACAACCTAAGCTTCGGACTTATCGTCAAACTCCAAGATACCGAAAACGACAAAGAGATCAAGTACGGACTTATTCGGATTCCGCGGATGCTGCCGCGATTTATCGAGCTGGATAAAAACGTCTATATCCCCGTAGGGACGATAGTGAGCGAATTTGTTTTTGACATTTTTCCCGGATACGAGTTACTTAGCTACACCCCTTTTAGAGTGACGAGAAACGCCGATATGGCGATCGAGGAAGAAGAAGCGGATGACTTTATGGAGCTTATGGAAGAGGGATTGAAGCTCCGAAAAAAAGGGGAGATCGTACGTTTAGAGCTAGGGCAAGACCCCGATAAAGATCTCGTGACGTTTATCAATCGACATATTAACGTCGCTTCCGAAGATATTTACGAGTATGAGATTCCTTTGAATATGGGAGCGTTGTGGCAGATCGTCGGAAATAAAAACTTCGTCCACCTCACCTTCCCGATGTATAATCCAAAAACACTTCCTCCATTAGACGGTAGCGGTAGCATACTAAGCGCACTTGATACTACCGACGTAGCGTTGTTTCATCCGTATGAGAGCTTTGACCCAGTGGTGGGATTCATCTACGAGGCGGCAAAAGACCCCGATGTACTCTCGATAAAAATGACGTTGTACCGCGTGGGCAAAAACTCCCCCATCGTAAAAGCACTCATCCAAGCAGCCGAAGACGGCAAACAAGTCACCGCACTCGTCGAGCTCAAAGCACGTTTTGACGAAGAGAATAATCTCCATTGGGCAAAAGCGCTCGAAGCCGCAGGCGCGCACGTCATATACGGCGTACCTGGGCTAAAAGTACACGCAAAAATAGCACTCGTCATAAAAAGAGTGGGGCACGATATCAAAGAGTATATCCACCTCGGTACGGGTAACTACAACCCCGCGACCGCGAAAATCTATACCGACATCAGCTATATGACGAGCAATACCGAGCTTGCCGCCGACGGGACGAGACTGTTCCATCACCTGACCGGGTTTTTGCGCCAAGCAAAGCTCAATAAGCTCTTTATGGCACCCACGCAAATAAAAAATAAGATAATAGAACTCATCCAAAACGAAGCAAGAATGGGGAATGATGGGAGAATCATCGCCAAAGTAAACGCTCTAGTCGATCCCGATGTGATAAAAGAACTCTACAAAGCATCGCAAGCAGGGGCGAAGATCGATCTTATCGTGCGCGGCGTGTGTTGCTTACGACCCAAGGTCGCAGGGCTCAGCGAAAATATCCGAGTGATCTCCATCGTAGGAAAATACCTAGAGCATGCAAGGATACTCTTTTTCAAAAACGCTACCCCGCAAGTCTATATTTCGAGCGCCGACTGGATGACGAGAAACCTAGAGCGGAGAGTGGAGCTGCTCACCCCCATAGCACACGGAAATATGGCGGAAAAAATGGTCGGAATCTTACAATTGCAGCTAGACGATAACGTATGCGCCAAAGAGTTGCAAGACAACGGCGAATATATCCCCGTAAATACCGCGGGTCAAAGTATCAACTCCCAAGCGATGATGGAGAGCTATATCACCAATCTCTACGCTTCGATAAAAAAAGACGATCCGAACAAAGCAAAAAAACTTGCAAAACGGCTCTATAAAGATAGCTGATGAGCGCGACTATTTTAGAGTACAAAGGGCTTATCCCAAAGATCGGTGCGGATGTTTTTTTAGCGCACGGCGCGGTGGTGATAGGAGATGTGGAGATAGGAGAGGATAGCTCTATTTGGTTTAACGTCGTAGTGCGTGGCGATGTCCACTACATAAAAATAGGCAAACGCACGAGTATCCAAGACGGCTCAATGGTACACGTCACCCACTTTAAAAAAGAGGATAAGAGTGACGGCAGTCCGACGATCATAGGGGATGATGTGACGGTAGGACACAAGGTGATGCTACACGGCTGTACGATAGAAGACGGCTGCCTCATAGGGATGAGCGCGACGATACTCGATGATGCCGTGATAGGCAGAGAATCGATAGTGGGCGCAGGCTCGCTCGTGACCAAAGGAAAAAAATTTCCCCCAAGAAGTCTCATTATGGGTTCGCCCGCTAAAGTGGTACGGGAGCTAAGCGAGGATGAGGTCAAAGAACTCTATGCTTCGGCAAAAAGATACGTCGGATTTAAAAACAACTACCTTTGATGGAATTCTTCTTTTTTTTCGATCTTGTGGGAATCTTCGCTTTTACCATCAGCGGCTATTTGATCGGGGTGCGAAAAAATCTCGATCTCCTAGGAATACTCATCGCCGCATTTAGTACCGCGCTTGGCGGCGGGATATTGCGTGATGTTATCGCCGATAGAGTCCCTTTTGCTTTCGCACAGAGCTATCCCTTTATCACGGTACTTTGCTCTTTGCTCTTTGCGTATATTTTGAGAATAGATAAAAAAGTGAGCGTCGATAAAAGATCGATTTTCGTCATATCCGATTCTATCGGATTAGTGGCTTTCGGCATCACGGGGGCGCTTGTGGGAATCGAGACGGGGTTTAATATTTTCGGGACGATTCTGCTTGGGTTTTTGACGGCAGTCGGAGGGGGGATTATGCGCGATGTATTGATAAATGAGATTCCGATGGTGTTGGTGAGTGAAGTGTACGGCGTAGTCGCGATATTCGCCGCGGTCGCGTGTTATGTATTGAGTAGTTTTGAGTTTCTCAATACCCTCTCGCTTTTTTTAGTATTCGGCGTTTCGCTTTTTATCAGAATCTTGGCATTTAAAAGAGGTTGGCAACTACCCAAAATAAGGTAGTCGCGCTTCTTACACCTCTACGAACATCATACTAAGGTGCTCGGTATTAAAACCGTCCCCTTTCCGAAACTCTCTGTATCCTTCCATACAATAACAACCGACGATATACTTTTTTTCATCCATCACGGTCATTATCGATTCATTCCCGCCCTTTTGGAGCTTTGCAAACTCCTCTTTGATCTCTATTTGCATACCCGGTTTGTAGTTTTCGTTCGTTGAAGCGATAACGGTACCGCTTTTTGTCGCGATAACGCCGAACATATTGTTATAGATTCCCCTGTTGTCTTCTGAGGGGAGTGAGCACTCTATCACCTCTTTAAAGGTCGAAGCATTAAGCACGAAGCCTATTCCGCCGAGGTTTCTTTTATGTTGGTCGTTTGAAATTACCGAAGCGTATAGTATGTAGGTGTGCTTGTTGCCGAAATATCTTGTTTGTTCAAAATCGGATACGAAATATTTATTTATGTCGGTATTGTTTTTTACTTTGCTTATCGCTTGTGCGTCGAGCTGTTCACCGACGACCTTTTCCTCGTCTCTATTTGAAACTGCGACAATGTAGCCGTTTTTATCAAAGACGAAGATGTTATGAAATTGCCCGTAAAGCTCATTGTACGCGCTAATAATATCGGAGATCTTTTTTCTATCGGAGTTTTGAATATCCTCGTTTTTGAGTATCTCCTTGATGGCGAGATTCATCGCAAGCCATCTACATCCGTTCGTTCGCTCATACAGCCCTCTATCAAACAAACTCGCCGCCGCGGCAGAGTTGAATTTGACGTTATCTAAAGTAGAATCCATTATCGTTTTCAATAATCCGTTTATCGATTTGAGGCAGACGTTGTTGATCTCTTCACTGATATTTCGGATGTTGTTGAGGATGGGGTTGAGCGAATAGGATCTACTTTTTGAGGCGATAATTTCACCGTTGATGACGACATCCCCCAAGTCCTCGTTTATATTTTCCGCCTCTAAGACGACCTCTTGAAGCTCTTTTGTCATCAGCGAAGATTCGCCTAGGAAAGAATCCTCTTGATTGGGTTTAGGATCCGAGGTTATCGCTTTTGACATATCGCCGCCCATATAAGCGTTTCTCAAAGGGGTAAGGATAGATATTTTCCAGCCTGCTAATTTATAGCTTTTATATCCCGCGCTTTGCGCTTCTGCAAAGATAAAATCTTTTTTGTTGTTGGTGGCGATGGTGAAATCCCCGTGTTTTTTGATCGCTATCTTGCCGCCGACAGGAAAATCACCGTGGTTTGAAGATGCCACGATTTTTCCGTTTTCATCACTAAGCAAGGTCGCCGAGCCGCTTACTTTGTGGGAGAATTTTTTAAAGATTCTCGAAATCTCGTCGCTAAAATCGTATTGGAGTGCGATGACACCTATTTTAGAGCCTTCATTGCTAGTAACCGGCGCAGAAAATACAAATGTTTTTTCACCGCTCTTATCCAAAAATAGATCCGAAATGCTCTGTACAAAGCCGTTTTCTATCCGCAAAGAATCTTGAATAAACTTGTCGTTGTACTGCTTTTCTTGGTAATTCCCGTCAGCTTTGTAGAGCAGCTTGCCGTTTGTATCAAAAAGAAAAATATTTGCATATATACTATATCTCGCAAAGAAATTTTCAAACCTTGCATTGAGTACATCAATCGTATTTTCATTTTTTAGAAAAGCGATGACGTTCGCATCTTTGCGTAGGTATTGCACGTCTTTGGTGCGCTCTTGCAGGGAGCGGGCGATAATATCTATTATCGCTTGGGCATTGGAGTAGTTATCGGAGTATACTTTACGATAGTTTTCAAGCACTAAAGTGTTTATGAGCTTGTCTTGTAATACGGAAAATTTATGCTGGGTATCATCCATAAACATAAAAAGGTTTTCCGCTATCTCAAGTGAGCTTATTTTCCCCGTCAGCGTAGTTTTATTGAGTAAACCGTTGAGGGTGTCAAATCTGTTTTTGTACGCCATAATTTCGGGCATGCTCTCCAACAAATACATATCGTTCGTATTAATGCTCATATTCACTCCAATCTCGATTTTGAAATTACAATTTTGTTATTCTATCTTAATTCTGCTCCGATTTACATACTGCAAGCCGATTTATCCGACTTTACGGGCTGGATAGCCTCATTGTCTGCGAGGTTTTGGCTATTTACTTCATCCAAAAAAGCTAAAACGGTATTTGCCGCTTTTCTATACTCTTTGCCGCTGATGCTCGTCGGATGGAAGAACACTACGGGCTTCCCTTCATCGCCGCCGGTACGGATCTCTACTTCGATAGGAATCTGCGCCAAGACTTTCGTGCCAAACTCTTTGGCTACCGCTTCGCATGTCCCTTTACCGAAGATGTCGTACTCTTTTTGTGTCTCGGGGCAGATAAATCCGCTCATATTTTCTATGATTCCCGCTATAGGGATATTGAGTTTTTTAAACATATCTAGACTTCTGTAGGTATCGTCCATAGAGACTTTTTGCGGCGTAGTCACCGTCACGCCCGCACCTACGGGGACGCTTTGGGCGAGGCTTAGCTGCGCGTCACCCGTACCCGGAGGCATATCGATGACAAGGACATCTAGTTCGCTCCAAAGTACGTCTTTGAGGAGCTGCTCAATAGCGCGCATAATCATAGGTCCGCGCCAAATGAGACTCTGCCCCTCTTCATAGATAAGACCCATCGACATCACCTCTACGCCGTGCGCGAAAAAAGGTTTGAGTTTATTGCCGACTATTTCGGGTTCGGTTCTTGTGATTCCCATCATTCTTGGGATATTGGGTCCATAGATGTCCGCATCGAGCAAGCCCACTTTTTTCCCCTCCATCGCCAAAGCTATCGCGAGGTTTACCGAAGTGGTACTTTTGCCCACGCCCCCTTTGCCGCTAGAGATCATAAGGAAGTTTTTTACTTGTGGAGCGATATTTTTTCGAGCAGGTTTTTCTTCTTTGTATTCCGGTTGTTTGATGTCTATTAGTATCTCTTTTGCTCCCGCTTTTTGGAGTGCTGCCCTACATCCGGCGTGTAATTGTTCGGCTAACTCTTTTGAAGGAGCGGGGATGTCTATGCGTACGGCGACTTTTTCCCCTTCCGTACTCACTTGTTTCACAAATCCAAAGCTTACTATATCTTTTTCAAAGCCCGGATAGACCACTTTTTTGAGGGCTTCTAATATCTGTTCTTGATTCAATTTTGTTCTCCTGTCGTAATAAAATTATCCATATCGGCGTTTGCGATTTCGTGGCTTATCTTGTAGCTACAAAATTTCGGTCCGCACATCGAGCAAAACTCCGCATCTTTAAACACGTCTTGCGGTAGCTCTTCGTCGTGGAACTCTTTTGCCCTATCGCTATCGAGAGCGAGCTCGAATTGTTTATTCCAGTCAAATCCATATCTCGCATCGCTCATAGCATCATCCCTATCTCTCGCGCCGATGCGTCCTCTTGCTATGTCTGCGGCATGCGCGGCGATTTTGTAGGCGACGATTCCTTCCCTCACATCGTTTGCGTTGGGCAATCCCAAATGCTCTTTGGGTGTGACGTAGCAGAGCATAGCCACGCCGTGCCACGCCGCGAAAGTCGCACCGATGGCAGAAGCTATATGATCATACCCCGCGGCGATGTCTGTTACTAATGGTCCAAGTACATAAAAAGGAGCTTCGTGGCAGTACTCTTTTTGGAGTCTGACGTTGCGCTCTATCTGGTTGAGCGGGACGTGTCCCGGACCTTCGACCATTACTTGTACGTCTTTTGCCCAAGCCCTAAGTGTCAAATCACCCAATACTTTTAACTCTCCCAACTGCGCCTCGTCACTCGCATCCGCCAAGCATCCGGGTCGTAACGAATCACCCAGCGAAAGCGCTACGTCGTATTCTCTACAAATATCGCATATCGCATCGAACGCTTCGTAAAAAGGGTTTTGTTTGTGGTTTTTGAGCATCCAAGATGCCATAAGGCTTCCGCCGCGACTTACCACCCCCATTTTTCTTTTTGAAACGGCGGGGAGGTGTTCGAGCAGGAATCCGCAATGAATCGTGAAATAACTCACCCCCTGCTTCGCTTGGCGTTCTATCACCTCAAGCATCTTCTCTACGGTGAGATTCTGAATATCGTCTTCTAGGTCGTGGAGTATTTGATACATCGGTACCGTACCGATAGGTACGACGGAATTTTTGATGACCTCTACCCGAATCTCATCGAGATTCCCGCCCGTGCTTAGATCCATCACCGTATCCGCACCGTACTTTATCGCGGTCTTGGTCTTCTCGACCTCCGTAGCGGCGCAACTCGTAATCGACGAGCTACCGATATTGGCGTTTATCTTGCACGAAAGCGCTACGCCTATGCCCATAGGTTCCATATTTACGTGATTGATATTTGCAGGGATTATGAGTCTCCCTCTAGCTATTTCGCTACGAATGAGTTCTGCATCTACCCCCTCGCGCTTGGCGACATACGCCATCTCTTCGGTGATGATTCCCTGTTTGGCATAATAAAGTTGTGTTTTTATCGTGTCGTTTTGTCTCTTTTTTACCCATTCTTCTCTCATTATAATCCTTGTCCCTAATTAATGTTTTGAAAATTACCGAAAAAAAGATAAAACATAGCTTTTTTAATGTATACTTTCGTAACACTCTAGAGAAGGATATGTGTTGCGTGACGTAACTTTGATCGTAATGAGCGCCGGTTCATCCAGTAGATTCCGCGGAGAAAGTACTCCTAAAAAACAGTGGTTGCGTATCGATTCGTCTCCGTTGTGGCTTTTTGTAACGAATCAAATATGTACAATGTGTAATTTCGCACAGGTGATCATCACCGCATCACCCGATGAAGTGCGCTATATGCAAAACTACACCGACTATAAAGTCGTAGCAGGGGGAGAGACGCGGGCGCAATCGCTCCAAAACGCACTACAGGCGGTAGAAAGCGAATATGTGATGGTGACCGATACCGCAAGGGCGTGCATCCCCCAAAAAGTGATCACGGAGCTGTACGCATCTAACTCATTCGCCGACTGCGTAGTCCCCTATATCAAGGTTGCGGATACTGCATTGTACGGGGAAGAGTATCTCAATAGAGATGCGATAAAACTCATACAAACACCGCAATTAAGCCGTACCGATGTGCTTAAAAAGGCACTAGGCAAGTATCCGAACGCCACTGATGAGAGTAGTGCTATAAAAGCTTACGGCGGCAAAGTGGAGTTTATCGAAGGGGCAAAAGAATCACACAAACTGACGTTTCAAGAAGATTTTGCAGCACTTGCTTGCTTGACCCCTCCAAATAACGCCCATTTCGTCGGACAGGGAATCGACTTTCATAGTTTTGAAGAGGGAAAAAAAATGGTGCTCGGAGGGGTGGAGCTTGATTATCCGTTTGGATTCAAAGCCCACTCCGACGGAGATGTGATGTTGCACGCGCTTACCGATGCGATTCTCGGTGCGATAGGGGGCGGAGACATAGGAGAGTGGTTTCCCGATAATGATTCTGCGTATAAAAATGCCGATTCAAAGGTGTTGCTAAAAAAGGTCGTTGCTTTCGCGCAAGCGGTAGGGTATGAGATGGTAAACGTCGATCTTACGATGATTTGTGAAACCCCTAGGCTTTTAAACTATAAAGCGCAAATGAAAACCTCCGTTGCCGACCTTTTAGGATTGGGCAAAGAGCGGGTAAATATAAAAGCGACGACGACGGAGAAGATGGGATTCTTAGGGAGAGGCGAAGGTGCGGGTTGCAGCGCGGTAATAAATATGAGATATTATAGGTGGGACAAATGAAAGTATTGGTAGTAGAAAATGAGATATATTTGGCACAAAACATTTCGGCGAAACTCTCCGAAAACGGCTTTTCTTGCGACATCGTCACGACGCTAAACGACGCACTCTCGGCGGGAAGTTACGACATCGTACTGCTCTCTACCAATATCTCGGGGCAAAATTTTTACCCGATTATCGACAAATACAAAGAAACCATCATCATCCTTATGATCTCTTATATCAGTAACGACACCGTAGCAAAACCTCTGAAAGCGGGAGCAAAAGATTATATTTTAAAACCGTTTATGATGGATGAGCTTATTAGAAAGATTCAACATTTCGGAGAGTTTGAGCGCACGAAAAGAGAGAATAGATTCTACGGCAACTATATCGCGAATATGCTAGATGTCGATAACGTAGATGTGGATGTAAAGAGAAATCCTCCGTTCATGGTAGTCGGCTCGTCACAAAAAAATATCGACGCATACGTCATAGCATACGCCAAAAAGAAGGGATACAATATAGAGTACCTCGCTTTAAGCAGAGCGGCAAACAAGACAAAACCCACGAGGGTTTCGGAAAAAGCACTTTTGTATATCACGGGTTTTGAAGAGCTAAAAAAGGGTGAGAAAAAAGAGCTATTTGAAAATCTGGATTCTACACTCTATATCATCTCTTCTTTGGAGGAGGAGTTTGATTTCGATATAAAGACGGTCAATATCAAAAGTCAGGACGTAGCGAGTTTTGATAGCGGCGGAGAGATACTTTCGGTGGATGAATATATAAGAATAATGATAGTAAATTTCCAAAACAAATATCCCGATACCGAGCTTAGTAAAAAACTAGGGATGTCTAGAAAAAGCCTTTGGGAAAAAAGGAAAAAGTATGGAATACAAAAGCGCAAATAGAGCTATATTTGTAGATAAAGAGGCGATCTCCGCCCTTTGTCAAGTCCAAGACGGCATTCTTTATCCCGTCACCAAGCTTATGGATAGCAAGACCGCTGCCGAAGTAGATGCTACACAAACCTACAAAAACAAAACCTTCCCTTTCTCTTTTATACTCGCACCGAGCGGAAAAAGAAACGAAGTAGTATTAAAAACACTCAAAAAAGACGAAGTAGTCGATATTGTCTGCAACGGAAAGAAATACGGCGAGCTGAAGAATCAAGAGGTATTCGAGATAGATCCTTTGGAGCGGGTAAAGCTAATCTACGGAACATCCGATACGACCCATCCCGGAGTAGTGCGGACACTCAAAAGACTCGGCAAATACGCCGTATGTGGAGAGTATTTTATAGAGTTTGACGACATAAAAGTCGCAAAAGCAAAGATACAAAGTGCGAAAGAGGAGATAGAAGCCAAACACGTAAGCGCGCTGATGATCGCCGCAAAACCGCTCCATAGAGCACATGAGCGGATGATTCGTCTTGCACTTGATAGAAGCGATCTCTTGGTGATTTTTTTACTCAAACCCTACACGCAAGATATTATGAGTTATGAGCTACGTGAGAAGTGTCTGAATTTCATCACCGACAACTATTTACCCAAAAACAGAGTAGTCATCGTCCCTTTTGAAAACAACTACCTTTTTGCCGGAAACAACGAGATGATTCTCGATGCTATCGCCGCGCAAAACTTTGGATGCGATAGATTGATAACGGGGCAAAATCACGTGGGGCTTGGGATGTTCTATGACCAAAATACGATGCACTCGGTTTTTGATACGCTAAAGGGTATCGAGATAGAGATAGATATTATGCCCGAGTTTGTGTATTGCAACGTTTGCAGGACGCTCGTTTCCCTTTCCACTTGTCCACATGGGCAACACCACCATATCTCGTATCACAGCGGCTCGATTCTAGAGATACTCAAGATGGGATTATTGCCTCCTGCGGTACTTGTGCGCAAAGAGGTGTCGGCTATCATCCTAAGCACCCTGTATCAAAATAGATTTAAGAATCTTGAAAAATTGTACTACGATATTATCCCTATTTCAGGATTATTAGAGCAACATAACGAAGAGGAGTTTTATATAAAACTTATGGATTTGTATCAAACCACCTCGCTTACGTAATTTTTAAAGCAATATTAGGTCTAAACAAGATGCAAGGAATCTCACTTTTTTTCGCTAGGATCGGCGTGTTTTGGACGGTTTTATTACTATCCTTGTCGGTTCTATTTTCGGCGACACTCGTTGCGATTTTTTGTCACTACGCCATTTATGACGGATTCCCTCGTAATGACTATCTTGCCGTAAGTGTCTTGAGTGCACTCGTAGGCGTTTTGCCCCTCTCTTTTTTCGTCTACAAAATGTTCAAACACTTTAACACGCTAGGGATAAACGAGTCTGCAACAAGCGAAAAACACTTCAAAGAATTAAATGATCAAAAAGCCCTTTTTGAATCGATGATTCATAATCTCCCGATACCTATTTTTTACAAAAACAAAGAGGGTATCTATTTAGGGTGTAATCTTGAGTTTGAAAAAACATTCGGTTTTAATAGAGAAGAGATCATCGGCAAAAATGTCCATCAAATAGCCCCCAAGGAGATAGCCGATAGGTACAAACAAGAAGACGACGAGGCTTTAGCTAGTCCAAAAACACCGCAGAGCTATGAGTTTGTGACAAAAAACAGAATCACGGGCGAGCTGCATACCGTAAAGTTTTACAAAAGCGTATTTTACGACGGCGAAGGCAATGTAGCGGGAATCCTCGGTGCGGCAATAGATTTGAGCGTACAAAAAACCCTTGAAGAGAAATTGAAAAATATCAATATTAAACTCAATGAGCGCGTCGAGCAAGAGGTGGCGCAAAAAATCAACCTTGCCCGAGAAAAAGAGCAACAAGAACATCTTTTGATACAGCAGTCAAAAATGGCGGCAATCGGTGAAATGGTATGGGTGATAGCCCACCAATGGAAACAACCTCTCAACGCTATAGCATTTTTGGCGCAAACCATAGAAGACGTCAAAGAGCAACCCGAACTCGGGGGCGAGATAGAAAAAGGGATACTCGATCAAATACTGTTTATGAATCAAACCATCAACGATTTTAGAAGTTTTTTCAGTCCCGTAAAAACTAAACAACCTTTTTGTTTGCAAAAAGAAATAGAGGGCATCTTGGAGTTGCTCAACTCTATGCTCTATGCCGAAAATATCGAGGTAAAAATAAAAAAGAAAAAGGCGCTCAAACAGGTGATCGGATATGCCAATGAGTTTAAACACGTGGTGCTGAATATCCTCACAAACGCAAGAGACGCCTGTCGAATAAACAATGTAAACAATCCGCAACTCACGATAACATTTGAAGAAGACGGAGAAAAAGTGCGGGCGAGTATAGCCGATAATTGCGGCGGAATCCCGACGGAATTCCTTCCCGATACCCTTTTTGAACCAAAGTTTACTACAAAAGGGGAGGATGGAAGCGGTATCGGACTTTACATCAGTAAGATTATTATCGAAAAAAATATGGACGGCAAAATCGTCGCAAACAACAAAGGAAAAGGGGCAGAATTCCTCATCGAACTCCCCGCTGTTTGAATAATAACCACATCTCCGTTGAAAGGATAATTTTGCATTTAATACGCTTTTTTTTGACGCTTGGATATACGGGCACGATACGATACGCACCTGGGACATTCGGCACGCTCGTGGCGATACCGCCGGCGATGCTTATCGTCCATTACTCTTTTCAGTCGACCCTCTTTTTTTTGGCGGTTTTGATCGGTGTGGTGAGTGCGAAGATGATAGATAAGTATGAAATATTTTACGGTGTGCACGATCCAAAAGAGATAGTCATCGACGAACTCGTGGGGGTGTGGATTACTATTTCTCTTGTAGGGATTAGCCCGCTCTCTATCGCATTGGCATTTTTCACTTTTAGACTCTTTGATATTTGGAAACCTTCGATTATCGGGAGGGTGGATAGAGAGATGAAAGGAGGTGCCGGAGTAGTCTTGGATGATGCACTAGCGGGCGTGTTTGCGGGAATCTTGAGCGCATTACTTCTTATGGGAATAGAGAAGGTACTATGAATAGATTTGACATAGCGGCGGCAAATTGGGATGAGAAGCCAAGCAGAGTAAAGATTCCTAAAGATAT
>CAZCQG010000034.1:0-19524 GCA_964500775.1 uncultured Campylobacterales bacterium
AGAGATTGTCGAGTTTGAAAAAATGCAATTGAATAACCCGCTTATTATGGATACGATCAGAGAAAAAAGCCCCCTAGATTATTGGTCAAAAGCGTTTTTCGGCGACGAAAAAAGAAAAAAAGATTTTGCGGTCTCGATCGCGATTTCGCTATTTCCCTTGGTGGGTTTGATTTTTGCCGTGGGTTTTGGTATTTACAATCCTAGATACCAAAAAAATCTTGCATACGTATACGGTCTTGGATTTATCGTATTGTTTTACGGCGTGACCTATTTCATATCTACAACTGCGCCGTTTTTAGGGCTACTACTCTTTTTGCTCCTAAGCATCGTAGGAACAAACACGCTCTTCAAAAAGAAAGTCCTCAAAAGTTATTAATGAAACTTGTCTTAAAAATCGCGTACGACGGCAGTAAATTCTGCGGTATGCAGTCCCAAGAGTGCGGTTGCTCGGTAGAAGATAAGCTCAAAGCCGCCCTCGCTTCCTTGGGGATATTTTCAAAACTTGAATATGCGGGGAGAACCGATAGAGGGGTGCATGCACTCGGACAATACGTCAGTTTTAGCGCACCGGAGTATTGGCGGGATTTGACACGCTTTAAATTTGAGATGGAATCAAAACTTTTTCCCGCTATCCAAATAAGAGATTGTTTTTTTCGCGAAGATTCCTTCCATGCGAGATTTTCGGCGACAAAAAGAGAGTATCTCTATCTCATTAGCCCAAAGCCGCTGCCGCCCTTTTGTAATGACTATGCCTTGTATTCACCTCACAACATCGATCTTATTGCGGATGCGCTCCCGCTATTTCTCGGGGAACACGATTTTAAAAATTTTATGTTGCAAGGTTCGGAGATCAAAGGAAGCACCAGAATAATCCATACGGCGAAAATGACACGACGCAAAGGGTTATATCTCCTCCATTTTGCCGCAAACGGCTTTTTGCGCTCGCAGATTCGGCTGAT
The DNA here is from genome assembly GCA_964500775.1 of uncultured Campylobacterales bacterium. GTDB lineage: Bacteria > Campylobacterota > Campylobacteria > Campylobacterales > CAZCQG01 > CAZCQG01. The sequence goes on from CAZCQG010000034.1 coordinate 960, forward strand.
GGTGGGATTCTTATTGGAGATCGCCAAAGGGCGTTTGAGCGCGCACGAACTTGCTTTGCAACTGCAAGGCGAACAGATTTTTCATAATGAGCCTATCTCCCCCGCGGGTCTGTATTTAAAAAATGTAAGTTATCAATAGATACAATAAATCTATATTGAGCCAAAAGGATACCGTATCAATTCCATAGACTATTTTTCGATAATCACTATCGCTTTTTTAGGCGGATTTGGGCACTGCATAGGGATGTGCGGCGGAATAGTACTCGCGTATAGCAGTGCAAAAATCGATGGGAATCTAGGGCGTGCACACGAGCTCTATAGCCATATCACCTACTCTTTGGGGAGGGTGAGTACGTATGCTTTTATAGGTGCGCTTTCAGGACTTGCAGGTGGGGTTTTTGCCTTTCGAAGCGAAGCAAAAGGGGTGATGCTTATAATCGCGGGAATCGTTATGGTGCTTGTAGGACTTTCATTGAGCGGCAAGATAAACTTCCTCACCTCGATAGAGCATTCCGTCTCGAATCAAGGGTGGTTTAAAAGGAGTTTCGCTTCGTTACTACGCTCCCGTAGTTATTATAGTTTTTTTCTTTTAGGTGTTTTAAACGGCATTATCCCTTGCGGCTTTGTCTATTTTTTCGCTATTGCCGCCGCTTCTAGCGCATCTCCGCTTGATGGAGCGATCATAATGGCAATATTCGGTCTTGCAACGATTCCTGCGATGCTCTTGCTTGGTTCGAGTTTCGGGATGCTGAAAGGATCGAGTCTCCGTGCATTTTTCTTGAAGATCGCTTCGTTTGTGGTGTTTTTATTTGGAATCTACACGGCGATAAAAGGGTACTATCTTATTATCGACCCCGACAGCATTAATACCCCTGCGATTTTTGGCTGTAGCACTTGTTAGGAGAGGTTATGGTTGATTTTGAAATACCCTTTTTGCTAAGCGCATATGTGGATTTTCGAGCTATCTACGGTATAGATTCCGAGTTTGGTCTAAAGAGATGCGATATTATCGCCTTTACTAGCTACAAAGGACGCGCACCGACTTTCAAGGTTTTACTAGAAGACGGCTCCCTCTTTTCGTTTGTCCCGATTAATTTTCTCTACCATAAAAATGTCGCAAAAGAGGATACCTTCACCCTTGATGTCCTTGCTTATAAAAATTGCCCCGATTATACCGTTGCGATAAATTCGCTACGACACCTCCAAGGGAGCATCAAGGCGTATCTTCACAAAATAGATGCGTGGATGGCGGGAGAGTATATTTTTTCGGTGGATTGGTATTTGGATAATCTCATAATGCACTGCGTCAAACTTGAAAACGGACAATTTGCGATGCTCCCTAGCCATAAAGTCAAATTCAAAAACAATGAAGAGAATTTTGATGCTAGATATAGAAAGATGTCGGTGGCATGGAGTGTAGCGGAGTGACTTGGGTAGCTTTATTTATTGTCTTGCTGCTAGGTATAGGTATCGCATTTTTTATAGTGAGCAAAGGGAGAAGCGGCAGTTTTGATGCCGTTTCGGGTGACAAGAAATACATCCTCCTCTCCGATGACACCATCGTGCACAACGGCATAAAACTCAAGCGAATAAAATATGTACGCGACATAGAGGGCATAGAAAAAGGGACGCTCGGCGGCTATATACAAAGTGAAAAAAATCTTAGCCACAACGGAAAATGTCTCATTCTAGATGTCGCAAAAGCGTATGAAGCGGGTATGATATACGGAGATGCTATCCTTAGCGGCGAAGCAGAGGTATACGGCAGGGCAAAAGTGCTCCATAAAGCTCGGGTAGGGGATGAGGCGAAAGTGTATGATGATGCGCAGATTCACGGAAGTGCACAAGTACAGGGCAAAAGCGAAGTGTATGAAAGTGCCGAAGTATTCGGCGATGCGAAGGTCTACGGTAATGCGAGAATCTACGGAGAGGCGAGGGTCTTTTGGGATGCGAGGGTGTATATGGATGCGAGCGTCTCAGGAAGTGCGAAGCTCGCCAAAGGGGCAAAGGTGATGGGCACCGCCAAAGTAGAAGGTACACATAATATCGAGAATCGGACGCTTTTAGAGGGGGTGCTATCGTGAAAAAAGTGGTATTTTTAGACAGAGACGGTGTCATAAACGAAGATCACGATTACGTCTATAAGATAGAAGATTTCGTGTTTAAACGTGAGATTTTCCCGTTTGTCGGAAAGTTGCGCGAGCTTGGGTTTGATTTTGTCGTCGTGACGAATCAATCAGGCATCGGGAGGGGATACTACACGCTTGATCAGTTTTATACGCTTGATTCGTGGATGCACGAGGAGTTTAAAAATAGCGGCACGCCTTTGCTTAAGACCTATTTTTGTCCCCATACGCCAAATGATATGTGTAATTGCCGCAAGCCCAAACCCGGCTTATTAGAGCGTGCGCAAAGGGAGTTTGATATAGATATGCGGCACTCCTTTTTGATAGGGGACAAGGTGAGCGATATTAATGCGGGATTAAACGCCGAATTGCAGAATAATATTTTATTCAAGGGTAAAGCGGGAGAGGATTATAATTTCGATAAAGCGTCGTTTGTGAGCGGCAACTTTGATGATATATACGAATATATCAAAGAGACCTCCTCACTAATAAGCACAAAATAAACCATAAGGAGTTGGAGATGCGATACGTAACCGATGATTTTAAAAATAAAAAGATACTCATAACCGGCGGCGCGGGTTTTATCGGGAGCAATATTGCCCATTATTTTCAAAAGAATCATCCCGACGCAAAAGTAGTCGTATTCGATAAATTTCGCAATAACGATTGTTTTCCAAGCGGAAATCCCACTTCTCTAGGGCACTTCAAGAATCTCATCGGTTTTCACGGAGAGGTTATTAGCGGCGATATTAATTGTAAAAGTGATTTAGGGAAATTGCGAGATTACGGGTTTGACTATATTTTTCATGAGGCCGCCATCAGCGATACTACCGTTGCCGATCAAGAGCTGATGATACAGACTAATACGAACGCTTTTAAAGACATTTTGGACATCGCTATTGATTCGGGTGCAAACGTGATATATGCAAGTAGTGCAGGGACGTACGGCAACTCCGCAGCGCCAAATAGCGTCGGGCTAGGCGAAGTTCCCGAAAACGTGTATGGGTTTAGCAAGCTTATGATGGACAATCTCGCGTACGAATATATGATGCGTCACTCCAATCTAAGTATCGTCGGGTTGCGCTATTTTAACGTCTACGGCGCTCGTGAGTATCACAAAGGGACGACGGCGTCTATGATCCTTCAACTCGGAATCCAAGCGATAAAAAATAAAAAAGTGCGCCTCTTCAAACACGGCGAACAGATGCGTGATTTTGTTTTTATCGAAGACGTAGTGCAAGCAAATATCAAAGCGATGCACCCCACAAGTAGCGGCGTATATAACGTAGGCTACGGAAAAGCGCGCACTTTTAACGACATAGTCGAAAACCTCAAAAAGCATCTCGGTGTCTTTGACGTGGAGTATTTCGATAATCCTTACGCGTTTTACCAAAACCATACACAAGCCGACATCCAATCGACGATAGAGCATCTAGGCTACGCGCCCGCATTTTCGTTAGAAGATGGGATAGCGAGTTATGCAGGAGAGATCAAGCACTATGCAGGGTTTTAAGAATCTCTCTTTCCATACGCCTAAGATTCTCGTCGTAGGCGATTTTATGCTAGACCACTATTTATGGGGGAAATGCGAGCGTATCTCTCCCGAAGCTCCGGTACAAATCATCGATGTGGTCAAAGAATCAGAGACGTTGGGGGGAGCTTGCAACGTCATCAATAACCTTATAGATTTGAATGCTGAAGTAATCGCATGCGGTGTCATCGGAGAAGATACAAGCGGCGAAAAGATCGTAACGATGCTCCAAGAAAAAGGGGTCGATACGCAAGGGATTTTTACCCAAAGCGGGAGAAAAACCTCCAAAAAAAGCCGCATCATCGCCTCTCATCAGCAAGTCGTGCGTGTCGATAGGGAGAGTAAAGAGCTTATTAACGATGCGATGTGCGAAGAGATACTTCGTTTCATCGATAGAAATATCGATTTTATCGATGTGATACTCCTCTCTGACTACGGTAAAGGGGTTTTGCGCGATGACTTGACGCAGAGTATCATCGACTCGGCAAATAGAAAAAACAAACTCCTTTTAGTCGATCCCAAAGGGAAAGATTACTCCAAATACAAAGGGGCATACCTATTAACTCCCAACAAAAAAGAGGCGAGTGAGGCTACAGGTATCGAGATAAAAGATACCGCTTCTTTGCAGCTTGCGATAGAAAAATTAAAACAAGAATGCGCGCTCCACACTGGGCTCATCACCCTTTCCGAAGACGGGATAGCGGTACTAGAAGATTCATTGCGGCTCATCCCGACAGTCGCCAAAGAGGTCTATGACGTTACGGGAGCGGGCGATACGGTTTTGGCTTCACTCGGATTTGCGTTAAGCTACGGGCTTGATATTTATGAGAGTTGCCGTTTTGCAAATGCCGCTGCTGCGGTAGTGGTGGGGAAAATAGGGAGCGCGACGGCAAATCATCAAGAGATTCACGACTATCTCCATTCACTCAACCGCTCAAAAAGCGAAGACAAGATAAAAAGCAGAGACGACATAGAAAAAATATCCAAATCACTCAAAAACGGCGGAAAGACCGTAGTCTTTACCAACGGATGCTTTGACATACTCCACGCCGGACACGTCAAATATCTCGAAGAGGCGAAAAGCTACGGCGATGTCCTTATCATCGGGTTAAACAGCGATGATTCGGTACGGCGGCTCAAAGGGGCACTCCGTCCTATAAACACCCAAGAGGATCGGGCGATAGTGCTAGCCGCTTTGGAATCTGTAGATTATGTGGTCTCGTTTAGTGAGGATACTCCGTATGAGCTTATCCAAAAAGTCCTCCCCGATATATTGGTCAAAGGGGGCGACTATGAGGGTAAAGAGGTCGTAGGGAGCGACATCGCCAAGGAAGTACGCTTGGTGCAGTTTATAGAGGGAAAAAGTACGACGAATATTATTAAAAAGGCACAGGGTTGAAAGAAGCGATTTTACGAGAGATAGAAGAACACAAAAATACAATCGAAAAACTATATGCAACATGCGGTGATGCGCTAGAGCAAAGTGCAAAGACGATATTAGAATCCTTAAAAAACGGAAATAAGTTTTTATTGGCGGGCAACGGAGGGAGCGCGGGAGATGCGCAACATATCGCAGCCGAACTCACGGGGAGATACAAAAAAGAGCGCCCCGGTATCAAAGCCATAGCGCTTACGACAGACACATCGGCTATCACGGCGATAGGAAATGACTACGGATATGACTATATATTTTCAAGGCAGCTTGATGCACTCGGCGTAAACGGCGACGTATTTTTAGGAATCTCCACGAGCGGCAATAGTAAAAATATCATCGAAGCGCTCACTCTTGCAAAAGAGCGCGGTATCACCACTATCGGTCTTAGCGGCAGAGACGGCGGAGCGATGCGTTCGCTTTGCGATATAAATATCATCGTCCCTTCCGATAACACTCCGAGAATCCAAGAGATGCACATATTGGTAGGACACACGCTCTGTATGCTTATCGAGGATCATCTTTTTTGATAGATATTTCGGAATCTGCCAAGACGTTTGAAGGATTTTCCTCAAAGTATCTTTTGAGCGACGTCGCTAGGGATTTACTCCAAAAAGGTATCGCTATTAGCGACACGGAGATGCTTTTTTTACACGACGCATTGCTCTATTTCCTCCCGAACAAAGAGCTAGTACGAGGGGTAGTGTATAAAAAAATACTCCAAAGAAGCGAGGTGGAGAGCGAAGGAATCCCAAGATACCACATCGCTTTTTGCGATATTTTAAAAGACGATTTTCTCCACCGTCGCGGTGCATATGTTTTTAGAGTACCGCAAAAAAATAGTTTTGATTTTACGGTCAAAGAGGGGAGGGTCGATGTCAAGGTCTACTATGACAAGCCGCTCCATATCTGCCCCTCGTGTCTGAATATCTATAATGCGATTTTCGGGACGAAAAAAGGGGTAAAAGAGTTTGACTTTCTCTCCGATTTTTTATTAAATGCGGCAAAACTCCCTCCTGAAGAGGAGAGATACGTTACCGAGCGCTACCGCTCACTTTTTGGCGATTATTGCGATAGTTGCGGTACGCGTGAGGTAGAAATAAAAAGCTTCGTAACTCTAAAAAAAGGGCGAGGACTTTTTGTAAAATCACTCTGTAAAAATTGTTTGAAAAAGGATAAGTAGAAATGGAATTAGTACTTTTTATCGTCGCGGTCGTCGTGTTTTATATGCTCTCGAAGAATCTGCAAAACTTTAAAGGTGCGACGTTTGAACAACCCCAAGGTAATGCCGACAAAGAGACCTATAAACGACACGGCAACAAACCTTTTGCCGCAAGTACCCAAGAGATAGCAAATACCGAGTATGGGCTTATCGTAGCACTTATTGCCAAGGTAGCGAAAGCAGATGGACGGGTCAGCGAGCTTGAGGCCGAACTTATCGGTAATGCTTTGGATGATCTTTCGGTTGATTATGTGAACTCCAAAGAGGCGAGAGGGTATTTGAAAGAGATATTTAATCGCAACAAAGAGAGTACGAATCTCGAATATATCCTCAATAATCTTTATGCCATCATCTACAACGATTACGACAAAAGGGTGAAAATCGTCGAATTTCTCTTGAATATCGCTTTTATCGACGGGCATCTTGATGAGCGAGAAGCGGTGATGATGCGTGAAATCGCAAGCGGTTTGAAGATAAAAAACGAGGATTATGAGCGCTTTTTTGCTTCGTTTAACTCGTACTACAAAGAGCGGAGCGCGCAACCGCGACAAGATACGAAACTAGAGAGCGCGTATAGCTTGCTCAAGGCAGATAAAAACGATAGCGATGAAGAGATAAAACGGAAATACAAAGAGGCGTTGAAAAAATACCACCCCGATATTATTCGCGGAAAAGGGCTTGAAGAGGATTTTGTCGAGCTTGCTACAAAAAAACTCCAAGAGATAAACGGCGCGTACGAATCGATAAAAAAAGCGCGAGGAATCTAATGCTCACCCAAACGGATAACACGCTTCTGTATGAAGCGGCAAAAGAACAAAACGCATATTGCAACTCGTTTTTTACGGTATTGCAAGCAAAACAAACAGAGGATGCAAGATATAAGATTCTAAGCGATGCGCTCGCCTCTCTCTCACTCCCTCGTGATGCAGAATACCTTAACGCCTTTGCGGTGCGTCTGTGTTCGCTCAAAGAGGATGCGCTCAAAAATCTCCTCACCCGTGATAGTGTCCCCGAGATTCCGTCGGTATTAAAAAAAGCGTATAGGATCACCGTCGAATTTTATACCAATCTTTTTTCGCAAACTATCAATTCTTTGGAGGGGAAGGGTATTTCACCCCATATTCTCCATTTTCTACGCGCGTTTTACAAGCTAGGAAAAAGCTTTGACGCGGCTTTTCACTCTTGGGATGCCATACTTATCCAAGGGGCAAACAAGCAGCTAGAATCGATGTTTTCGAGTAAAAAAGAGATTATAGACTATTTGGATGAAAAGGGGTTATTATTTGACGGCGGTGATACGACGCTTAGTCGAAGCTATTGTGCCCTTGTGTACAAAGACGAAGATTTTGTGCTCACTCCGTATGGAAAAGCGTTTGCAAAAGAGCTAGCAAGCGGCATAGAAGCAATCGATGAGATCTGCTCTATAAAAGGGCTTTCGGAAACTTTTAAAAACTACTTCTCCGCCCTCAAAGATGCCCTTTTGCAAGAAGATCAAGCATCACTCCTTGTGTCGTGGCAAAATGTAGATGCCGCTTGGATGGAGGTGCAGGGGGAGTTGCAGCCCACACATCCGTTTGAATATTACGAAGACATCTATCGCCATTCGGTCGTTTTGGAGTTAGATTTGCGGATACAAACACCTAAAAATAGCAGTGCAATAGAGAGCAAAAATGACATCTACGCCCTTTTGGATACATACGGCGATCCCGAATCTCCACTGTATGCGTTCGTCAGATCCTCGCTAGAGCGCGCGTATGTCAATAAAAGTCTCCCTCTGCTCTATTTTGGAGCGATGATGCAAGGGCTTTTTAGTGCGCAGGTGATTCCAAACGATGAAACGATCTCAAGCAGATACGGCAAAAAGATATTCGGTTATCCCGAAATGGTCTACGCGGGAGCTATCGCAAGACCTAAGATGCTCTTAGAAAAAGAGATTCTAAGCGACGATCTCTACGATGCCCATTACGCTCTTTTAGATTCCAAACAGCGGTGGATGGATGTCTATGAAGTGAGTACGATAGGACATGAGCTCGGACATATTTTGTGGGTGGATGAAGCTAGCGAGGGGGTGATGAATAGAAGCGGAGAGTTTAAAAATATCGAAGAGTTCAAAGCCACGAGTTCGGGGATTTGCGCCCATATACTCCAAGGAGGTGCGCTCATAGAAGACGTGATGCTAGAAAATATCATCCGCTCTATGAAACTCGTCGCTCAAAAAGAGAGCGACGAATACCGCCCCTATTACAGCGAAGCGATGATACACCTTAGCATCCTCTTTGAATCGGGTATGCTAGAGTTTCAAGACGGAAAACTTTGGGCGGATTTTAGCTCCAAGATTCTCAAAAATAGTTGCGAGCTCTATCTCGCCCACTATGATAAACTCGTAAAAACCTACGTAAATAAGTCCGATGCAAAAGAGTATCTGTTTGATTACGTCCGTTATGAGGGGAGGAATCTTATGCCCATTGACAGCGGCTGCTATGATTTTGTATCATATTACTACAAAAGATACCAAGAGATCGGAGCGAAGCTTTGCTAGAGACCACTATTCACTCGCCTTTACCGGAAAACTCCTACGCGTGGAGCGAAGTGCGCGAAGTGCTCGGCGTGAAAAATCCTGCGTATAAGTATTACGGCGATTTGCACGTATACAGATACGAAGGGGTAGGGCAGGTGCATATCGACATTGATACGCTCCCAAAAAAGCACGCTTCCAAAAAACTCGAAATTCGCGCAAGATGCGCATACCTCAAAGGGTTTCTCCCCTCCTTTGTCGCAAGCGATGAGCTCTCCATACCGCAAAAAGCGTTTCACGACAATAGCGCTGCGTATCGAGAACTCCGCACTCTTTTTGAAGTCATCTACGTCGGCAAGACGGCATACGTCAATATTAACAAGTTCAAATTTGATTATGGGATTCCCAAAGATGCGGCGATTTACTTTGTCCATCATAAAGAGCTTGATTCTTATAGGCTTGAAAATATAGAGATTCGCAAGATTACGAAAAACTACTTTTTGGTGCTCGATCATTAAAACCTATCATATAGTTTCTAGCTGCGTAAGTTTTGACGACCTCCAAGATTCCGAGGTAGCAGAGGCATTTAAGCAGGTCAAAAAAGAGGGATTTTGGATACGTTTTAACTCTTTGCAAGAGAGTGGGATCGAGCTAGAGATATTCTCTAAAAGCCACCGTACACTTTCGCAAAATATCCCTATTTTGAGTAGTTTCGGATTTGAGATAGATAGTGAGGTCTCGTATCAGATTCAGTTTCAGGGCGAAGATATTTATTCGCAAAAGTATCTCATAGCCTGCAAAGACCACCGACTTTTCCAGCACTCTAGCAAACACACGCTAGAGGCATTGCTCCTCGCCCTCGCACGGAAGATTCCAGACGATACGCTGAACTCCCTCTCGTATTTGGAGAATCTCTCGGCGATGCAAATAGAGTTACTGCGCGCACTCGCATCTTATGCCAATCAACTCGTGAGCGCGTTTAACAAAACGCTCATTTTTGATACGCTCGTCAAACACCACAAGATCACAAAACTTTTTTTCTCCCTTTTTACCGTCTTATTCTCACCAAAAGTTAAGAAGCGGGATGAGAAAAAAAAGGGGCTTATCGAAAATATCGTAACGCTTCTCAAAGAGGTAAAAAATATCAACGAAGACAAGGTTTTAAATATCTTTCTCTCCGTCATCAACGCACTTACAAGGACGAATTATTACGATTTAGAGGGGCATTGTTTAGACGCTAGAGCGCTTGGGCTAAAGATTGACGTGCTCGCTCTATGCGAATACATCAAAGGAATCCAACCGAGAATCGAAACATTCGTCTACCACCCGCTTTTACAAGGGGTGCATATGCGGCGCAGCTTGATAAGCAGAGGCGGTCTTCGATGGAGCGATAGATATGAAGATTTTAGAAACGAAGTGCGCCATCTGATGCAAGCACAGCGCCAAAAGAATTCGATTATTATCCCAAACGGTGCGAAAGGGGGATTTGTCATATTTGCCCCCGCCGTCGATAGAGCGCTTTTTACCCGTGCGTATACACTCTACATCGAAGCCCTCCTAGATCTCGTCGATAATATAGACACCCCGAAGAATCCAAACATCATCTGCTACGACACGGAGGATAGCTATTTCGTCGTCGCTGCGGATAAAGGGACGGCAAGCATGAGTGATGTCGCAAACGCGATCTCTTCATCGAGAGGATTTTGGCTCAAAGATGCGTTTGCCAGCGGCGGGAGCAAAGGGTATAGCCACAAAGCAATGGGAATCACGGCAAAAGGGGCGATCAAATCGAGTGAGCGTTTCTTTATTGAGACGGGAAAAAATTTCTATGAAGAAGAGATTAGCGTCATAGGCATCGGCTCTCCCGCCGGAGACGTGTTTGGCAACGGGATGCTTTTGAGTGAAAAATTCAAACTCGTGGGAGCGATAAGCTCCAAAGAGATTTTTTTAGATCCAAATCCAAATACCCAAGCCGCGTATCAAGAGCGCAAAAGATTATTTGAGCTTGGCGGCGGTTGGGATAAATACGATCAGAATCTTATCTCCAAGGGCGGCGGCGTGTTTCACAAGGAATCCAAAGAGATTCTTGTGAGCGAAGAGGTCAAAAAACTCCTCGCCCTCAAAAAAAACGTCGTCAACGGCGAAGAGCTGACCCGCGCGCTCCTTTGCGCGAAAGTCGATATGCTCTTTAGCGGCGGTGTCGGGACGTATGTGAAAGGGAGCGAAGAGAGCGATAGCGAGATAGGGGACAAACCCAATGAAGCGGTACGCGTCAACGCAAAAGATATAAAAGCGTATTGTGTATGCGAAGGGGGAAATCTCTCCTTTACCCAAAAAAGCAGGATCGAATATGCCAAGCGGGGCGGCAGGATAAGCGCCGATAGTATCGACAACTCCGCGGGTGTACAAACGAGCGACTACGAGGTAAATATCAAGATTCTTTTAGCAAGTCTAGAGGCAAAAGGAATCATCGAAGAAGAGACGAGATACGAAATACTCCATTCGCTCATCCCCGATATTGAGCAAATCGTCCTTTGGACAAATTACTTTCAATCCTTGGCACTTTCACTTGATGAAGTACGTTCGATTGAACGTTTAGAAGAGATAAAGCGCTCCATCACCGTACTCGAAGAGAATCTCCAAGGGTTTGAGCGTGCCCTTTTTGAGTTGCCAAACGGCGAAGATTTCGGCAAAGCGGTAGGGAAAAACGGCAAGGTCTTGCGCCCGATTCTAGCGGTATTGCTCTCTTTTGCAAAGATATTTACCAAAAGCTATCTTTTGCGCCATACCGAATTTTTGGATTCCGAGTTTGCGTTGGAGTACCTCTATAAATATTTTCCGAAAAAACTCGTCGCTTTGTACCACCAAGAGATAGAGCAGCACAAACTCAAACGCGAGATCATCGCCACCTATATCGCAGATAAAGTGATAAATGCTATGGGATGCACGTTTATCGCCGATTTTGATCCGAAAAACGACACCTTTTTATTAAAGATAAAAGCGTTTTTGGTCACCAATGAACTCATATCCGCCAACGATCTTCGGCATCAGATTTTTCGGCTCGACTATAAATTGGGGACAAAAAAACAGTACGAGATTTTATTGAAAAACGAAGAGAATATCCGATTCTTGAGCGCTTGGCTTTTAGAACACGGCGAGTATAAGATCTCCCTCTTTGATCACATCGCCGAGTATAAAAAATCTTTCCACGAATTCCTTTACTCTATCGATCTCAAAGGAATCAATCTCTTTTACGAAGAGGATGAGCTTTTGAGCAGATACTACTATCTGAACGACACAGTGAAGATGGCGCTCACGATCATCGATGTCAAAGAGAGTACGAATGAAAGTTTCCTCTCCGTCGCCACACTCTTTTATAACATCCTCAAAGATTTGGATACAAGCTATCTCCTCTCGCTCTCCGAAACCCTAGCGGCGAGCAACGAATGGGAGATGCGCTATAAGGCGCTATTGCAAAAAGAGATATTCGGACAGATATATGCGATAGTCCATAATATCGTCCGCTTCAAACGAAAAAACGAAAATATCCAAGATGCCTATAATGCGTATTTAGAGCTCAATAAAGAGGTCTTTGCCGGTTATTTCAAAGACATCAATGCCTTAAAATCGCTCCAAACAATCTCCCCGATAAATATCTCCGTAGCGCTTAGCTCCTTCAAAAAAATCGCTTCGATTCCATGAAGACGGTCGATGTGCTCTATGAGGGGGCTATTGAGGTAAAGGGCTCAAAGTTTCTCTCCTATCTCGTCCCCATTGCGTCGTACGAACTCCACCTAGAAGAGATAAAAGCAAAACACCCAAAAGCCCGCCACGTAGTGACCGCGGGAAGATTCTTTAATGATGAAGGGCAGATAGAGGAGTTTTTCAGCGACGATAGAGAGCCGAAGGGGTCGGCGGGTTTTCCCACACTCAAAGTATTACAGGGAAATGAGATGATAGAATCCGCCATCATCACCGTCCGCTATTTCGGCGGCACGCTGCTAGGGGTGGGTGGGCTAGTGCGCGCATACAGCGATAGTGCGAATGATGCGATAAAAAACGCTCCGTATATAGAGTACAAAAAACAGCAACGCAAAACATTTACCATAAAATATGCCGACATAAGCAAAGCCGAATATCTCTTTGGAAAATTCTCGCTCACCGTATTGCAAAAAGATTTCGGAAATGACGGCGGAAGCTTTACGTGCGCGGGAGAAGAGAAAAATATAGAGTGTTTTGAAAGAGAATTTTTCGAGAGGTAAAAACTCCTCTAAACTATTTCAACGCCGCTTTGGTAAAATATATAAATAAAAACATTCGGGGAAGATAATGGCAAAACTTTGGGGTGGAAGATTCGGCGAAGAGACGGCAGAGTTGATGGATAGGTTTAACGCCTCTTTGCCTTTTGATCAAAAACTATATAAGCAAGATATAGCCGGCTCAAAAGCGCACGCCGCTATGCTAGCAAAGCAAGGAATCATAAGCGCTGAAGACTGCGATGCGATCGTCTCGGGACTCTCAAAAGTACAAGAGGAGATAGAGAGCGGAGCATTTGTTTTTAGCATAAAAGACGAAGATATTCACATGGCGGTAGAAAAGAGGCTGACCGAGATAGTCGGTGACGCGGGAAAACGGCTCCATACCGCAAGAAGCAGGAATGACCAAGTCGCAGTCGATTTTCGAAAATATGTATTAGATTCTAATAAAACTATCCGTTCGCTCCTCTTGGAGGTGATACGGACATTGGTCTCTATCGCAGAGCGCCATACCGAGACACTTATGCCGGGGATGACCCACTTGCAACATGCCCAACCGATAAATTTCGGATACCATATGAATGCCTACGCGTTTATGTTTCGCAGAGATTTTCAGCGCCTATCGGATTCTTATGCTAGAAATAATATCTGTCCGCTAGGATGTGCGGCTTTGGCGGGTACACCCTATAATACCGATAGATTTTTCACCGCCGAATCACTCGGGTTTGAAGCACCGAGCTATAACTGCCTCGATACGGTGAGCGATAGAGATTTCGCCCTCGATATGCTGTATGACATCAGCCTCCTTTTTATGCACATCTCTCGACTCTCCGAAGAGCTTATCCTGTGGTCAAGTTATGAATTCCGTTTTATCGCGTTGCCCGATAAATATTCGAGCGGAAGCTCAATAATGCCGCAAAAAAAGAATCCCGACGTACCCGAACTTTTACGCGGTAAAACGGGGAGGGCGTACGGGAATCTTTTATCGCTTTTGACCGTGATGAAAGCGCTCCCCTTGGCGTACAACAAAGACACCCAAGAGGATAAAGAAGGGGTGTTTGATAGCGTAGAAAACATCACTCTTTCACTAGAGATTCTCAATGAGTTTCTCAAAGAGATGCGCGTACGAGAAGCAAATATGGCGAATGCGGCAAGAATCGGACATTTGACCGCGACCGATCTCGCCGACTTTTTAGTCCAAAAGCTTGGAATCCCTTTCCGAGAAGCGCACCATATCACCGGACGATGCGTCGCAAAAGGGGATGAGCTGGGAAAAGACATAAGTGAACTAAGCGTCGCAGAACTCCAAAGCGTAGATGCGCGCCTCGATACGGCGGCAAAAGCTGCATTGGAGCTCAAAACCTCTATGGATTCTAGAAATAGCTACGGAGGGACATCAAGCGAGCAGACGAAAAAGCAAATAGCAATTCTTAATGAGTGGCTCAAGGCACAAAAATGAATCTCACGATAGAGCACAAAGAGGGTCGCAGCTTTACCGCAAAGGGGAGCAAAGGGGAGTTTCTCCTCGATGAACATATCGCGAGCGCTCAAGAGTACTTCGTAGCGGGGATGTTGGCGTGTAGCGGCGTAGATATAGTGGAGCTTGCTAAAAAGAACGGTACGGAAGTAAAAAATCTCTCCCTTAAAGCCGAGATGGTGCGGAGCGAGAAAAAACCCAATAAATTCGATGAAGCCCATATTATTTACGGTTTCGAGTGTGATGCCGATGCTATGGCTGCTAGAAGATGGGTATTGGCATCAATAGAAACTTATTGCACGACGATAAACAGCATACGAGATAGTGTCAAGATCACCTACTCGATAGTCTATAACGGCGCGCACATAGCCGAAAAAGACGAGATTATTTCGGCGGTCGCATATAAAGCGACTCATGGAAAATATGAAGATTTTAGCGAATAAATAAGGAAATAATTTTGGATAAACAACGAAAAATAGTAGAGATGTTTAACGCAATATCGCCGACGTACGACTTAGCAAACAGGGTTCTTAGTTTCGGTATCGATACCGCGTGGAGAAAAAACGGTTGCGATAAAAGCTTTGCGATACTCGGTAACAAAGAGCTAGACTGCATAATCGACGTAGCGTGCGGCACGGGAGATATGATTCTCTTTTGGCAAAAGCAGGCAAGGGCGAACGGCATAGAGGTAAAAGAGTATTTAGGTATCGATCCCTCTGTCGGTATGTTGGAAGTAGCAAAGAAAAAACTTCCCGAGATTCGCTTCGTAGAATCGATGGCAAATAGTATCGACGCACCCAACAGCAAAGGGGATATAGTCTCTATTGCGTACGGGATTAGAAATGTTTTAGAGAGAAAGCCGGCGTTTGATGAGTTTAATAGAGTGCTCAAACTAGGCGGTTTACTCGTGATTTTGGAGTTTACGAAAAAAGAGCACGAGGGTATCATTGATAAGCTCAATGGCTTTTATACCCGCAAAGTGCTTCCGTTTGTCGGCGGCTTACTCTCGAAAAATTATGACGCGTATAAATATCTCCCCGATTCGATAGAAGGATTCTTGACGAGCGGTGCGTTGGAAGAAGAGTACAATGCCAGCGGCTTTGAGACGGTATTGAAGAAGTCCTATTCAGGCGGCATTTCTACGCTATTTATCGCAAAGAAAGTTCGAGATAGTAACTAGAGAATGAATCTTTATAATAAAGTCCTATTTCTCGCACTTACACAACTACTTGCGATATTCTTCTTTGGAATCTACCAAATAGAATCGCTCCATAAAATACAAAAGAATTCATTTGAAGAGCGGCTTCGAGCGCAAACAGAGATTGCGAAAAAGCGCTTTGATACGGTGCTTGATACACAGAAAAAATCAGCCGACATACTCTCGGGCTCTACCGATGTCACCAAAGGGATCGCGCTTGGAGATACTTCTATGCTGTATCATTGGTCAAAACTCTTTCTTTCCGATACGATTGACAAGATACTCTTTATAGGGATGGAGGGGAAAGTACTTAGCCGAGGAGCTTCGGAGTATATCGTAGGTGATTTGGTCAAAAATGCGCACTATTTTAACGAGGCGTTGAGAAAGGGGTATTTTTGGGGTGTGGATAGAGTGGACGGCGACATTACCCTCTTGTATTCGAAAATCGTCAATAACGAAAAATCCCATCCCGTAGGCGTGGTGTGTGTCGGGACAAAAGTAGATAGAGACTTCTTGTCTTATCTTGTTTCGGGCAGTGACCTAGATATTGTATTTCACGTCAAGGGGAGTGAAGCAATAAGCGGCAGCGGAATACAAATACTAAAAGACGGGGAGCGGATAGGTGTAAATCTAGAGCGTGGCGCTATCGAAGAGTACAACTTTACCCTCGGGCAAAAAAGTGATGAGGAGATCGCCGCACTAGAGAAGACTAGAAGGAATCTTTTGATCGGGTTTGTGTTTATCTATTTGGTGCTGTTTGTCGTATTGCATATAATATTTCTACGCCACGTCGGAACGTATGAAAATCTCGTGAGGAAACTACTTGATTATTACAATGAAAAAATCTCGATAACGGAGTTTATACATATCACAAAAGAGATCGCAAGTAGAAATCGTCACGACATAGGAAAAATCGCCGAAGCACTCTCAAGAATAGGGCAGAGAATCGTGGATTCTACAAATCGCTTGGAAGAGTTAAGCGTTACCGATCAATTGACGCAGATTTATAACCGTAGAAAACTTGATGAGATATTCAATGATAAGCTCAATGAAAGAGAGCGGGGCAAGGTATTTTCCATCATACTCTTGGATGTAGATAAATTTAAAAAAATCAACGATAATCACGGACACATAGTCGGCGATAAGATTCTCCAAGAGGTAGCGCTTGTGCTATCAAGCAGCATCCGAAAAAGCGATGCTATCGGCAGATGGGGCGGGGAAGAGTTTATGATAATTCTTCCGGGCACCGATAATAAGGGTGCAATGGTGATGGCAGAGCACCTAAGAGGCAAAATAGAGCGGTATAACTTTGCAAACTCACTTCGCGTTACCGCTAGTTTCGGCGTAGCGACCTGCTCGTTTGAAGATACCGAAAGCAGCCTCACGAAGCGCTGCGACGATGCGCTATACGATGCGAAACGACTAGGAAGAAACCGAGTTGAGAACGGATTCTGATACCCTATTTTTTCGGCTCTTTTTTTAACTCTTTTTTTCTCTGCTCTTCTAAAAATTTCTTTTTCTCTTTCGTATTCATCTCGTGAAGATCGCGCATTTTTTCTAGATTCTTTTTCGTTTTATTGTTTACTTGTTCGCTTACGTGGGTCTGTTTTTGGTGATAGTCGAAAGGGTTAAAAAATAACACCCCCGAAAAAATCACCGAAATCACGACCGCGTATTGGTAAGGAGTGCCTAAAAATAAGAGCATCAAGTAGACCCAAAGCGCGAGAATGACCTTAAGAGTTGTTTTTATCATAGTTTCTTATACGTTGAACCTAAAGTGCATCACATCACCGTCTTTTACGACGTACTCTTTCCCTTCGACTCGCAAAGCGCCCGCTTCTTTGGCTTTTGCCTCGCCGCCGTATTTGATGAAGTCCTCATACGCGATAGTCTCGGCTCGGATAAATCCTTTTTCAAAGTCGTTGTGTATCACGCCCGCGGCCTTTGGAGCAGTGTCCCCTTTGTGTATTGTCCACGCTCGTACCTCTTTGACGCCCGCGGTAAAATAGCTTATAAGACCTAGCTTTTCGAATCCTTTTTGGATTATTTGATCAAGACCGCTTTGGGTCGCTCCGACCGATTCTAAAAGTTCTGTTTTTTCATCCTCTTCGAGTTCTACCATCTCCTCTTCGAGCTTCGCACAGAGTTTGATCACTTCGCTATTTGTTTGCGCGGCATACTCTTTGACTTTTTTGACAAGTTCATTGTCCTCGGATAATCCGTCCTCATCCACGTTTGCGCCGTAAATGACCTCTTTATTCGTGATAAAACGGAGTTCACGGTTTAGTTCGATAAAATATTCATTATCTATATTTGGATACAGCCGCACGCTTTTTCCCGTATCCATATGTGCGAGTAACGATTCGGCAACGTCGAACATCTCTTTTGCTTTTTTGTCGGATTTGAGTTGTTTTTGCAGCCGTTCCATCCTTTTTTGCAGCGTTTGCATATCCGCCAAAAGGAGTTCGGTCTCGATGATCTCAATATCTCGCAAAGGATCGACGCTCCCTTCGACGTGGATAATATTGCCGTCGTCAAAACACCGCACGATATGGAGTATCGCATCGGTCTCTTTGATATTTCCTAGGAATTGATTCCCGAGCCCTTCGCCTTTGCTCGCACCTTTTACCAAGCCTGCAATATCGACAAACTCCACTACGGAGTGTTGTATGCGCTCGGGGTTGACTATCTTGGCTAATTCACCTAGACGTTTATCGGGGACGGGGACTATTGCCTTGTTTGGCTCTATCGTGCAAAACGGATAATTTTGCGCCTCTGCATTTTGCGCTTTTGTCAGCGCATTAAACG